>DASPMS010000001.1:0-2527 GCA_035626915.1 Opitutaceae bacterium
GGGGGCAGCCGCGCGGCGCGGGCAATTCCGTCACGCCGTCGCTTTCCTTCGGGTCGAGTCCGAGTGCGGCCAGGGTGGCGCGCAGGGCGACGGGGTCGGCCGGGGCGCGGCCCGCGCAGTCGGGGCAGAGGCGCCGCACCAGCCGCTGGGCGATGACCAGCTCCACCGCCGAGGCCACGAGGAAGGGCTCGATACCCATGTCCACGAGCCGGGTGATGGCGCCGGCGGCGTCGTTGGTGTGGAGGGTGGAAAAGACCAGGTGGCCCGTGAGCGAGGCGCGGATGGCGATGTCGGCCGTCTCCCGGTCGCGGATTTCGCCCACCATGATCACGTCGGGATCCTGGCGCAGCACGTGCCGCAGGGCGCCGGCGAAATTGAGCCCGATCTCCGGCCGGACCTGCATCTGGTTCGCGCCGGGCACCTCGTACTCGATCGGGTCCTCGATCGTCACGATGCGGAGCTCGGGCGCGTTGATCTGCCGGAGGAACGCGTTGAGCGAGGTGGACTTGCCGGATCCGGTCGGGCCCGTGACGAGGACGAGGCCGTGCGGAAAATCCAGCACGCGCGTGATCTGGCGCTGCTCCTCGGCGTCGAGCCCCAGGCGGTCCATGGTGTAGGCCTCGCGCCGCTGGTTGAGCAGGCGGAGGCTCACGCTCTCCGCGTAGATCGTCGGGATGGTCGAGACGCGGATGTCGATCGAGGTGCCGCCGGCCCCCTTGAACGCGATGCGGCCGTCCTGGGGCAGCCGGCGCTCGGTGATGTTCAGGCGCGCCATGATCTTCAGGCGCGAGATCACCGCGTCCTGGTAGCGCAGGAGGTTCGCCGGGACCGGCATCGGCACGAGCAGGCCGTCGACGCGGTAGCGGATGCGGAGCTGCCCCTCCTGCGGCTCGAAATGGACGTCCGTCGCCTGGTCGGCGACGGCCTGGTTCAGGATCTCGGTGACGAAGCGCACGACGGCCGCGTCGGCGTCGGCGTCGAGGTCGCCGGCTCCGGGGGCCAGCAGCGCGGGCGCGTTCTCGCCCTCCTCGAGCGTACCGGCGCCCACGCCGTAGTGCGCGACGACGAGCTGGCGGATGCGCTCCGGGTCGCCGAGGTGCCAGCGGAGGCGCCGGGGCGTGAGCGTCGAGATCCAGGCCGCGGCGTGCCGGCCGGGCGGCCAGCTGGTGGCGAGGTGCAGCTCGGTCTCCGGCGCGCCCGCCACCGCGAGGGGCAGGACCTGGAACTCGTGCGCGAGCCGCGGCGGCAGGAGGGGCAGGTCGGCCTCGGCGGCGCGGAGCTCGGCGGCGACGGGGAGGCCGGTCGACGCGGCCAGCTCGCCCAGAGCCGCGTCGGGCGGCAGGCCGAGGGCGCGGGCAAGGGCCTCGACCCGCCCGGCCCGGGGGGCGCCCTCGACCTGGGCGCGATCGGCGTCCGGGACGCGCGCCGCGAGCGCGGGCGGAAGCGGGGAATCGGCGGTCATGGCGGCGGATCAGCGCCGCCAGAACGGGCGGCGCGGCTTCTTCTCCGTCTGGGTCGGGAACGCCGGGTCGAGCGCGGCGCGCACAGCCTCGCGCTGCGGGCCGGAGTCGATCCGGCGCAGCGCGTCCGCGTTGTCGGCCGGCGTGTTGGTGAGCACGTAGGGCCGGAGGAAGAACACGAGGTCGGTGCGCGTGTCCTCGCGCCGGCGCGTGCCGAGCAGGTCGCCCAGGATGGGGATCGGGCCGAGGCGGTTGGTGTTGCGGCCGCGGGACTGCCGCTGCAGCCCGCCGAGGACGATGATCTCGCCGCTCTTGGCGCTGACGAACGCCTTGGTCGAGCGGCGCCCGATCTGGGGCTGGGCGTTGCCGTCGATCACGAGCTCGCCGAGGACGTCGTTCACCTCCTGGGTGATCTCGAGCTGGACCGAGCCGTCGACCCCGATGAGCGGCTTCACGAGCAGCTCGATGCCGATGTCCTTCGAGGTGATGGTCGAGCGGTAGCCGGTGCCGATCGTGCCGGCCGCGGCCGCGTCGTTGAGGTAGCTGCTGATGACGGGTCGCTGCTCGCCCACGAAGATGCGTCCCTCCTTGTTGTGCGTCGTGAGGATCGACGGGACGGAGAGGATGGTGGTGTTGGTCTTGCGCGGCGTGGTGCTGAGCCCCAGGTCGGCGGCGAGCTCGGTCGAGCCGTCGTCGGCCTCGGTGATCGTGCCGTTGGTGACCGAGAATCCGGCGCCCTCGCCGCTGAAGCCGACGAGCTTGTTGCCGCGGATGGCGAGGCCGAGCGCGCTGATGCCGCTGGTGGCCTGGTCGCCGAGGGTGACCTCCGCGATCACGACCTCGATCCGCACCTGCGGCAGCAGCACGTCGATCTGCTCGATGAGGCGGCGCAGGAGCCGGATGTCGTCGTTGGTGCCGCCGACGATCACGGCGTTGCTGCGCTTGTCGGCGAGGATGGTGACGAGCTCGCTGAACTCCTCGGCGGGCCGCGCGGACCCCGGGGCCGCGATCGGGCCGCCCTGGGGCGGCGCGCCGGGGCCGGCCGGCGCGGTCTCGGCGGCGCCGGC
>DASPMS010000002.1:0-10023 GCA_035626915.1 Opitutaceae bacterium
CCTGACGCGCGCCGACGGCATCATGCTGATCGGCCTGTTCCTGTTCTGGCAGTGCTTCCAGGTCTACGACGTCCTGAAGCACAACGTGCAGCAGAAGCGGACGATCAGCCCGATGTTCTTCGTGGACATCGTGGTCGTGCTCATCGGCGCCTACGGGCTCTACGTGAGCATCGATTGGCTGGTGGAGTGGATCGAGGGCCAGCGCGGCGGTTTCATCAGCGGCGAGAATCTCGGCTGGCTGACCGGCTGGCTGATGGTGCTGCCCAACGCGCTCCTGGCCCTCCACTGGGGCCGGAAAAAGCGCGCCGACGTGGTGTTCAGCTCCCAGGTGGGCGACGGGCACATCTGCATCCCGCTTTGCCTGGGGATCTTTGCGCTGTTCAAGCCGCTGCCCGTCTCGTCCTTCGCCGAGCACGGCCTCTGGTTGCTGCTGGGATCGGCCGGCGCGCACATCCTGTTCCTTTTCTCCCTCGGGGGCCTGCCCCGCTGGGCCGGCGCGGTGCTGGTCGCCGCGTACGGCTGGTTCCTCTGGAACGGGCTCGCGGCGTGAGCCGCGCGCGCTGCCGCCGCGTCGGGATCTGAGTTCCCGGGCCGGAAGGCCGGCGCCTTCGCGCCGCCCGGCTTGGCCGCGCACGAGACGCAACGCCCGCCTTATTGGAGCGGGTCCTTGCGCACCAGGTCGCTCAGCTGCACCCACGGGGCCTGGGCCTTCAGCCAGAGCGGGCTTTTCCGCAGCTCCTCCATCGAGAGCCCGATGTTGTTGCAGAAAAGATAGGCGGCGTCGCCCAGGCGCATGACCGCGTCGTGCTGCGTGCCGGTGGCGGCCTGCACGAAGGCGAAGTCGCCGACCGCCAGCTTGTGCCCGCCGAGCTCCGCGTTCAGCGGCTGGATGTCGCGCGCGAAGCTCTGCTTGTAGCTCTCCGCCCGCGGTCCCTGGTAGGCCAGGATGACGCCGGAGCCGGGCCGGATCGAGGCCAGCACCCACTCGTCGAAGACCGTCTTCGTGTAGAGCGCGTTCATGCGGCCGAGCGTGGCGATGATGGCGGTGCGGGCGGCGTCGAGATTCATGAGGGCGAGGCAGGGCGTCCGGATGAAGGGAGACACGAAATCCGGCGCTTGGCACGACGGATTTTCGTCCGGCCGTGGACGGCGGCGCGCGCGATCCGGCTTGTCAAAAGGATGTCTGATTCCGCAGCGCCGCGCGCTGCGGCGGCCCGGCGGAGATCGCCGGCCGCCCGCTTCAACCGCGGCGGATCTCGGAGCCCTTGAAGCGGATGATCGTGCGGTAGACCTTCTTCACGCGGCAGGTGATCTTGCCGGTGTGGAGGTCCACCACGTCGGGCACCTCGATGCGGTGGACGTCGACGACCGCATGGTAGCCGCGCTCGGAAAAGACATCGATGAGCATGGCGAGGGCCTCGGTCTCGTGCAGGATCGGGTCCTCGCTGTTGATGTTCGCATGCCCCGAGAGGGCGTGCCGCTGCACGATCGGCATCATCTTCTTTTCCACCAGCGTGACCACGCGGTGGAAGAGGTCGGCGTTGGTCAGCGCATAGCCGTCGAGGCGCTTGACCAGCTCCTGCCGGGCATGGACGACGATCTCGCTCGCCAGCGGGAGATTGCGGAGCGCGTCGAACGTCCGCGGGTCGAGCTCGAGCGAACTCTGGTACTCGAACTCCCGGGCGATGTTCTGCTCGACCTCGGCGATCGGTCCCTGCGCGTTGATCAGGTGGTAGTGGAAAAGATCCTTGAGCGAGAGGAGGGCGTCCCACGTCTGCTCCTTGAAGACCCGGTAGCGGCGGATCGCGAGCTTCTCGTCGAAGTCCGTGGCGCGCTCCTCCATGAGCTCGCCGCGGCCCGTCGCGCGGACCTCCGCGTTGTGCGCGCGCGCCTCGCGGCCGCGCTTCAGCTGCCGGCCGACGGACTCCTTCTCGTCGACGAACAGCACGACGATGTGGATGACCGGCTGCCGGAAGTGCACGGCGTTGGGCGTGCCGTGGAATTCGCGCCAGAGCTGCAGCATCTTCTCGTAAAGCATCTTGAGGCACTCGACCTGCACGGTCGTGCGCGGGAAGCCGTCGAGGATCACGCCGTCGCGGAACTCCGGCTGCAGCAGCGTGCGGAGGAGGATGGCCAGCACCTCCCGGTCGCCGATCATGTGCCCGGCGTCCTTGATCCGCTTCATCTCCGGGGTGTCGAGCAGCGCGCTCATCACGATCGGCGGGCAGGTCAGCCCGCGGGCTTTGGAGATGAACGGCGTGTTGGTGCCCTTGCCGGCCCCGGGCGCGCCGCCGAGGAGGATGATCTCCTTCGGAAACCGCAGGTGCTCGCGCCCGTAGTGCGCCTCGAGCTCCCGCCAGATCGGGTTGAAGATCACCGAGGCGTCCTGGATCTGCACCTCCTGGAGCGCGGTCGCGGGCTGCTTGGGCGCGCCGTTGGCCTCGGTGCGGGTCGCGGGAAAGGGCTGGGCCGGAGCGGGTTTCATGCGGCGCCCGCAGCGTAGGTGCGGGTCGGGGTCTGGCGACTAAAAATGCGGGCGCGGGCGGGCGGGACGGGGCCGGCACCCGCCGGCGGCCGGAATTACGCCGTTGGGACGAGTGCGCGGGGCCGGGGTGGGCGGCCTGTAGATAGTGGCCGGGGGCCGGCGGATTGTTCCCCGGCTATTTTCGGCGGAGCGTCTGCGGCGCGGACTCGAGCTGCCCACGCGTGACGCCGAGCTGGTTGATGAGCTTGAACTCGCGCCAGAGCTCGGCGCCGGTGATCTCGCCGCGCAGCAGCTGGCGGTAGCGGCCGACCGTCCGGGCCAGCTCGTCGCCCGTCTCGTTGAGGAACTCGATGCGGAAGGACCGCGCGCCCAGGGCAATCAGCCGGTCGGCGAACTCGGCCCCGGTCTGGGCCCGGCTGTTGAAGACGGTGTTGCGGCACCCGGCGTCGGCCTTGAGCGGGTGCTCGGCGCCGATGCGGTCGCGCAGGCTCACGGCATGGCGGTCGCACGGCCGCCCGCAGTTCCGGTAATCGGTACCCTCCGACAGGAACGCACAGAACACGCAGTGCTCCATGTGAAACATCGGCATGTGCTGGTGGAGCGTGATGTCGAACCACGCGGGCGGGGCGCCGCGCAGCAGGGCCTCGAGCTGTGCCACGTTCAGGTCGTACGAGGCCGTGACCCGCTCCAGCCCGTACCGCTCGAGGAAATATTCCGCCGTCAGCGGATTCGCCACGTTCAGGGAAAAGTCGCCGCGCCGGCGGTGGCCGGCAAACCAGCGGAGGTGGTCGTAGTTGCGGACCAGGTAGCCGTCGGCCTCGCAGGAGAGGACCTGCTTGAGGATCCATTCCTCCCCCGGCTTGAAGATCCGCGGCGGCGCCACCCACAGCGTGGGGCTGGCCGTCCCGGCGTCGGGAGCGGACGCGGCGGAGGACGAAGCGTCGCGGGCGCGGAGCCCGCGGAAGAGCTGCACCGCTTCGCGGTACTTTTTCGGATCCTCGAACTCCGCGTAGAGGGTCCGCGCGCCGGCGCGCCAGGCCGCCTCCAGCTGGTGGAGGTGCCGGATCACGACGATCAGCTCCGGCCCGCCCGGCGCGGGAGCAACCGCACGGCCCGCGTCGAGCCGCGAGGGACCGCCGCGCTCGGTGAGATTGATTTTCCAGCGCCGGGGGACCGCCCGCTGGGCTTCCAGGTCGGCGACGATCCGGCGCCGCAGCTCGTTGAGCTCGCTGACGGGCAGGATCACCGCGCCCTCGAGCCGGTTCTCGAGCGCGCCAAGCTCGAAGGGCGTGCCGCCGAGGCGGCCGAGCTGGTCGCGCAGCCGTTCGGTCGAGAGCGGATGGGACTCCGCGGCCGCAAGCCGCGCCTCGGACTCGGCCGCCGCGACGTGCCCTTCCGCATCCCGGGCCTGGAGGCTCAGCGGGGCGCCCGCGTGGCCGTGGACCTCCAGATGAATCGGTCGCCGGAAACGGATCTTGTCGCCGGCGAAGGACTGCCGGAGCCGGCGATCGAGCTCCGGATCGTTCGTCTTCCAGACGCGGTGGCCCGGCTGGATGCGGCCGAACTCGATGTCCCCGCGGCCGAAGCGGAGCACCGATTCGCGGCCCTGCGTCCGCACCTCGTACACGCGCCCGCCCTCCTCCTTTTCGTCGGGGCGGCCCGCGTCGAAAACGACGCCGTCGCCGGGCTTGAGCGGGGCCGCGAGCTCCAGCGCGACGTGGTCGCGCCCGACGCGTGACACGGTCCCGAGGAAGACGCCGCGTTTCGTGCCGAACCGCGCATGGGCCAGCTCCTGGTTGTTGATGCCGCGGAACCATCCGGTGTAGAGGCCGCGCGAGAATCCCATCTCGAGGTCGTAGCGCGCGGCGGCGGCTTCCGTCGCCGAAGCGAACGCCGAGGGCTGCGGGTCCGGGGACGCGCCGCCGGCGGAAGGTTCCTGTTCCGCCGGACGCGCCGGACCGTCCTGTCCGCACAGGCCGTCCAGGGCCTTGCGGTACACGCGGGTGATGTTGGCCACGTACTCCGGGCTTTTCAGCCGGCCCTCGATCTTGAGCGAGGCCACGCCGGCGCGCAGGAGGTCCGGCAGCACGTCCAGCCCCGCCAGATCCTGGGGGCTCAGCAGGTAGCGCCGGTCGCCGAGGTCGACCGTGCGGCCGTCGGAAACGAGCTCGTACGGCATGCGGCAGGCCTGGGCGCATTCGCCGCGATTGGCCGAGCGGCCGCCCAGGGACTCGCTGGTCAGGCATTGACCGGAATACGCGACGCAGAGGGCGCCGTGGACGAAGACCTCGAGGGGCAGGGGGCGGGGCGGATGGGAGGAGCCGGCCGCCGCCGGGTCCGGCGCCTGCGCCGCCTGGATGGCGGCGATCTCCTTCAGCGAATTCTCGCGCGCGAGAACCACCAGCTGGGCGCCGAGCTCGCGGGCGAATTCGACGCCGGCCGCGCTGGTGACGGTCATCTGGGTCGACGTGTGGATCGGGAAGTCCGGCGAGAGCCGCCGGATGAGGCGGCAGATCCCGACGTCCTGCACGATCGCGGCGTCGACGCCGGCGGTGATGATGCACCGGAGGTAATCCTCGGCGTCCTCCATCTCGTCGGCGAAGACGAGCGTGTTGAACGTGACGTAGCCGCGCACGCCGCGCCGGTGGAGGAATTCCATCAGCCGCGGCAGGTCGGCGACCGTGAAATTCCGCGCCCGCATGCGCGCGTTGAACCGCTCTAGGCCGAAGTAGATCGCGTCGGCGCCGTTCTCGACGGCCGCGCGCGCGCATTCCCAGTCCCCCGCGGGCGCGAGGATCTCGGGGCGGGCGGGGCGTGTCGCCGGGGAGGGGGCGGGAACGGAGGCGGACATCGGAGGATGCGCAGCCTAGTCGGCCGCGGCGGCGGGGACAAGCGCGCCACCGGGAGCCGACGCATGCGGCGCCGCGGACCGGAGGCGCGCCGCCATCCACACGGCAAGGAAGAACGCCCCGACCGTGAGCCAGCCGACGCGGCCGTAGCCGTGCAGGTAGCCCGTGGCCGCGTCGCGCGTGACGACGTAGCCCGCCGCCGTGTTGGCGAGGGCCCCCGCGGCCTGCTGCACCGCGGAGTTGACACTCATGAACGCGCCCCGGTGGCGGCCCTCGACGGCATTCGTGATCAGCGCCATCGCCGGCGGGAAGCGCCCCGACATCGTGACCATGAACGCGGTGCTCGCGACCAGCGCCGGCAGCAGCGGAACCGCGGGCAGGTGGGTGAGGGCGAGGACCGCCAGGGCGGCGCCGGCGGACACGCCGAAAAATACCCGGAGCTTGTCATGCCGGTCGGCCAGCCGGCCGAACCAGGGCATCGTGAAGAACGCGACCGCGCCGCCGGCCGCATAGACGAAGACCAGCTGCGATTCGGCGAGCCCGACGTTCGTCACCATCGAGGGCGCCATGAACGGGATCACGAGACCGCCGCCGCACACGAGCATCGCGGACAGCGCGAACCCGTGCCAGTGCAGCGGCCGGGTGAGGATTTCCCGCATCTGCTGCCGCGGTGCCGCCGCCTCCGGATGCGGCGGCAGGTCGGGCAGGACGCGCCAGGCGACGAACCAGATCGGGACGCTCAGGGCGGCGAGGAACAGGAACGGCGCGTGCCAGGCGGACAGGCTGGCGATGAACAGGCCCACCGGCACGCCGAGCGCCGACGCGATGGGAAAGGCCGTCATGACGATGCCCATCGCCG
Organism: Opitutaceae bacterium; assembly: GCA_035626915.1. Lineage (GTDB taxonomy): Bacteria > Verrucomicrobiota > Verrucomicrobiia > Opitutales > Opitutaceae > Didemnitutus. The sequence continues at coordinate 6,194 of DASPMS010000002.1, forward strand.
CGCCGCGACGGAAAGCCGGCACGACATCGCCGACCGCCGCGGTCACCACGGCGCCGGCCAGGCCGCCGAACCCGCCCGCCGCGAGCCGAGCGACGAGAAGAATTTCATACGTCGGGGCAAAAGCGCATGCGAGGGTCGCCAGGCCGAACCCGGCATAGAGCCCGAGCAGGCTGCGTTTCCGGTCCCATCGGTCCATCAGGAAGCCGCCGAAAAAGCCGGTGATGGCCGCCGCCAGGCTGTAGGCCGCGACCAGCCGGCTGAACTGCCCGGCGCTGATGTCGAACACGCGCATCAGGCTCGCGCCCAACGGCATCAGGATCATGTAGTCCAGGATGTGCGTGACCTGCACGGCGGCCAACGTGAACAGCACGAGGCGTTCGCGGATCTGCGGGGACTGGACGGCGGCGGACATGAAGGGTTTGAGGCTTCACAGAATCCGGGGCGGTGCAAACCTGCGGTTGCCGCGCCTTCTCCGGCGGAGATGCCGCGGTTTGGCCGGGGCATCGCGGGCGGATCACCGGTCGACCGCCCTAGTCGCGCGGGGCAAAGGTCGGGGTGGCGGAGGCCACGCCCGGGGACGGGCCCACAACGGCGCGCGCGGCCTCGGCGAAGAGCTCCGCGCCGCGGCTCAGGTGCCGCCGCCGGTGCCGGATCAGCCCGATCTCGCGCGTCGGCGGCGGGCCGCTGAACTTCCGGTAGACAAGCCCGGCGGGGTCGTTCGCGGTGCGCGCGCTTTGCGGGAGGATCGATATCCCGAGCCCCATCGCCGTGAGACTCTTCACGGTGGCGAGCTGGGCGCACCGGTGGGTCACCACCGGGGTGAAATCGAAGTCCCCGCCGATGCGCTGGACCTGGTTGGTGAGGGTGGACGCGCTGCCGAGCAGGATGAAGTTCTGGTCGCGCAGATCGGCGAAGGCGATGCGTTCGGCTGACGCGAGCGGATGCGCCGCGGCGACGGCGAGCAAGAGCGGCTCGGTGAAAAGGCGGATGACCTCGATGCGCGGGTCGCTCACCGGCAGCGCGACAAGCCCCCAGTCCAGCTCCCCCGCCAGCACGGCATTGACGATGGTTTCGCGGAAGTCCTCGTGGCTGCGCAGACGAATCGGGATCTCGTTCGCCCGGCAGTGCGCGACCACCGCCGGCAGGAAGAAGTGCGCGAGCGTTTGGATCGCTCCCACTGACACGCGGTAACCGCCGCCGGGCGCGATCTTCATTTCGCGGAGGGTATTGTCGGCCTCGACGATGATGCGGCGCGCGCGCTCGAGCAGCATCTGGCCGGCGTCGGTCAGCACCACGCGGCGAGGCAGCCGGTGGAAGAGCTTTTGCCCGAGCTCCTCCTCCAGGTTGAGGATCTGCTGGCTAAGGGAGGGCTGGGAGATGTTCGCCCGCTGGGCGGCTTTTGTAAAATTACCGGTTTCGGCCACGACCACGAAATAGCGAAGCTGGTAAATTTCCATAGAAGACACCTATGGCAGATATTTAAACTAAGTATTTTGGCTATTAAAAAATGGCTGTATAATGGGCGCACGAATCCAACTTGGGTTCGTACAGAAGAAAGATAACACTATGAATACCAATAAAGTCTACAAACTGCTTCCCGCGGGCATCGTCCTCGGTGGCATGACTTTCTTAGCCCTTCTGGATACCTCCGCCAATTACCTCCCTGCGCTGGCGGCAACTGTGAGCTACGTGGCCGTGGCCGGCCTGGTCGCCTTGGCGGCCAACGATTACAAGGTCCGTCGCCGCTGAGTTCACACCGCCGAAGACAAGCCGGGGAGCAATTCCCAAAAACCGAGGCCGGGGGGCAACCCCCGGCCTCGTTATTTTGGCCGGGCTGGCGGACGGGAACGAAATCCGGCTGATTCAGACAAAGCGGGGCAGCCGTGACGCTCTTCAGGAAAAGTACCCCTCCCGAACCCATGGAGGCCGCTGATGCCCGCAAATCCTGGAAAGACTGGTTCGACGCCTACGGACCCAAGCTGCTGCTCTGCGCGCGGCAGTGGACGCGGTCGCTGGCGGACGCGGAGGACGTGGTTCAGGAAGCCTTTGTCCGCTACTGGCGTCATCAGCGAGACCTGCCCGGCGATCCGCAGGCCCTGCTTATCACCTCGGTCCGCCGGGCGGCGTTGGACCACGCCCGCCGCGAGACGCGCCGCGCCGCGCGGGAGGAAAAATCCGGCGGCGGGCTGGAGGACCACGAAGCCGTCTTCGAGCCGTTGCCCGGTGATGGCGACGAACGCCGCCTGGAAATCGAGGCGGCTCTCCGGCGGCTCCCTGCGGAGCAGCGGGAGGTGCTGGTGCTCAAGCTCTGGCAGGAGCTCACCTTCGAGCAGGTCGGCGAAACGCTTGGAATTTCTCCCAACACCGCGGCGTCCCGCTATCGCTATGCGCTGGCCGCGCTGCGCAAGGAACTGAAGCCGCTCAGCTATGGATGAATCGCTCCAGGAACTTGAGAACGAACTGAAGGCGCTTCGGCCGCGCCGGCCGTCGACCCTGTTGCGCGCACGGATCGAGCGCGATCTCGAGGCGCCGGCCCCCGCCGCGTCCCGTTACACGAGCGCCACGACGCTGCGTTCATGGAAGTGGACCCGCTGGCCGGCCATGGCCGCGGCCGCCGGCATGCTCGCGGCGCTGTCCATCGGCCTCTGGCAGAGCGTGCGCTTCGCCGGCGACCCGCAGGCGAACGTCGCCGTCCAGCCGCCCGCGGCTCCGCGCGGCGCGCCGGCGCCGGGCGACGCGCCCGCTCCGCGGGAAGTCTACGTGCCGGTGGCGGCCGCCAGCGTCCTTTATGACCTTCGGGACGAGGGCGCGGTGACGGCCCCGGCGAGACCGCGGCGCGCCAGGCCCGCTACCGCTACGTCGACACCTACACCTGGAAGAACCCCGCCACGAACGCCTCGCTGAAGTTCAGCGTCCCGCGCGACGAGGTGCGGGTCGTGCCGGCCCGTTTCCACTGAACCCAACCGCAGCGTCCGCTTCTTATCCCATGAAACCCAACCTGACCCGCCTGCTTTCGGCCCTCGTGGCCGTCGCCGCGACCGCGCCCGCGTTCGGCGCCGACAAGGATGTCGTCATCCACCGGGGACCGCCGGAGGCCGGCGCCACCCGGCTGTCGCCGCCCGTGCGCAGCTTGCGCGTCGCCGGCGAGCCCAAGGAAATCGAGAAGGAGAAGGTCGCCTTTCTCGGCGTCCAGACCGCCCCGGTCAGCCGCACGCTCGCGGCGCAGCTCGGATTGCCGCGCGGCACGGGGCTCGTCGTGACGGACATCGTCGACGACAGCCCGGCCGCGACGACCCTGCAGGAGCACGACATCCTCACCAGGCTCGACGACCAGATCCTGGTGGGGCAGCAGCAACTCAGCGTGCTCATCCGGAACAAGAAGCAGGGCGAGGAAGTCACCCTCAGCGTCTACCGCGGCGGCAAGGAGACGAGGGTCAAGGTCAAGCTCGGCGAACGCGAGGTGCCGAAGTTCGCCGCCTTTGGCGACGGCGACGCATTCGGCTTCGGCTTCGCCCTGGAAGGCCCGCACATCGAGCGCCTGCGCCAGCTGCCCGGCATGGAGCCCGGCCAGGTGCACGACGTGATCCGCATGATCGGCCGGAACCGGCCCGGCCTGCTCGGCACGCCCGGGGTGCAGGTGCTGCGCCGGGGTTCCAAGGGTGCCACCATCCTCGATCTCCCCCAGGGGAACATCGTGTATTCCGACGACGCCGGCTCGGTCGAGGTGAAGGCCGAGGAAGGCAAGCGCCACCTGACCGTGAAGGACGCCTCGGGGAAGGTCCTGTTCCAGGGGCCGGTCAATTCCAAGGAGGACCGGGACAAGCTTCCGC
>DASPMS010000003.1:0-9236 GCA_035626915.1 Opitutaceae bacterium
CGATCTTCAGTCCCGACTCCCGTCATGTGCTGATCCAATCCGGCCGCCTGTCCGACGGCGCGCACCTCGACCTGATGGCCGTGACAATTCCGGACGCGTTGCAGAACCGCCAGCCGGCGCTGCCGCAGCGGAAGTGACGCCGCCTCTTCTCTGAACCGCCGACGACGCAACCGTTGCCGTTCGGCGCCGCGGCGTTGAGCCAGCGCCCCGCGCGCCGGCGGCGATTCCTCGAGCGTCAGCGCAACGCGCCGATCTGCCGCAGCGCTTCGTAGCATGCGATGCCGGCCGCGGTGGAGAGATTCAGCGAGCGCAACGCGGCGTTCGCGTGCGGGATCTTCAACCGCCGGTCCTCGCCGAACTCCGCGTGCAGCCAGTCGGGCGCGCCCGCCTCTTCGTTGCCGAAAACCAGGCCGTCCCCGTCGTCGAATCGCGCATCCCAGAACGACCGCGCGCCATGCGTTGTAAAAAGCCAGCGCTGCGCGGGCGCCGCCGGGCTCGCCTTGAAGGCCTCCCAGTCGCGGTGTTCGTGGACATCCAACGACTTCCAGTAGTCCATGCCGGCGCGTTTCAGATGCTTGTCCGTGATTTCGAAACCGAGCGGGTGGATCAGGTGGAGCCGGGAGCGGGTGACGGCGCACATCCGCCCGATATTGCCCGTGTTAGGCGCGATCTGGGGCTGGAACAGAACGAGGTGCAGCATGAATCCGAGCGTGGGTCCGTATGGCCCGGGTGCAACGCAGGGCTTTTTTCGGACTGGCAGGGCGTGAACGGTTGATGAAACTGTCCGGCCGGCCGGGCCAGCCGTCAGTTACCGCTTCACTGACCAACTTCGTGCCCTAGAAAGATGCCTCCCAATGCCCCCGGTGGCCTCCAGCAGCTCGTCCAAGACTTCCGCCACGACGGCGGGGAGCCGGCGATGCGTCGTGCTCATCGACGACGAGGTGTCGTACCTGGACCTTCTCGAGCAGCTGCTGGGCGAGCAGCTCGCCTGTCCGATCGTGAGCTTCAACAATCCCCGGAAGGCGCTGAAGGACATGCGGCATCTCAACGTCGGGCTGATCGTGACCGACTACAACATGCCGGGGCTGACCGGCCTCGACCTGCTGGCCGAGGCGCGGAAGTTCATGCCCGACGTGCCGGCGGTCATGATCACGGCGTACGCCGTCGAGTTCACCGCCGACCAGCTGGCAAACGTGCCGTCGCTGAAGGCCGTGGTGAAGAAGCCGTTTCGCTGGCCGGTGCTCGCCGAGCACATCACGAAGCACTGGCCGAGCGACTCCAGCCCGCCGTTCCCGGGGCATTGAGGCGGACGGCCGCCGGCCGTTTCGCGCCGCCGGTCCGACCGGCGTCCGCTTGGATCCCGCGCCGCGCTAGGCGCGCCGCACGATCTTCAGCCCGGCATTGTCCGCGTGCAGCCGGTGCACCGTCGACGGGACCTTGTGCGCGGAAAACGCGGCGTGCATCGCGCGTCCGACCTTTGCCGCCTTGGCGGCGCGGGCGACGCACAGGACGCTCGAACCGCTGCCGCTGAGCCAGCCGGTCAGCGCCCCCGCCGCCACGCCGGCCGCGATGGCCCCGTGGGCGCCCGGGATCAGCGGCAACCGGTAGGGTTCGTGCAGGAAATCGCAGACCGCGTGCCGCAGGCGGTCGTATTCGCCCGAGAGGATCGCGGCCACGACGTAGGTCGCGCTGTTCACGCTCTTGATCGCGTCGAAGTACGGCAGCTCCTTCGGCAGGATGCCGCGCGCCTTCTTCGTTTCGAGCTCCTGGTCGGGGGAGGCGACCACGAACACGAGCTCGCGGCCGAGGGGTTTGCGCACCACGCCGCAAAGCTCGCCCGTGTGGGGGTCGCACCGCGCGACGACGAACCCGCCGATCACCGCCGGCGTGGCGTTGTCGGGATGGCCTTCGAGCTGGGTGACGAGCGTGCAGAGGTCGTCCTTCGACAGCCCGGCGCCGGCCAGCGCGTTCAGCGCGGCCACGACGCCCGCGCGGAGCGTCACGCTGGAGCCGAGGCCGCGCGACATCGGGACCTCGCCCGTGATCCGCAGCGTGAAGCCGAATTCGTCGACGCCCGCCCGCACGAAGAACAGGCGCGCCGCCTCCTCCGCCATCTCGAGCCCCGCGGTGTCGCGCTGCGTCGCGGCCCGCGCGCCGCGCCAGTCGCCGCGGGTCAGCGTGATCTCGTTGTAGATGCTCAGGGCGAGGCCGAGCGTGTCGAAGCCGGAGCCGCAGTTCGACGTGCTTCCGGGGACGCGCACGGTCACTTCGGCGGGGAGGCGGGTCGGGCGGCGCTTCTTCATGGCGGGAAATCGCGCGTCAGCGCCGGTGCTGCCGGAGCGCCTTCAGCGCCTTCCGCGCCTCGAGGTTCTGCTCCCGCTTCTTGATGTCCTCGCGCTTGTCGAACTGCTTCTTGCCCGACGCGAGCGCGATCTCGACCTTCACCAGCGCCTCCTTGAAATACATGCGGAGCGCCACGACCGCCTTTCCGCCGGCCTCCACCGCCTGCTCGATCTTCCGGATCTCCGAGGCGCGGAGCAGCAGCTTGCGCGGCCGCCGCGGCGAGTGCTGCGAGAGCCCGCCGTGCGCGTACTCCTCGATGTAGGCGTTGTGGAGCCACACCTCGCCCTTCTCGACCCGGGCGAACGCGTCGGCCAGCTGCGCCTTGCCCGCGCGGATCGACTTCACCTCCGTGCCGACGAGCTTCACCCCCGCCTCGAACTTGTCGTGGATGAAAAAGTCCCGCAGCGCCTTCGGGTTGCGCAGCTCGGTGTAGCGGGCGGGATCGGGCTTGGCGGCCATGGCGGGAGGGCAACTGATGCGGCGCGCGCGCCGGGGCGGCAAACAAAAGAAGCGCGGCCGTTTGGCCGCGCCTCGTCATACCTTTCGCGTGCGCCGCGGCGCTCAGGCGCCCTGCACCTCGTAGCTGATCTTGCCCTCGATGATCTCGCGCAGCGCGATGTCCTCGGGGCTCAGCTTCTCGAGCGACTCCACGAGCGGACGGCTGCCCCGGCGCAGCTGCTTCACGCGGCGCGAAACCACGTTGATCAGCACGTTCGGGTCCTGGATCATCTTTTGGGCTTCCTTGATGTATTCGTCTCTCATGGGTCGGGAAATGGGAGGGGCTACCCAAGCGCGCCCCCTAGGTGCGTCAAGGGCTAAGTTGGCGACCCGTTGGTGCATGCGGCTTTACGTCCGACATCCGGCCTCCCGCGAGAAATCAGGCTGGCGAAGCCGGGGGCCGCGGCGAAACTTCCTGCATGCTCGTGGCTTGGACCACCACCGCCGAACGCGCCGACGCGGACCGTCTGGCCCGCGGGGCCGTGGCGGCGCGGCTGGCGGCGTGCGCCCAGATCGACGGGCCGATCACCTCGCACTACCGCTGGGACGGAAAAATCGAGGAGGCGACGGAGTACCGCGTCTGGTTCAAGTGCCTGCCCACCAACGCCGGTGCGCTCGGCGCATGGGTCCACCATCACCATCCGTTCGCGACCCCGCAATGGCTGGTCGTGAGCGCCGAACACGTGGGAGAAAAATACTTGTCATGGGCCATCGCCAACTCAACCTCTGCGCCCTTTAGCGACCCGAAATCTTCCTAATTCGACCTCTTCCCATGTCCCAGCACAACAGCCTCAAAGCCTCCGGCGGCGGTCTCGTCGTGAAACGCAACGTCCTCAAGCGCTTCGAGCGCGTCGATCTGCTCAAGAAGCGCGGCCAGTGGAAGTCCGGCGACCGCGTGCTCGGGCTTCGCAAGACCAAGCCGGACGTCTGATCCGCCTCCGATCTTCCCCCCGGGCAGGAACGCGCGCGCTCCTGCCCTTTTTTTATCCATGAGCTCCAGGCCTGCCGAGGCCCCGGTCGCGAATCCGCCGGCGAGGAAGCCCAATCCGCTGCAGCGGCTCTACAATTGGGTCCTCCATTGGGCCGACACGCCCTACGGGGTGCCGGCGCTCTGCGCCATCGCCTTCGTCGAGTCGTCCTTCTTCCCCATCCCGCCGGACGTCCTCCTCATGGCGCTCTGCATGGGCGCGCCGAAGCGGGGCTTCCGGTTCGCCGCCTGGTGCGCGGTGGCGTCGGTCCTCGGCGGCGTGGCGGGCTACTACATCGGCTACCTGGCGGAGCCGCTCGGGCGCTGGATCATCTTCGATCTGCTCCATTACGGCGCGGCGTGGGACAAGGTCGCCGAACTCTACGGCCAGAACGCATTCCTTTCGATCCTGACCGCCGCGTTCACGCCGATTCCGTACAAGGTGTTCACGATCGCCGCGGGGGTCTTCCACGAGCAGGTGAGCCTCTGGACGCTGGTCAGCGCCTCGGCGATCGGCCGCACCGGCCGGTTCATGCTCGTGGCCGGCGCGATCTACTTCTTCGGTCCGCCGATCAAGCGGCTCCTCGACAAGTACCTCGAGATTTTCACCGTCGTCTTCACGGTGCTGCTCATCGGCGGCTTCGTACTCATCAAGTACCTGCTCAAATAGGCCGCCGGCGCCTCGCCGGGCCGCAGTGGGGTTCGCGCCCCGCGGCGGTTGTCCGCAAAACCGGCTTGAAGTCGCGCGAGCCGCCGGGAATCTTCCCGCCCTGCTCTTTGCGAGTGTAGCACAATGGATAGTGTAGTGGCCTCCGAAGCCATTGATCCGGGTTCGACTCCCGGCACTCGCACCATCTGCCCGTCGGCCCGACGGGCTCGCGCCGGTCCGCGATCGCGGAACGCCGGCGGACCACCCGCCCCTCCCCTGCCCATGCCCCGTCGCGCCTTCCCCCGCCTTGTCGCCGGCCTGTTCCTCGCCGGCGTGACCGCCGCCCTCGCCCAGCCGGCCGCGCCGGTCTACGAGCTCCGGGTGTACACCGCCGCCGAGGGCCGGATGCCCGCGCTCCTGACGCGCTTCCGCGACCACACGTGCCGGCTGTTCGAGAAGCACGGCATGGCCAACGTCGGCTACTGGGTGCCGGCCGATCCGGCCAAGGACGGCGACCGCCTCTTCTACGTCCTCCGCCACGCGTCGCGCGACGCCGCGGCGAAGTCCTGGGATGCCTTCCGCGCCGACCCGGGGTGGATCGGGGTCCGGACGGCCAGCGAGGCCGCCGCCGGCGGGCGGCTCGTGAGCGCCGTCGAGTCCACGCTGCTCGCGCCCACCGACTACTCCCCGGCGCCCGCCCCCTATGCGGGGCCGGAACGCCTGTTCGAGCTCCGGACGTACACGACGCCCGAGGGCAAGCTCCCGGCGCTCGACGCGCGCTTCCGCGACCACACGATGGCCCTCTTCGCGCGGCACGGGATGACGAACCTGCCCTACTGGCACCCGCTCGACGCGGACAAGGGCGCCGGCCGGACCCTGATCTATTTCGTCGCCCATCGGAACCGCGAGGCCGCGGACAAGGCCTGGGCCGGATTTCGCGACGACCCCGAATGGAACCGGGTGCGGACCGAATCCGAAAAGGACGGCCGGCTCACCGCCGCCGGCGGGGTGAAGTCGGTCTACCTCGTCCCGACCGATTTTTCGCCGCTGCGGTAATCCGGCCAGCGCGCCGGGACGGCGCGCCCCGCCTCGCCCGCCACCGGCCGGAGCCACATCGGCATCTGCTTCGGTGTGGAGCACCCGACGGGGGGGTGCCAGGCATGGTGGTACGCGCGGTCCCCGCGCGTTTCTCAGATGTGGATCGCCTCGCCCGTGGTCGCGGCCGCGGCCTCGGCGTTCGCCTCGGAGAGCGTCGGGTGCGCGTGGATCGTGTGGTGGATCTCCTCGACCGTCGCCTCGAGGTTCATCGCCACGCCGTATTCCGCGATCAGCTCGGTCGCCTCGGCGCCGATGATGTGCACACCGAGAATTTCACCGGTATCCGCGTCGCTCAGGACCTTGACGAAACCTTCCGCATCCCCCGACGCCACGGCCTTGCCCGACGCGGTGAACGGGAACCTGCCGACCTTGTAATTGAGCTTCCGCTCCTTGCAGGCCTTCTCCGTCAGGCCGGTGCTCGCGACCTGCGGCTGGCAGTACGTGCAGCCCGGGAACGCGCCGACCTGCCTGGGCTGGCCGTGGCCGAACATGCCGTTGACCGCGTTGACCGCGCGGAAGGTCGCCACGTGCGCCAGCCACGGCGGGCCCTGGATGTCCCCGGCCGCGTAGATCCCGGGCACGCTGGTCTGGTAATTGCCGTCGACCTTCACGAACCCGCGATCGAGCTCGAGCTTCACCTTCGGCGAGAGCAGCCCGTCGAGCGCCGCCGTGATGCCGATGGCCACGAGCACCGACTCGGCCTCGACTTCCGTCTTCGCGCCGTCCTTCACCAGGTCGATCTTCACCGACTTGTCGCCCACGCGGATATTCTCGCTCTTCGTGCCGGTGTGCACGGCGATGCCCTGCTTCGCGAACGAGCGCTCGAGCACCTTCGAGACCTCCTCGTCCTCCACCGGCAGGATCTGCGGCAGCATCTCGACCAGCGTCACCTTGCAGCCGAAGGCGTTGAAGAAATACGCGAACTCCACGCCGATCGCGCCGGCGCCGATGATGACCATGCTCTTCGGCACCGACTTCTTCGGCACGAGGGCCTCGCGCGAGGTCATGACGCGCACGCCGTCCACCGCCAGGCCCGGCAGCGGCTTCGGCCGCTGGCCGGTCGCGAGGAGAATGTTCTTCGCGCGGAGAAACTTCCCCTTGTGCTCGCCGTCGGCGATCTCGACCATGCCCGGCGCCACCACCGAGCCGCGGCCGACGAAGTAGTCGACCTTGTTCTTCTTGAAGAGGAACTCGACGCCCTTGGCCATCTGGGCCGACACGCCGCGCGAGCGCTGCATGACCTTCTCGAAGTCGAATTCCAGCCCCTTCACCGCGAAGCCGTAGAAGTCGGCCTTCTGGAACGCGCGGTAGAGCTCGGCGCTCTTGAGCAGCGCCTTGGTCGGGATGCAGCCCCAGTTCAGGCAGGTGCCGCCGGCGCGCTCGAGCTCGACGCACGCGACCTTTTTGCCGAGCTGGCCCGCGCGGATCGCACCCGCGTAGCCGGCCGGACCGCCGCCGATGACCACGAGATCGTAGATCGTGTCTGACATGGAAGAAAAGGGGCGCCACCGTCGCCCCGGCGCCCGGGGGCGTCAAACGCATTTCTCCGCAGCTGGCGCCCGTTCAGAGGCCGCGGATTGCCCCGGCGCACCCGCGCCGCTCGCGGGGAAACGGTTACCCGGCGAACCTTCCGAACGGCGCCGCCGCTCAGACGTCGATCACGTCATCGCGCTTCGTCCGCCGCGCGCCCTCGTTCTTGCCCGGCTGCTTCCGGTCCCCGAGCAGGCTCGACATCACGATGTTCGTCACGCTGACGATGAGCGCGCCGAGCAGCGCGGCGCCGAAGCCCGAGACCTGGAAGCCGTCGACCAGCTTGCCCACGAACAGGAACAGCAGGGCGTTGATCAGCCAGATGCCGATGCCGAGCGTGAGGATCACGAACGGCAGCGTGAAGAGCACGAGCAGCGGCTTCAGCACCGCGTTGGCCAGGCTCAGCAGCATCACGACGACGAACAGCGTGAGGCCGCTGTCATAGCTGATGCCCGGCACGACCTTCGCGCTGATGACCACGCCGAGCGCGAGCACGACCCAGCGCACCAGCAGGTTGACGAATCCACGGTTCATCGGATGATGCCACTGTCGTCACCCCCGGCGGCGCGGCAAATGAAAATTCTCATCGTGCAGGACTACCTCCGCAGCGGCGGCACCGAGCGGCAGTCGCTTTTCCTCGGCGCCGCGTTCGCCCGCGTCGGCCACGCGGTGACGCTCCTCACCTTCCGCCCGCGCGGGGAGATCGCGGGGGACGCCTCGGGCCAGGAGCTGTTCGCTTTCCGCTCGCTGCAGCCGTTCGACTTTCACCTCGACTGGCTCGCCCCGGGCCTGCTCCGCGTCGCGGCCGAGACCGCGCCCGACATCGTCCTCTGCATGGGGCGCATGGCCAATTGCTACGCCGGCTTCCTGCAGCGGCGCCTGCCCTCCGCCGCGGTCGTGTGCACGATGCGCACGGGCAAGCCCCTGCCCTGGCTCTTCCGCCGCTCGCTCCGGCTCTGCCGGCACGTCATCGCCAACAGCCACGTCGCCCGCCGCGTCCTGCTCGACGCGCACGAGGTGCCGCCGGGGAAGGTCACGGTCATCCACAACCCGGTCCTCCGCTCCCGCCATGCCGAGGCGCCGCGCAACGTCGCGCTGCGGCGCCAGCACGGCGCCGGACCCGCCACCTGCGTCCTGCTCAACGTGGCGATGTTCCGGCCCGAGAAGAACCAGCGCGAGCTCGTCGAGATCTGCTCGTCGCTCCCGGGCTACCTCGACTGGCAGCTCTGGCTGGCCGGCGACGGCCCGGCGCGGCGCAAGTGCGAGCGGCTCGCCCACGAGCTCGGCCTCGGCGCCCGCGTGAAGTTCCTCGGCTACCAGTCCGACCCGACGCCCCTGTACCTTGCGGCCGACCTCGCGCTGCTCGCCTCGCAGAGCGAGTCCCTGTCCAACTTCCTCATCGAGTCGCAGCTGCACGGGCTGCCCGCCGTCGCCTACGACATCGTCGGCGTCGGGGAGTGCTTCGTGCCCGGCAAGTCCGGCCTGCTCGTCCGCAACCGCGACAAGGCCGGCTTCCTCGACGCGCTCGGCCGGCTCATCCGCGAGCCGGCCCTGCGCCGCCGCTTCGCCGAGGCCGGCCGGCACCACGCGCACGCCCATTTCACCCCCGAACGCCAGGTCAAGGCCCACCTGGCGGTCTTCGAGGAGATCCGGCCGGCGGCCTCGCGCTTCGGCCCGGGCGGGCCGTGACGGGTTGAGGGACGGACCCGCCCGGACGCGGGAGCCGGGGTCTTCGCGGAGCTCCTGACACCACGCTGTCAGCAGAGCGGCCCCGCGGCCGCCGGCGGGTTGCATTCGCGCCGAGCGTGGCCTCACTCTGCGGCCCGTGGTCTCCTCTCCGCCCGAAACCATCCGCCTGCGCGGCGTCCGCCAGAACAACCTGAAAGGCTTCGACCTCGACCTGCCGCTCGGCCGCTACGTCGTCGTCACGGGCCTGAGCGGGGCGGGCAAGTCGCCGCTCGTGTTCGACACGCTGCACGCGGAGGGCCAGCGCCGCTACGTCGAGACCTTCAGCGCGTACACCCGGCAGTTCCTCGACCTCCTTGACAAGCCGAAGGTCGACTCGATCGAGAACATCCGGCCGTCGATCGCCATCGCCCAGACCAACACCGTCAAGACCTCGCGCTCGACCGTCGGCACCATGACCGAGCT
>DASPMS010000004.1:0-26624 GCA_035626915.1 Opitutaceae bacterium
GAGGTGCATTTAGCTTTGAAAGGAAAAACTAGAGGCCCCGCGAAATGGCGGTGCAATGGAAAAAACCTCACACGCCGCGGCGAATAACTTTTCAAAAACGGGCTCGACTTCCCTCGGGGAAAACGGTGCGCGCGCCGCCGCCGCCACTCTCCGGCGACACCGGTCGCGGCGGTCCCGGCGCGGAGACTTAACCATATAAATTTCCAGCCGCTTTCGCCGCGCCGGGGCGTCGGACACGGTGGGCGTATCCCCGCCCCCGCGAGTCGTGGCCTCACCCCGACCAACCTCCGTGCCGCCCCTGCTGGCGGCGTTCGGCCTGGCCGCCCCGTTCCTGACGGCGGCGCCCGGCCCGGACGAGCCGCTCGACTTCGGCCGCGACGTCATGCCCGTCCTCTCGGCGAACTGCTTCGCCTGCCACGGCGCGGATGCGGGCAACCGCAAGGCCCGGCTCCGGCTCGACCGGCGGGAGGACGCCGTGGCCGACCGCGACGGCCTGCCCGTGATCGTGCCCGGACATCCGGAACGCAGCGAGGTCATCGCCCGGGTCACGAGCGACGACGAGGAGGAGCGCATGCCCCCGCCGGACCGGGCGCACAAGCTGAGCGAGGAGCAGATCGGGATCCTCCGGCGCTGGATCGCGGAGGGCGCCCCGTACACGCCCCACTGGGCCTTCGAGCCGGCCCGGCCGGCGCCGCCGCCGCCCGTGAAGGACCGTGCCTGGGTGCGGTCGCCCGTCGACGCCTTCGTTCTGGCCCGGCTCGAGGCCGCGGGCCTGCCCCCCGCCCGGCCCGCCTCCCGCGAAACGCTCATCCGGCGCGCGAGCCTCGACCTCACGGGGCTCCCGCCCTCCCCCGAGGACGTCGCGGCCTTCGTCGCCGACGGCGCCCCGGACGCCTGGCCCCGCCTCATTGAGCGGCTCCTCGCCTCCCCCCGGTACGGCGAACGCTGGGGCCGGCACTGGCTCGACGTCGCGCGCTACGCCGACTCCGGCGGCTTCGAAACCGACCTCTTCTTCGGCCATGCCTGGCGGTTCCGGGACTACGTGATCCGGTCCTTCAACGACGACAAGCCCTTCGACCGCTTCATCAAGGAGCAGATCGCCGGCGACGAGCTTTACCCCGGCGACGAGGAGGCCCGGCTCGCGACCGGCTTCTACACGATCGGCCCGGTGCTGCAGGAGGCGGGCATGGTGACGGGCAAGCTGGAGTACGACCAGCAGACGGACGCCGCCGACACCACCGGCGCGGCCTTCCTCGGTCTCACCGTCGGATGCGCCCGCTGCCACGACCACAAGTACGACCCGGTCTCGCAGCGCGACTACTTCGCCCTCCAGGCGGTCTTCGCCGCCAGCGACCAGGCGGACTTCACCCCGGCCGGCACGAAGCTCCGCGAGCGGGCCGCCCTGAAGAGCACGCTCAGCGAGTTCGAGACGGAGCAGGCGCGCCTCCGCGCGTTGCGCGAGACGGACCCGGCGCAACGCGCCCGGTACGTGCGCCAGATCGGCGAGAGTTTCATCGCCTCGGACCGCCAGTTCGGCGCGCGCGTCGAGGCGACGCGCCGCTACCATGTCCTGCGCGGCGCGGTGGACCGCTTCCACCGGGTCCTCGCCGCCGGCGCGGCCGCCGAGCCGAGCGCGGCGGCCAAGTTCATCGAGGAAGAGGACGGCGACGACGCCAACCTCGTGGCCTTCAAGGCCGAGCTCGCCGGACTGCTCCGGTCGCCGTCCGGCAGCCGGGAGGAACAGGAGCTGCTCGAACTGGGCGTCGTCGCCCTGCGCAATCCTGAGCGCCGCCGCGGCGGTGCCGGCACCGGGGGCGACGGACCGCGACCACCCAGCCTGCGCGAACAGTTCCGCGCCCAGCCGGACCCGGCCGCGAGGCGCGCCTGGCTGGTCGAACTCGGGCGCCGCCAGCTCGACCTGCAGAAGCCGGAGGGATTCCTCGAGGACCTCGACACGCTCCGGGACCGGCTCGGGCAGGAACGGCTGGACGACCCCAACATCCTGCCCGTCCGCGTGCTCGCGCACCGCGAAACGCCGTTCGAGGTGCGGCTCCTGCACCGCGGCGAGCTCGAGATGCCGGGCGACGTCGTCGCCCCCGCCCTCCTGTCGCAGTTCGCCGCCCAACCCGACCTCGGCGGCGTCCCGCCGCACCGCCGCCGCGCCGCGCTGGCGGAGTGGATCGCCTCCCCCGACCATGTCCTGACCGCGCGCGTGATCGTGAACCGCGTGTGGCAGTGGCATTTCGGCGAGGGGATCGTCCGCACGCCGAACGACTTCGGCCTGCAGGGCGCCCGGCCCACTCATCCGGAGCTGCTCGACTGGCTGGCCCTCGAGTTCGTCCGCCACGGCTGGAGCCTCAAGCACCTGCACCGGGTGATCATGAATTCGAGCGCCTACCGGATGGGGCCGACCGCCGACGCCCGGACGCTCGAGCGCGACCCCGACAACCTCCTGCTCTCCCGCTACCAGCCGCGTCGCCTGGAGGCCGAAGCGGTCTGGGACAGCCTCCTGGCCGCCTCGGGCAGGCTCAACCCGACGATGTACGGGCTGCCGTTCGCGCCGCCGCTCGACGAGCAGGAGCAGATCGGGAATTTCCGCAAATGGCCGGTGAGCACGCCGGACGAATCCTACCGCCGGGCCGTGTACCTCCTCGTGAAGCGTTCCTTCCGGTTCCCCACGCTCAGCGCCTTCGACCTGCCCGACAACATCACGAGCTGCGGCCGGCGCGACATCACGACCATCCCCAACCAGTCGCTGACCCTGATGAACAACGCGTTCGTGCAGGAGCTCGCGGGCGTGTTCGCCGAACGCCTGCTGCGCGAGACCGACGGCCGCCCGGCGGCCGTCGCGGACCGCGCCGGGCGGATCGCATTCGGCCGCGCCCTCACCCCGGCCGAGAAGAAGGAGGCCGTGCGCTTCCTCGGCGGCGGGCGCACCGCCGATCCGGCCGCGGTGAAGGACCTCTGCCTCGGGCTCTTCAACACGAACGAGTTCATTTACCTCCCGTAGCTTCGGCCTTGGTCCGCCCACCCCGTCCCCCTCGCCCCATGCACACCTGCCCCGGCCCCTTCGGCTCCGCCCCGCGCCCGACGCCCGACCTGTCGCGCCGCCATTGGATCACGAACGTGGCGGGCGGCATGGGCGCCTGGGCCCTCCTCGCGCTGCTCGAGAAGGAGGCCCGCGCCGACCTCCTCACCGCCGCGATGCCCAGCCTCGGGAACCCCCTTGCGGCCAAGCCGCCCCATTTCCCGGCCAAGGCGAAGTCCGTCATCTTCCTCATGATGGCGGGAGGGCCGAGCCAGATGGAGACCTTCGACCCGAAGCCGATGCTCAACAAGATGGCGGGGCAGAAGCTGCCCGAGAGCTTCGGCAAGATCCCGGCCCAGTTCACCGACGTGACCAAGGAGCTTCTCCTCGGCAGCAGGATCGACTTCCGGAACTGCGGGAAATCCGGGCTCCCCGTCTCGGACGCGTTCCCGCACCTGCAGCAGCACGCCGACAAGCTCGCCGTCATCCGCAGCTGCTATCACGACGCGTTCAACCACTCGCCGGCCCAGTACGTGCTCACCACCGGGATGTCGCGCATGGGTTTCCCGAGCGTCGGCGCGTGGGTCACCTACGGCCTCGGCTCGGTGTCCGAGAACCTGCCCGCGCTCGTCGTGATGGCCGAAACCGACGGAAAGCTGAAGGGCGGCACGCCCTGCTGGGGAAACGGGTTCCTGCCGGCCATCTACCAGGGCTCGCCGGTGCAGTCGTCCGGCACGCCCATCCTGTACGTCGAGCGCCAGGCGCAGCTCTCGGCCGAGCGGCAGCGCCGGATCCTGGACTTCTCGCAGTCGCTGAACCAGCGGCACAGCGGCCGCGTTTCCGCCGCCGCGCGCGAGCTCGATTCCCGGATCGCCTCCTACGAGCTGGCCTACCGGATGCAGACCGCCGCGCCCGAGGCGGTCGACATCATGAAGGAATCCGAGGCGACGCGGCAGCTGTACGGACTCGATGAGGAGGTCACGCGCGACTTCGGCGCCCGCTGCCTCATCGCGCGCCGCCTGGTGGAGCGCGGCGTGCGGTTCGTGCAGGTGATCTCCGGCTCGGGCGACACGAAGGACTGGGACCACCACGACGACGCCCACGAGGGCACGATGCGCCAGGCCCGGAAGGTCGACAAACCCATCGCCGCCCTCCTCAAGGACCTCGAGACCCGCGGCCTGCTCGACGAGACCCTCATCGTCTGGTCGGGCGAATTCGGCCGCACCCCGACGACCCAGGGCGGCAAGGGCCGCGATCATAATCCCAACGGCTACTCGATGTGGATGGCCGGCGGCGGCATCCAAGGCGGCCAGGCCATCGGGGCGACCGACGAGCTCGGACTGCGCGCGGTGGAGGACCGGATGCACATGCACGACATCCACGCGACGATCCTCGCCCTGCTTGGGCTCGACCACCGCAAGCTCACGTACCTCTTCCAGGGCCGGCGCTTCCGGCTCACCGACGTCCACGGCGAAAACGAGTTCTCGGCCCGCCTGCTCCGCCACGCGTAGGCCCGGGCCAGGACGGGACAGAGCCCGTCCCTCCACCGCTTGCTCGCGGCCCGGCATTTCTGGAGGTACGACCTCCGTGTCGTCCACGCCGCCGCGACCGGCCACCGTTTTCTCTAAGCGCACGGACCGATATCCCGGGCTCGCCTGCCCGCGAATCATCCGTCATCCCGTTCCAATCACCCAAAAACAACCTTCCCGCATGGCCCTCCGTCCCCTCCCCGTTCTCTCCGCGCTCCTGGTCCCCGTGCTCGTCTCCGCCGCTCCGCCGGCCCTGCCGGGCATCGCGGACGCTGTGCAGAAGCACATCGCGGCGAACGAGATCGCCGGCGCCGTCACGATGGTCGTAACGAAGGACCAGGTCCTCCATCTCGAAGCCACCGGGCTCGCCGACCGGGAGGCGAGCCGGCCGATGGCGACCGACCAGGTCTTCGCCATTTTCTCGATGACCAAGCCGGTGTGCGGCGCGGCGATCCTTCTGCTGAAGGACGAGGGCCGGCTCCGCCTCGACGACCCGGTCGCGAAACACATTCCCGAGTTCGCCGCGCTGAAGACGCCGTCCGGCCAGCCGGCGAACCTCACGCTCGTCCAGCTCCTCAACCACACGTCGGGCCTCGGCGAAGCCGGCGGCCCGGCCGCACGGGAGGCCAAGACGCTCGCCGAGCTGATCCCGCTCTTCCTGGCCGCACCGATGAACTTCGAGCCGGGCACGCGGTGGCGGTATTGCCAATCGAGCATCAACACAGCTGCGCGCGTCGTGGAGGTGGTGAGCGGCCAGACTTTCGATGAGTTCGTCGCGGACCGGTTCTTCCGTCCGCTCGGAATGAAGGACACCGGGCATTACCCGGACGCCGCCCGGGCCGCCCGGATCGCGACCGCCTACGCGAAGAACCGCGAGACCGGCCTCCTCGAGCCGACGCGCACCGGCGATCCGACCACGCGCAATCGTCCGCCCACCGGCAATTCCGGGCTGTATTCGACCGCCGCCGACTACGCCCGCTTCTGCCAGATGCTGATGAACGGCGGCGAGCTCGACGGCCGGCGCTACCTGTCGGCCGCGGCCGTGAAGCAGCTGTCGTCGATCACGACGGGCGACATTCCGGCGGGCTTTTTCCAGAGCGAAACCTACGGTTCCCGCGTCACCAACTACGGTTGGGGCGTCGGCACCTGCGTGCTGCGCGAGCCGCATCCGGGCGTCGCGCAGATGCTCTCGCCCGGCACGTTCGGCCACGGAGGCGCCTGGGGCACGCAGGCCTGGATCGACCCGGTGAAGGGCATCGCCTACATCCTCATGGTGCAGCGCGCGAATTTCCCGAACAGCGACGCCAGCGACCTGCGGCGGGATTTCCAGCAGGCGGCGGCGGACGCCGCCACCGCGCGAGCGCAGTAGGAAGTTTCGAGGAACGAAGGCCGAGCGTCGGAAGCCCCAGGGGCAAGCTCCCGAACCTCAAATAAAGCCTCCGCGGTTTTTCCGTGGCCCTGCGCGGGAGCGCAGGGATTACCGCCGCCGCGTCACTTGTGGTCCCAGGGCAGGTGCACCTGCAGGCGCGGGTATTTCCATATCCGCACCACCTCGAACATCTTGCCGGGATTGAGAATTCCCTTCGGGTCGAGGGCCTTCTTCACCGCGCGCATCGCCTTCACCTGGGCCGGGCGGTGCTGGACCCGCAGGAATGGCGTCTTGGCCAACCCGATGCCGTGCTCGCCGGAGATCGCGCCGCCGAGAGCGACCACCTTGCGCATCAGTTCCTCGACGGCCTCCTCGGCGCGCGCCGCTTCGGCCGCGTCGGCGCGGTGGTACATGATGTTCACGTGCAGGTTGCCGTCGGCCACGTGGCCAAAGGTCGGGATCGGCAGCCGGGACCGGCGTTTGAGTCCCGCCAGGTAGCTCGCGAACGCCTCGTACTTCCGCATCGGGATCACGATGTCCTCGTTGAGCTTGGCGTCGCCGAGCTCGAACATAGCGCCGGAGCATTTCCGGCGCACGGCCCAGAGCGCCTCCGCCTGGGCGCGCGTCCGCGCGGCGCGGTGCGCGACGGCGTACCGCCGGGCCCAGGCCAGCACGACTGGCTTGAGGTCGGCCACCTCGTGTTCGGTGCCCGCCAGCTCCAGCAGCAGGACCGGCCGGCCGGCGGATCCGGGAAAGACGGTGGTCTTCGTCGCGCGCTCGGCGCAGAGCACGCTCTCGCGGTCGAGGTACTCGCAGATCGCGGGCTGCACCCGCTGCCGGAACAGCGCGCGGGCGGCGCGCAGCGCCGCGCTTTCGTGGGCGAAAGCCGTGAGAAGCGTCCAGCGCGCCGCGGGCTGGGGGATCAGCTTGAGCACGGCGCCCGTCACCACGCCGAGCATGCCCTCGCTGCCGATCCAGAGGTCGCGGAGATTGAATCCCGCCGAGAACTTCTTCGTCGCAGTGCCCCACTCCACGAATTCCCCCGTGGGCAGGAACCCCCGGAGCGCCACCACGAAGTCGCGCGTCACCCCGTATTTGCCGCCGTGCATGCCGCCGGCGTTGCACGCGATGTTGCCGCCGATGGTGCAGAATTCGCGCGATGACGGATCCGGCGGATAAAACCAGCCGCGGGCCTCGGCGGCCCGCTGGATGTCGGCGGTCCGCGCGCCGGCCTGGACGCGCGCCAGACCGGCGTCGGGGTCGATCGCGATGCGGTTGAGCCGGAGCATGTCGATCACCCAGCCGCCCCGCACCGGCACGGCCGAGCCCATCAGGGTGGTGCCGCGCCCCCGCACCGTGACCGGCACCCGGTGCCGGTTGGCCAGCTCCAGGACGGTCCCGATCTCGGTCTCGGTCTCGGGCGTGATGACCGCATCCGGCAGGACCGAGATCTTGCTCGAATCGAACGACGCCGCCCACCGGCCGGAGCGGGACACATCGACCCGCGCACCCAGGGCGCGGCGGAGATTTCGGAGCGAAGCGGCGGAGGCAGGCACGGTTTTTTACAAGATGCCGCCCCTGCCCCGAAGGCAAGGGCGGCTTTGTCACGGGAAGTCGGCCCTCCCCGTAGTTTTAATTACGGGGGTGCACGGATGGTCCGATCCTACGGGACAGCATACGCTCGGGCCGCACGGTGGGAGCTCCGCTCCCTTCACCTCCATGAATACCCCATCTGCTCCCGTCCCTCCGGCCGGTAATCGCCGGATCATCGTCATCGACGATAACCCGGCTATCCACAACGATATCCGGAAGATCTTGTGCCCCGCCGCGAACGCCGAGGGGGAAAACGTCGACGCATTGGCGGCGGAGCTCTTCGGCGAGGCGCCCGAGCCCGCGCGGCTTCCCGCCGGCACCTTCAACGTGGATTCCGCGTTCCAGGGGCGTGAAGGGCTCGAACAGATCCGCGCCGCCGCCGCGCGGGGCGAGCCGTACGCGATGGCCTTCGTCGACGTGCGCATGCCGCCCGGCTGGGACGGGGTCGAGACCACCGAGCACCTCTGGCAGGCCGACCCGGACCTGCAGGTCGTGATCTGCACCGCGTACTCGGATTGCTCGTGGGACGAGATGCTCCGCCGGATCGGCGGCAGCGACCGGATGGTGGTGCTCAAGAAGCCCTTCGACGCGATCGAGGTGCTGCAGCTCGCGCATGCGCTGACCTCAAAATGGAACCTCCTCGCCCGCACGCGGGCCCACGCCGACGAGCTCGAGAAGCGCGTCCGCGTCCGCACGGCCGAGCTCGAGCGCGCGAACGGGTCGCTGCACGACGAGATCGCCCGCCGCGCCCGCACCGAGGCCGACCTGCAGCTCGCCAAGGAGGCCGCCGAGGCGGCCGACCGGGCCAAGAGCGCGTTCCTGGCGAACATGAGCCACGAGATCCGCACGCCGATGAACGGCGTGATCGGCATGGCGCACCTGCTGATGGACTCGCGCCTCGACTCCGAGCAGCGCGACCTGGTCCGCACCCTTTGCGAGAGCGGCGAGACCCTGCTGACCATCATCAACGACCTCCTCGACTTCTCGAAGATCGAAGCCGGGCACCTCGTGCTCGAGCAGGTCGACTTCGACCTGGCCGAGCAGCTGCGCGGCGCGATCGACCTCCACACGCCGGCGGCGACCCGCAAGGACGTCGAGCTGATTCTGGACCTGGACCCCGCGCTGCCGCGCCGCCTGAGGGGCGACCCGGTGCGCCTGAAGCAGGTGCTGCTCAACCTCACCGGCAACGCCGTGAAGTTCACGGAGCACGGCGAGGTCGTGGTCCGCGGCCGCGTCGTGCGCGAGACGGCCACGGGCGCCGAGCTCCGCTTCGAGATCGTCGACACGGGCATCGGCATCGACGCCGACACGATCGCCACGCTCTTCCGGCCGTTCATCCAGGCCGACGCGTCCACCACCCGCAAATACGGCGGCACGGGCCTCGGCCTGGCGATCTGCAAGAATCTCGTCGGGCTCATGGGCGGCCAGATCGGCGTGGACAGCACGCCCGGCTCCGGCTCGACCTTCTGGTTCACCGTCCAGCTCGGGGCCGCGGGCGGCCCGGCGCCCGCCGCCGAGCCCGAGGTGACGGTCTCCCTCGCCGGCCGGCACATCCTCGTGGTCGACGACAACGCGACGAACCGGCTGATCTTCACCCGCCTGCTCACCGCGTGGGACGCGCGGCCCACCGCCGTGACGCGCGCGGAAGAAGCCCATGCCGAACTGCGCCGCGCGCAGGACGCGGGCGAGCCCTACGAGCTCGTCATCCTCGACCACCACATGCCGGGCACCGACGGCCTGCAGCTCGCCGCCGCGCTGCGCGCCGACACCGCGCTGCGCCTCCCGGTGCTGACCCTGCTTACCTCGCGCGGGGAGCGCCTCAGCCGCGAGCAGATGGAGCGGCACGGCCTGGCGCTGTGCGAGCTGAAGCCGATCCATCCCCGCGCCCTCCGCAATTCCCTCGGGGCCGTGCTCGGCGCGGCCACTCCGGCCGCGCAGCCCGCCGACACGGCGCCGCAGGAGGCCCCCGCCCCCGACCAGGTGCACGTGCTCGTCGCGGAGGACAATTCGGTCAACCAGAAGGTCATCCAGCTCCAGCTCCGGAGGCTCGGCGTGAACGCCCGGCTCGTCGGCAACGGCGCCGAGGCGGTCGCCGCGGTCGCCGGCGAGCGCTTCGCCCTGGTCCTGATGGACGCGCACATGCCGGTCATGGACGGGCTCGAGGCCACCCGGTGCATCCGCGCCGCCGAGGCCGCCGCCGGCGGGCCGCGCCTGCCGATCATCGCCCTGACCGCCAGCGCGCTCCCGGAGGACCGCCAGGCCTGCCTCGCGGCCGGCATGGACGGGTTCCTCACCAAGCCGCTCAAGCCCGGCCTGCTCGGCGAGGCCCTCGCCCGCCACGTCCCTTCGCTCGCCCCCGCCTCGCTGCTCCTCGCGTCATGAGCGCGCCGGCCCCGAGTGTCCCCGCGGTCGCCGCGACGACGGCGGCCGACCAGCACACCCTCGTCGCCGCGTTCCTCCAGAACGTCCCCGACTGCGTGTACTTCAAGGACCGCGCCTCGCGCTTCCTCGCGGTGAGCCGCTCGATGTGCGAGAAGGTCGGGCACAGCGCGGAGGCGATGACGGGGCGGACCGATTTCGACTTCTTCGCGGAAGACCACGCCCGGCCGGCGTTCGAGGACGAGCGGGAGATCATGCGCACGGGCCAGCCGATCGTCGGCAAGCTCGAGAAGGAAACCTGGCCCGACGGGCGCGTGAGCTGGGTGCTCACCAGCAAGATGCCGCTGCGCGACGCCGACGGCGCCATCGTCGGGACTTTCGGGATCAGCAAGGACGTGACGCAGGCGAAGGAGACGGAGCTGGCGCTGGAGCGGGCGCAGCGCGAGCTGCTGCTGGCCTCGCGGCAGGCCGGGATGGCGGAGGTCGCGACCGGCGTGCTGCACAATGTCGGCAACGTGCTCAACAGCGTCAACGTGGCGGCCAGCGTGGTCGCCACCGGCCTGCGCGACCCGCGGGTCGAGACCCTCAACCGCGTCGGCGGCCTGCTTCGCGAGCACGACCAGGCCGGGGACCTGGCCGACTACCTCACGCGCGACCCCAAGGGCCGCCTCGTGCCCGGACTCGTCGCCTCGCTGGCCAGCCATTTCGCGACCGAGCGGGAACGGCTGCTGCGCGAGATCGCCGAACTCCAGGCCAGCGTGGACCACATCAAGGAGATCGTCTCGATGCAGCAGGCCTACGCCTCGGCCGTCGGCGTCACGGAGCCGCTCGACCCGGCCGCGCTGATGGAGGACGCCGTGCGCATGAATGGCGCGGCGCTCGCCCGTCATTGCGTCACCATTCTCCGCGAGTTCGAGCCCGTCCCGTCGGTCCTGGCCGAGCGCGGCAAGGTGCTCCAGGTCCTCGTCAATCTCATCCGCAATGCGAAGCACGCCTGCGACGACGGCGGGGCCTCGCCGAAGGTGATCCGCCTGCGGCTCCGGCAGTCCGCCGCCGGCCACGTCCAGCTGGTCGTCGCCGACAACGGCGTGGGCATCCCGCCGGAGAACCTCACCCGCATCTTCCAGCACGGCTTCACCACCCGGCCGAACGGCCACGGCTTCGGCCTGCATTCGAGCGCGCTGGCGGCCCGCGAACTCAAGGGCTCGCTCACCGCCGCGAGCGACGGCCCGGGCCGCGGCGCCACCTTCGTCCTCGAGCTGCCCGCCGCGTGACCCTTCTACGCGCCCCTCACCTCATGTCCTCCGCCCAATACCCGCCCTCCGCGCCCGCCGCCTCCGACGCGGCCGCCGTCGACCGCACGCTCGTGCTGGCCTTCCTCGAAAGCGTGCCCGACTTCGTGCATTTCAAGGATCGGGACGGGCGGTTCATCGCCGTCAGCCGCTCCAAGCTCCGGCGCAACGGCCTCGCCTCGCCCGAGCAGATCGTCGGGAAGACCGACTTCGACTTCTTCAGCGCGGCCAACGCGCAGCGCGCCAAGGACGACGAGGACGAGGTGATGCGCACGGGCGTGCCGATCCTGAACAAGCTCGAGCACGTGAAGTGGGCGGACGGCCGCGAGACCTGGTCGCTCATCAACAAGCTCCCGCTCCGCGACGAGTCGGGCGCGGTCGTCGGCACCTTCGGGCTGACCAAGGACATCACCGAGTCCAAGAGGATGGAGCAGGCGCTCGAGCAGACGCGCCGCGAGCTGCTGGAGGCGACGCGCCAGGCCGGCATGGCGGAGGTCGCCACCGGCGTGCTCCACAATGTCGGCAACGTGCTGAACAGCCTCAACGTCGCCGCCACCGTCATCGCGAACGGCCTCCGTGACTCTCGCACCGAGACGCTCGCCCGCGTCACCGCGCTCCTGCGCGAGCATGAGCGGGCGGGCGACCTCGGTGCGTTCCTCACCACCGATCCCAGGGGCCGCAAGGTCCCCGAGCTGCTGGAGTCCCTCGCCGGGCACTTCACGGCCGAGCGCGAGCGCCTGCGCCGCGAGGTCGAGGAGCTGCAGCGCAGCGTCGACCACATCAAGGACATCGTGGCCATGCAGCAGGCCTACGCCACCGTGGTGGGCGTCAGCGAGCCGCTCGACCCGGCGCAGCTGATGGAGGATGCCCTGCGCATCAACTCCACCGCGCTCGTCCGCCACGACGTCAGCGTCGAGCGCGCCTTCACGGCGGTGCCGGCGGTCCTGGCCGAGCGCGGCAAGGTCCTGCAGGTGCTCGTCAACTTCATCCGCAACGCGAAGTACGCCTGCGACGAGGGCGGCGGCCAGCCGAAGCGCATCATCCTGCGGATCGAGGGCGCCGAACCGGGCCGCGTGCGGCTGGCGGTCGAGGACAACGGAGTCGGCATCCCGCCCGAGAACCTCACGCGCATCTTCCAGCACGGCTTCACCACCCGCGCGAACGGCCACGGTTTCGGCCTTCATTCCAGCGCGCTGGCGGCCCGCGAGATGAAGGGCTCCGTCACCGCCCACAGCGCCGGCGCGGGCCAGGGCGCCACTTTCGTCCTCGAGCTGCCGGCCGCGGGCTGACGGGCCCCGGGGCGGCATCACGCCGACCGCGCGGCGGTTTGTTCCGGCCGCGCCAGGCGCAGCACGCGCTCGGCGGTCGCGAACATCCGGTCGTCGAAGCCCATCATCCGCTTCAGCGCGTAGTCGCGCTCGAGCGGGTTCCGCTCGCGGCGCAGCGCCAGGTACTGCCGGAACCGGATGCGCTTCCGCGCGAGCGCGGGCCAGGCGAAGACGGGCACGGGCACGTCGCTGCCGTGCAGCACCCGCTCGGCCACGCCCGCGTGCCGGCACAGGGGCAGGAAACGGTCGCGCCCGGGAATGCTCAGCGCGCTGATGTCGCCGTAGAGGTTCGGGTGGTCGCGCAGCATGGCGCGCCAGACGTGGAACCACTCGCGCCCGAGCCCCGGCTTGCCCGTGCCGCAGTGGGCGGCGATCACCTTCACCCCCGCGCGCAGCGGCGCCAGGAGGTTGTGCGGGTGCGCCAGGTCCGGCCGCGCCTCGTCCACCGTGCTCTCGCACCCGGTGTGCGCGATGAGCGGCAGGCCCGCCTCCGCCATCCGCGCCCAGAACGGCGCGTAGGCGGGGCGCGCGCAGTCGACGTTGTGGCAGTTCGGGAGCAGCTTGAGCGCGACCGCGCCGGCCGCGAGGCAGCGCTCCAGCTCGTCGAGCGCGTCCGGCCGGCCGGGATGGATCGAGACCGCCGGAAGGAAGCACGCGTGCTCGCGCGCCAGCGCCAGCACGTAGTCGTTCGGCACGTGGAACGTGCCCCGCCCCTCCCACGCGGCGCCGTCGTCGCGGTACACCCGGTCGTGCGCCAGGAGCACCGCCGCGTCGAGCGACGAGCCGCGCACGAGCTCGACGAGCCGGTCGCGGTAGATCCGGTCGAAATCCCCGGACAGCGCGGCGGCCGGCAGGCCCATCGCCCGCAGCATCACCGGCTGCAGCAGCCGGGTCAGGCCGGTCGGCTCGTACCAGCACCCGGTGCCGGCGGAGCCGTTGCCCACCAGGTGCACGTGCATGTCGATCCGCCGCGGACGGCTGGGTTCAGGGATGTTCATCGCTGTCTTGCCTCCCGCCGCGAGGGCCGCGCCAGACCCTTCACCCGCGTTCGTGCGGTCACGCGCCCGCCGTTTCCCGCGTGAGCTCGAGCGCGAGCGTGCGGCAGCCCTTCAGGTCGGTCTTGCCGGTGCCGAGCATCGGAATCCGTTCCACGCGGCGCACGATCTTCGGCACCCAGAGGTTCGGCAGCCCGGCCTCGAGCAGCTTCGAACGCACCTGCTCGGGCGTCACCTCCTGGGTCGTGAGCAGGACCAGGGCCTCGCCCTTGGCGGGGTCAGGGACGCCCGTCACGACCGCGGTCGGGCCCTCGGCCTGGTCCCAGCCGAACGCCTCGACGACCTTCTGCTCGACCGTGCCGTGCGGCACCATCTCGCCCCCGATCTTGGAGAACCGCGACAGGCGGCCCTCGATGTAGAGGAACCCGTCGTCGTCGAACCGCCCGAGGTCCCCCGTGACGAACCAGCCGTCCTTCAGCGCGGCGGCCGTCTTCTCCGGGTCCTTGAGGTAGCCGGGGAACACGTTCGCCCCCCGGAGCCAGAGCATGCCCGTCGAGTCCATCGGCAGGTCCTCGCCCGTGTCCGGGTCCTTGATGCGCGCCGTCATGCCCGGCATCAGGCGGCCGACCGCGCCGGTCCGCTTGCCGAGCTGCTCGTCCGCCGTGGAGGTCGTGATCGGCGGGTTGTGCTGGTTGATGTTCGTCGCCGGCGTCGTCTCGGTCAGCCCGTAGCCCTGCAGGATCTCGATCCCGAACTGGGACTGGAAGGCCTCGTACAGGTCCATCGGCAGCTTCTCCGCGCCGGTGACCACGAGGCCGAGCGAGGAGAGCTCCTCCTTCGTGGCCTTCTTGAGGAACGGGCGGATGAAGGTCGGCGCGCCGATCATGACCGTCGCGCGCTCCTCCTTGATCGCATCGACGATCTTCTTCGTGTCGAGGGGGCTCGGCAGCGTGACGACCTTGCAGCCGCGCAGGATGGGGTACCACAGCGTGACGGTGAAGCCGAACGAATGGAACACGGGCAGGCAGCCGACCAGCACGGCCGAATCCGGCAGGATCGAGAGCGACGAGATCTGCGCGCAGTTCGCGAGGATGTTGCGGTGCGTGAGGACCACGCCCTTCGGCTCGCCGGAGCTGCCGCTGGTGAAGAGCAGGCCGGCCTCCTCCTGGTCGCCCACGCGCGGCAGGCCGAGCAGGTCGGCGACCCACTGGTTCGGGAGCACGAACGCGGCCAGCACCCAGGGCAGGATGGCCTTCTTGCCGCCCGCGGCCTCGATGAGCGCCTTGAGGTCGAGCGTGTTCTCGGGGAACGGGAAGTTCGGGATCTTGGGCTTCATCGCGTCCGCCGTGATGACCGTCCGGATCTCGCCCAGCCGGAGGCTCGTCTCGACCGCGGCGCGGCCGGCCGTGAAGTTCAGGTTCACGGGCGTCTTGCCGGCGCAGGCGACGGCGAGGTTGGCGATGTGCGCGCCCGCGCCCGGCGGCAGGACGATGCC
This sequence comes from Opitutaceae bacterium, assembly GCA_035626915.1. GTDB lineage: Bacteria > Verrucomicrobiota > Verrucomicrobiia > Opitutales > Opitutaceae > Didemnitutus. Next base: position 15,009 of record DASPMS010000004.1, read on the forward strand.
GATGCGCTTCTCTTCGGGGCAGACCTTCCGCAGGTGCCGCGAGAGCGCCGCCGCGGCCCCGAGCAGCTGCGCCGACTTCACCTCGCGGCGCGCGGCGGTGCGGTCCACGATCTCGACATGGTTCGGCCGCTTGGCCAGCGAGCGCACGCACTCGCGGCCGACGTGCCGCCGCAGCACGGGGCGCTCCTGGAAGGCCTCCTCGCCCAGGTCGAGCAGCGCACGCCGGACGGCCGGGGCGTCGGCCTCGGCCGCGGGCAGCGGCTTGCCGAAGAGCACGAACACGTGCGTGGGCATCAGCCGCGGCGATTTCCAGAGGTACCGGTTCCCGGCGAACGAGAACACCGAGCCCCAGAGCCCGTCGATCACCGCCGGCAGCACCGGCACGCGCGCCTGCCGCGCCATCGTCTCGAAGCCGCGCTTGAGCTGCATCAGCTGCCCGGTGCGGGAGATCGAGCCCTCGGGGAAGACGCAGACGAGCTCGCCCGCCTGCATCGCCTCGACCGCGAGGCGGATGCCCTTGAGGGGCTTGTCCGGCGCCACCGGAATCACGCCCAGCGCGCGGAACAGGTACCGCATCACCGGGCTCCTCGCAAAGCCGGCGAACGCGACGAACCGGATCACCCGCGGCGAGGCGATCTGCAGCACCACGGCGTCGACGTACGACAGGTGATTGCAGAGGATCAGCCCGCCGCCCGCCGGGAGGTGCTCCCAGCCGCGCACGCGCACCTTGTAGAAGAGCGGGCCGATCAGCCGCATCAGGGTGCAGACGGTCTGGTGGGGCAGATGATACAGTGCGTAACCCAGCATGAGCAACGTCAGCCCGGCCAGCGCCACGTACTGGGCCGCCGGCGACCAGTCCAGCAGGTCGTCCCCGGCGAAGAGGCGGTACACCCCGATCGCGACGATGCCGGCAAGGCTGTCGAGCAGGTACACGCCGGCGAGAATCCGCCCGCGCCGATGGTCCCCGGCCTTCTGCTGCACGAACGCGAACAGCGGCACCAGGAACAGCCCGGTCGAAAAGCCCGCGAGGGCGAGCATGACGAAGTAGCCGGGCGTGCCGGGCACCATCGCGCCGAGGCCCAACAGGCACAGCATCAGCATGAAGCCTCCGAACGGGGCCAGCCCGAGCTCCGGGCCTCGCCGCGAAAAGAGCCCGGCCAGGAGGTTTCCGAACATCGTGCCGACGCCCACCGTCAGCATCATCAAGCCGGTCACGCGGCCGGTGTCGCCCCCGCCACCCGTCAGTTCGTCCGCAACCTGGGGCACAATGAGCGACACGTAGCCGCCCACGCCGTAGAAGAAGCAGATCCCGAGCGTCGCCCGCCAGATCGGCCGGTCCCGCCACACCTCGGCGACGAGCGAAAACTGCCGCACCCACAACCGCGCGCTGAACGGCTCGCTGGAATATGACTTCGTGGGCGCGGCGAACTGGAACACGGCCCAGGCGAGCGCGGAAAGGACCCAGAGCAGCCCGGTCACGAAAAGCCCCGCACGCCAGGGGTCGCCGGAAGCCCGGAGCCAGTGCGAGAAAAGCGTGCCGCCCGCGAACGAGCCCACGAGAATCGCGGTGACGTTCAGCATCTCCATGATGCCGACGTTGCGGGACAGCTTTTGCTCACCGCCGTATTCGACCAGCACCCCCCGCTTCGCCGGTCCGAAGATCGCCGTCTGGACCGACAGCAGGAAGAAGCACACGAGCCCGAGATCCACCGAGCGCAGGTGCAGCGCCGCCGCCAACGCCGTCACGACGACGAGCTGCAGGATGAGCGCGCCGTTCATTACGGACCGCTTCGAGAAACGATCGGACAGCCAGCCGCAGACCGGGCCGAAGAAGAGGTAGGGCACCACCAGCAGCAGCGAGATCAGCGAGACGATGGGCTTGGGATCGCGGCCGGCTTCGTGCGCCAGCTGCTGGGCCAGCGCGATGAGCATGAACTTGGAAGCACAATCGGTGAACGTGACCTGCGTTTGCGCGACCATCAAAGCGGGGAGCGAGGCGCGGGAAGAGTTCATGCGGTGGGGGGGTGGCGGGACGGGAAGATCAAGGGGGTCGGGAGCGGCGGGCGAAGCGCGACGCGGGGATCAGGTGCCGCGGCTCGCGCCCCAGGCGCGCACCGCGCGCTCGAGCCGCGCGAGGAACTCGTGGGTCCGGCGCATCTCGGCCTCGGAAAACTCGGACGTCACGGCCTCCACGGCGGCGAGGTACTCGGGCAGGACCTTCTGCCACAGCTTCCGTCCCTCGGGCGTGAGCGTGACGACATAGATGCGGCGGTCGGCGGGATGATCGCCGCGCTTCACCCACCCGTTCTGCTCCATCCGGTCGAGCATGTTGGTCACGTTCGAGCGATCCACGATCAGCACGTCGCTGAGCTCGCGCTGGCTCAGGCCGGCCGGATTCGGCCCGAGGACGTTCAGGACGTTGAACTGCGCCTCGGTCAGCCCGTGCGGCCGGAATATCCGGTGGCTCTCCTTCACCATCACGTTGCTCGTCGCGAGCACCTGGTTGATCAGGCTGTAGCCGGGTTCCATCTTCATGGGCAGGAGGGGAACAGATGTTGTTGAGATGTCAACGATCTAGTTTCTTCCAATCTTGCAGGTCGCGCGCCAGCGCGCCGAAGCCATGCGGGAAGTCATTCTCCAAGCGGCGGATATCGCCGCGGTGCCGCGACACCTCCTCCACCGCCCGCCGCGTCTGCAGCGGCAGGCCGGGCCGGTCCGTGCCATAGGCCCGGACCTTGAGTTCCAGGCGGGTGTAAGGGAGACGGCCCCGGTCCTGCCCCGCCAGCCACGCCGCTTCCGTGACCTCCGGGTAGCGCCCGCACAGCAGCCAGGCCTCGATCGCCGGCACGGCAAGTCCGGCCGCCCGCAGCACGCGCGTGCGGCCGCGCGCCGGCGGGAGATGCCGGAGCGTGCGGCGGAAAACCGCGCGCAGCCGGCACAGCCGGCACCCGGCGTGGTGGTAGCCCGGGACCTCGTGGGCGGCGTCGTGCACGACCGAGTCGTCCGAATCGACCACCACCACGAGCCCGTCCGCGTCCGTGTGGAAGTGAAGGTGCCGCAGGATCGGCGGCAGCACCTGTTCGACCGATGGCCAACCGCGGGCCCGCAGCGAGGGCGGGACGACCTCGAACGGGCCGAGCACGTATCCGACCAGCACGCGCAGCGCGGCCTCGTCCGCCGGCGACTCGCTCAGCAACGCCACTTTCGGCCGCGCCGTCCCCGGTTGCCGGTCGTTCGTCGCGAGGCCCGGGGGGCGATGCTCAGGCGGGGTGTTCACCGGCAGACTCTCGATGGTCAGCGTACCGCGTGAAGTCATTCCGCGCCCGGCACGCCCCCGAGCACGCCGCTGTACCAGAGGTCGCCCAGGGGGGCGTCCTGGATGATCTCCGCGAGATCCGGCCGGTCGGAGAGCCGCTCGAACGTCGCGGCGTTGCCCTGTTTCTGGGCCAGCACGACCTCGTCCGGATGATCACGGAAGAGGTCCAGGAAGTAGGGCGAGTGGGTCGTGGTGAGCACCTGCACGGCAGGCCGCGCCAGCGCCGCGGCGGCCGGGTGGCTCAGGCGGTACAAGGCATCGCGCACCTCGCGCAGCATCCGCGGGTGAATGCCCCGGTCGGCCTCCTCGAGGCAGACGACCGCCGGCGGGGCGGGGTCGAACGCCAGCGTGAGGATCGCGAGCAGGTACAGCGTCCCCTGCGAAACCTGCTCCGCCGGGATCGCCGCCTCCCCGTTCGCCAGCGGGAACCAGAGGGCGTCCGCGCCCCCCGCCCCGTCCCGGCAATCGACGCCGCTGAATTCGGGCATGAGCCGCCGGAACTCGGCCTCGAGCTCGGCGTACGCGGCCGGCGCCTCCGTTCGCCGGGTCGCGAGCACCGCGCCGAGATTGCCGGCATTGGACGCGAGACCGGCCGGGCCGGCGCGCCGGGCCGGCGCCGCCATCGCGTAATGGTCGAGGAGGTAGCCGCGGATGCTCCGGATGCGGCCCGCCAGCTCGCCCCACCGCGCCTCGCCGGCCGGCCCGGGCGGATGGTCGACCTTCAGCAGGTCGCACTGGAGATCGGACACGCAGCCGAGATGGACACGAATGTCGGCGTACGGCGGCGCGAATTCGAACTCGATCTGCGGGCCGCCGGGCCGCTCCGCGCCTCCCGCCGGGGCGGCGGGCAGGCTCGCCAGGGTCCGGAGGCGCAGCAGCGCCTCGATCAGGCTCGTCTTGCCGCTCCCGTTCGGGCCGATCAGGAGGTTGAACGGGCCGAGCCGGACCGACGCCGCCCGCAGTGCCTTGAAGTTCCGGAAATGCACCGCCGCGATCATGCGCCGACCGTGACGCCCGGTCCGCGGCGGCGCAAGGCCGGGCTCCACGTGAGATCAATGCCCGGGCGCGTGGTGCGTGCCCGCGGCGCGCGCCGCCTGGTAGTCGGCCACGATCTTCTTCTCCGTGTCGCCCGGCATCTCTTCGTAATGGCTGAACTTCTCCGCGTGCAGGCCGCGCCCGCCCGTGAGCGAGCGCAGGGCCGTCCCGTAATGGTAGAGCGAGCCCGCCGGCACCTCCGCGCGGATCACCTGCAGGCGCCCCGCGACGTCCATCCCCAGGATCCGGCCCCGGCGGCCCGAGAGGTCGCCCACGACGCGTCCGACGAATTCCTCCGGCACCTTGATCTCGAGCTCGTGGATCGGCTCGAGCAGGCAGGGCCGCGCCGCGGCGAAGGCCTCGCGGAAGGCGAAATACCCCGCGATCTGGAAGGCGATGTCCTTCGAGTCCACCGGGTGCATCTTCCCGCCGAAGAAATCGATCTGCACGTCGGTCACGCGGTAGCCGGCGTGGATGCCCTCGTTCGCGGCGGTCCGGATCCCCTTCTCCACCGACGGCACGAACACGCGGTCCACGTCCTGGCCGACCAGCGACTCGGTGAACACGATCCCGGTGTCGCGCGGCCCCGGCGTGATCCGGAGCCAGACCTCCGCGAACTGGCCCGCCCCGCCCGTCTGCTTCTTATGCCGGTGCCGCGCCTCGGCCTTCGCCCGGATCGTCTCGCGGTAGCGGATCTTCGGGGGCTCGAGCGAGACGTCGACCTTGTAGCGCCGCTTGAGTCGCTCGAACAGCACCTCGAGATGCAGCTCGCCCTGCGCCGCGATGATGAACTGCCGGAGCTCGGGATCGGTGTGGTACTTGAACGCGGGGTCCTCCTCGTGCAGGGCGGCCAGCCCGGCCGCCAGCCGCTCCTCGTCGCCCGGCGCGTTCAGCTTCAGCGCCGCCTGCGTGTAGGGCGTGGGATATTCGGGCTTGGGCAGCCGCACCGCGTGGCGGATGTCGCAGAGCGTGTTGCCGGTGTGGGTGTCCTTGAGCTTCACCGCCGCGCCGACGTCGCCCGCCCCGAGCTTCTCGACCGGCGTGCGCTGCTTGCCGTTCAGCCGGTAGAGCTGGCCGAGGCGCTCGGTGATCCGGCGGTCGCTGTTGTGGAGGTCCATGCCCCCGCGGACCTCGCCCGAATACACGCGGAACAGCGAGAGGTCGCCGCTCTGGGGGTCCGACAGCGTCTTGAAGACGTACGCCACCGGCTCGGTGCCGCTCAGCCGCACGAGGACCGGGGTGTCCGAGGCGGTGGCCGTCGCGCCGATCGTCTGCCGGTCGTCGGGCGACGAGCCGTACTTGGCGATGAAGTCCATCAGCCGAGCGACGCCGATATTCTGCTCCCCCGACGTGCAGAAGAGCGGCACGAACACCTGGTTCTGCACCGCCGGATGGATGCCGGTGCGCAGCACCTCCTCCGAGAGCCCGCCCTCGTCGAAGAACTTCTGCAGCAGCGTGTCGTCGGACTCCGCGATGTGCTCGATCAGCTCCTTGTGGAGCGCGTCGACCTGCTCCTTCCGCGGGCCGGTCGCGGGCTCCTCCTTGTACTTCCCGGACCGGTCGGTCGCGTAGCTCACCACCTCGCTGCGAAGGACGTCCAGGACCTGGTGAAAGCCCGGGCCGGAATCGACCGGCACGGACAGCGGGAACACCTCCTTTCCGAAATGCTCGCGCACCTCGGCGAGCAGGCTCTCGAAGTCGCACGTCTCCTTGTCCAGGGCGTTCACGACGATGAACCGCGGAATGCCGGTCGCGCCGGCCTGCTCCCACATCAGGTCGGTGCCGACGCCGATGCCGTGGCCGGCGTGGATGACGAGGATCGCGAAGTCGGCCACGCGGAGCGCGTTGATGGCCTCGCTCGCGAAGTCGAGGTAGCCGGGGGTGTCCACGAAATTGAAACGCCGCCCCTGCCATTCGCAGTTGAGCGGCGTGCCGTGGATCGAGAACTGCCTCTGCTGCTCGCCCACGTGGTAGTCCGACAGGGTGGAGCCCTGCTGGATGCTCCCCATGCGGTGGATGGCGCCGCCGCAGAGGAGCATCGCCTCCGCCAGCATCGTCTTGCCGGCGGTGGCGTGCCCCAGGAGCACGAAGTTGCGGATGTCGGCCGGGCGATATGCGTTCATGGCGGGGAAGTCTCCTTCTCCGGCCCGGCCATTCGGGTCGCGCCGGAATGGTTTCGGTAACTGAGGGCGGCCACCCTACCCGCCGCCCGGCGCGCGGACAAGGCTCAGGTGCCTCCGGCGCAACTATTGCTTGCGCGCCCGCCGGGCATCGGCCGGCGCCGCCGCGAGATGCTTCCCGCCCGCGCCGCTCAGAGATTGTAGAACCCGCGCTCGCCCTTCCGGTACGGGGCGTTGCCGTCGTACCGGCCCGGCACCTCCTCGTAGCGCAGGGCCTGCGTGCAGCCGACCTCGGAGGTGAAGTAGCCGAGCAGCGTCAGTTCCTTGAGGACGCGGAAGTACTGCGGCCCCTCGCCCGGCCGGCTTCCGCGCAGCTCGCGGTCGAGCCGGTTGAGGAACTCCGTGCGGTCTTCCGGCCGGCCGGCGGCGAAGTCGACCTTGTGCTTCGCCCGGTACGCCGCCGCCAGCTCGGCCAGGCCCTCCTCGAACGCGTCCTGCTCGGCCGTGTCCATGCACTCGGACACCATCATCGCCATGAACTCGCCGATCCCTACGGCCTTCGCGCCCGGGATGTCGGTCGCGGGAATGATGGTCTCGCCGATCTCGTTCATCAGGACGAGGTCGCCGGCGCTGAAGCCGTGCGGGCGCTCGCCCGACAGGGGCGCCGCGAGCAGGCGGGGACCGACGATCGAGGCGCCCATGGCGGTCGCCAGCCGGATGATTGCTTCCCTGCGCGTGAGATTCATGGGGCGTGGTTCAGAGGTTGTGCTTCTTGAGCTCCCCGACGGCGAAGTGCGCCGCGCGGGCGGTGAGCGCCATGTAGGTGAGCGAGGGGTTCACCGCCGCGGAAGAGGTCATGCACGCGCCGTCGGTCACGAACACGTTGGGCGCGTCCCAGACCTGATTGTGGCCGTTCAGCACGGAGGTCTTCGGGTCGCGGCCCATCCGGGCCGTGCCCATCTCGTGGATGCCCCGCCCGAAGTTGTACCCCCGGCGGCTCGGCTTCACGTTCTTCACGCCCGCGGCCTCGAGCATCTCGACCGCGTCGTTGACCATGTCCTCGCGCATGGCGCGCTCGTTCTCCTTGATCTCGCAGTCCATCGCGAGGACCGGCAGGCCCCAGCGGTCGGTCTTCGACCGGTCGAGCGAGATGTGGTTGTCGTGATGAGGCAGGATCTCGCCGAAGCCCGTCATGCCGATGCTCCACTCGCCGGGCTCGCGCAGCGCCTCCTTGAGCGGGGCTCCGATCCCGATTTCCGCGATGTCGCGCCGCCAGTCGGCGCGGTTGGCGGCCCCCTGGTAGCCGAAGCCGCGCAGGTAGGCGCGCTTGTCCGCGCCGACGTTGCGGTAGCGCGGGATGTAGAAGCCCGTCGGCCGCCGGCCCACGGCGATGCGGTCGAGGAAGCCCTCGACGCGCCCGCTGGCGCCGACGCGGAAATGGTGGTCCATCGCGTTGTGCCCGAGCTCGCCGCTGCTGCTCCCGAGGCCCGCGGGCCACACGTCGGTGGCCGAGTTCATCAGGATCCACGTCGAGTTGAACGCCGACGCGCAGAGGAACACGACCTTCGCCCTGTACTCGTAGGTCTGGCGCGACTCGGCATCGAGCACCTCGACGCCGCGCGCCCGCCGGCGGTCCTTGTCGTAGAGCACGCGCGTGACGATCGAGTGCGGCCGCAGGGTCAGGTTCCCCGTCTTGACCGCGGCCGGCAGCGTCGACGACTGCGTGCTGAAGTACGCGCCGAACGGGCAACCCAGCCAGCACTTGTTCCGGTACTGGCAGTTGGTGCGCTCCTGGAGCGGCTGCGTGAGGTTGGCGACGCGGCCGATGATGAGCCGGCGCCGGCCGTCGAATTTCTTCGCGATGCCCTCCGCGACATGCTTCTCGGCCACGTTCAACTCCATGGGCGGCAGGAACTGGCCGTCCGGCAACTGCTCGAGCCCTTCCTTCGAGCCGCTGATGCCGGCAAATCGCTCGACGTGGTCGTACCACGGCGCGAGCTCCGCGTACCGGATCGGCCAGTCGATCGCGATGCCCTCGCGGGCGTTGGCCTCGAAATCGATGTCGCTCCACCGGTAGCTTTGCCGGCCCCACATGAGCGACCGGCCGCCGACGTGATAGCCCCGGAACCAGTCGAAGGGCTTCTTCTCGACGTACGGGCTGTCCTGCTCGGTCGCCCAGTAGTCGAGGTTGCTCTCGTTGAGGATGTAGTCGCGGCGGAGGACCCGGTGCTGGTCGCGCAGCGCGATCGGCACGCGCCCGCGGTGCGGGACCTCCCACGGCCCCTTCAGCGCGTTCACGTAATCCTTGATATGCTCGAGGTTTCGCCCGCGCTCGAGCAGCAGGACCTTGAGGCCCTGCTCGGTCAGTTCCTTGGCGGCCCAGCCGCCGCTGATGCCCGAGCCGACGACGATCGCGTCAAACGTGTTCGAATCCATGAATAGGGTAAGGGGTATGGCGGAACTTGGCGGCACCGACCGAGCCGGACAAGGACGCTTTTGTCGCCGCGTGTCACGTCGGCGGGACGGGATCGGCGGTCGGGCCGGCCGGCGTCGCCTCCGTCAGGTGGAGCGCGACGTCCCGGCGCGCTCGCGGACATCAGGCGCCCGCCAAACGCGCGGAGACCGCGCGTACCACCTCGTCGGAGACACGCCTGGTGGCGCGCGACGTCCCGGCGCGCTTCAGCCGCGTCGCCCTGATCCGGACATCAATCAACGCGCGGAGACCGCGCGTACCACCTCGTCGGAGACACGCCTGGTAGAGCGCGACGTCTCGATGCGCTGCGGACGATAGCCGTCCGCAGACGCGCGAGGGACCGCGCGTGCCACCTCGGCTGACCGCATGCCGCCAGGCTGCAGCCGGTGAAACGTCAGGGCTCAGGGCGCGACGGACGTCGTCTCGGCGGGACTCCCCGTCGCGCGCTTCTGCAGCCCGCCCCCCGGCGTGACGAGGTTGGCCGTGACGAAAATCAGGAGGTTCCGCTTTTGCGTGCTCTCGCCGGTGCTGCGGAAAAGCCGGCCGAGCAGCGGCAGGCTGCCGAGCACGGGGACCTTGTCGCGGACCTTCTTCACGTCTTCCCGCGTGAGCCCGCCCATCACGAGCGTCGCGCCGTCCCATAGCGTCACCTGGGTCGAGAGCTCGCGGACGGAGAAGATCGGCTGGTAGAAGCCGGGGGGCACGGTGACGGTCGTCCCCCCGGAAATGGCCACGCTCGGACCGCCGTATTCGACGAAGCCCTCGAACTCCGTGACCTTCGGGTGCAGGTCGAGGCTGATGCTGCGGTTGTCCTCCTCGACCGTCGCGCGCACCCTCAGCTCGACGCCCACGTTACGCGTCGCGAATTCCTGCGGCGTGCCGGATGTGATCGACACGCCCGCGGAGCCGCCGCCCGAAAGGCTGCCGGTGCCGACCTGGCTCTGGATCTCGCCGTACGACTGCGGGTATCGCATCTCCTGCGCCACCGTGATGGTCGCGGGGGTGCCCGACAGCACGGTCAGCTTCGGCGCGCTCAGCAGCTCCGTCCCGCTTTTTTGCGCGAGTGCGCGGACTAGCGCCTGCACGTCGAACTCGCCGACCGAGGTCCGCACGTCGGCGAGGGCGCCCGCCCCCGTGCCGAGGAGCACGCCGCCCGGCATGGTCGGCGGGTTCGTCGGCAGCGACAACCCGCCGTCCGGCACCTCCGGGCCGGTGATCGAGATCTGCTGCGCGGCGTTAGTGCCGCGGAACGCATCGGCCAAGGACCGGGTGACGCCGTCCCCCGTCGCGTACCGGGCCTGCGCCCGGGCGGTGGGCCGGTCCGGGCTCGTCGAGACGCTCCACCGCACGCCGAGCTCCTCCAGGGCGCCCTCCTGCACCTCCATGAACTTCGCCTCGATCTCCACCTGGCGCACATCCCGGAAGCGGCGGAGAATGTTGGCGATCCGCGCCAGGTTTCGCGGCGTCTGGGTGACGACCAGCTGCGATCCGTCGAATGCGAGGGTGCTGCCCGGCGTTCGGTCAAAATCCACCCCGGCGAGTTGCAGGAAGTTCCGGAGCATGGCCCCTTCGTTCTCCGCGCCCGCCGTCGACCCCCGGGTCGCGGCATCGAACGCGGACGGCACCCTTCCCGCCCCCGGCTCCGCCGGGCTCGACGACGTTTCCAAGTTCGGCGCGCCCCCGGTACGTCCGCTCAAACGGAGGAAGGTCGCGCGCGGCACCGCGAAGAACCGCGTGTCGAGCGCCACGGGATCGCCGGCGGGCCGGACCACCACCGCATCGTCCTGCACCTCGTATTCGTAGCCGACCGACGCGGTCACGAAATCCAACACGCGCCCGAGCGGAAGGTGGCGGAGCGTGAGATTCACGGCCGGGTTCCCCTTCGCGGGGTCGACCAGGACGATGTTCACCCCGCGGGGCGCGACGCCGGTCGCGTCGAACTCCTCCGAGGCGGCGCTGAGGGCCGCGAGGGCGCGTCCCAGCTCCATGCCGCTCAACTGGACCGCCGGCATCACAATCCGCTCGAGCTTCGCCTGGACGGGGGAGGCCGCCGACTCGGACCCGGACTCGGCGGCGCCGACCTCAGCCGGCACCGGGCGCTGCCAGGCGGCGTCGACCTCCTCCAGCATCGCCCGGCCGGCGTCTTGCCGGGCGCCTTGCTCACTCACAAAACCCGACGTCGCATCGGCCGTGGACGATGCCCGGGACGCCCCGGCCGCCGGTGCGGCGCACAGCGGCCCGAAAACCAATAACAGCAAGCCGGCGAACGTCTTCATGGAGCTGGCTTCAGGGACGCCCCGCCTGCGCCGAACCGCCCGGCCGCGGTGTCGGGAGCGCCGCCAGCGCGCCGGCCGACGCGCCCGGTTGGAGAACGATCGTCCCGATGGCCGGCTGCTCGGAAACGCCCGACAGCACCACCTCCGGCGGATCGGCCTGGATCCGGTCCACCCGGAAGCGCCGCGTTCCCGCGACGATGACCTCGCCTTCGCGGGCTTCATGCGCCGCGAGCCCGACGCGCAACACGGCCAGCAGCGCTTCGGTGTGCTTCGCGGCGCGCGTGGCGAGCTCGACCTCCCCGCCTGCACGCTCGTCGTGCAGCACGGCGATTCCCACCGCTTCATTCACCGGCTGGCCCGATTCGCCATCGATCGGAACGCGGCGCAACTCCAACC
>DASPMS010000005.1:0-60999 GCA_035626915.1 Opitutaceae bacterium
GAGATGGTCGAGCCGGCGTTCAACCAGATGCAGGTGCAGCACGGCATCGGCGTCGACTTCGCGAGCGGCATACGCACGCTGATGCGTCAGGATCCCGACGTGATCATGGTCGGCGAGATCCGCGACCGGGAAACCGCCGACATCGCGATCCGCGCCTCGCTGACCGGCCACCTCGTGTTTTCAACCCTGCACACGAACGACGCCGCGGGCGCCATCACGCGCCTGATCGACATGGGCATCGAGCCTTTCCTCGTGGCCTCGGCCGTGGAGCTCGTGATCGCGCAGCGGCTCGTGCGGCGGCTCTGTCCGGAATGCGCCCGGCGCGCGCCGGCCGATCCGGCGCAGCTGCGGGCGACGCTCACCGCCATCGGGCTCGATCCCGCCGAAGCCGAGGGCGTCGCCGACCAGCCGGTCGCGGTCGGGTGCTCGCGCTGCCGCACCACGGGCTACCGCGGCCGCGTCGGCATCTTCGAGATCTTCCATCCGCGCGCTGTGCACGACCTGATCGTGGCCCGCGAATCGACCCCGCAGCTCGCGCGCGTCGCGCGCGAGAAAGGCATGCGCACGCTGGCCAAGTCGGGCTGGGAGCAGGTCCGGCGCGGCTTCACCACCCTCGATGAGCTCCTCCGCGTCATCTCCATCGCCGAAGGCTGAGGCGCGGCGGCGGTCGCCCTTTCCCTGAGCATGCCGCGCTTCCTCGTCACCACCCGGGAGCCCGACGGCCAGATCAGCCACGGCGAGGTCGAGGCGCCGACGCGCCGCGACGCCGCCCGCGCGATCTCCGGCCGCGGCGCGCGTCCTCTCGCCATCAACGAGGCCGCCGAGGGCGACCGCCGCCGGGCCGCGGGGACCGACGCGGAGATCCCGCCCCCGCCCGCGGCGGTGAAGACCCGCTGGACCCGGAAGCAGCGCCTGCCGTTTCTCCAGGCGCTGCTGCGGCTCGTGGCCGGGGGCCTCTCCGCGGGCGAGGCGGTGCGGCTGCTGGCCCTTCGGCTCCAGGACCCCGCCCTGCGCGGACTGGCCGGCCACCTCTGGGAGCAGCTCGGGCAGGGACGCTCGCTCTCGCAGGCGATGGGGTCGCTGCCCGAAGTGTTCGATCACCAGACGCTCAGCCTCATCACGGCCGGGGAGGCGACCGGCAACCTGCGGGAAGTCCTGGACCGCCTCATCCGCCATTTCCAGACGCAGCGCGACATGCAGCGGCAGCTGCTGACCGCGATGGCGTATCCGGTCGCGGTCTGCGTCCTGGCCTTCGGCGTCATCCTCTTTTTTCTCTTCTTCCTGCTGCCGAAGGTCCAGGGCCTCCTGACCGCGCTCGGCGGCCGGCTCCCGCCGGCGACGCAAATCCTGGTCGTCGGCGCCGAGGGGCTGCTGCGGTACGGGCCGTTCCTTGTCGGGGGCCTCGTCTTCGCCGGAGTCCTTTGGTGGCGCTGGCGGCGCACGCCGGGCGGACGGGCCAGCTCCGACCGGCTCCTGCTGCGGCTGCCCCTGACGGGGGCGTACGCGCGGCGATCGGCCGTCCTGAACTTCGCGCACACGACCGCGATCCTGCTCGAGAACGGCATCACCCCCACGGAATCGTTGCGGCTGTCCGAGCGCACCATCGGGAACCTGGCGCTGCGCGAGGGCCTGCACGCCGCGGTCGACCGCGTGCTGGAGGGCGAGAGCCTGGCGCGGGCGCTGGGGCGGACGCAGCTTTTCCCCGCCCTGGTCCTCGACCAGCTGGCGGTCGGCGAGCAGACGGGCAACCTGGCGCCGAGCCTGCGGACGATCGCCGACGACTACCAGGTGGAGCTCAGCCACTGGCTCCGCGGCGTGATGCGCATCGTCTCGAGCGCGATGCTGGTCGGGGCGTTCACGTTCGTCGCGTTCCTCGCGTACGCGATCGTCTCCGCGGTCCTGCAGATCAGCCAGAGCTTCCGCTTCTAGGCGGCGCTCAGATCGACTGCGGCGGCGGCTCGGAGATCTCGCGCAGGGCCTCGCCCGACAGCTCGGTGCCCGCCTCCGTGGCCATGTCGCCCAGGGCGACGATGCCCACGAGGCGCTTGTCGGAGTTCAGCACCGGCAGCCGGCGGATCTGCCGCTCCTCCATGATGCGCGCCGCCTCGGCGACCTCCTGATCCTCGAAGACGTAGGACACGCCCGGCGTCATCACCGCCCGGACTTCCGTCGTGGCGGGATCGACCTTCTCCGCCACGCCGCGGACGACGATGTCGCGGTCGGTCACCATGCCGCTCAGCCGGTCGTTGTCGCAGACCGGCAGGGCGCCGACGTCGATCTCGCGCATCAGGCGCGCCGCGTCCGCCAGGGTGGTGGCCGGCGCCACGCACCGGGCCTTCGGGGTCATGATGTCCTTGATCTTCATGCCTGCATCTTGCCCCCGTCCGACGCGGCCGCCAATGGGGCGCCTCCTGTAATCCTGCATCCGGCGGCCCGCCGGGTGCCGCTTTCCCGCCCCGGCCTATTTCGGCACCTCGACGGAGAAGATCAGGAACATCGCGTCGAGCTCGGTGGGATCGGCGCGGTCCGCGTTGAGCGCGCATTCGCGCAGGGCGAGGTAGGGCGCCCGGCCCGCCAGCTCGCGGTAAAAGGCGACGATCTCCGCCAGGCCCGCGCCGCGCACGTTGACCTGCACGGTGTGGTACGCGAACTGCCCGCTCCGCTCGCTGCGCGGCGGCTCGACCGCCGGCTCGAGGCCCGCGCGCCCGGCCATGGCGCTCACCTCGCCGACCAGTTCGGTCGCGTCGAGCGTCCGGGCCGGATCCAGGCTCGAGGCCGCCTGCACGGCGCGCGCCTCGATCGCGTCCTTCTGCTCGAGCCAGACCGCCTGGGCCGCCGCCTCGACGCCGAGCCGCCGCCGCTCGCGCCACCGGTCGCCGAACCGGCCCGCGGCCGACGAGGTCCAGATCAGCGCGCCGATGGTGACAAAGACCAGGATCAGTGCGCGCTCGCGCCGGGAACGCCGGGTCCAGAACGCCTTCATCGCGCCCCCCCATCCTGGCCCGCGAAGCGCACGGCGATCAGGAACGTCGCCCGGCCCTCGCGCGAGCGCAGGTCGCGGACCTCGACCGACGCCACGCCCGCGAGGCTGCGGAGCGTCGTCTCGAACGCGCCGACCTCCGAGGGGTTGGGCGTCTGCGCCTCGATCTCGAGGACCCGCCCGCCGCGGCTCGTCATGGCGACGAAATAGACGGAGCGCGGCTTCGCCGCCGCCACCTGGGCCAGCCACTCCAGCGGCCGCTCGCGCCGCGCGGCCAGCTCCTCCACGCGCGATGCCATCGTCGCCGCGGCCTCGATCCGCGCGACCTCCGCCGCACTGGCCTCGAGCCCGGCCCGGCTGCGCGCATTCCACGCGCGGAGGGCCCACGTCCCGAGCTCGAGCCCGCCCGCGGTCAGCAGCAGCAGGCCCGCCACCGCGAGGAGCCGCCCCCAGACGCGCTCGCGCGCCTCGAGCCGCCGCCGCTCCTCCAGAAACGACTTGTCCCGCACGTCCGCGTCGGCGAGCGCGGCGCCGGCGAGCCGCGCGGTCTCCTGGCCGTCGACCCGGAAGACCGCCTCCTGGTTGTCGTCGCGTCCCACGCCGATGGGCCCCGCCAGGCGCCGGACCTCCGCCTCGGGCTGGCCGAGGCGCGCGCGAAGCTCCGCCACGGCTTCCTCGACCGCGGATTCCTCGCCGACGAGGGCCGACCGGGCCGCCACCGCCACGGGAAGAGCGGCGCGACCGTCCCAGCCGACGCCGACGACCGCGCCCTCGTGCGCGTGCACGACCACGAGGGGCTCGGTCGGGGCCCGCGCCAGCAGCGCCACGAACGACGGCACCACCGCGACGGCGGCCGGCCATTCCGCCAGCTCTTCGGGCGCAAAGCGCTTCCGGATGGCCGCGAAGGCGATGGCCCGGGTGCCATCCGGCGCGACGACGAATCCGTGGAAAACCTGCGCCAGGGGGAACGGCGAGGCATCCTCGAGCATGAGCTCCACCTGGCCGGCCGCGGGCGCGCCGGGGTCGATCTCCGTCTCGAGGACGAAGAAGCGGTCGGTCGGGACGACCACGATTTCTTCAAGGGCGGGTTCGGCGGTGGTCATGCGGCGGGCGCGTCGAGCACAAGCGATTCATCGAGATCCAGGAGCGAGAACGGATAGCCCAGGGGCGACGACGACGCGCGGTCCCCCTGCCCGGCGGAGTCCCCCGCCGCGGGCGCGACGACCGCCTCCAGGCGGAGCTCGGCGGGGCCCTCGCGGGCCACGACCACGACGCGGAGGATCCGCGCGCGCGTCTCGAAGCCCGGGGGCACGGTTCCGAGCAGCGAGCGCGCCTCGTTGGCGTCGCGGAAGAAGCGGGGCGGCGCGCCGCGGCGTCCCTTTTCGGTCGCGAACCAAGCCTGGACGCGGGTGACGTCGGCCGGCGCCAGGCCGGCAAGGTCCCAGGCCCGGGGCGTCGCGGTGTTGAGGTTCGTCGCCGGGAAGTCGTGCAGGGAAACCTCGGCGGCAAAACGACGCAGCAGCTCGGTCGGCCGGCCTTCGTCGTCGAAGAAGTGTTCGCGCGCGACCGCGACCGCCGCGAGCTCCTCGAACGACCCCAGGGGGCGCCCCGGCGCGTGGTGCGGCGGATCGGCGAGCTGGTACTGACGGGCTTCGGTCTCGAGCCGCGCACTCCCCTGCGCCTGCCGGGTCCAGACGCCAAGCGCCTCCGCCACGCGATCGGCCTGGTCCCGCCGGAGCCCGAGCTCCTCGAGCAGGGACGCGACCTGCGCCGGACTCAGGCGGGGCAGCGACGGCCGGCCGGACTCGTCGAGCACGCGCACGCGCACGCCCGGCGCGGGCGCGAGGTCCGCCGAGCCCAGCGGGTCGCCCCACCCCTGCGCCGGCGCGAAGAGGCCGCCGTCCTCCGCCTGATAGGATGCCACCACGGCCAGCGCGGCCTCGAGGCCCGAGTGCGCCGCGGCCCGGAGGCGACTCGCCTGCGCCGCCCGCGTCTCGACCAGCAGTTCCGTGGTCGACCGCTCCACGAATGCGGCGAGCAGGAAGGAGGCGAGCGCGATGACCGCGAGCACGATCGCGATGACCGAACCGCGCGGGCGCCCTCGTTGGTGGCGGGAGGTCATGGTCAGTAGGCCGCGAGCAGCCCGGCGCGCCTCGGCACCGGCACGACGGCGTCCGCGATTCGGCCGCGGTGCTCGAAACGAAGATGGATCCGCGCGGGCATCGCCCAGGCCCCGCGCTTGTCGCGCCGGGGAGCGAGGTCCACCTGCCAGCGGCCGTCGCCGTAGTACGCGTACTCCACCCGGGTGACCAGCGGCGACAGCACCGTGCGGCGCGGCGCGACCTTCTCGAACTCGACTTCCCAGCGGGACTGCCAGTGCAGCACCAAGCCCTGTTGCGGCACCGCCTCGAGCGCGCACCGGACATCCGGCAGCGGCGCGCCCGGCCAGGGCAGCGTCCGGTCGCCCTCCGGGAGGTCGAACGTGAGGAGCGGCGCGCTGGCGGCGAGCGCCGGCGCGGTGGCCACGCGCGGCGGCAGGGCGGGCGCAGGGGCGAGCGCCGCCCGCCGGAGCAGGTCCTCGAGGTGCCGGGTCACGGCGCGGGTGTGCTGTTCGAACAGCCGGTCCTCCCGGTTGCGGCCCCAGATCTCGCCCATCGAGAAGACGAACAGGTTGAGGGCCGCGAGCAGCGCGGCGAGGAGCGCGACGGACAGGAGCGCCTCGATGAGGGTGAATCCGCGCGCCGGCGGGCGTCTGGAATCGATGCGCCTCATGTGCGCTTCCGCCTTTCCAGCTTTTCGCGGAACGCCGCGCGGAGCGCCTCGCGTTTTTCCGGATCCGACCAGGTTGGCCGCAACAGCAAAAACTCCTCCCGCCGCGCCCGGGGCGCCGCGGTCGTGGCCGGGATAAACTCCATCTCGACCGCGACGCGGAAAAGGTCGGGCTGGGCCGTTTCCTCGATCCGCGTTTCCCAGCGCACCGAGCCGCCGCCGGGGCGCTCCATCCGCCCCCCGCCTTCCGCGACCGCCCGCTGGGGCTCGGCCATCACCAGCCCGCGCACGTGGGTGGCATCGGCCTCCTCGGCGGCCCGCCCCTGCATGGCGTGGTAGTTGAACAAGACGTTCACGTAGGCGGTGCCCAGCACCACCGCCGCGACGCCAACCATGGCGAGGCTCACCAGGACCTCGAGGAGCGTGAATCCGGCACGAGTCGCCCGCGTCATGGCCGCACCTCCAGTCCCGGCGCACAGGTCCACGGGTCGATCGCCACGAGGCGGGGCGCGCCGCCCTCCGGCTCGAAGCGCAGCCGCGCGGCCGTGCACGTGCCGTCGGAAAACAGGTCGAGCCCGCGCCGCGTGTCGGTCTCGACCAGCCGGCCGCGCACCAGCATGGCGCGGCCGCGCTCGGGCGGCAGGAAGTCGGCGCGCGTGATGCCCGGGACGGCGCGGCCGCCCGCGGGGACCGGATCCCCGGCCCGCGACCAGGCGAAGCGCCGTTCGCGCGGTTCGAAACGGAGCGTCACGGTGCGGCCGGAGACGACCGCCTCCCGCCGGGCCTGCTGCAGGACCATCGCGACGAGGTCGTCCGGGTTGTCAGTGCCCGGGTCGCGCACGAGCGCCGCCGCGGCCGGCAGGAGGACCGCCGCGACCAGCGCCATCAGCGCGAGCACGAGCAGCACCTCCACGAGCGTGAAGCCCGGGGGGCGGCGGCACGGGCGGGCCTGGGCGCAGCGGGGCATCAGGAGCTCACCAATTGCCGATATCGTCCGCCGTCTCGGGCTGGCGGTCGCGCCCCTTCGAATAGACGTCGTACCCCGACTTGTTCTTCGCCGCGGGGTAGCGGTACTGGTACGGTTCGCCCCACGGGTCGGTCGGCACCTTGCCGCCGGGCACGTCGAGGTAGGGTCCGTGCCAGCGGTCCGACCGCTCGGCCGGCGGGGTGATCAGTGCCTGCAGGCCCTCGGCCGTGCTCGGGTAGTCGCCCATGTCGCGCCGATAGCTCATCAGCGGCACCCGGATGGATTCCTGCGCGAAGATCCGCGCCGCGGCCTCCTCGCTCCGGCCGAACACCCGGTCGGTGTTGGTCACCAGCAGGCCGACCAGCAGCCCGATGATCGCGAGCGTCACGAGGATTTCGATGAGCGTGAACGCCCGCAGGCGTGGGGTGGTTTTCATGGTCAATTCTTCGAAGGTTCGGGGGGCGGCCCGACGCCCCGCCGGCGGCGCATGTCGTCCGCCATCTGCTGAAGGCGCTGCGCGTCCTGGGCGCCGGCGGGCATGGGCGCGCCGGAGCTCGCGCCGGCCGCCGGGACGGGGGCGCCAGCCTCGGGCCCGCCGGGGCCGGGAGTGTTCGTGGGCAGCGGCGGCGCCGGCGGCGGCGAGCCGTCGGCGCTCTCGGAGAACTGCGCCTCCGCCAGCGGCAGCACGAGCACGCGGCCCTGGTATTCGACGGTGAGCGTGTCTTTTTCCCGGTCGTAGCTCCGCGCGCGGAACGGCAGGCCCTCCTCGTCGAGCGTCGTCCAGGTGGATTCGCCGGTGCCGGGATCGAAGATGCTGAACCGCAGCGAACCCCCGTCCCAGACGACGCCCCGGAGCTCGAGCTCGCCGCGGGCCGCGTCGCCGCGTCCCGCCGCGCCGCCGGCCGGCACGAAGGGGGACTGGCGCACGAGTTCCTGGAGGAGGTCGGCGGCGACGCCCGCCGGGTTCCGCGCCGGTTCCGCCGCGAGCCAGGCCGCGCACGCGACTGCGACTGCCATCCTCACCGCAACACCTCCCAGAGCGCGCGGTAGGCCCGCCCGCAGCCGCCCGCCGTCCCGCCGCAGCGCAGCCAGCGCTGCAGTCGCGCCTGGAGGGGCGGCTCGCCGGCCGCCGCGGGATGCCAGAGCAGGACCGGAAGCGCGCGCAGCAGCCGCTCGCGCGGGTACCGCGTTGCGCCGGCGGCGAGGCCGCGCCAGCCGAACCGGCGGAGATTGACGAGGACGTTGCGGGCCGGGGCGGTTTCCGGGCACAGCGCAGCCGGGTGAAGCGCGTATTCCAGCGGCGAGGCGAAGTTCACGCCCAGCCGGCGGGATTCGACCCAGAGCCAAACGCGGCTGGCGAGCTGCGCGAGGGCCGCCAGGTCGGCCGCCAGCTCGTCGGCTCCGCGCCGGGTGAGCGCGGGATGCAGCTTGAAGGCCACCCCATCCGCGTGGGCTGCGCGCACGGCCTCGAGCCAGGGCATGCGCCGGGACGCCGGGAGGTCGGACAGCCGGCGCGCGCGCTCCCGGCAGCTCCAGTGGTAGCGCCCGAAGACCGCGAGGACCGCGTCGCCGAGCGCGAGCCGCGCCTTCGCCAGGTTGCGCGCGACGAAGTCGGCGTCCTCCGGGCCGAACCGCGCGGCGTCGAGCCGCTCCCGCGCGAAAAGAAGGCCCGAACAGCGGTTCATCAGCAGGCGCGTCGCCTCCGCGAGGGGAATCGCCGCGCCCTCTCCGTGGTGCGCGCATCCCTCGAGCAGCGTCTCGTGCCCGCAGACCCAGCGGTGGCCGGCCACGAGGTCGTAGGAGAACATGGAAACGGTTCCCCGCCGGAGGGCGCACCGGGACAGCACCTTGAACTCGACCTCGACTCCGGCCGCGGCGGAGAGCTCGTGGCCGAGCGCGGCGAGGGCCCGGCCCCAGCGGATCTCGTTGAGCACGGCGCTGCCGCGCAGGAGCACGTAGAACTCCAGGTCGTTGTACGGGCGGTCCCCGGCCGGGGTGCGCAGGACGCCGCCCTCGCCCCGCCCGTAGCCGCCGCCGAGAAGCACGCCCTCGACGGCGCGGCGGCCCAGCAGCCGGCGCACGCCGGTGCGCACCAGGGCGCACACGTGCGCAAGGTGGTTTTCCAGGGCGGGGTCTCCATCCACGGTGAAACGCAGCGCGCTGCGGGCGCCGGAGGAGGCGGCCACCGCCGGGATGGGCAGCTCGGGCGCGAACGTGACGGCGGCATTCATGCGGCGGGCCGGTGAGCCGGCGGCGCGATCCACCGCGCCCAGACGGGCGGAAGCGGCGCGACCGGGGACAGCCGGTACTCGCGCCAGCCCGCCTGGAAGCCGGCCAGCCGCGCCCGGCGCTGCGTCCAGCGGATCCCCAGGGCGTGCCCGAACTCGCCCAACCGGCCCTCGCGGGCGCAGAACCAGAGGTCGCGACGGGCGTCGTTCAGCCAGCCGAGGAGAACCGTGCGCACGAAGTTGAACCGCCGCGGAGGTCCGGCCCAGACGGCCGCGACCGCGCGGCCCTCGCCGAAGCTGCGCTTCGCCGCCTGGGCGGCCGTGTAGTTGTGCGAGTGCATCGCCACCGACTCGGGCACGTACCGGACGCGGTAGCCCTGCGCGCGCGCCCAGCAGGCGAACTCGTCGTCCTCCGAATACTGCATCGCCTCGTTGAACCCGCGCAGATCCCACACGTCCTTGCGGACGCCGCTGCTCACCATGCTGAAGAAGCGCCGGCCCCAGTCCTCGCCGCGGTGGGGGCCGAAGCACGCGTGGTAGTCGGCCGCGTACACGGCCCGGCAGTCGGGCCGCGGCATCTGCCGGCCGAAGACCGCGGCGGTCGCGGGGTCGTCGAGCGCCCGCGCGAGCGGCTCCAGCCAGTTCGGCCCGAGCGGCGTGGCGTCGGCGTTGAGGAACACGACCCGCGACGCGCGGGCCAGGCGCATGCCCAGGTTCATCACGCGCGGCGGATGGTAGTCGGACGGCCGGATCTGCACGAAGTGACGCGGCCCGGCCTCGCGGATCATCGCGACGGAGCCGTCGGTCGATCCCGAGTCGATCACGATCAGCTCCCAGTCCCGGAACGCCTGCCCGTGCAGGGCCGCGAGCGTGCCGCGCAGGGCCCAGCCCTCGTTGTAGGAACGCATGACGATGCTCACAGCCGGCGCGGTCATGGCGGCATGGTAGGCGGGCCGGGCCAGCCACCCCATGGGGTAATGGCCCCCAAGGATTCGGGTCCCGTAACCCATCACTCCCCTCGGCGCTTCCCGCTACCGTCCATGGGCAACCGCCCGGTGTGCGTTTCCTGCCTGCCCATGAACCCGCCCGTCCCCGCCCCACCCGTCGCGGTCGCCATCGGCATCCTCGCCCGCAACGAGGAATCGCGCATCGGGGCGATGCTCGCGAGCCTCTTCCGGCAGACCCTGTTCGACGAGCTTGAGCGGCGGGGCGAGCGCGCCGAGATCTGGGTCGTGGCGAACGCCTGCACCGACGACACCGTCGGCGCGGCCCAGCGCGTGTTCCGGGCCGAGGCGGCCTCGCATCCGCACCGCCGCGCCTTCACCGCCGCCGCGATCGGCATCGCCACGCCCGGAAAGATCAATGCGTGGAACGTCTTCGTGCACGAGCTCTCCTCCCCGCGCGCCCGCTGGCTGGTGCTGATGGACGCCGACATCCGGCTCGGGCACACCACGACGCTCTGGAACCTCACGCGCGGGCTCGCCGGCCATCCGGTGGCGCAGGTCGCCGTCGGGGATCCGGTCAAGGACCTCGCGCTCAAGGCCGCGCCCACGCTGCGCGAGCGGCTCTCGCTCGCCACGTCGCGGCTCACGCGCGACTCCGGCCCGCAGCTGACCGGCCAGCTCTACTGCATCCGCGCCGCGACGGCCCGCCGTCTGCGCCTGCCGCGCGACCTCGCGGCGTGCGAGGACGGATTCATCAAGAACGTCGTCTGCACCGATTTCCTGTCCCACGAGCCGCAGCCCGCGCGGATCATCCGCGTGCCCGAGGCCTCGCACGTGTTCGAGGCGTACACCACCGCCCGCGACATCCTCCGCAACCAGAAGCGGCAGATGATCGGGCAGACCTTCGTCCATGTCCTGATCGACCGCTACCTGCCGGCGGAGCGGGTGCGGCGTCAGCTGGACCTCGGGGAGCTCATCCGGCGGCTCGACGAGGAGGAGCCCGCCTGGCTGCGGGAGTTGATCCAGGCCCACATCCGGCAGGCCGGACGGTTCTGGCGGCTCTTCCCCGGGGCGTGCACGTTCCGGCTGGCCCGCTGGACGAAGCAGCGCGGCTGGGGCCTGGTCGCGCATCTGCCCGCGACCGTGGTCGGCACGGCCGTCACGGCCGTCGCCGCCTGGCTCGCGTTCCGCTCCCTCCGCCGCGGCCTGCTCGAGTACTGGCCCATCAAGCCGCCGCAGTCCGGTCCCACGCCGCCGGGCGCCCCCGCCTCCTTCGGACCCCTCGCGCGCCCCGCCGCGTCCACCTGACCGCCTCCCCGCCATGTTCCACAATCTGCCGATCGCGATCGAGAACAAGGACCTCCTCGGGCTCCTCCTGCTGCTCACCGGCACCGTGTTCACCGCCGCGGTGCTGACGGCGTGGCGCGGCCTTCGTCCGCTCGCGCTTTTTGGGATCGCGGCCGCGCTGGCGGGCACGCGGTTCCTCGACCTCAACATCGCCAGCGCGTACTGGTACCGCGGCACGACCCGCGGTTTCGAGTTCACCGCCCTCGACGTGCTCGCGCTCGGGCTGCTCCTCAGCCTGGTGATCGTGCCGCGCGGCGAGCGGCCGCGCTGGTTCTTTCCCGCCAGCCTCGGGCTGATGGGGCTGTTCACCTGCTACTGCCTGGTCACGACGCTGCTCGCGGAGCCCGCAATCTTCGGCCTGTACGAGGTGCTGAAGCTCATGCGCGGGATGGTGTTCTTCCTCGCCCTCGCGCTGTACATCCGCACGGAGCGGGACCTCGCGATCATCGCCGTCGCGCTGGTCGCGTCGGTGGGGCTCCAGACGCTGGTCGCCCTGCGCGAGCGTTACCTGCTCACGATGTACCGCCCGGGCGGCACGCTCGACCACCCGAACAGCCTTTCGATGTACCTGTGCCTGGTCACGCCGCTCCTCGCCGCCGGGGCCTGCGCCCCGTGGAACGCCTGGGTGCGCCGCGCCTGCTGGCTGGGCGTGCTGCTGGCGGCCTCCACGATGCTGCTCACGCTCTCGCGCGCCGGCCTTCCCGTCTTCGTGCTCACGGTCGGCGCGACCCTCCTGCTCTGCTCGTCCTGGGAGATCACGCCGACGCGGCTGGCCGGCGGCTTCCTCGCGATGGTGCTCCTCGGCGGACTGGTGGTGAACGCGTGGCCGTTCCTCGTCGAGCGCTACGGCCAGTCCACGCTGCGCGAGGAGTACTTCGACGCGCCGGGCGAGAGCCGCGGGTACTATTTCCGGCAGGCCGGCGTGATCCTCGACCACCGCCCGTTCGGCGTCGGTCTCAACAACTGGTCCTACTGGGTGAGCCGCGAGTACGGGAAACCGCTCGGGATGTACTACGAGAACTACGACGACCTGGTGTACGCGCCGCCGTCGGACGTGGCGCCCATGTACCGGTTCGCCGCGCCCGCGCACAACCTCGGCGTGCTGACGGTCGCCGAGCTCGGCTGGGCCGGGCTCGCGCTGATGCTCGCCCTCTGGCTCCGCTGGCTCCAGATGGGCGCGAGCTTCGCTCTTTCCCGCGAGCCCTCGGTGTTCCGGCGGATCGGCACCGGCGTGTTCGGCGGCATGGTCGGCGTGCTGCTCCAAAGCTTCACCGAGTGGACCTTCCGCCAGACCCAGATCTTCCTCATGTTCAACGTCCTCGCGGGCACGCTCGCCGCGCTCTACGCGCTCCGGGCCGCGGAGCGGCGGGCGGCGCGGGAGGAGGCGGAGGCCGAGGCGGCCGCGGCGTGGGATGCCGCGCCGGAAATCGCCCGCTGACATGCGCGTCGCCCACATCCTCCGGAAGTACGTCCCCGCCGAATGGGGCGGCACCGAGACGGCGCTCCTCGGGCTGGCGAAGGGCCTGGCGGCGCACGACACCCGTTCCGTCGTGTTTCATCCGCACGCGCCGACCGCCAGCCCGATCGACCCGCTCGCGGCCGCGGGCTGCGAGATGCGCCAGTACCACGCGTGCGTGCCGGTCTGGGGCCTCGCGCCGGCCGCGCGCCGCCAGCTGCTCGCGGTCGGCGGCAACGTGCTTTCGTTCGACCTGCCGTGGCGCCTGGCCCGGGAGCCCGGCATCTCCGCCATTCACACCCACTCGCTCGGCCGCATCGGCGGCATCGCGGGGACGATCGCGCGCCGGCGCCGCCTTCCGTTCGTGGTCACGATCCACGGGGGGGCCCTCGACCTCCCGGCCGACGCCCGCCGGATCCTGAGCGAGCCCGCGACGGGCGGCATCGAATGGGGCCGGGTGTTCGGCTGGTGGTGGCGGGCGCGCCACGTGCTCGCCGAGGCGGACGCCATCCTCACCAGCAACAAGCGCGAGGCGGCGCTCCTCCGGCAGCAGTACCCCGACCACGAGATCATGATCCAGGGCCACGGCGTCGACACGCGGCTGTTCCGCACGGACCACCGGGCCGCGGCGCGCACCGCCTATCCCGCGATCGCCGGCCGCGACGTGCTGCTCACGGTCGCGCGGATCTATCCGGTGAAGAACCAGCTGTGGCTGCTGCAGCAGCTGCCGGACCTGCTCGCCCGCCACCCGAAGCTGATGCTGGTCTTCGCGGGCGGGTGCACGCATGCCGAATACGGCGCGCAGGTCGAACGGGAGATCGCGCGCCGCGGGCTGGGCGGCCATGTGCTCCTGACCGGCGGCCTCCCGCCGGGCGACCCCCGGCTCGTCGGGCTGATGCAGGAGGCGCGGGCGGCCGTGCTGCCGTCCCTGGCCGAGACCTACGGCCTGATCATCATCGAGTCCTGGGCCGCGGGCCTGCCGGTCGTGACGACGCCGACGTCGGGCGCCGTGGAACTCATCACCGACGGGCGGGACGGGCTGCTCTTCCAGCTCGCCGAGCCGGCCGTCTTCCACACCGCGATCGACCGGCTGCTGCGGGAACCGCTCTTCGCCGCACGGCTGGCCACGGCCGGGCTGCGCCTGGCCGAGACGCGCCACGACATCACGGTCCTCGCCGGACAGGTGAAGGACCTCTACGAGCGGCTCAGCGGAGGGAAACATGCGTTACGTCATTCTGCGTGACGACGACACCTGCGCGCTCACGCCGCCGGAATGTCTCGAACAGCTGTACCGCCCGTTCCTCGCGCGCGGCCTGCCGGTCAGCCTGGGCGTCATCCCGGACGTCTGCACCGACGCGCGCCGCGCGGACGGCACGCGCGAAGGCTTCCTCCAGTTCAACCACGGCACGACGACGCCGCTGGTCCCGATCGGCCAGAACCGCGCGCTGACCCAGTACCTGCGGGGCGAGCGGCTCTACCACGTGCTTCACCACGGCTACGACCACTCGTACCTCGAGTTCGACTGCAGCCGGCGCGAGGCCGAGCGGCGCCTGGCCGCCGGAGCCCAGCGGCTGGCCGCGGCGGGCTTCCCCCGGCCGTGGGCGTTTGTCGCCCCCTACGACCGGTTTTCCAGCGCCGCCCTGCAGGCGGCGGCCGGGCGCTACCCCGTCGTGTCGGCCGGCTGGTTCGAGTGGCGGCGCACCCCGCCGGCGTGGTGGCCCGCGTACGTCCTCAAGCGCTGGCACGGCGAGGCGC
The DNA here is from genome assembly GCA_035626915.1 of Opitutaceae bacterium. Taxonomy (GTDB): domain Bacteria; phylum Verrucomicrobiota; class Verrucomicrobiia; order Opitutales; family Opitutaceae; genus Didemnitutus. The sequence goes on from DASPMS010000005.1 coordinate 14,447, forward strand.
ACTGGCGCGCGGGCGGGGCGCTCCTGCTCTCCCACCCGGGCTGCCTGCTCTCCCGCTACCGCCCGCTCGAGGGGATGCTCGCCCGCGTCCGGGCGGCCGTCCAGTCGGCGCCGCTCACGGTCCTGGTCACGCACTGGTGGGAGTATTTCCGCGAGCGGCGGCCCGACCAGGCGTTCATCGACGTCCTGCACCGCACGGCGGACTTCCTCGCCGGCGATCCGGACATCCGGGTCATTTCGTTTGCGGATTTGGCCACCGGCCGGGCAGCAGTGCCGGGACTGGCGCCCGGCGCGACTCGGGGACGGTCGGCGCTTCGCCTCGGAAGCGGCGCAGCACCCGTGGGTCCGCGAGCTTGCTGGTCAGGCGCAGGTCGATCGCCCGTGCCTGGGCCCTGATCTCGGCCGAGATCATCTCGAGCTCGCCGGACGACCGCGTGGTGAGCAGGCAGTTCAGGAACACGAGCGAACCGCGGACGTAGGCCGACGGCGCCATGCAGGGCCGGAGCCCCTCGTCGCTGATCTGGCGGAACCGGTAACCGCAGCGGCGCAAAAGCTCGAGGGCGTCGGCCGGGAGCGGCGTGGCCGCCTCGGTGACGATGTCGGGGCGGTGCTTCCGGAGCGTCTGCTCGGCCCCGGCCAGCAGCGCGCCCTCGTGACCCTCGATGTCCACCTTGAGCAGGAAGCGCTCGGGCACGTCGCCCCGGCGCGCGAGGTAGGCGTCAAGCGTCGTCACCGGCACGTCGATCACGCCGGTGTGCGAGCGGTCGAAGTTCGGCTCGAGCGACGCGCTCATGTGCGACCGGTTCAGGTAGAACGACCGCGCGCCCTCCCGGTCGGAGAGCGCGCATCGCTCGATGGCGATGCGTCCGAAGTCGTTCGCGGCCACGTTGTCCGCGAGCATCGCGTGCAGGTCCGGATGCGGCTCGAACGCCACGATGTCGAAGTTCGGGCGGACGGAGGCCAGCATCAGCGAGTGGAACCCGATGTTGGCGCCGACGTCGACGAAGAGGCCCCGCGGGCCCGTCAAGGTGCGGATCAACCCGGCGGTGAGCGGCTCGTAGTAGTCCAGGCCGCGCCAGAAGAGCTCGAAGCTGAGGTAATTCCGGCCGCAGCTCGCGAGCCGCAGGCGCCGGCCCGTCGCCCCCGAGGACGCGGTGCCGACGCGGCCCGCGAACCACTCCGGCTTCGTGCGGCGGCCCCACCGGCCCAGCCACGGACGGATCGACGGCAGGAGGTTGGCCGCCTCGAACAGCAGGCGGCCGGCGAATCGCTTGGGTCCGGAGGAGGGCATGGCGGGCTCGGCGTCATGCGGGCACGGCCTCCGGCACGCGCAGGACCGCGCGCGACCGGTTGGCCGCGTGAGCCGCGAACGCGTCGCGGCGCATGAGGTCGTAAAGGTGCGGAATCGCCGTGAGCCCCGCGGGGATGTCCTCGCGATTGGTCAGGAGCGCGGCGTAGCTCTGCGGAGCGTCGGGGTGGTAACCGTGCATCGCCGCCAGGGGCCGCTCGCCCATGTCGCTCGGCACGATGAGCACCCCTTCCTCCACCAGGAAGATCAGCTCGCCAAAGTAGCGGTCGGGGAAGAACGTCCCGAGCTCGCGCAGCTCGGCGTCCGACAGGATGCGGCCCTCCGGGACGCGGCCGAGGCAGCTCGTGACCTCCCGCCGGGCGCGCTCGTTGAAGAACCAGAAGCGGGCCATGGTGGAGTCGTACACGACGGCGTAGTCGTCCGGCATCCGGACGGGCAGCGCGCGGAGCCGGCGGCGCAGGTCGAGCGTTCCGGTGCAGTTCGCCATGCCATGGTCGCTGAAGACGTGCAGCCGGACCTCCGCGTAATGCCGCTGCGCGAGGGCGACGAGGCGGCCCAGGTCGGCCGCGTACCGCGCCAGCTTGGCCGGGACTGCCGGGGAGTCGTTGCCGACCCGGTGCATGAGGCCGTCGAGCTCCGGCCAGTACAGGAAGGCGAAGTCCACGCGCTCGGCCGCGACGTCCGCCTCCAGCGCCGCCAGGTTGCCGGCCTCCCCGCGGCCGGGCTCGCTCACGTGGTACGGGATGCCGGCGTCGGCGAGCACGTCGAAGATGTTCGTGCCGGCGTTCATGCCGCCGGGCTGCAGCGGATTCTTCTTCTCGGTGAAGTCGAACCGGCCGACGTGGCGGAACGGGAGATTGTAGAGGTCGAAATAGCCGCGGAAGCCGAGCGGGCCCCGGACGAGCTTCGAGAGCCAGCGGCGGAAGACGCGGCGGCCGGTGACGGCCGACGGCAGCCAGCCGAGCGGCCGGAGGGGCCGGAACGGGGAGCGCGCCGGGTCGTGGACGAAATAGCACCAATTGCGGGTCTCCGCGGGCCACCGGCCCGAGAGGATCGACGGGATGCAGGCGGAACTGTACCCGAAGACCGAGCGCAGGCGCCGGCGGTGCGGCGCGAGGTCGTCGAGGAACGCGCGGTCCCGGACGATCTCCCACCCGCACGCGTCGATGAAGACGAACAGAGGCAGGATGGGCTTCACGGGAACGCCGCCCCTCCCCGCGGCGGGACGATCTCGAACACACGGTGGAGCCGGACGAGCTCGAGCAGCTGCCGCACGGGCGGGGCCGGATGCAGCAGACGCCAGGTCGGCGCGGCGCCGAGGCTCGTGACCGCATCGTGCGCCTCCAGGAGGACGCCCACGCCGGCGGCGTCGATCGTCGCCACGCGGGAGAGGTCGAACTCGATCACGCGCGGCTCGGGCGGCAGCGCCGAGCGCACGCCTTCGATGATTTCTCCGGCCTGGTGCTCGTCGAGCTCGCGCAGGCCGGAGATGCGGATTCCGTCAGGGGTGCCTTCGATTTTCATGGCTCAAATCAAGCGTGGGGAAGCGTCACGTGGTCGGCCGGCAGCATCGGCGGCGTCGAGCCCGTCAGCGCCTGCGTGACGCGCCGGAACCATTCCGTCGCATCGCCCGGCGGCCGCCGCAGCGGGCACAACAGGAACTCGTCGGGCACCTGCAGGCAGGAGCCGTCGCGCCAGTTGATCAGCGTGTCGCCGGCGGCGAGGGAGTCGGCCACCTCGGTCTGCTCGCCGACGAGCGTCTCCGGGCCGACGATGCTCCGGGCGACCGTCGCCCCGGCCTCGACCACCGCGCGGTCCTCGATGATCGCATACGGCCCGATCGTCACGCCGGGCGCGAGGCGGACCTTCTCGCCGATCCAGCACGGGGCGACGAGCGTGGCGTCGGCCGGGATCCGGCTGCGCCAGCCCACGCGGACGCCGGGGCGGACCTCCTTGACCCCGACGCGGTCGGGCGTGACCGCGCGGTCGAGCCAGGCCTGCGCGGCCGCGAACCACGCGGCGTAGCTCGCGCACAGCCGGTGCCCGGGCAGCCCGGGCAGGTGATCGGCCACGACCGCGTCGTCGGGCGAGGGCAGCCAGCCGTCGCCGCCGCCGTGGCGCGTGCGCGCCTCCTCGGGCGTCAGCTCGTGGATCTCCGCGACGACCTTGAGCCGCAGCCCCCAGCGCGCGCCGTTGCCCACGAACTGCCGCACCGCGCCGGGCCGGTCGCAGGCGAGAAGCGTCACCTCCGTCGCCCCGCGGGCGGCGAGGTGCACCAGCCAGTAGGCCGCGAGCGACTCCCCGAGGAACGGCACCGTGGCGAGCGGGGCCGATTCGGCGAGCTTGGCCACTTCGGGTCGATAGCCGGGAAGGATGAGGATGGCTTTCATAAAGGTTCAGTAGGCGCCGGTGCCGGACAGGACGGCCGGGACCGTCTTGCCGATGATGCGGAGGTCGTTCCAAAAGCCGCGGCTCTCGATGTACCGGACGTCGAGCTCGACCTGCCCCTGGAAGTCGATCTGCGCGCGCCCGCTGATCTGCCAGAGGCAGGTGATGCCCGGCTGCACCGCGAGGCGGCGGCGGTCCGCGAGCGCGTAGAGCTGGACCTCGCGCGGCACCGGCGGCCGCGGGCCGACCACGGACATGTCGCCGATGAACACGTTGTAGAACTGCGGCAGCTCATCGAACGAGAACTTGCGCAGCCAGCGGCCGACGCGCGTGATCCGCGGGTCGTCCTTCAGCTTGAACGTCACGCCGGCCTTGTGCTCGTTGCGCGCCAGGAGCTCGCGCAGCCGCTGCTCCGCGTCGGGCCGCATCGAGCGGAACTTGTACATGAGGAACTCGCGACCATGGCGGCCGACGCGCACCTGCCGGAACAGGACGGGCCCGCGGTCCTCGAGCTTGATGAGCAGCGCGATCAGCCCGAACAGCGGCGCCAGCGCGAGGAGAACGAGTCCGCTGAACGCGACGTCGAACGCGCGCTTGAGCGCCTGGTCCGCCGGGACGCGCCACTGCCAGAACCGCCGCTCGAGCGCGACGTGCAGGGAGAGGAGCCAGCGGACGGGGCGCCGACGGAGCGCGGGCGTGCGCGCCCGCAGGATGGCTGGGTGCATGCCGAGGTTGTTCATGCGAATGAGGGGGTGAGCCCGGGCGGGAGGAGCGCGCGGAAGCCGGCGCGGAACCAGCGCCGGGCGGCGGCCGGAAGCGCCGCCGCGCGCGGCCGGAGCACGTGCCAGACGGCCTCGCCGAGCCGGAGCAGGTCGGCGGTGCGAAGCGGGTAATCCACCACGACGTCGGCCCAGCGGGCCTGCGGCTCGACGAACCGCCGGTGCATCGGCGCGACGGTCGCGCGGAACTGGGCGCGCACCGCCTCGGCCGTGCGGGCGCGCTCCGCGATGTCCCGGGCCAGGCGCCGGCGCAGCCGCTCCGGCTCGGGGCAGCGGAGGAACACGGTCAGGTCGAACAGGTGCCGGACCGACGGCCGCCGGAGGAGCCAGAGGCCGTCGACGATGACCAGCGGGCGCGGCTCGAGCGGCGTGGCGTCCACGCGGGTGTGCGTGGCGAAATCGTAGGCCGGAAGCCGGCACGGCCGTCCCGCGCGCAGATCGCGCAGGGCCGCCTCGAACGCCTCCCAGTCCAGCGCCCCGGGGTGGTCGTAGTTGAGCCCCGCGCGCCGCGGGGCCGGCACGGCGGAGCGGTCGCGGTAGAAGTCGTCCTGGGCGAGCCGGAGCGCGGCGCGCGGCCCGATCAGACGGCGCAGCCAGTCCGCCAGCCAGGTCTTGCCCGACCCGCTGCCGCCGGCGATCGCGACGAGGACGGGCCGGCTCATCGCACCACCTCGCAGTCCCGGGATTCGGCCAGCTGCAGGAACAGCGCCTCGATCCCGTCGATGTACCGGTCGAAATTGAACCGCTCCGCCGCCAGCGCGCGCCCCTGCTCCCCGAGCCGGCGGGCCAGCGCCGGGGCCGCGAGCAGCCGCTCCACGCGCTCCGCGAACGCTCGGCGGTCGAGGTTGGGCGCCAGCAGCCCGGTGACCCCGTCGTCGAGCCATTCTCGCACCCCGCCCACGTCGAAGGCGACCACCGGCACGCCGTGCCGGAGCGCCTCGAGCCCGGAAAGCCCGAAAGGCTCGGGCCACACCGAACTGAAGACCGCGAGCGTCGCGCTGCGGTAGTAGGCCGCGACCTCGGCGGCCGGCACATAGCCGGCGAAGTGCACGCTCGCCTCGAGCCCGAGCCGGCGGCTCAGCGCCTCGCAGTGCGGGCGGTGGCTGCCGTCGCCCAGGATCACGCACTCGAACGGCGCGCGCACGAGCGCGAGCGCCTCGAGGAGCACGTCGACGCCCTTGCCGCGGACGATCTGGCCGGCGAAGACGAGCCGCGGCCGCATCGCCGGGCGGAGGACGCCGGCCGCCGCGGCGGCCGGCGCGGGCGGGATCGGGGGATGGATCTCGATGCGGTCGCGGAGAAAGCCGTTCCGCAGCAGCTCCTCCCGCATGTACTCGCTGGCGACGATCAGCCGCGCGAACCGCCGGTGGAGCGCGAGCTCCCGGCGCTTGTCGAAATAGGCCCCGGGCGAGACGAGCCACCCGCCCGAAGCGTCGCGCCGGATGAAGCCCCCGCACGGGAAGAAGCACAGCGGCGAAAGCGCGCGCGTGCACGCCCGGCGGCTCCACGCCGGATAGCGGCAGCCGCGCAGGCAAAAAAGGTGGTGGTCGTGGACCATCCGGGCCACCGGAACCCCCGCGTCGGCGAGGGCGGCCGTCGTCTCGACCCCCGGGGAGTTGTGCAGGAAGACGACGTCGGGCCGGTGCTCGCGCAGGGCCTGCGCGACCGCGGCGGCGCCGCCGCCCGCGGGCAGCCGCCGTTCGAACAACGCCTGCCAGGCCGCCTCGTCGCGGCCGGTCGGTGCGCCGTGCAGCAGCGCGGCCTCGTGGCCCCGGGCACGCAGCGCGCGGGCGACCTCGAAGAGGTTCGCCTCCGCGCCCGACCAGGCGCCCAGGCGGTCATGCACGAAGAGATATTTCATCGCAGGGGTTCGGGTTTCCGCACCGGCGGACGTTACGGGAGACCGTGCCCTGCCCGAAGTGGGTGAAACCCCAGAAACCCCCGCCCGCCGCTCCTACCCGCGGGGCTGGGAGACAGTCACCGGGGTTTCCCCGATGGGGCGGAGGGGACCGCTTCCGACCCCTGGAGTCAGCGCGCCGCGAGAGCCGGGCGCCGCGGCAGCGCGCGGACGAACCCCTTCTCGAAGGCGTACGTGATCAGCTCCGCGCTCGTGCGCAGGCCGAGCTTGGCCATGATCCGGCACCGGTGATTGCGGACGGTGAGCTCGCTGAGGTTCACCTGCGCGGCGATTTCCTCGTTGCCCCGCCCCTGACCGAAGAGGCGGAGCAGGCTCTGCTCGCGCGCGGAAAGGATCTTGTCGAACGCCGTGGGGTCGTTGCGCAGGTTCAGCCACGCGTTGCGCGCGGTCTCCGAGAAATAGCGCTGGCCCGCGCGCACGTTGCGGATCGCGACCGCGAGCTGGTCGATCGTGTGCTCGTTCTTGTCCACGAAGCCGTGCATCCGCGAGCCGATCGCGCGGTACACGGTGAACTCGTCCATGTAGCCCGAGAGGCCGATGACCTGCGTCTTCGGGCACTGCGCGAGCAGCTCGTCGACGAGGTCGATGCCGTCGCGGTCCGGCAACCCCAGGTCGAGGATCACGATGTCGGGCTTCTCGCGCTTGCACAGGGCGAGCCCGGACGCGGCGTCCGCCGCGCCGATGGCCCGCGATCCCTTGACCACGTCGCGGCACGCCCGCACGAGCAAGTCGCGCATCAGAGCGTGGTCCTCGATCACCGCGATCTTCATCGCGCGTGATGTTGAAACCCCTTTCGGCCCCATCAAGTCAGGACTTTGCACTGTAGGACCCGCTTGGTGTTTATTCACCAAAGGCCTCCTTTGACCGGGGGCGTCGCCCTCGGTAGCCTCTGGGGTGAACTCCCTCCCGGGATGTTCGGACGCTGCGTCTACGTCCGGCTCCCCTCCGCGGAAGCAGGACTGGAGATGAGGCGCCCGTCGCGCATGGACACACCTCAACGCCGTCCTCTTCCCTCCTCGCCCCCCGCGCTCCTCGTCGTCGGGCTCGCCGGCGCGGGATGGGGCGGGCTCTGGGTGCTCGTGATCCCCGCCGCCATGCTGCCCGTGGCGTACGTGGTTCCGCTGGCGGTCGGGTTTTGGACGGCGCGCCGCTCCGCGCTGTGGCTCTCGGCGGCCGTGTTCGCGGGCCTGACCGTGGCGAAGGCTGCGCTCGTCGCGCCGGCCGCGAACGACACGGCCGCCTGGGTCGCCGCCACGCTCGCCTGCATCGCCGGCGGCACCGCGGCGACGCTCTGGCTGTTGTACCGCTCCGAAGGGGCGCCCGCGGAGGAGCCGGTCCCGCCGGCCGGCCGCGCGGCCGGGGCGACCGGGGTTGCCGCGCCGCGCCCGCGCGAGGATGCGCGCGAGGCCTTCCTTCAGCTCCTGCTGCGCGGCCTGACCCGCCCCGGCCCGCGCGAGGTGGAATGTCCCGCGGTGCTGGACCGGATTCTCTCGCTCGTCGGTCCACCGGCCGAGACATGCGCCGTCCTCTCCATCCACGCGGGGACGGGCGAGCTGGTGGCCGCGACCGGCGCCGCTGCCGCCACGATCGCGAAGCAATGGCCGGCGGACGGGCCTCTCCTGGCCGAAGCTGTGGCCAGCCGGCGCACCGTCGCTTTCGTCGATTGCCCGCCCGGCGTCCTCGCCCTCCCGGGCCAGGCCATTCCCGCCGGCGGCGTGCTGGTCGCGCCGGGCGGCCCCGCCGCCACCACGGCGCTCGTCATCGTCAGCCGCGTTGCGCACCGCTGGACGCCCGAACAGCTGGCCATCGCAACGTGGGCCGCCGCGCAGGTGGGCCTGTGGCTGGAGGCGCGCGGGCGCGAGGTGCGACCGCGTGTCGCGCCGCCGTCGGAGCCGCGCGCGGCCGCACCGCGCCGCATCCTGCTCGTCGAGGACCACGCGGACACCGGCGCCGTCCTCACCCGCGTGCTGCGCACCGAGGGTCATGCGGTCACCCACGTGCACACGGCCGCCGAGGCGATGGAGCGTTTCGCGGCCGAGCCCTTCGATCTGGTGATCGCGGACCTGGGCCTGCCGGGCGAAAGCGGCGCCGTCCTGATGGAGCGGATCCGCCGCGAGCGGCCCGGCCTGCCCGGCATCTGCGTGACCGGGTACGAAGTCGATCCCGCCGGCCAGCCCGGCCTCTTCTCGGCGCACCTAACCAAGCCCGTGGACATCCGGCAGCTGCACGCCGCGATTGCGCGGGCGTGTCCGCCGGCGGGGAACCCGGCAACCGGCTGATGACGCAAAAACGGAACGTGCCTTCGCGCGCGACCGCGCCGCGCGCCGCCGACGATGCCCGCTCGCTGACCGGCCCCACCGGATCGGGCAAGCTGGGGATCTGGGAATGGGAGGTTGCGACCGGCGCGCTCAGCTGGAGCGACTCGCTGTTCGCGATCCACGGGGTGACGCGCGAGGGCTTCACTCCGACCCTGCCGGCCTACATCGGGCTCGTCCACCCGGAGGACCTCCCGCGGGTGCAGGAGGCGATCCGGCGCACGCTCGAGGACGACGCGCCCTACGAGATCGAATTTCGCATCCGCCGACCCGACGGCGCGATCGCCTGGGTCTTCACCAGCGCCACCGTGCAGCGCGAGGGATCCCGGCCGGTCCGGATGATCGGGGCGACGCTCGACACCACCGCGCGGCGCGCCGAGGAAAGCGCCAGCCGGCGGCTCGCCGCGATCGTCGAGTCCGCGGACGCGGCGATCATGAGCAAGGACCTCGACGGCCGGATCACGAGCTGGAACGAAGGTGCCGCCCGGCTGTTTGGGTACAGCGCAGACGAGATCCTCGGCCAGCCGGTTGCCCTGCTGATCCCGCCGGACCGGGAGTCGGAGGAGCGGGCCATCCTCGACCGGCTGCGCCGCGGCGAACGCATCGAGCACTTCGAGACCGTGCGGCGCCGGAAGGACGGGAGCGCGGTCGACGTGGCCCTCACCATCTCCCCGATCCGCGACGCGGCCGGCCGCGTCATCGGCGCCTCGAAGATCGCGCGGGACGTCGGCGATCGCCGCGCCGCCGTCGCGGCCCTGCGCGAGAGCGAGGAGCGTTTCCGCCTCCTGGCGGACCATGTGCCGGTCGGCATCTTCCTGTCCGACGAGGCCGGCCGCTGCGTGTTCGTGAACAACGCCTGGCGCGCTATGTCGGGCATGGACGCGGAGTCGGCCTGCGGCGACGGGTGGGCGCGCGCCCTGCACCCCGACGACCGCGCGCGCGTCGCCGCCGACTGGCAGGCCGCGGTGAGGAGCGGCGCCTCGTCGCGGGCCGAGTTCCGCTTCCGCCAGCCGGACGGGCGCGTGGTCTGGATCGACGGCGACGCCGTGCCGTTCCGCCACAGCGCGCGCTTCAAGGGCTATCTCGGCAGCTGCGTCGACATCACGGCGCGGCGGATGGCCGAGAGGCAGAACCAGTTCCTCCACGAGCTTTCCGAGCGCCTCGGGGGCCTGGCCGCGCCAGCCCAGATCATGGAGGCCGCCGCCGCGGCGCTGGGCGCTCACCTCGGCGCGGACCGCGCCGTCTTCTTCGAGGCGGACGGGAACCCCGACGTCGGCCGGGTGCTCCGGGAATGGCAGGCGCCGGGGCAGCCGCCGCTCGGCGGCCGGTACCCGTTCGGCGGCGTGGGCCGGCTCGTGACGCGTCCGCATGCGCAGGTTGCCGACGTGCGCCGCGACGCGACGGCCTGCCTGCACGGCGACGCGCTCGCGGCCGTCGGCATCCGCGCGTTCGCCGCGGCCACGCACTGGCAGGACGGACGGTGGAACCTTTCCCTCGCGGTCACGACCGGCGCGCCCCGCGCCTGGGACGAGGCGGAAACCGACCTCATCGACCGCGTCCTGGCCCGCGCCTGGTCGCTGGTCGAACGCGCCCACAAGATCCAGGCCCTGCGCGAGAGCGAGCAGCTCTACCGCGCGATCGGCGAATCGATCCAGTACGGCGTATGGGTGTGCGACGCCTCCGGCCGGAACATCTATGCGAGCGACTCGTTCCTCAAGCTCGTCGGTCTCACGCAGGAGCAGTGCGCGAACTTCGGCTGGATCAGCGCCCTTCACCCCGACGAGGCCGGGGCGACCGCCGAGGCCTGGCGCGAGTGCGCGCGCACCGGCGCGGCGTGGGAGCGCGAGCACCGCGTCCGCGGCGCGGACGGGCGCTGGCATCCCGTGCTGGCCCGCGGCGTGCCGATCCGGGACGCGGACGGCCGGATCACGCGCTGGGTCGGCATCAACCTGGACATCTCCTCGATCAAGGACGCGCAGGAGACCGCCCGCCAGCGGATGCACGTCCTGGAGCGGCTCAATGCCGTCGGCACCCGGCTGGTCGCGGAACGGGACGTGCGGAAACTCGTGCAGCTCGTCACCGACACCGGGCGGGACGTGAGCGGCGCCGCCTTCGGGGCGTTCTTTTATCACGTCAACGACCAGCGCGGCGACGAGTACACCCTCTACTCGCTTTCCGGCGCCCCCCGGGAGGCGTTCGAACGGTTTCCCATGCCGCGGGCGACGAAGCTGTTCGGCCCGACGTTCCGCGGCGACGCGCCCATCCGCGTCGCCGACGTGCTCGCCGACCCGCGCTATGGGCACAACGCGCCGCATCAGGGCATGCCGGCCGGCCATCTGCCGGTCCGGAGCTACCTGGCGGTGCCGGTCATCGCCCGGTCCGGGGGCGTGCTGGGCGGCCTGTTCTTCGGCCATCCGGAGCCAGGCGTCTTCACGCCCGAGGCCGAGGCGGTGGTCGTCGCGCTGGCCGCGCAGGCCGCGATCGCCATCGACAACGCGAACCTGTACGCCGCCCTGCAGAAGGAGCTCGAGGAGCAGCGCCGGGCGGAGTCGCTCCTGCGCGAGAGCGAGGGCCGCTGGCGCCAGGTCGCCGAGGCCATGCCGAACCTCGTGTGGACCTGCCGGGCCGACGGCCTGTGCGACTACCTCAGCCGGCAGTGGGTCGAGTACACCGGCGTGCCCGAGTCGGACCAATTGGGCGACGGCTGGACCGAGGCGCTCCATCCCGAGGACCGCGACAGCGTGCTGGCCGCCTGGGCGCGCGCCGTCGAATCCGGCGCCCCGTACGACACCGAGTGCCGGGTGCGGCGGGCCGATGGCGTCTACCGCTGGTTCAAGGTCCGCAGCATGCCGGTGCGCGACGAGGCCGGCCGGATCGCGCGCTGGTACGGGTCCCACACCGACATCGAAGAACTGCGGCGGGCGGAGCGCGCCGTGCGCGAGAGCGAGCAGCAGCTGCGCCTCGTCGCCGACCACGCGCCGATCTACCTGGCGCACCTGGACCGCGACCACCGGTTCAAGTTCGTGAACCAGCCGTACGCCGACCGGTACGGCCGCGCGCGCGAGGACATCCTCGGCCGGCACGTGGCCGAGCTCACCGGCGAGCCGGCCTACGGCGTCTTCCGCGCGCACATCGAGCGCGCGCTCGCCGGGCACCGCGTCGAATTCGAGCAGGAGATTCCGTACGCCACGCTCGGCCGCGCGTGGGTCCATGTCATCTACGAGCCGGAGCGCGACGCCGAGGGCGCCGTGGTGGGCCTGATCGCGGTGATCATGGACGTGTCCGCCCGCAAGCGCGCCGAGCGCGAGCTCGAGCGCGCGCGCGACGAGGCGCTGGCCGCCTCCCGGGCGAAGGACGACTTCCTCGCCGCGCTTTCCCACGAGCTGAGGACGCCGCTGAGCCCGGTGCTGCTCGTGGCCAGCGACTCCGCGGCGGATGCGGCGCTGCCGCGTGAGATCCGCGAAAACTTCGAGATGATCCGGGCCAACATCAGCCTCGAGGCCAGGCTGATCGACGACCTCCTCGATTTGACGCGGGTGAGCCGGGGCATGCTGCTGCTGGAGCGGCAGCCGCTCGAACTGCACCGGGTCCTGGGGGATGCCCTCGCGAACCTCCGCGGCGACTTCGAGGCCAAGCGCCTGCAGCTGGTCGTGGACCTGGCGGCCGGGCGCACGCGGATCGCCGGCGACCCTGTGCGCCTGCAGCAGGTCTTCTGGAACATCCTCCGGAACGCGGTGAAGTTCACGGATGGCGACGGCCGCGTGCACGTCTCGTCGCGGAACGACGGCGACCGCGTGCAGGTGCGCGTCGCGGACACGGGCATCGGCATGTCGGCCGGCGAGCTCGCGCGCGCGTTCGACGCGTTCGTCCAGGGCGACCACGCCGCCGGAAAGAGCGCCTATGGCGGCCTCGGCCTCGGGCTCGCGATCTCCCGCCGGCTGGTCGAGCTGCACGGCGGGCGGATAACGGCGGAAAGCGCCGGCCGGGGATCGGGCGCCGCATTCACGATCGACCTGCCCCTGGCCGAGACCGTCGCGCGGAATGCGGAGGCAGGAGGCGGCACGCATCCCGGCGCCGAGTCGTCGGGCGATGAGACCGCCCTCGTCCGGGTCCTCCTGGTCGAGGACCATGCCGCGACCCGGGAGACGGTCGCGCGGCTGCTCGCGCGGCGAAATTACGACGTCACGGCGGTCGGTTCGGCCGCCGAGGCCAGGCTGGCCGCGACCGGGCAGAAATTCGAGGTGCTCGTCTCCGACGTCGGCCTGCCGGATGGCGATGGATACGAGCTCATGATGGAACTCCGCCGCGCGCAGCCCGGGCTGCGCGGCATCGCAGTGAGTGGCTACGGGATGGACGAGGACCTGAGCCGTTCGCGCCATGCCGGCTTCGCCGCCCATCTCGTGAAGCCCGTGAGCATCAGCGCTCTCGACGAGACCCTCCGCCGGCTCCTGGCGCGGCCGCTTCCATCCTCCTCGCCCGCCGCACGATGAGCCGCCACCTCCCCCGTCCCCTGTCCGCCGCGGCGCCGGTCTCCGCACGGAGCTGGCCTTGTGGGCGGGCATGGCTAGTGTGCCGGACCATGAGGACCTCATCGCGCCGGCAACTCCTCCGCGGCGCCGGTGTCGACGGGTTGGCCGGGCGGCGGACGCGCGGCCGGGCCATGGCGAACTTCCGTTCCTCGGCGAACCGTTCCCTTACCGAAACCTCATGAAATCCCCTTCCCTGAAAAAAGCCGGCGATCCCATCCTGCCGGGCGAGCGTCCCCGCCGCCCCGCCGCCCATCGCGGGGCCACTCCGGCGCGGCCGGCCGGCCGCGGCGCGGGGCCGGAAGCGGACCGCGGGCCCGCGGACGGAGCGCCGGAGGAGGCCGGCCATCAGCCCTATCGGGTCTTCCTCGAGCGCATGCAGGAGGGCGCGGTCACCGTGTCCCTCGACGGCCAGATCCTCTACTGCAACCAGCGCTTCGCCGACATGCTCGGGCAGCCGCTCGAGCGCGTCGCTGAATCGAGCCTGGCGTCCCACCTCCTCCCGGAAGCATGGCAGCACCTCGAGGACGAGCTCGCAGCCGGACGGGAGTTCGTGCGCTTCGAGACGCTGCTGCGACGGGAAGCCGACACGGGACTCCCGGTGACAATCACCGCCCGCCGCCTCGCGCCCGACAGCCCGGCGGTGGCATGCCTCGTGACCGACCTGACCACGCGGAAGGAGAAGGAGGATCTGCGCCTCGCGAAGGAGGCGGCGGAAAAGGCGAGCGCGGCCAAGGACGACTTCCTGGCCGAGGTCTCGCACGAACTGCGCACGCCGCTCACGCCCGCGCTGATGGCCGCGACCGTGCTGGAGAAGGACCCCGGGCTGCCGGAAAGCGCCCGATCGGACATCGCCCTTATCCGCCGGAACATCGAGCTCGAGGCGCGGCTCATCGACGACCTCCTGGACCTCACGCTGATCACGCGGGGCAAGCTCACCCTGCAGACCGCCGAGATCAACGTCCACGTCAGCCTCAACCGGGCCATCGAGGCCTGCCAGGCGGAGGCGCGGCAGAAGCGCCAGAACCTCCAGATCGAGCTCGGCGCGACGCGCACGCAGATTCTGGGCGACGCGGTGCGGGTGCAGCAGGTCTGCTGGAACGTCCTCCGCAACGCGGTCAAGTTCACGCCCGAGCGCGGCACCATCACGCTCGCGACCGTCAACGACGACGAGCAGATCTGCGTCCGCGTCACCGATACCGGCCTCGGCTTCACCCCCGACGAGGGCCGGCGCCTCTTCGACGCGTTCGGCCAGGGAGGACGGCACCTCGTGCGCCGCTACGGCGGACTGGGGCTGGGCCTCGCGATCAGCCGGAGCATCATGGACGCCCATGGTGGGAGCATCGAGGCCACGAGCCCCGGCCCGAACCGGGGTGCGACGTTCACGCTGCGTTTCCCGCTGGCCGGCCGGGCGGCGGCCACCGCGCCGCTGGGCGCGATTCCCGGGGTCGGGCGGACCCGCGGGCTGCATATCCTGCTGGTCGAGGACCATCGCGACACCCGCGTGTGCATCCAGCGGCTGCTGGAAGCCTCGGCGTGCCGGATCAGCTCCGCCGGGACCGCCGCGGCCGCGCTCGAGCTGGCCGAGACGAACAAGTTCGACCTGGTCATCAGCGACCTCGGGCTGCCCGACCTGAGCGGGCACGAGCTCATGCGCCAGCTCCATGCCCGGCACGGGCTCTCCGGCATCGCGCTGAGCGGCTACGGAATGGAAGCGGACGTCGAACAAAGCCGGGCCGCCGGATTCCGGCATCATCTCACCAAGCCGGTGAGCTTCGATCGGCTGAAGAGTTTCATTGCCGAGTTCGCCGCGGAGCAGGAAGCTGGGGGTTCCCGCCCCACGCCATGAAGAGCATCGTTGTCCACCTCGTCCGGCTGCCCGAGGCGGCTCGGGAGGCCGCCCGGCGCGCCGCCCTCGAGACCTGGCCGGAAGCCAAGGTGGTCGCGCACCGGGCGGCGGCGGACGTGGCGCGCACCACCCCGTCCGGGCGCGAGCTGATGGTGCTGCCCCCGGAGCAGGAGGCGGAGGTGCTGTACGCTTCCCAGCGGCTGGACGCGGGCGAGCTGCCCCGCTGGGCGGTGGTCTGCCTCGGCGAGACGCCCTCGCACCTCGCCGAGACGGTGATCCCGGAGGATTGGGCCCCGCGCATGCTCGGCCGGATTTTCCGGCTGGTGCTCCTGCAGCACGAGTTGCTGCGCGAGAACCTGCAGCTGCGCGGCGACCTGAAGACGGTCGCCCGCCGCGTCAGCCACGACTTGCGCACGCCGCTCAGCTGCATCCACACCGTGTGCGAGCTGCTGAAGGAACCCGCCACGGACATGACGTCGGTGCGGCAGACATCCGGGATCATCCGCAACGCCGCGCTCGAGGCCGGACAGGTCCTCGACCGGGTCGGGGCCCTGCTCAAGGCCTCGACCGATCCCATCCCCACGTCGATCATTTCCGTCGGCTCCGCGGTCGCGCAGGCGCTGGAGCAGCTGGAGCCGGAAATCCAGGCGGCGGGCCGCAAGATCCGCCAGCCGGCGAGCTGGCCCGAGGCATCCGGAGTGAAGCCGTGGCTCGAGCTCGTGTGGGTCCAGCTGATCCACAACGCCGTCCGGCACAGCGTGCGCGGCAGCCCGGTCCAGCTCGGCTGGGAACGCGAGCCCGGCGCCATTCGGTTCTGGATTTCCAGCCAGGGCCTCGTCGCCGGCCCGATGCAGCCGCGGCTGCTCCGGCCTTTCCACGGGCTCCATGCCCACACCGGGGCGGGCGTCGGGCTTTCCGTGGTGCAACGACTGGTCGCCCTTCAAGGCGGGCGCTGCGGCTATGCCCCGGAAGGCGACCGGGCGGTCTTCTGGTTCACGCTGCCGGCGCCGGCTGAGCGGCCCCGGCGCCCTGCGGCGCGGGCGACCCCGGCCGCCGCCTCGTAGGCGAAAAAAGAGGATCGCCAGGCCCCGGCAGGAACCTGGCGATCGATCTCCAACGCGTCCGGCGAATGGCGCACTCGGCCGGAAGCTGCTGGGGAAAGGCTCAGACGTCCGAACCGCCGCTCGGCTGGCCGGAACGACGCTCGCTCTCGTCGCTCTCCGAGCCGTAGCCGCTGGCGCGCTGCTGCTCCTGCGAGCCTTGATTTTGCCCGCGATTGCTCTCGCTGCCCTGGTTCTGGTTCTGGCTCTGGCCCTCGTTCATCGAGGAACCCTGCTGGCGGGAGCGGTTGCCCTGCGCGGAGCGGTTCTGATTCTGGTTTTGGTTCTGCTGGCCCTGGTTCTGCTGGTTCTGATTCTGGTTCTGGTTCTGGTTCTGGCCCTCTTGGCCGGAACGCTGGGAAGGATTGTTGGGCATGATCGTTTTGGGTTGGAGGTTAGCTTTGATCGAACGCCTCTAGCTTATCCCACGCTCCAACCGCGAGCCATCGGACCTCGTCCCGGTTGACCCCCCGGGGATTTTCCGTGGTCCGCGTCGGCTCTTCCCCGAAACCCGGTGGGAATCCCGCCGGGCCCGAACTTCCCGGCGCCGAGGGTGTCGTTGCTCACAGAACGTTTAACCCAACCCCTCCTCTCCCATGAACCTCCCGCGCCCTTTCCTGCTTCTAACCGCCGCGTGGTTCGCCCTCGCGCCGCTTTCCGCCTCCGCCCAAGCGCCCGTCCCCGAGCCCGCCCGGATCGATACGGACGCTCCCGTCATCCTCGCGGCCTCCGATCCGCTGCTTTCTCTTGAGGAGCAGATCGAGGGTTCCGACTTCGACCGCCGCGGCGCGCTTTCGGCCGCCTTCGACGAGATCAACAGCTTCGTGAACCTCCGCCTGGCCGCCCTGCAGGCGCAGGGCTTCGATCTGGCCGACGAGGCCGAGACGAACCTCACCAGCGCCCGGGATGCCGCCCGGATCACGTTCCGGGACCTCTCGTTGACCACCGAGGAGACCTGGCAGACGGCCCGCCACAACGCGGTGCTCGCCCTGCGCAAGATCCGCGGCGCGCTCGAGGACCTGCAGCGGACCGCCATCGCCGCCCGCTAACGGCCGGGCGAACTCCCACCAGCGCGTGGGCCCGCGACCCGATGGGCCCGCGCCGCGCGGGAGGCTATAGTGCACCGTCAACCGTCGAAACCCTCCCCGCCATGTCCAAGCTCAAGACCCTCCACGATCTCTACGTCGAACACCTGCAGGACCTCCACAGCGCCGAAACGCAGCTGCTGAAGGCCCTGCCCACCATGGCCAAGGCCGCGCATGACCCGGCACTGAAAGCCGCGTTCGAAGAGCACCTGGGACAGACGCGCATCCACGTCGAGCGGCTCGAGGGCCTCTGCCGGCAGCTCAACGTCACGGCCAAGGGCGAGACCTGCAAGGCGATGAAAGGGCTCATCGCCGAGAGCAAGCACCTCGCCTCCGCTTCCGCCGACCCGGCGGTGCGGGATGCCGGCCTCATCGCCGCCGCCCAGCGGGTGGAGCATTATGAAATCGCCGGCTATGGGTGCGCCCGTTCGTACGCCGAGGTGCTGGGCGACCAGGAGGCCACCGCGATCCTCCAGCGCACGCTCGACGAAGAGGGCGACACGGACCACCGGCTCACCGAGATCGCGTCCACGCTCAACCTGGTCGCGGACCGGATGGGCTAATCTCCGGCGGACCGGGCCTAAGGCGCGACCGGCGGCCGCGAGGCCTGGAGGCGGTTCCCGCGCACGGTCGCGTGCAGGCGGTCGAGGGCCTTTTCCAGCGCCTGGAAAGTCACCGGCTTGGTGATGTGGCCAACGAAGCCCGCCTCGCGACTGCGCGCGATGTCCTGTTCCATCCCGTAGCCGCTCAGCGCGATGCCCTTGAGGCCGTAGCGCTGGGCCAGCTGCGCCATGAGCTCGTAGCCGGTGCCGTCGGGCAGGCCGAGGTCGGACACGACCAGCTCGAAGCTCTGCCCGGCCGCCAGGCGGAGCGCCTCCGCCACGGTGTCGGTGCTCACGACGGCGTAGCGGCGCTGCCGCAGCAGGTTCGAAAGCACCAGGCGGGTCGGCCCGTGGTCCTCGACGAGCAGGAGCGGGATGCGCGGCGCCCCGACGTCGTCGGCCACGCCCGGCTCCGTGCCGGCCGCGGCGGGCTCCACCGGCGCGATGACAAGGGAGTTCGCCGGCAGCGGGATCCTGATCACGAACGTCGAGCCCTTGCCCGGGCCGGGGCTGAACGCGTGGACCTGGCCGCCATGCATCTCCATCAGGTAGCGCGAGATCGACAGGCCGAGCCCCAGGCCGCCGAACCGGTGCGGGCCGCGCGTCGCGTGCTCCCCCTGGGCGAAGGGCTGGAACACCCGCTTCAGTTCCGCGGCGCTCATCCCGATCCCGCTGTCGGTCACGGTGACGGTCATCTCGTTCGAATCGGTGACCGACCGGGTTTCCACCCGCACCGACCCACCCGGCGCGGTGAACTTGATCGCGTTCTTGAGGACGTTCCAGAAGACCTGCTGCAGGCGCGCGGAGTCGGCGTCGGCGACGCGCGCGACGGCCCCGAGCTCGAGCGTGAGATCGATGCGCTTCTCGACGAACTCCGAGCGCACCGTGCCGAGGGCGTCGTTGAGCACCTGGTGCACGTCCACCTTCCGGAGGTCGAGGGTCAGCTTGCCGCGGCTGATGCGGGTGAGGTCGAGCAGGTCGTCGATCAGGCGCGCCTCGAGCAGCGCGTTCTTCGCGATCAGCGCGAAATCCTCGCGCACCTCGGCCGGCAGCCGGATGTCCGCCGCCGCGGCGCTCGCGACGAGCAGCACCGGGTTGAGCGGCGTGCGCAGCTCGTGCGACAGGGCCGCGAGGAATTCGTCCTTCGCGCCCGAGGCCGCCATGGCCTCGTCGCGCGCCCGCAGCATCTCGGCCTCGGCCCGCTTCCGGGCGGTCACGTCGAGCACGACGGCGACCACGCCCGAGACGTCGCCCGTCGCGGAACGCTCCGGGTCGTACACGACCTGCAACCAGTACGGCCCGCCCCGCCCGTCGACGTTCTCCACCTCGAACTCGACCCGCTCCCCGGCCAGGGCGCGGTCGAGGTGGTGGCGGCATTTCTCGTAGGTCGCCGTCCCCATCACGCGGGACATCTCGACGCCGACGACCTCGTCGGCGCTGAACCCGAAACGCTCGGCAAACGCCCGGTTGACGAAGCGGAACCGGTGGTCGCGGTCGACGTGCGCGAGGAACACCGACGCGTGGTCGGCGATGAGGCGCAGCTGGTGCTCGCTGCTCCGCAGCGCGGAGTTGGCGGCGGTGAGCTCGTCGGTGCGCGACAGCACCCGCGCCTCGAGCTCCTGGTTGACCCGCCGCAGGGATTCCTCGGCGGCCTGGCGCTGCGTGATCTCGCGGCCGAGCGCGGCGTTGGCCTCCGTCAGCGCGCGGTTCAGGCGGTAGATGTCGACGAAGACCGAGACCTTGGCCCGAAGGATCTTCGGGTTGATCGGCTTGGTCATGTAGTCGACCGCGCCGACGTCATAGCCCTCGAGGATGAACTTCTCGTCCGAATAGAAGGCCGTGAGGAACAGGATCGGGATGTGCCTCGTCCGCCGCCGCTGCTTGATCAGCTCGGCGAGCTCGATGCCGTTCGTGACCGGCATGTTCACGTCGAGGATGAGCGCGGCGAAATCGCCGTCGACCAGGTGCAGGAGAGCCTCGTTCGCCGAGGTGGCGCGCACCAGGTGGTAGTGCGGCGAGTACAGGATGCTCTCCAGGACGTCCAGGTTCCGCGCCTCGTCGTCCACGATGAGGATGTTGACGCGGGCCTTCAGCGCCGCGAGTTCCACCGCCGGGTCGGCGGCGGGCTCGGGCGGGCGGTGGGGCGTCACGGCGGAATCAGGCGTCATGGGCGATCAGCGGTACAGCCACACGCGAAGCAGCGAGACGAGCTCGTTCGTGTTCACCGGCTTGGCGATGTAGTCGGAGGCGCCGGCCGCGAGGCACTTCTCGCGGTCGCCCTTCATGGCCTTGGCCGTGAGCGCCAGGATGGGCAGCGCGCCGAAGCGGGGGTCCTTGCGGATCTCCCTCATGGTCTCGTAGCCGTCCATCTCGGGCATCATGATGTCCATGAGCACGACGGCCACGTCATTCTGCTGCTGGAGCAGCTCGATGGCCTGGCGGCCGTTGGTCGCGCTGATGACCTCCATCTCGTGGTTCTCGAGGACCGTCGTGAGCGCGAAGATGTTGCGCGCGTCGTCGTCGACGATGAGCACCTTGCGGCTGCGGAGCACCTCGTTGGAGCTGCGGAGCTGGTCGAGCATCTTGCGCTTCGGCTCCGGCAGCGCGTTCACCTCGCGGTGCAGGAACAAGGCGGTCTCGTCGAGCAGCCGCTCGGGCGACTGCACGTCCTTGAGCACGATGCTCTTGGCGGCCACGCGCAGGCGCGACTCCTCATCGGGGGCGAGCGACTTGCCCGTGAAGACAACGATGGGCACGTCGCACAGCGTCGGGTCCTGCCGGAGCTTCTCCAAGAGGTCGAAACCGGTCATGTCGGGCAGGCGGAGGTCGAGGACGCAGCAATCGAACGGCCGGTCGAGCAGGAGCTGCAGCGCCTCCGTGCCGGTCCCGGCCGTGCAGATCTCGATGTCGTCGTGGCCCAGCAGCTCGACGATCGACTGGCGCTCGATTTCGTTGTCCTCGACCACGAGCAGCCGCTTGGTGCGCGGCTCCACGAACTTGCGGATGCGGTCGAGGCAGAGGTCGAGGCCCTCCGTCGTGGCCGGCTTCACCATGTAGAAGAAAGCGCCGTGCGACAGGCCGTGCCGGCGCTCCTCCTCGATGGAGAGGATCATCACCGGGATGTGGCGGGTGCCCGGCGACAGCTTGAGGTTGTTCAGGACGGTCCAGCCCAGCATGTCGGGGAGGAAGATGTCGAGCGTGATGGCCGACGGGCTGTACTGGCGCGCCAGCGTGAGCGCCGTGCTGCCGCGGTTCGCGACGATGCCCTTGAAGCCGCGCTCGCGGGCGAGCCCGAGCAGGATGCGGGCGTAGTAGGGATCGTCGTCCACGATGAGCAGCGTCCGGTCGCCGGGGGCGATGTTTTCGCGGTCGTCGGCGACGATGTCCTCGCGCGCGACCGGCAGCACGACGGGCGTGGCGGCGGGGGTGTTGGCGGGCTTGCTGACCATGGACTCCGTGTAGAAGAGCGGCAGGTACAGCGTGAAGTTGCTCCCCTCCCCGAGGTTGCTGGCGAGCTTGATCTCGCCGCCGAGGAGCGTCGCCAGCTCGCGCGAGATGGCGAGGCCCAGGCCAGTGCCGCCGTACTTGCGGCTGGTGCCGGCGTCGGCCTGCTGGAACGCCTCGAAGATCAGCTTCTGCTTGTCCTGCGCGATGCCGATGCCGGTGTCGCTGATGGAGAAGGCGACGACCTTGGCGGCGCGGCTCAGGACACTGTGGCCTGGGCTCCAGCCCTCCTGCGCCAGCCGGGCCTGGATCATGACGTGGCCCTGCGCGGTGAACTTGAAGGCGTTCGACAGCAGGTTCTTCAGGATCTGCTGCAGGCGCTTCGGGTCGGTGACGATCGCGCGCGGCAGCTCGGGGTCGAACTCGACCTTGAAGGGCAGGTTCTTGGCCTCGGCCACGTGGCGGAAGTTGCGGTCCACGGCGTCGCGGAGCGTGGTGAACGCGATCTCCTCCGCCTCGACCGTGACCGTGCCCGACTCGATCTTGGAGAGGTCGAGGATGTCGGTGATCAGGTTGAGCAGGTCGGAGCCGGACGAGTGGATGTTGCGCGCGAACTCGACCTGCTTCGACGTGAGGTTGCCGCTGGTGTTCTCCAGCAGCTGCTGGCCGAGGATGAGGATCGAGTTCAGCGGCGTGCGGAGCTCGTGCGACATGTTGGCGAGGAATTCCGACTTGTACTTCGAGGTGAGCGCGAGCTCGGCGGCCTTCTCCTCCAGCGCGCGGCGGGCCTGCTCGACCTCCTGGTTCTTGCGCTCGACCTCGACGTTCTGCTCGGCGAGCTGGCGGGCCTTCTGCGCGAGCTCCTCGTTCGTCTGCTGGAGCTCCTTCTGCTGCGACTGCAGCTCGACGGTCAGCT
This sequence comes from Opitutaceae bacterium, assembly GCA_035626915.1. GTDB lineage: Bacteria > Verrucomicrobiota > Verrucomicrobiia > Opitutales > Opitutaceae > Didemnitutus. The sequence goes on from DASPMS010000005.1 coordinate 36,677, forward strand.
CCTGCGACTGCTGGAGCAGCAGCTCCGTGCGCATGGTCGCCTCGATCGTGTTGAGCACGACGCCGATGGACTGCGTGAGCTGCTCGAGGAAGGTCAGGTGGGTGACGCTGAAGGGATGGAGCGAGGCCAGCTCGATGACGGCCTTCGTCTGGCCCTCGAAGAGCACGGGGATGACGACGATCGCGGTCGGCGGGGCCGAGCCCAGGCTGGAGGTCACCTCGGTGTACGTCGCCGGGACCTGGTGGAGGAGGATGCGCTGCTTCTCGACCGCGCACTGGCCGACGAGGCCCTCGCCGAGCGGGATGCGGCTGGGCTGGTTCTGCCGCTGCGCGTAGCCGGCGAGCAGGTGCAGGACGGGCTGCTTCTGCTCGTCGAGGCTCATCTGGTAGATCGTGCCCTGCTGGGCGTCGACGAGCGGCGCGAGCTCGGAGAGCAGCATGCGTCCGACCGTGAGGAGGTCGCGCTGGCCCTGGAGCATGCGGGTGAACTTCGCCAGGTTCGTCTTCAGCCAGTCCTGCTCGCGGTTCGACTCGGTCGTCACGCGCAGGTTGTAGATCATCGTGTTGATGTTGTCCTTCAGCTCGGCGACCTCGCCGCGGGCGTCGACCTGGATGGAACGCGTCAGGTCGCCCTTCGTCACCGCGGTCGCCACCTCGGCGATGGCGCGGACCTGGGTGGTCAGGTTGGCGGCGAGGAGGTTGACGTTGCCGGTGAGGTCCTTCCACGTGCCGGCCGCGCCGGGTACGTGGGCCTGGCCGCCGAGCCGGCCCTCGACGCCGACCTCGCGGGCCACGTTCGTGACCTGCTCGGCGAAGATCGCGAGCGTGGCCGTCATCGAGTTGATGGTCTCGGCGAGCGCGGCGACCTCGCCCTTCGCCTCGACGGTGAGCTTCTGCGTCAGGTTGCCGTCGGCCACCGCGGTGACGACCTTGACGATGCCGCGGACCTGGTCGGTGAGGTTCGCCGCCATGACGTTGACCGAGTCGGTCAAGTCCTTCCACGTGCCGGCCACCCCCGGCACCTCGGCCTGGCCGCCGAGCTTGCCCTCGGTGCCGACCTCGCGCGCCACCCGCGAGACCTCGGAGGCGAAGGAGTTCAGCTGGTCGACCATCGTGTTGATCGTGTTCTTCAGCTCCAGGATCTCGCCCTTCACGTCGACCGTGATCTTGCGGGAAAGGTCGCCCTTGGCGACGGCGGTCGTGACGTCCGCGATGTTGCGCACCTGCGAGGTCAGGTTGTTCGCCATCGAGTTCACGTTGTCCGTGAGATCCTTCCACGTGCCGGCCACGCCGGGCACCTGCGCCTGGCCGCCGAGGTTGCCCTCGGTGCCGACCTCGCGCGCCACGCGCGTGACCTCGGCGGCGAAGGAGTTCAGCTGGTCGACCATCGTGTTGATCGTGTTCTTCAGCTCCAGGATCTCGCCGCGCACGTCGACCGTGATCTTGCGCGAGAGGTCGCCCTTGGCCACGGCGGTGGCGACCTCGGCGATGTTGCGCACCTGGCCGGTGAGGTTGGACGCCATGGAGTTCACGTTGTCCGTGAGATCCTTCCACGTGCCGGCCACGCCGGGCACGGCGGCCTGGCCGCCGAGCTTGCCGTCCGTGCCGACCTCGCGCGCCACGCGGGAGACCTCGGAGGCGAAGGAGTTCAGCTGGTCGACCATCGTGTTGATCGTGTTCTTCAGCTCCAGGATCTCGCCGCGCACGTCGACCGTGATCTTGCGCGAGAGGTCGCCCTTGGCCACGGCGGTCGTGACGTCCGCGATGTTGCGCACCTGCGTCGTCAGGTTGTTCGCCATCGAGTTCACGTTGTCCGTGAGATCCTTCCACGTGCCGGCCACGCCGGGCACCTGCGCCTGGCCGCCGAGCTTGCCCTCCGTGCCGACCTCGCGCGCCACGCGCGACACCTCCGAGGCGAAGGCGTTGAGGCGGTCGACCATCGTGTTGATCGTGTCCTTCAGCTCGAGGATCTCGCCCTTCACGTCGACGGTGATCTTCCGCGAGAGGTCGCCGCGGGCGACGGCGGTGGTCACGCCGGCGATGTTGCGGACCTGCGCCGTGAGGTTCGACGCCATGGCGTTGACCGAGTCGGTGAGATCCTTCCACGTGCCGGCCACGCCGGGCACCACGGCCTGGCCGCCGAGCTTGCCCTCCGTGCCGACCTCGCGCGCCACGCGCGTGACCTCGGCCGCAAAGGAGCGCAGCTGGTCGACCATGACGTTGATGGCCTCCTTCAGCTGCAGGATCTCGCCGCGCACGTCGACGGTGATCTTCTTGGACAGGTCGCCGTTCGCGACCGCGATCGTCACGTCGGCGATGTTGCGCACCTGCGCCGTGAGATTGCCGGCCATCTGGTTCACCGACTCGGTGAGCTCCTTCCACACACCGGACACGCCCTTGACCTGGGCCTGGCCGCCCAGCTTGCCCTCGGTGCCGACCTCGCGCGCCACGCGGATGACCTCGACGGAGAAGGCCTCGAGCTGGCCGACCATGCCGTTGACGAGCTTCGCCGTCCGCAGGTACTCGCCCTTCAGCGGGCGGCCGCCGACCTCGAGGGGCATCGACTGCTGAAGGTCGCCCTTGGCGACCGCGCCGATGACGCGGCCCATTTCGACGGTCGGCTGCGAAAGCTCGTCCACGAGCGCGTTGATGGCCTCGACGCGGTCGGCCCAGTGGCCGACGGCGTCGCCCATCGTCATGCGCTCGTTGATGCGGCCCTCCTCGCCCACCTGGCGGCGAAGGCGGAGGACGTTCGTGTTGAAGCGTTCGAGGCGACCGCCGATCTCGTTCAGCGTCTCGGCGATCCGGCCGTCGACGCCGCGCCATTTCGTGGACATGCGGGCCTCGAAATTGCCGTCGCGGAGCGCCACGAGCGTGTCGAGCAGGAGGTGCTTGAAGTCCTCATCGGAACTCCGGTCGAGGGCATGGCCGTTGGAGGTCGAAGCGGATGCTGCTTTCATGGGAGTCGGTTTTTTTCCCGAGCCCTTCGCGCGGGTGCGCGTTCCAAGGCTCCGGGATCGGGCGCGTGGCGTGGAAGGTTCCACAGGAATCGGGCGTGCTGTGCTCGGCCGGGTTGGCGTCCCGACCGAAAAGCATCAGGCAAAAGCCCCGCCGGAATGTCGAGAACCGGGAAAGGCCGCGCAAAAATAGGTGTTCACCCCATACCCACCCAGCCGGGCGGGATCGACGTAAAAACTCCGCTGGGAAGTGACTTCCCGGCTGCGAATCCGGGACAACTGGAGGCTTGCGGGAAGGCGGCCGGCCTCGCGGCATGGCCGGCGTGCCCCCCTTTCTCATCCGCCGCTTCATTCCCGCCGCCAGCCTGATCGCGGCGACGGCCGTCGGAGGCGAGCCCCCGCCGCCAGCCCCCCACCCCGCGGGGATGGTGTGGATCGCAGGCGGCGAATTCACCATGGGCCAGGCGGATCCGCGCGGCGAATTGTGCGGCGGAAACGAACCCTTGGCGGATGCGCGGCCGCTCCACCGCGTCCGCGTGGACGGTTTTTGGATGGACCGCACGGAGGTAACCAATGCGGCCTTCGCCCGCTTTGTGGCGGCGACCGGCTACGTGACCGTGGCGGAACGCCCGCCGCGCCCCGGGGATTACCCGGGGGTGCCGCGCGCGCTGCTTGTTCCCGGCTCGGCGGTCTTTTCGCCTCCGCTCCGCCGGGTCGCCCTCGATGATTTCTCGCCGTGGTGGCGCTATGTGCCCGGGGCGAACTGGCGCCAGCCGGAAGGTCCCGGCAGCTCGACCGCCGGCAAGGAGGACCACCCGGTCGTCCATGTGGCTTACGAGGACGCCGAGGCCTACGCGCGCTGGGCCGGCAAGCGGCTGCCGACCGAGGCCGAGTGGGAATACGCCGCGCGCGGCGGTCTCGAGAGCCAGCCCTATCCCTGGGGGGCCGCACTCGCGCCCGACGGCAAATGGATGGCCAACACCTGGCAGGGCGAGTTTCCGCACGCGGGGCGCGCCGACGACGGGCATCTCGGCACCGCGCCGGTCGCGTCCTACCCGCCGAACGGCCTGGGGCTGCACGATGTGGCGGGCAACGTGTGGGAATGGTGTTCCGACTGGTACCGGCCCGACACGTACGCGCGCGCCTCCCCCGGCCTCCCCCGGGTGGACCCGCGCGGGCCGGCGGAGCACGAAAGCCTCGACCCGCTCGAGCCCGGCCAGCCGAAGCGCGTGCAGCGCGGCGGCTCGTTCCTTTGCAGCGACCAGTATTGCGCCCGCTACCTGGTCGGCGCCCGCGGCAAGGGCGCGCCGGACACCGGCAGCAATCATGTGGGATTTCGCTGCGCGCAGGACGCGCGCTGACGGGCGCGGTTGAACAATATAACCGACGGCGCGCTCCCCCGCGGAAGGCGCGCCGCGGTACCGTGGGCGCGCCGGCTCACCCTGAGCCCGGCACCAACACCAACCCCAGCGATCCCCGGCGCGCCCGATCCCGCGCCGGAACGCCGATCCCGATTCGTCCCGATCCGCCCGCCGCAAGGCGACGCGCGTCGCGTGGCGTCCGACCAAACCCATGGAACAAGCGACCCCCACCCCCCGCCAGCGCCCCCCGTTCGCCCGGTGGCTGCTTGGCGCGATCCTCGCCCTCGCCGGCGCCCTCGCCGGCGTGGCCCAGGAAAGCACCGGCACCATCACCGGCCGCGTCCTCAATCCCGCGACGCAGGAGTACATCCGCAACGCCGACGTCCGCGTCGAAGGCACCAACCTCGTCGGCACCACCGAGACCGGCGGCTATTACGTGATCCACAACGTGCCGGCCGGCGCGGTGAAGATCGTGGCTTCGTATCCCGGCGCCGAGCCGGCGACCGCGGAGGTCAACGTCACCGCGGGGATGACCGCCACACGCGACTTCGAACTCGCGCTCAGCAGCGCGCGGCGCGCGGGCGACGACGTGGTCACGATGGAGACCTATGTCGTCGAGACCGAGCGCGAGGGGCAGTCCAAGATGGTCGCCGAGCAGAAGCAGGCGATCAACATCAAGCAGGTGATGTCCTCCGACAACTTCGGCGACATGTCCGAGCAGAACATCGGCGAATTCCTCAAGTACCTCCCGGGCATCACCATCGACTACGTCGAGACCGACACGCGCACGGCGGCCCTCGGCGGCATGGACCCGAAGTACGGGTACGTGACGCTCGATGGCAACGCCCAGGCCAGCGGCGACAGCGGCTCATTCGGCGACAACACGCGGCAGTTCGAGTTCGAGTCCGTCTCCATGAACAACATCGAGTCGATCGAGGTGAACAAGACCCTCACGCCCGACATGTGGGCCGACGCCCCGGCGGGCACGGTGAACCTCCGCACGCGCAGCGCGCTCGACCGCAAGCGCGCCAAGGGCAGCTTCACCGCGGGCCTCATCTGGAACTCCCTCGAGAACGGCCTGCGCAAGACGCCCCGGCACGACGATGACGAGCACGCGAAGACGCGCCCGCGCTTCTCGTTCGACTACACGACCGGCGCGATCATGGGCGGGCGCCTCGGCATCACCGTGAACGGGTCGTTCACCAACATCTACAAGGAGCAGTTCCGCAACAGCCTGAGCTACGACTACAACTCCGCGCAGGCCATCGCGGCGGGCACCCCGCGCGTCACGGCGATCAACTTCAAGGACGGCCCGAAGCTCGTCGAAAAGTCCGCCGGCGGAATCAAGGTCGACTACCTGCTCTTCCCCAACGTCCGCATGACGCTCGGCGGCAGCTACAGCTGGTTCAACGACTTCTTCGCGAACCGGAACCTCAACTTCGTGACGAACGCGGCCAACCTCGGCGCGGGCTCGTCGCTCACGCGCGTCGTCGCCAACAACTCGAACAACGAGAACACGCGCATCGACCAGAGCGGCGAGTCGACGGGCAAGCTCAAGGACAACACCAACCTCAGCTACCTGGTGAACTGGAAGCAGGGTCCCTGGACCGCCGACCTCAACCTCCTGTACTCGCGCGCGCGCGAGCGCCGGGGCGCCCTCTACTACGGCACCATCGGCAACACGCCGGTCCGGCTCAGCCGCATCGGCTTCACGGCCGAGCGCCCGAGCGTGGACGCGACGGACTGGACCTTCACCCAGACTTCGGGCCCGAACTGGTACGATTGGAACAACTGGGGCACGACCTTCGCGCAGGACATGAACGCCAACAGCCAGTACGGGAAGACCGAGCAGTGGACGGGCAAGCTCGACGTGAAGCGCGTCATGGACTGGCGGCACCCGACCTTCCTGCAGGCGGGCGTGGGCCGCAATGTGCTGTTCAAGCACCGCTGGGTCGGCAACAGCGTCATCGCCCGCTACGTCGGCACCACCGGCAACGCCCTCACCGCCCGCATGCCGCAGTCGCGCGCGTCCTTCCTCATCGACAAGGGCTTCGGCGGCGGGATCGCGCCGCTGCCGGTCGTGGACAAGGAGGCGATGTACGCGCTCTACCGCGACCATCCCGAGCAGTTCACGCAGAGCGAGGCCAACCTGGCCTCGCAGCTCAACAACGTGCTGGCCAGCTTCCAGAGCAACCAGGAGGACGTCCGCGCCGGCTACGTCCTCGGCCACACCCGCGTGGGCGCCTGGCAGGTCCTCGGCGGCCTGCGCTACGAAGCCACGCGGACCCGGAGCACGGTGCCGAACGAGGTGCCGCTGCCGGACAACCCCTTCGCCATCCGCAACGCCAACGGCACCTTCACGGCGGCGGCGACGCGCAACTTCGTCAACTACCGTTTCTCGCGCGGGAAGGCCACGACCTATGGCGAGTACGACGACTTCATGCCGAGCGTCGCGGCGAAATGGACCGTCCGCGACAACCTGTTCCTGAAGCTCGGCTTCAACAAGGCCATCAAGCGGCCGAACCTCAACCGCACGGGCGGGCCCTGGGTCATCGACATCGATGACGAGTTCGGCGACTACACCGTGACGGTGCCGAACCCCGGCCTGAAGCCCGAGCGCTCCACCCGGTACTCCGCGATGCTCGAGTACTATTTCGAGCCCGCCGGCACCGCGAGCATCCACGTCTACCAGTCGGACATCACCAACGCCATCGACGAGAACGCCGAGGGCGTGACCGCGGAGGAAGCCGGCTTCGGCAACATTCCCGAGCTGGCCGACTACTTCTTCCGCACCTACCGCAACCTCGACGAGAAGCGCCGCGTCCGCGGCTTCGAGCTCAGCTACTCGCAGCAGCTGCGGTTCTTCCAGAACGAGTACCTGCGCGCGCTCTCCGTGTTCGCGACGTACTCGCAGTTCAACGCCACCCCGCGCCCCCGAACCGGCACGCGCTTCTTCCCGCGCGCGGCGACCGGCGGCGTGACCTGGAGCTACGGCAAATACTACCTCCAGGTGAACGGGACCTGGACGGACGAGACGTTCACCGGCGGCAACACCGTCCCGGGCAACTCGCTCATCGCGCCGGGCGAGGTGGAGTACTTCAAGCCGCGCACGATCCTTTTCGTGAGCGCACGCTACAAGCTGAACAACCGCTTCAGCCTCTTCCTCTCCGGCGACCGCGCATATGACTCCGGCAAGATCTGGTTCTACAAGTCCGACGGCCGCATCCGGCAGGTCGAGAACTACGGGAGCCAGTGGAGCTTCGGCGTGAAGGGCGACTTCTGAGCCGACCCCGTCCGCGCGATCTCGGGGGCACGGTCCGCCGTGCCCCTTTTTTTGTCCGCCTCTTTTCCGGCCGCGGCGGCGCCACCCGCGCGCGCGTCGGCCGCAGACTTAACGATATAATTTTCGGGTCGCTTCTCCGGCCTGAAAGATTGGGCTTCCCTCGCCCCCGCCGACGCGGCGCGGTCGCGTTCCCGAGTTTTCCCATGAAATACCCCCTGCCCCGATTCCGCCGCTTCGTGTCGCTCCTGGCACTGGCCGCATTCGTCTCCGCCCCGCTGCTGCGCGCAGCCGAGGACCCCGAGAGCCCCGCCGCCAAGGAAAAGCGCCTGGAGTGGTTCCGCCACGACAAGTACGGCCTGTTCATCCACTGGGGCCTCTACTCGATCCCCGCGGGTTACTGGAAGGGCCAGCGTTCGCCGGGCATCGGCGAGTGGGTCCAGCATCGCCTCCGGATCCCGGTCAAGGAGTACGAGCAGCTCACCCAGTGGTTCAACCCGATCCTTTTCGACGCCGACGCCTGGGCGCAGCTCGCCCAGGACGCGGGCATGAAGTACGTCGTCATCACGTCCAAGCACCACGACGGCTTCGCGCTCTTCAAGTCCAGCGCCAGCCCGTACAACGTCGTCGACGCCACGCCCTTCAAGCGGGACATCATCAAGGAACTCGCCGAGGCGTGCGCGAAGCGAGGGCTGCGCTTCGGCGTCTACTATTCGCAGGCGCAGGACTGGTATGAGCCGGGCGGCGCCGGCAACAACTGGGATTTCCCGCCGAACGACGAGAAGGACAAGAGCGGCGCCTACGACCAGTACCTCCAGGGCAAGGTCGAGCCGCAGCTGCGCGAGCTGCTCACGAACTACGGCCCGCTCGCCCTGATCTGGTTCGACACGCCGCAGATGATGACCGGCGCGCGGCCGAAGCGTCTCACCGACATCGTCCGCACGCTGCAGCCGAACTGCCTCATCGACGGCCGCCTCGGCGCGGTGGGCGACTACCGCAGCACGGGCGACAACGCGATCCCCCCGACGGCCTCGGACGAGGCCTGGGAGGTCCCCGCCACGATCAACCACACGTGGGGCTACCGCACCGACGACCACAACTGGAAGTCCCCGGGCGAGGTCATCTTCAAGCTCGTCGACATCACGTCCAAGGGCGGCAACTACCTCCTCAACGTCGGCCCGACCGCCGAGGGCGTGATCCCGCAGCCGAGCCAGGACGTCCTTCGGGAGGTCGGCAAATGGCTCCGCGTGAACGGCGAGGCGGTCTACGGCACCACCCGTTCGCCCTTCGGCGAGGAGTTCGGCGAGTTCGCGAGCCAGCTGAAGGACCGGGCGGGCAAGCCCGTCTTCCTGCCGTACAGCGACTGGCGCTGCACGACGAAGCCCGGGAAGCTCTACTTCACGCTCTTCAAGGTGGAGCGCGACGGCCCCCTCGGGCTCTTCACGCTCCCGGCCTTCAAGAACAAGATCAAGGCCGTGTACGCGCTCGATGACCCCAAGCGCACGCCCTTCGAGGTGAAGACCGCGGCCGACGGACGGCTGTTCTTCAACGCCTCGCGCTTCGTCAACGACTCGATGGGCACGGTGTACGTCGTCGAGATCGAAGGCGACAAGGTCGAGCGCTGACGCCCGGGCGTCCGCTCCTTCCCCCGAGGCCGCGCCCGTGCGCGGCCTCTGTGTTTGATCGGCCGCCGGGCGCATGACTTTTCGCGGTGACAGGATTCGCGGCCGCGGTACCGTCCCGCCCAAGCCGACTCCCCATGGCCGACGACGACCGCGCCACCTTCACCTTTCGCGTCAACCGCCTGTCGTACGCCGAGCTGTGGCGCCTGGCCGACCGCAGCCTCGTCGCCTACGCGATGCTCATCTGGGCCAAATGGACGGATTCGCCGCGCTTCAACCACATGGACACGACCACGCACCGGCCCACGTTCGTCACCGAGCCTCCGGCGGTCCATGCGGTCCGACTGGCCCCCGCGCGCCAGGAGCTCGAGCGGCTCGGTTTCCGCTACGTCGGCTGTGAGGAGGAGATGCTGCGCGCCGGCGGCGCCCTCGCCCACTTCCTCCGGGGAGCGGTGCTCGCCGTGCATCTCAGTTCGGCCCGGCTGGAATACACCACGTTCATGAGCTTCCCGGCGGGCCGGAAGCGGATCGCCACGGCCAACGGCCGCGGCTACGTGGAGTTCCCGGACCTGCACGACGCGGCCGTGCTGTCCTCCCGCACCCCGATCGGCCCGCTCCTGGCCCGCCACCTCGAACGCATCGCGTCTCTCGCGCTGCCGGATCTCACGGAGGCCGCGATGCTCGACGAGCTCGAACGGCTGTCCCGGGCGGCGCGCGCCCAGCAGCTCGCGCGGGGCGTGCTGGTGCCCGCGCCCCTGGCGCCGCCGCTGCTGCCGCGGGAGACCCGCTGACGCGGCCGCGGCGATCTTTTTCCATGACTCGGGTTTGGGTGCGGCTACGGTGATCCCGTGCCTGCCCTCGAACTCTCCGCCGCCGGTCGACTTCCCGCCCCGGGGGACAATGTGGCCATCGCCATCCGGCGGCTGGAGGCGGGCACGGTCGTGGTGCTCGATCGCGCGCCGCACACGCTGCGGCACACCATCCTCGAGGGCCATCGCTTCGCCGTGCGCCCGATCGGAACCGGGGCGCCGCTGCTTTCCTGGGGCCTGGCATTCGGGCATGCGCTGGCCGCGATCGAGCCCGGCGACTACATCTGCAACGCATCGATGCTCGCCGCGCTCGCCGTGAGGCAGCTGGGCATCCCCCTCCCCGCCGGTCCCAATTTTGCCGACCACCTGGTGCCGTTCGCGCTCGACGAGACCACGTTCGTCCCGGCGCCGCCCGGGGATCGGGTCGCGTCCCCGCGCACGTTCCTCGGCTATCGCCGGCCGGGCGGCCGCGGGGTCGGCACGCGCAACTACCTGGTGGTGCTCGGCACGACCTCGCGCACGGCGAGCTTCGCGCGGCAGCTGGCGGCGCGCCTGCAGCCGCTCGCCCGCGTGCATCCCGGCATCGACGGCATCGTGGCGGTCGCGCACACCGAGGGAGGCGGGGAGCACGAACCGAACAACGCGGCCGAGGTCCTGCGCGCCCTCGCCGGCTTCATGGTGCACCCGAACGTAGGAGCCGTCCTGGCCGTCGACTACGGCGTCGAGCCCATCACGAACGACCGGCTGCGGGCGTTCCTCGCGAAGGAAGGGTATCCGCTCGACCACGTGCCGCATCGCTTCCTCAGCATCCGCGCGGGCGTCGCCGCGGCGCTGGCGGACGGCGCGGCGTGCATCCGCGCCTGGCTGCCCGGGCTGGCGGCCCAGGTCCGGACGCCGGAGCCGGTCTCGGGCCTCCGCGTCGCCCTCCAGTGCGGCGGTTCGGACGCGTTCTCCGGCGTGTCGGGCAATCCGCTCGCCGGCGCCGTCGTGCACGAGGTCATCCGGCACGGCGGAACCGGGGTCCTCACCGAGACGGACGAGCTGGTCGGGTCCGAGTCGTACCTCCTGCGCCGCGTCCGCGACCTCGCCACCGCCCGCGCGGTGCTGGGCCACATCGAGGGCTTCAAGGAACGGCTGGCGTGGCACGGGACCACCGCCGAGAGCAATCCGTCGGCCGGCAACAAGTTCCGCGGACTCTACAACATCACGCTCAAGTCCCTCGGCGCCGTACACAAAAAGGACCCGCGGACGCGGCTCGATTTCGCGACCCACTACGCGGCGCCGCTCGGGGCCCCGGGATTCTATTTCATGAACGGGCCGGGCAACGACCTCGAGGGCATCGCGGGCCAGGTCGCGGCGGGCTGCAACCTGGTCATCTTCGTCACCGGCAACGGTTCGATCACGAACTTCCCGTTCGTGCCGACCCTGAAGGTCACGACCACGACCCGGCGTCATCAGCTCCTGGTCCACGAGATGGACATCAATGCCGGCCGTTACCTGGACGGGGAGGCCATGGACGCGCTCACGGCGGAGTCCTTCGACGTCCTGCTGGACACCGCCTCGGGCCGCCGCACGCGGGGCGAGAACGCCGGGCATTCCCAGGTTTCGCTCTGGCGCGAATGGCGGCAGACCGACACTGCGCGGCTGGCGGAGATCCGGGCGCGTCCGGTTCCGACCGGCGCACCGTTGCCGGCGGCGTCCGCGCCCCCCGTGGGCGAGCGGCTGGTGGCCGCCGCCGCCCGCCTCCGTTCGGATGGCGGACGGCCGTTCGCGCCCGAGCGCGTCGGCCTCGTCCTTCCGACGAGCATGTGCGCGGCGCAGATCGCCCGGATGGCGGCCGACCGCATGAACGCGGCCGGCCTGCCGGCGGTACTCGGGCTCGACCGCTTCGTGGCGCTCGCCCACTCGGAGGGCTGCGGGTTCGGCGGCGAGTCGATGTACCACCTTCTCTACCGCACCTATCACGGCTACGCGACGCATCCGAGCGTGGCCTCGGCCCTCCTGCTCGAGCACGGCTGTGAAAAGATTCCGAACGACGCCATGCGGCGTCAGTTCGAGGCCGCGACGATTCCGCTCGACCGGTTCGGGTGGGCCAGCGTGCAGCTCGATGGCGGGATCGAAAAGGCGCTTGGCCGGATCGAGGACTGGTTCCGGTCGCATCCGCCCGGCGCGCCGTCAGGGACGGCCGCCGCCAGCGTGGGCCTCATGGCGGCGGCGGCGCCCGGCGAGGCGGCCGCCGCCGCGTTCCTGCTCGCGGCGCGGGCCCTGCTCGCCGCCGGTGCCTCCGTGCTCGTGCCCGAGGGCGACCCGCTCCTCGGTCATGACACCTTCCGGCGCGGGCTGCTCGGCCCGACCCCACCGCGCGCCACCCTCGCCTACGGCCAGCCCCTCGCCCAGCCCGGCCTGCACGTGGTCGCGACCGAATCGGACCACTGGGTCGAGAACCTCACGGGACTGGGCGGCTGCGGCGCCCACCTGTTCCTGACGCACGTCGCCGGCCACGCGCGGCAGGGCCACCCGCTCCTCCCCGTCCTGCAGTTTGCGGAGGCGGGCGCCGGCGGCGCCGGGTTGCCTGAGGAGGTCGACGCCGTGCTGATGGGCGATCCCCCGGCCGATGCGGAACGAATCCTCGAGCTCGCCGGCGCCGTGGCGGAGCGCCGCCTCACGCCCGCCGCCAGCGCGCACGGGCTGGTCGATTTCCAGCTCACGCGCGGGCTGCTCGGCGTGACGACGTGAGCCGTCAGCTCGCCGACGTGCGCCGGCGGAGATAGTCGAGCAGGACGGCCGCGATGATGATGCCGCCGGTGACGATTTCCTGCACCCAGTTCGACAGCCCGACCTTGGTGCAGCCGTTGGCGACGACGCTCATGATCAGCGCGCCCACGAGGGTGCCGGTCACGGTCCCCTGTCCGCCCGCGAGGCTCGCACCGCCGATGACAACCGCCGCGATGATGTTCAGCTCGAGGCCCACCGCGGTCGTCGGGTCGCCGCCCGTGAGGTACGCGAACTGGAGGACGGCGCCCAGCCCGGCAAAGGCGCCGCCGAGCGTGTAGACGAGCAGCTTCACGCGCTCGACCGGCACGCCGCACAGCCGGGCGGTGAGCTCGTTCGAGCCGACGGCGAACACGTGCCGCCCGAAACGGGTGAACCGCAGGGTGAGCGCGACGATGCCGGCGAAGGACAGCATCATCCACACCCCGCCGGGCAGGCTCCATTTGCCGCCGAGGAGCATGAGTCGGTTGACCCACGTGTCGTCGGGAAAGATCGTCTGCTCGCCCGCCAGCCCCTTCGCCGCGCCCCGGAGCGCGCCCATCATGCCGAGGGTCACGACGAACGGCAGGAGGCGCAGCCGGGTGATCAGCAGGCCGGAGAGGCCGCCGCACGCCGCCGCGGCCGCCACGCCGGCGAGGACCGCGGCGAGGGGCGACCAGCCCCGTGCGATCAGCTGCGCGATCACCACCGTGCCGAGCGCGATGATCGAGCCGACGGACAAGTCGATGCCCCCGGCGATGATCACCAGAGTCATCCCGAGCGCCGCGATGCCGATCACGGCCGTCTGCTGGAAGATGATCGCGAAGTTGTCCCACGAGACGAACGTGTCCCAGCGCAGCGCGGCGAAGAGCGCGCAGATGGCGATCAGCCCGATGAACGGGCCGAAAGCCGCCACGGTGCGGCCGAGCCAGGGGTTGGCGGTTTCCGGGGAGGCGGGGCGGGCGGGCATGGCGGGCAATTCAAGCGGCGGCGGCGCCGGTGGCGGCGAGCATGATGCTGTGCTCGGTCCATTCGCCGACGGGGCGGGCCTCGGTCAGCACGCCGCGGCACATCACCGCCACGCGGTCGCAGGTGCCGAGCAGCTCCGGCAGGTAGCTGCTCACCATCAGGACGGCGCGGCCCGAGCCCGCGAGCTCGTCGATCAGCCGGTAAATGTTCTGCTTGGCGCCGATGTCGACGCCCCGCGTCGGCTCGTCGAGCAGGAGCACGTCCGCCCCGTTGCGGAGCAGGCGGCCCAGCGCGACCTTCTGCTGGTTGCCCCCGGAGAGGTGGCCGATCGGCTGGGCCGGTCCCGCGCAGCGGACGCCCAGCCGCGCGATCCAGTCGCGGGTCTCCGCGGCCAGCGCGGCGGGGCTCACCCGCCACCCGAGCCGCGGCAGCGTGAGGTTGTTCTCGATGCTGAGATTGAGCGCGAGACCCTCCGACTTCCGGTCCTCGCTGAGCAGCCCGACCCCCTGGCGCCAGCGCAGCAGCGGCGAGGCGGGGCCGGCGTAGGTCCCCACGCGCACGCTGCCCCGCCGGACCGCGTCGAGCGCGAAGATCGCCCGGAGCAGCTCGCTGCGGCCGGCGCCGACGAGGCCGGCCAGTCCCATCACCTCGCCGCGGCGCAGGGCGAGCGAGGCCGACGTCGGCTTGGAAGGGCCCGCCAGGTCCTTCACCTCGAGCACGACTTCGCCCGGCCGGCGGGAACCGTGCGTGTAGAGTTCGTCGACCTCCCGCCCCACCATCAATTGCGCGATCGCGTCCATCGTGGTCTCCGCCGTCCGACCGGTCGCCACGCTCCGGCCGTCCCGCAGCACGGTGTAGCGGTCGGCCAGCGCCTGCACCTCCTCGAGGAAGTGCGAGATGTAGATGACGGACTGCCCTTGCGCGCGCAGCCGGCGCACGAGGGCGAAGAGCTTATCGACGTCGGACTGCGTGAGGCTGCTCGTGGGCTCGTCGAGCACGAGCACCCGGCAGCCGAGCGCGATCGCGCGTCCGATCTCCACCAGCTGCTGCTCCGCGACGCTGAGCCGGCCGGCGGGGAGGTCGAGGGGGATGTCGGGCCGCCCGAGCTGTTCCAGGGCCTCGCGGGCCCGACGCCGCTCCTCGGCATGGCTGAGGATGCCCCCCCGCGCCGGCTCGGCGCCGAGCCCGATGTTCGCGGCGACCGTCAGGTCGGGCGCGATCGCAAGCTCCTGGTTCACCATCACCACCCCCGCGCGACGCGCCGCCACCGGCGCGCGGGGCGCGTACGACGCCCCCTCGAGCTCCATCGTGCCCGCGTCCTGCCGGTGCACGCCCGACAGCACCTTCATCAGCGTGCTCTTGCCCGCGCCATTCTCGCCGACGAGGGCGTGGACCTCGCCGGGCGCGACCTCGAGGGTCACGCCGTCGAGCGCGACCGTCGCCCCGAAGCGCTTGCGGATGCCGGAAAGGCGGAGCCGTGGGCCGGACACGGGGCGGTCAGTTCCCCAGGACCGCCTTCACGTCGGCGGAGTTCTGGTTCTCCTTCGTGACCAGCACGCAGCCGGTGTCCGTGAAGGGTTCCACCTTCTCGCCGCGCAGGTGCTTCACCGCCGTGGCGACGCCGAGGTAGCCCATCTTCTTCGGGTTCTGGGCGACCAGGCCCTGGATGTCGCCGCGATTGAGCGCCGCGAGCAGCGCCGGCGAGGTGTCGAAGCCGACGAACTTCTTCTTTCCGGCCAGGCCGGTCTGGCGCAGCGCGAGCAACATTCCCTGCGTGGACGACTCGTTCGGGCAGAAGACGCCGTCCGCCTCGCGGAGCCGGTCGATCAAATTCATGGCGGCGTCCTGGGCCGAGGCGACCGTCGCGCCGCCGTACCGGTTGTCGACCAACAGCGTGATGCCCGGATGCTTCTTCATCACCTCGAGGAATCCCGCCTCGCGCTCGGCGGTGCTCGCGGAGCCCTCGGCGTAGCGGAGGAGGACGACCTTCCCCTTGCCGCCGAGCAGCCGCGCGAGCTCCTCGCCGCCCAGCTGGCCGCCGCGGCGGTTGTCGGTCGCGACGAAGCTGACGAAATCCTTCCCCGCCTCGCCCTTCAGGCCGGAGTCGAAGATCACGACGGGGATCCCGCGGTCGGCGGCGCTGCGCACGGGCGTGCGCAGCGCGGTGTCGTCCAGCGGCGCCAGCACGATGGCGCTGACGCCCGAGCCGACGAACTGCTGCACCACGCCGATCTGCTGCGCGCGATCGTCCTCCTTGAGCGGGCCCTTCCAGATGACCTCAACGCCGAGGTCCTTCCCCGCCTCCCGCGCGCCGGCTTCGACCGTCTTCCAGAAGCTGTGCGTCGTGCCCTTCGGCACGACGGCGATCTTGAGGTTCGATTGGGCGACGAGGACCGGAGCGCAGGCGAGCGCGAGGAGAAGGAGGAATCGTTTCATGGGGTAGCGGGACAAAAACCTAGGGCGAACGAGCCGCCGCAAACAAGTCCCGAACGGGCCGACTTCGTCATGTCGCGCAGCCGCCCCGCCGCGCTGCGCCCGTTTCGGCACGGGGCGGGCGGTGCGAGGGCCGGTGAATCGCGGGCATCCACGGGAGGGTCGTCCGCCGCACGCGGCGCCGGAAGCCGGCCCAAGCTTAAATGGTTAATCGCGCGTCGCCCGCCGCGCGGACGGGGGACGACTTAAGGATATAAGCGCAGTCGGGTTTGGTCGTCCTCCGCGAGGCGTCCATACGTGCCGCCGGGCGGCTTGCGCCGACTGGCGGAATCCCCCCGACCCCCCATGACCCCCCAAGCCCTGAGCAGGCGCATGCTTGCTTCCGTCGCCGCGGCGCTTCTCGCCGGCCCGGCCTTCCCGCAAAACACGACTCCCGCCTCCGCTCCGGACGAGGACGCTGTCGAGCTCTCCCCCTTCGAGGTGCGCGCCGAGGCCACGGACGGCTACGTCGCCTCCGAATCGATGACCGGCTCCCGCGTGGCCGTGAAGATCATCGACCTGCCGTACACCGTGAACGTGCTCACGAGCGAGTTCTTCGAGGACTTCGCGCTCTATGAGCTGGCGGACAACGTCACGCACATCGGCGGCTTCACGGGCCTCGACATCGGCGGCGGCTTCAACCTCCGGGGGTTCGGCTCCACCTCCCAGCTCCGCGACGGCTTCTACCGGCTCGGCCGCTACGGCTCGAGCAACGTCGACCGGATGGAGATCATCAAGGGCTCGAACGCGGCGATCTACGGCCGCACCTCGCCGGGCGGCATGGTGAACATGATCTCGAAGCAGCCGAAGGAGCGGAACTACCTGAAGTTCACCTACAATTTCGGCGACTACGACACGCAGCGCGCGACGGTCGAGGCGACGGGCACGCTCCATGACGGCGCCGTCGGCCGCACGAGCTTCATCCTCACGGGCAGCTACTACCAGCGCGGCTTCGACATCCCGTTCGCCCGGAACATCAATGACGAATACTACCTCGCGCTGAAGCATGTCTTCCCCGACAAGTCGTCGCTCTTCGTCTCGGCCGAGTATTTCCACCAGACGCGCCACGCCCCGAACTCCGGCGCGCCCTTGGTCACGGACCAGCGCGGGACGTCGGACCAGGCGGACGACCGCGCGGTCGGCTGGGCGAAGAATCTCGTCGAGTCCAACGCCTTCGGCCCCAACAGCGAGCTGAACCGCGGCAACACCGGCTTCACCGCGGTCTACGAGAAGCGCTTCAGCCCGGTGTGGAGCACGCGAGTCGCGGGCAATTATTACAAGGCCCGCCGCTGGGACTATAACCAGAACACCGGGTTCGGCGCCGTCACGATCAACCCGGCGAACGGGGCGGCTCCGACCACCACCCGCGGGGCGACGCCGAACAAGGGCCTCATCTTCGAGGACGGCGGCGGCATCCAGGCGGACCTGCTGGCGCACTACTGGCTGGGCGACCGCACGATCGAGAACCGCACGCTGGTCACCTTCGACTTCAACGACTACTACCGCTACGACCCCACCTGGAACTACGGCCCGTCCTCGCACCCCGACATCGTCGCCTGGACGAACGACCCCGGCCGCGTGCTGACGCTTGATCCGGTGACGCTCCGGCCGGCCGAGACGATCACGTACTTCCCCAAGTTCTTCGAATGGGGCGCCGAGACGCTCAGCCGGCTCACCAAGCGGCGGACGACGAATTTCGGCGGCCTGGTCCGGCACCAGTCCACGTTCATGGACGGACGCATGCTGACCTACGTCGGCGCGCGCTACGACCGCGTCACGTTCCGCCACCGCGATTTCCGCACGACCATCGCCGGCATTCCCCCCGGCGGGCTCATCCGCCGCACGGTCAACGAGCTCAAGCCGAACTTCGGCATCAACTACAAGCTCACGCCGGGCTTCCGCGCGTTCGTGAACTACAGCGAGAGCTATTTCGTGAACCAGACCGACAATCCCGACGTCATCGCGGAGGCCGACTACCAGTCGGAGACCGCCGACGGCTGGGACTACGGCTTCAAGGGCTCGCTGCTCGAGGACCGACTGAACTTCACCGTCAGCGGCTTCTACGCCAACCGGCACAACGTGCGGGTGAGCGAGTTCCTGGAGACCGCGCCCGGGCAGTTCACCGAGGTGCAGCGCCGCCAGGGCGCGCAGCTGGTGCGCGGCGCGGAGCTCGACATCAACTGGCGCGTCAACGACGAGATCACGACCGGCCTGAGCTACGGCCATGTGCATTCGCTCCTGACTGACGCGGGCTCCACCAGCCCGCTTTCGAGCGGCCGGCGGGTCCAGAACGTCTCGCCGCACAACGGCAGCGTCTACCTGCGGTACGCACCGGCGGGCGGCGCCCTCAAGGGCTTCTCGGGCAACATCGGCGTCACCTACGTCTCCGACACCCCGGGCGAGAATCCGTCTCCCGGCGGCGACGTGTACCAGAACGTGGCGGGCCAGCGCGTGCTCGTGCGGTCGACCGAGGCGTGGAAGCTCGAGGTGCCCGCGTTCACCCTGTGGAACGTCGGCCTGCGCTACAAGTTTCCGACGCGCGGCCGGATCGACCAGAGCCTCGCGCTCAACGTGAACAACCTCTTCGACAAGGATTACCTGAAGGTGAACAAGCAGCTCGGGGAGCGCCGGGCGTTCTACGTCACCTACTCGATCGGCTTCGCCGGCTCGAACTGACAACCCTTAGCCACTGATCAGGGTGGCTTTTCAAGAAGCCGGGCCGCGGGGTGTGGCCCGGCTTCTTTTTTATATCGGCCGCAGCGTGCGGCCCGCGTTCCAGACGCCCTCGAGCATCTGGGTGACCGCCTGCTCCGGCAGGCCTCGTTCGTTGCGCTCGAGCATGCTGATCAGCGTGTCCACCGCCGTGGCGCCGATCAGCCGGCCGTTCTGGTAGACGCCGCTCACCGGGTGGCCGAGCTCCGAGCAGGCGAGGCCGGCCAGCCCGATGTCCTCCGGGATCCGCCAGCCCATGCGCTGCAGCGCGGCGTGCAGCGGCTCCGCCCCGGGCGAAACGATCACGTCCGGCCGCTGCTTCTTGAGCCAGGCGGGCAGCGCGGAGAAATCGGTCCAGTCGTCGACCAGCAGCGGCTGGGCGAGCGAGATGCGCGGGAGCAGGTGGCGGGCGACCTGGAAGCCCGCGTCCCACCGCCCGTGGAAGCGGTCGCGGTGGATGCGGCGGATGATCAGGCCGGGACGCCGGTAGCCCAGCCGGTAGCATTCGCGCACGACCTGCAGGGCCGAGAAATAATGGTCGTTGCAGACCGTGTTGATCGTGCTGGCCGGCAGCGGGACGCTGAGGCTGACCGACGCGAAATACTGCCACTTCAGCATCGGCGGCGGCGCGCCGTCCGCCAGCGGGCTCAGGATCAGGCCCTGGATGCCGCGGGCGTAGAGCATCTCGCTGAAGCGGTCGTTCGACATCCCGTCCTGCAGGAGCCAGAACTCCTGCGCGCGGTAGCCGCGCTCGACCGCCCGTTCCAGCCCGCCCTCGCGCATCTGGCGGATGGTGAGCGCCGTCGTCGTGCGCCAGGCGTCGGGCTGGGCCATGCAGTTGACGAGCGCCAGCACGGGCCGGTCGGTCAGCGGGCGCCCCTTGCGCCGGATCCGCATCAGGGTGGAGAGATACGGGTTGGGCCGGTAGCCCAGCTTCTCCGCGATCGCCTGGATGCGCTCGCGCGTGGTCACGGGGATGCGTGGGTTGTTCGCGAGACTCATCGACACCGTCGCCTGCGTCACGCCCGCGTGCGCCGCGATGGTTTTCATGGTGACCGCCTTGCTCATAGGCTTAAGGATATAAATGAGACTGGGCTTCGCTCGCCCGCTGCAAACCAAAACAGTCTCGTGGCCGCGCTTTTTTTGGCCCGCGCGCCGGCGAGACGCTTGCTTATAAGTTAACCAACCGCCCCGCCTTGCCTGCCCCGCCGCCGGGCCGCAGGGTGCCCCGCCCCATGAGCAAGAAGTCTCTCCCCCCCGTGCTGCTGGTCGCCAACGGCGACCTGCGCCAAAGCGCCAACGCGAAGTGCTGGCCCGCCCAGGAGGCCATGGAACGCCGGCTCGGCGAGATCGTCGCCAGCCTCGGCCACCGCCTCGTCCGCGCGCACCCGTACAAGCCCGAGCTCGGGCATGGGTTCATCGGTTCGCAGAAGGAGGGCATGGCCGTGTTCGCCGGGATCGATCCCGCCGCCCCGCTGATCGTCGCGGAGTCGGTCTGGCAGTACTCGCACCACCTGCTGCCCGGCCTCATCTCCCACCGCGGGCCGATCCTGACCGTCGCGAACTGGTCCGGCACCTGGCCGGGCCTGGTCGGGATGCTGAACCTCAACGGCTCCCTGACGAAGGCGGGGGTGCCCTATTCCACCCTCTGGAGCGAGAACTTCGAGGACGAGTATTTCCTCAGCCGGCTGGCGGCGTGGCTGAAGTCCGGCACGTGCCGGCACCGCACCGCCCACGTGCGGGCGCTGGGCCGCGCGTCCGTGCCCGCCCGCGCGCGCGCCGTCGCCGCCCGGATCGCGGCCGAGCTCCGCCGGCGGAAGTCGATCATGGGCGTCTTCGACGAGGGCTGCATGGGCATGTACAACGCCATCATCCCCGACGAGCTCCTCTTCCCGTGCGGGGTGTACAAGGAGCGCCTCTCGCAGTCGGCGCTCTACCATGCCGCGACGCAGGTGTCGGACGCGGAGGCGCGCGCCGTGTACGACTGGTATCGGGCGCGGGGCCTCAAGTTCCACCTCGGGCCAAACGAGGAGACGGACCTCACCGAGCGCCAGGTGCTCTGGCAGTGCCGCACGTACGTCGCCGCGGTCCGCCTCGCCGACGAGTTCGGCTGCGAGACCATCGGCATCCAGTACCAGCAGGGGCTGAAGGACCTCCTGCCCGCCTCGGACCTCGTCGAGGGTACTCTGAACAATTCCGACCGCCCCCCGGTCGCCCGCGCCGACGGCTCGGTGATCCGGGCGGGCGAGCCGATCACCCATTTCAACGAGGTCGACGAGTGCGCCGGCCTCGACGGGCTGTTCACCCAGCGCGTCCACGCGGCGCTGGGCCAGCCGGTCGAGAACACGCTCCATGACCTGCGGTGGGGCGACTGG
The DNA here is from genome assembly GCA_035626915.1 of Opitutaceae bacterium. GTDB lineage: Bacteria > Verrucomicrobiota > Verrucomicrobiia > Opitutales > Opitutaceae > Didemnitutus. The sequence goes on from DASPMS010000005.1 coordinate 57,984, forward strand.
GACCGCTCCGGCACCACCGAGGACTACGTGTGGGTCTTCCTCATCTCGGGCTCCGCGCCCCCCGCGCACCACGTCGGCGGCTGGGCGGGCTCCGACTCCCATCGCCAGCCCGGGATGTACTTCCGGCTCGGCGGCGGCACCCTTCGCGGCATCGCCAAGCCCGGGGAGATCGTCTGGTCGCGCGTCTTCGTGGAAAAGGGCCGCCTGCGCATGGACCTCGGCCGCGCGAAGGTCATCGCGCTGCCCGAGGGCGAGACCCAGCGCCGCTGGCAGGAGACGACCTTCCAGTGGCCGATCATGCACGCGGTCACCTACGGCGTCTCGCGCGACGAGATGATGGCGCGCCACAAGTCCAACCACATCCAGGTCGCGTATGCGAATTCCGCCCGCGAGGCCGATCTCGCGCTCTACACCAAGGCCGCCCTCGCCGCCGAGCTCGGCCTGGACGTCTCCCTGTGCGGCACCCGGGCCGGCGGCCGCCCGTTTTGACGCCGTGAAGACCCTCGCGTTCAAACCCGGCCCGGGACGGCCGCGCCGCGACCAGGCGCCCGCCCCGGCCGCCGCCCTGCTCGACCTCTCGCGCCAGCTCGGCCGCGAAGAACGCCAGCTCGCCATCCTCGGCGAAGGCAACACCTCCGTGCGGCTCGACGCCGACGTGTTCCTCGTCAAGGCCAGCGGCGCGAGCCTCGCCACCCTCCAGCCCGGCGGCATCGCCGGCTGCCGCTTCGACGCGCTGCTTCCGCTGCTCGACCTGAAGAACCTGTCCGACACCGAGATCGACGCGGCGCTCCTCGCCGCCCGGACCGATCCCGCCGCGCCCAAGCCGTCGGTGGAGGCCATCTTCCACGCCTGGCTGCTCACGCTGCCGGGCATCCAGTTCGTCGGCCACACCCACCCGGTCGCGATCAACGCGCTCCTGTGCTCCAAATGGGCGCGCACCTTCGCCCGCCGCCGCCTGTTCCCGGACGAGATCGTCTGCTGCGGGTCGGAGTCGGTGTTCGTGCCCTACACCGATCCCGGGCTGAAGCTCGCGCAGGCGGTCCGGCGCGAGGTCCGGCGCTTCCTCGATCGGCGGGGTGAGACGCCGCGGATCGTCCTCGTCGAAAACCACGGCCTGATCGCGATCGGCGGCACGCCGCAGGCCGTCCTCGCCGCGACGTTGATGGCCGACAAGGCCGCGCGGATCTTTCTCGGCGCGGCCGCCGCGGGCGGGGCGCCGCGGTTCCTCACCGCGACCGAGATCGCGCGCATCGCCGGTCGGCCGGACGAGCACCACCGCCGCCGGATGCTCCGGATTTGACCCGCGGCGAGTCGCCCGGAACCCTCGGCCCGCCCCGCCCCCTCCCCTTCCCGCCCATGAAAGCCGTCCACTGCGCCGCCGTCGATCTTGGGGCCGCCGGAGGGCGCGTGCTGCTCGGCACGTGGGAAGGGCACCGGCTGACCCACCGCGAGGTCCACCGCTTCCCGAACCAGTTCCGGCCGCTGGCGGGCCACGACTACTGGAACCTCCCCCAGCTGTGGGCCGAGGTGCAGGCCGGCCTGCAGCACGCCTTGGCGGCGCTCCCGGCGGGGGCGCGCCTCGCCTCGGTCGGCGTCGACACGTGGGGCGTCGACCACGTGCTGGTCAACGACGCCGGGCGCCCGGTGTTTCCCGTCCACGCGTACCGCGACGCGCGGACGCAGGCCGGCCACCGGCGGCTGCGCGGCGCCGCGCTCCGCCGGATCTACGAGGCGACGGGCCAGCCCAACCTCAGCTACAACACCAGCCTGCAGCTGCAGGAGACGCTCGCCGTCAACCCGGCCCTGCGGCGCGTCGCAACGCGCTGCCTGCTGCTGCCCGATTATTTCAATTTCCTCCTCTCCGGGCGGATGGAGAACGAGCTCTCCATCGCCAGCACCACGCAGCTGCTCGACGTGCACGGCCTGCGCTGGTCGCGGCCCGCGCTCGCGCATTTCGGCATCCCGGCCCACTGGTTCTCCGCGCCCCTGCCTTCGCCCCACCGCCTGGGGCCGGTGCGCGGCCTGCCGTTCCTGGCCCACGCGCTGGCCATCGCCGTGCCGGGCCACGACACCGCCTGCGCCTTCGACGCGATGCCGGCCTACGCCGACGGCACGGACCTGTACCTCAGCTCGGGCACCTGGTCGCTGGTCGGCTTCGAGTCCGACACCCCGCTCCTCGGCGCCGCCGCCCTCCGCGCCGGCATCAACAACGAGCGCCTCGGCCGCGGCCGGTACCGGCCCCTGATCAACTGCCCCGGCCTCTGGCTCCTCGACCAGACGCTCCAGGCCTTCGGCCGCCCGCCGGCGGCGGACGACGAGTGGAACGCGCTCCTCCTCGCCGCGGAGCAGGCGCCCGCCAGCGACGTGCTGCTCGACGTGGCCGCGCCCGACCTCTTCCATCCGGCGGACATGCGGGTCGCGATCGACAGCCAGCTCAAGCACCTGCGCGCGCCGCGGCCCCGGAACGTCGCCGGGTACACCCGCCTCATCTGTGATTCGCTCGGGCATGCGCACGCGAGCGCGATGCGCACGTTCGAGCAGCTCTCCGGCCAGAAGTTCCGGCACATCCTCATGGTCGGCGCCGGGTCCCGCAACCGGCTGCTGTGCAAGGCCACGGCGGACGCGGCCGGCGTGCCGGTCATCTCCTTCCAGCTCGAGGGCTCCGCGATCGGCAACCTCGCCAACCAGTTCATCGCCCTCGGGGCCGTGGCCGGGCGGCACGTCTTCCGCCAGGAGCTCGTGCACAACCTCCGGCAGACCGTCTACCTGCCCTGCTTCTAGCCCGCCGGCGCGCGCGGCGTTTTGGCGGTTGCCGGGGCGAGGGTCATATCTATCAAGCCAGGTGCCCCATGCGCACCCGGAAGAAGGTCTCCCAGCAACGCATCGCCCGCGACCTCGGCGTCTCCCAGGCGCTCGTCTCCCTCGCGCTCAACGGCCGGAAGGACAGCATCAACCCGGACACCTACCAGCGCATCTGGGACCATGCCGTGAGCCTCGGCTATCAGCCGAAGGGGAT
>DASPMS010000006.1:0-75877 GCA_035626915.1 Opitutaceae bacterium
GGGTGCGGCCCGTGCGGGATGCCCTGCGGGTGGAGCGTGAACGAGCCGGGCTCGACGCCCTTGCGCGAGCCGAACTGCCCGCGGACGTAGAAAAGAACCTCGTCGGCCTCGGTGTTGTCGTGCGCCCACGGGACCTTGACCGCCTCGGGATGGTGGTCGAGCCAGCGCGGCGCGAAGGTGCAGATGACGAAGCCGTTGATCTCGAAGGTCTGGTGGATGGGCGGCGGCAGATGGACCGTGCCGGTGATCGGCTCGAAGTCGTTCGCGTTGAAAGTGAACGGATAGAGGTAGCCGTCCCACCCCACGACGTCGAACGGGTGGCCCGCGAGGACGGTGCGGGTGAAGCGCGTGCCCCGGTCCTTCACCAGCACGGCGAAGTCGCCTTCCCGGTCCTCCGCAATGATCTCGGTGGGTCCGTGGAAGTCGCGCTCGCTGTAGGGGGCGCCCATGCGGATCTGGCCTTCCTGGTGACGGTAGCGCTCGGGGATCCGCACCGGATGGGCCGACTCGAGGATGAGGTAGTCCTCCTGGGCGATGTCGTCGGGTACGAGGCGGTAGATCGTGCCGCGGGGGATGACGATGTAATCGTCGCGCCGGTAGCGCAGCCGGCCGAAGTTCGACTCGAGCACGCCGCCGCCTCGCCAGACGAAGATCACGTCGTCGTTCTGCCCGTTGCGGTAGAACTCATAGCCGCCCTCCATCGCCGTCGCCGGCCGGCAGCGGTAGCATGCGATGTCCTTGTTGAACATCAGCGGCACGCGGCCGGTGTACGGATCGCCGGCGCGGGCGAGGCCGGCGGACTTCAGGTGATGGTGGCGGAGGGGCAGGTGCGCGGCCTTCTTCACCGGCTGGTCGCGGAAGAGCTCGACGGACTTCACCATCGTCGGCGGCCGCAGATGGTACACGATGCTGTAGGCGCGATCGAAGCCCTCCGTCGTGATCACGTGCTCGTAGTGCAGGCCTTCGCCCTTGTAGCTCGCCGCCTGCTCGCGCGGGAACCGGAGGTGGTGTTTGCGGGGCAGCGCCCCGAGGCGGCGGTAGAAGGGCATGGGAGGTTCGATGGCGGATCTGGGATTTTCGACGGCCGTCCGCCGCAGACCGGTGACGGAAGGTGGCGCCTCGCCCGATTCTCGGCCAATCGAAAATCGAGCGTCGAAAATCGAAGATCAGAGCGTCCCCCGCTTCGCCTGCTCGCGCTCGATGGCCTCGAACAGCGCGCGGAAGTTGCCCTCGCCGAAGCCGATGGACTTCCCCTTCCGCTGGATGACCTCGAAGAACAGGGTCGGCCGCGCGAACACGCACTTGGTGAAGAGCTGCAGCAGGTAGCCCTCCTCGTTGTCGCGGTCGACGAGGATGCGGAGCTTCCGGAGCTCGTCCTTGTCCTCGTCGATCCGGCCCACGCGCTCCTCGAAGGTCGCGTCGTAATAGGAATCCGGGACGTCCAGGAACTCCTGGCCCATCCGCCGCATCTCGCCGATGGTCGCGACGATGTCGGGGGTGAGCAGCGCGATGTGCTGCACGCCGGGGCCGTTGTACTGGTCGAGGAACTCCTGGATCTGCGAGTTGGCCGACGACGGCTCGTTGATCGGCATCTTGATCCAGCCGTCGGTCGAACTGACGACCTTCGACATCAGGGCACTGCGGCCGGTGTTGATGTCGAAGTGCATGAACAGGTCGAAGCCGAAGACCTCCTCGTAGTAGCGGACCCATTCCTCCATCCGCTCCACGTTGGCGACGACGTGGTCGATCATCGCGAAGTTGATGTCGCGGTCCTCGATCCCGCCCGGGACGTTGCGGAAGCCCGGCAGGAACTGCGTGTGGTCCCGCCGCTCGACGAAGCTGTGGATCGTGTCGCCATAGGCGGCCACGGCGCCGTGCGCGACGCCGGCGTCGGCGTAAAGCTCGCGGGCGGCGCTCGCCCCCCGGCGCTGCGCCTCGGCGAAGGCGTGTCCGGCGTCCTTCACCTTCAGCGCGACGTCGCGCACGCCGCAGCCGTGCTTGTCCAGGTGATGGCGGAGGAACTCGGCGACGGGGCCGTCGCCCTGCGGCTCGCTGACCACGAAGTTGACCCGCCCCTGCCCGACGACGTGCGCCCGGCGCCCGGCCAGGCCGGTGCCGGCGTCGCCGTAGGCGCGCGGGTACATCCCGTACTTGTTCACGAAGAAGTCCCGCCACTGGTCGGCGTCGTCGACGTAGAACTCGATGTGGTCGATGCCCTTCAGGCCGAGCGGATTCACGCCCGACTTGCGCTCGACCGGCCTGTCGAAAAAGGTGCGGCTCATGGGAAAAGGCGGCGGCACGTGCCGCCGCGGATGGGTGGATGACTCTAGCCGCGGCCCCCGGCACGGTCTATACGCCGGAGGGAGTAATCGGCCTTGCCGGACCCCGCCGAACCTGCGAGTCAGGTGCGCGCCCGGCCCGTCCGCCGCCCCTCATTCCCCACCCATGCGCCGCCCGGCTCTGCCCCCGCCCTCCGCCGACGACCATGCCCTGCTCGGCCATGTGCTGGCGATGCTCGAGGACGTCCCGGTCGGCCTCCTCCTGCTCGACGCCGCGTACCGCCCGCTCTGGTTCAACGACGAGGCCGCGCGGGCCTGCGCGGTGTGGAACCATGGCGAGCGCCACGCGGCCGCGCTCCGCGCCCGCAACGCCTTCCAGGTGCCCGCCGCGCTCGCGACGGCCTGCGCCGAGCTCCGGTCGGCCGACGGCCCGGCCGAGGGCGCGACCCGCGTCGTGAGCGACGACGCGCGCGGGCTCCACGCGCGCATCAAGCTCCAGGCCGCGGCCACGCCCGCCGGCGCCGCGGCCTTCCACGTGCAGCTCGACTACCGGCGCCCGCGCGGCGACCGGCACCGGCCGCTCTCGCCCGGCGCGCTCGCGCTGCTGGCGCGGCTCTCCGAGCGCGAGCGCGAGGTCGCCATGCGCGTGCGCGAGGGCCTGCGCACGGCCGAGATCGCGGCCGAGCTCCGCCGCAGCCCGCTCACGGTGAAGACCCAGCTCGCATCCATCTTCAACAAGCTCGCCGTGCGCGGCCGCACGCGCGTCGCCGCCCTTCTCAACCGATGACCACCCGCCCGCCCAAGGAAGAAAGCATCCGCACCTGGCTGCGTCGCGAGGCGAAGCGCGAGGCCAAGCACGGCCTCCTCTTCCTCGTCGCGGCCTTCACGGTGGTGTTCGTGCTCCACCTGCTCTGGCCCAACTTCGCCGGGCACTGGGCCCGCCTGAACGACCGCCTGGCGCGGACCGCCGTGCACCAGAACCCGCTCGCGCTGCTCGACACGTTCAGCAGCCGGCTGCACGACAGCGAGTACGGCTGGCGGCTGCTGGCCTGGTCCGCGCCCTTCAACGTCACCGTCGCGCGCGACGGGCTCCGCGCCGAATACCCCGAGATCATCGGCGTGTTCGACGGCAAGCCGGTGGTCCCGCGCGCGGACTCGCTCCGGCGCCTCGACGTCCAGCGCTTCAACGCCCGCCAGGCCGCGTTCTTCGAGCGCTACATGCAGATCGAGGCCTACCGCTTCACGTGGCTCTACGGCGAGGAGGACACCTTCAGCGTCCCGGACCAGTCCGCCGCGCTCGGCCAGCTCGCCACGAAGGCCATCGGCCTGCCCGACGCGGTGCTTTTCACCTTCCGCAGCATCATCGCCGCCGGCCCGGTGAGCATCGTGGTGTTCAGCACCCTGCTCGCGCTGGCCGGCCTCGCCCTCTGGCAGGCGCCCCGCCCGGGCCGCTGGTGGCTCAAGCTCCTCGCCCTGCCCGTGCTCGCGAGCACGCTCGTCTGGCTCGCCGTGTTTCCGATGGCCCTGGTCGCCGCGATCCTCGGCCGCTGGACGCCCAACAGCTCCGCGTTCGTCTTCGTGGCGCTCCTGCCGCTCCTGCTGCTCGCCGCGCGGCTCGTCCTCCGCGCCGTCGCCCACGTGTTCCGCCACGTCCCCTCCGGCGCGTCTCCGACGGTGATCATCCAGTCCATCGCGCCTGCCGCGAAGCCCGCGCCCCCGCCGCCGGCCGCGGCTACGGCCGATTTTCCAGCTCCGCCGCCGACGCCCCCGCCGCTGCGCTCGGGCCCGACGCGGTCTCCGTGAAGTCGAAGCGCTGGCGGGCGAGCACCATCACCGGCCAGCCGCCGGCGCGCGGGACCGAGAAGCGCCACTGCGCGATCGCCTCGAGGGCGGACCGGCCGAACGCGTCGTCGTCCGCCGCCACCACCACGGGCAGCCGCGGCCGCCCCTGCTCGTCGACATAGAACTCGACCACCGCGTGCCCGCTCGCGCGGCGGGCCCCGAGCGGCCCGGGGGGCATGGGGTGGACCTGGTCGACCACGACGAGCGGCTCGTCGAGCTCGCGGGCGAGGCGGACGCGCCGGACGTCCCCCTGGTACGGGCCTTCGACCCGGTTCCGCAGGTGCGCCTCGAACGCCTCCGGATCCGCCACGTTCACCACGCGCCGGCCGCGCTCGAAGCTGAAGTTCAGCTGCATGCGCACGCCGACCGGCTCGCCGCGCAGCCGCGCCGGCTCGAACCGCCAGCGGTGCGCCGTCTCGAGCGCCTCCTTGCCGAAGAGCGGATGCGTGTAGCGCGTGACGAGCGAGTCCGCGATCAGCCCGGACGCGTCGACGAGGATCATCACCGTCGCCTCGCCGTCGTGGATCCGCGGGTGGTCCAGGAGCGCGGCGGGGAACCGCGCCTCGACCGTCTGGTGCACCTTCGGCGGCTCGTAACCGTCCGGCCGCCGCGCGCCGAGCAGCGCGAGGGCGGCGAGCACGAGCGGGAGGAGGGACGGAGTCGTCATGGCGGCCGGCCGCGGCGGCGACCCACCATGGCCCGCTCCCGGCGCCCCGGCAAGCGGCCGCGCGCGGGCGCATTGATTCCTTCGGCGTATGGACCCTGCGGCGCGGTGGGACTAGAGTCGCGTCATACAAGACGCGTCCGCCCCGGACGCCGGCGCCAAACCCACCCCTTCGAATGGCCCAGACCGTTTCCCGCCCCGAGACGAGCGCCCCGGACGGCAGCGACCCGCGCTGCATCCCCCACAAGCTCACCGCCCCGCTTCCCGTCGGCGACGAATGCGCCTATCCCGCCTACACGGCGGAGGACCACGACGTGTGGCGCACCCTGTACTCCCGCATGGAGCAGCTCCTGCCCGGTCGCGCGGCCGACGAGTTCCTCACCGGCCTCGCCGCCCTCAAGCTCGAGCAGGACCGCATCCCCTCGCTCGCGAGCGTGTCGCGCAAGCTCGAGGCCGCCACCGGCTGGCGCATCGCCCGCACGCCGGGGCTGCTCGACGCGCACGACTTCTTCTCCTACCTCGCGCGCCGCATCTTCCCGTGCACCGACTACGTGCGCGCGCGCACCGAGCTGGACTACACGCCGGCGCCCGACTGCTTCCATGACATCTTCGGCCACACGCCCATGATCATGCACCCGCGCTTCGCGGACTTCTACCAGCGGATCGGGCAGGCCGCCCTCGCCTGCCGCGACGCCGCCGTCGAGGAGGGGCTGACGCGCATCTACTGGTTCACCGTCGAGTTCGGACTCATCCGCAACCCCGGCGGGCTGCGCATCTACGGCAACGGCATCATCTCGAGCTACGGCGAGACCCAGCACTCGCTCACCGACCGGGTGAAGAAGATTCCGTACCGCCCCGAGACGCTCGCGGCCCAGCCGTACGACATCTGGCACTTCCAGGACACGCTGTTCGTGATCGAGAGCTTCGACCAGCTCGAGGCGGAGTTCACGCGCTGGGCGCAGGAACGCGGGCTGCTGCCCGCGGGCGCGGCGCACTGATTTGAAGTCTGGCAACTACCCCTGCCGACCACACCGCAACCGTGTGAAGAGCCGTCTCGCGCAAGCGGGGCGGCTCTTTTCTTCCGGCGCCGCCCGCGAGGCGTCGCGCCGCGGCACCGCCGCCCGTCGTCGGGCCCCGGATCCCGCCGGCCGCGCCGGCATCACGCGCTCACTGCGCGGCGGCGAAGGGGCCTCCGACGCGCCGGCCGGCGACCTCGCCGTTGACCGCCAGGACGTAGCGGCGGCCCTCGGCGATCAGTCCGCGCATCTGCTCGCGCGCGGCGCTCGATCCGAAAACCAGGAACGGCTCGTCGGCATATTGGGAGAGCACCCGGCCGGCGAACAGCAGGCGGTCGGCGGCGACCTGCTCGAGGCGCGGCTGCAGGCGCCAACTCCAGCCGACGCGCTCCGACGCGAGCCGCACGCGGACCTCCGCGCGCTCGCCCGCGCGGTGCGAGAGCGCGAGCAGCCGCGGCATGCGCACCGGATCGGCGAGGGCCGGGTTGTCGAGGAACAGCCGGTCGCGACGCATGCGGTCGGCCGCCTCCTCCACGCTCTGCTGCATCAGCAGGTACGGCTGCGCGCCGTTGGAGTCGGCCGGCCCGAAAAGATTCTCCGTGAGCCGGAGCGTCACGATCACGTCATAGTCGGCGCGGCCGGCACGGGCGCCCGGCCTCTCCTCCATGCGCACCGCCCCGATCGCCATCGGCTGCGCGGCGCTCGCGTGCGCCGCGAGCACATGGCGGCCGACGGCCTCCGCCTCCGCCGCGAGGCGCTCGGGCGACGCCCGCCCGTTGCCCAGGAATTGCCAGGCCTCGAACAGGCCCATCACGGCGAACACGAAAACGGCGGCGACGCCCAGCAGCTTGAACATCCCGACCCGGTCGCGGTGGTGCCGCGCCTCGATCTCCGAGGCAATCTCCGCGAGCCGGGCGGCATTGACCAGTTCGACTTCCGGCGGCGGATCGTCCCACATGACCTTCGCCAGCGCCTCCGCCGTGCCCGGCGCGGGCGCGGCCGTCGGCTCGGCCGGCATGGCCGGCGCGGGCCGCTTGAACTCGATCAGCTGCGGACGCTCCCGCCCCTGCTCGGCATAACGCCGGCTCCACGGGTGCTCATGCTCGGTCGATGGGGCGACGGGGCTGGACATCGGTTTCGGCTGCCATGAAATCGGCACAAGTCGTTGTTTCCATGAGGAAAGCGTTTCTTGGGTAATGAAGCCCAAGCCCCCGCAGGGCGGAATGGCCCCGATGGCTAAACGAAGCGTCAAAGTTCGCGCTCCAAGCCGTCCGGAGACGTCCGTCCTTTGACCCTCTTTGCCGGGGGCGATTGTGTCGCTGGTGCACACCATGTACGTCCCGGACCACGCCCGATGCCCTCGGCGCGTCCGCCGCCAGCGCGGCGCGACGCTGGCTGAGGTCGTGATCGCGGCCACCCTCCTGACGTTCGTGATCCTGGGCGCGATCGGCTCGGTGTCGCGCAGCCTCTCGATGACCAGCAACGCGCGGATGGTGACGCTCTCGAGCCAGGTGCTGCAGTCGGCCGTGGAGGACCTGCGGCTGAAGAATTACTCCGTCATCAGCGCCTACGCGGCGCAGCCCCAGCCGGTGGACCTCACGTCCACGATCACCAGCGACATGCTGGCGAGCGGCTTCACGAGCACGATGACCCTGCGAGCGAACTTCACGACGGTCCATCCGTCCTCCACCACCGAGCTCGGGCTCATCGCCGTCGAGCTCACCGTCACCTGGCGGGACAACAACGTCGGCTTCACCCGGTCGGCCCGCACCTCGTTCAGCGAGAAGGGCCTGTCCGACTACATCTATGTGGGCTTCTAGTCCGACGCACCCTGTCCGGGCCCGCGGCCTCACGTTGGTCGAGGTGATGGTCGCGGTCACCCTGCTCGGCCTGCTCATCACGGCCGTGCTGTCCGCGTTCATCTTCATCCTCCGCGGCGAGCGCTCGCTCGCGAACTACACCACGATGAACGCCGAGGCCCGCGGCATGCTGGAGCTGCTCGGCCGCGACGCCAAGAGCGCGGTCGCGGTCACGAACTTCACGTCGACCAGCCTCACGCTCGTGGTCCCGCTCGACACGGCGGGCGGCACGACCGAAGTCACGTACGAGTTCGACGCCGCGACGGACAGCCTCGTGCGCGAGACCGGCGGCACGACCACGACGCTCGTGGAGGACGTGTCCGAATTCGCCTTCCGCTACCTCAACAGCAACAACGCCACGACGACCTCGCTCGTCGAGCTCAAGCAGGTGCAGCTCTCGCTGCGCATCATGCGCAGCGTCACGCGTGCCGCCACCTCCCAATATGTCATCTCCGCGCAATACACCCTGCGGGCCAAGCCCACGTCGCACTGACCGGGGCTCGGCCCTCATCACGGTCCTCCTGCTCGCCGCGATCGTCGCGGTCGTGGCCTCGCACCTGCTCTCCCGGTCGGTGCAGGAGCACCGCCTGGCCACGCGCTCCTACTATCAGAGCGTCGCGCTCAACCTCGCCGAGGCCGGCATCGAGGAGGCGATGTGGGCCGTCAACAACGGCTTCGTCGACACTTCCCACGGCTGGAGCGACGCCGGCGACGGCACCGGCGCGCGCATGCGCGCGACCACCAGCGGGCTGACCCTCGCCCAGGGCTCCGGCGAGGTGCACCTGCGGATCGACTCCCCGGCGACCGACTCCCCCGTGGCCACCGCGCTCGGCGTGGTGCGCATCCCCGGCCAGATCCCGGTCTCCAAGCAGCTCCGCGTGCCGCTCTCGCGGCGCTCGATCTGGGCCAACGCGATCGTCGCGAAAAACTCCGTCGTCTTCAACGGCAACAAGATCAGCATCGACGCGTACGACTCCGCGGTCGGGCCGTGGCACGCCACGACGAACCGCCTCGACCGCGCCACGGTGGCGACCAACCTGGCCACGAACGGCGGCCTCGAGGTCAACAATGCCGACATCTTCGGCTCGGTCGCGACCGGCGGCGGCAAGCCGCTGGTCGGCCCCAACGGCAGCGTCAGGGGTGCGACCTCGCCCAACACGCTGCCCGACAACACGGACCCGAACAACGTCCGCACCGACTTTTCCTACAACATCCCCGACGCCACCACGCCGACGGCGGCCCCGATCTCGCTCGGCGCGGTGACGAATTCCCTCACGCTCCCGCGGGCCGGCGACACGCCGGGCGCGGACGGGCGCTACACGTACTCGGCCAGCAGCATCGACCTGACGAACAAGGCGATCACGATCAGCGGAGCGGTGGACCTGATCGTCACCGGCAACATCTCGATCGGCGGCAATAGCGGGAGCATCACGGTCGGATCCACCGCCGGGACCCAGCTCCAGCTCTACGCCGCCGGCAACGTCAGCCTCGGCGGCCAGGGCACCGTCAACCAGACCTCGTCGCCGCCGAACATGACGATCTACGGCACGCGCACGCAGGCGCAGGCCGCAACCCTCGGCCGGCAGGTCTTCAGCCTCTCCGGCAACGCCGCCTTCTCGGGCCTGGTCTACGCGCCGAACGCGGAAGTCACGCTCAGCGGCGGCGGCAGCGCCGGGCGGTTCGACGGGGCCATCATCGGCTATTCCGTGACCTTCAACGGCAACTACGACTTCCACTACGACGTCCAGCTCGAGGGGATCGAGAGCGAGCGCTTCTTCCGCCCCGGCGCCTGGGTCGAGCTCACCGCCCCGGTCGGCAGCGGCGCGGCGCTCGCGCGCGACAACCGCGCGCCCTTCAACAGCGCCCTTTGAGGCGGCGCATCCTCGCCGCGGCGCGTGACCGGCCGGCCCGCGCGCTCACCAGGCGCGCTCGGGACGCCGCGCCTCGAGCGCGGTCTCGAGCTCGTCCGGCAACTCGGGCAGAAAGTCCAGGCCGGTCCGGCGCTCGACCTCGTCGATCGTCACCAGGTAACCGTCCGGCTCGGCGAAGGCGGGGGTCTCCTGCGGGAACACGAACGCCTGCGCGCGCAGCCGCCCGTCGCTCTCGTCGAGCAGGATCATGTAGCAGGCTTCCGGCACGGCGACGCGGCGGCGCAGCCGCGGCGCAGCCGCGGCGGGTTCGGCCCGAACACCGGCCCGGCGAGCACCCAGATCTCGCCGAAGCGCCCCGGATAGGCGGTGGCGATGCGTTGCTCCAGCCGCTTCCACACGCCGGCGTTCAAGGCGTGCCGCTGGGGGATGACGTTCGACATCTGGAACGTCTCCTCCTGCGCCCGCCGGCCATACCGCGTGGCGATCGCATAATTGGGCGCGAGGTGCCCGCGATCATAGTCCGACCGGCTGTACGCCTCCGCCTCGATGCGGGCCGCGGTCCGCAAGTCGGCCGTGAAGCCGTCCGGCCGGGGCGGCGCCGCGTCCAGCGCGACGTCCCGGATGCGGTACGCCGCCCACAGCGGGTTGCCCAGGGCGTCGCTGTAGCCGACGACGTAGCCGGTGTTGACCAGGACGCGCTGACTGGTCGCGGCCGAGGCCGGGACCGGGACGCCGCCGTAGACGTGGGTCCGGTCGCCGGGGGCCACGCCGCGCACGAAGTCGTCGGAGTGATAGAGCTGCCAGAGGTCCCACGCCACATCGAGCGCGGTGATGCCCTTGCGGTCATCGAACGCGTTGCGCACGAGCGCCGCGACCTCCTGCTGCCGCGCCGCCGGCTGGAACAGGTACCAGGCCCCCACCGCCGCGGCGGCCACCGCGTTCAGGAGCGCGAAAGCGCGGGCGCGCCGGAGGGTGCGGGGAAGCTTGCCGGAAACAGGGGGACGTCGGGCCATGCGGCGCGGCGAGGTGAGGGCCGCCGCGCCCGGTGGTCAAGGCCGCGTCACGACGCCGGGTCGCCGGCACCGGTGCGCCCGCGCTCCGATGCCGGCCAGGGACCGCGCAGCGGCGTCAGAACCGGTACGAGGCGGTCACGCCGACCTGGCGCGGATCCGCCCGGTCCTCATAGCGGGCCGGCAGGTAATCGGGATCCTCGTTGCCGAAGAAGTAGACGCGCTTGTCGTAGGCCTCATCGAGGAGGTTGCGCGCCCACGCGGTCACGGACCAGCGCGCGCCGGCGTAGCCGAAGGAGGCGTTGACGACGCGGAAGGCGCGCCGCGCCTCGCTCTGGTTGTTGGAGTCGTGCTGCCGCGCGCGCCCGACCAGGTCGGTGTTGAAGAACCAGCCGCGCGGGCCGGCGTAGCGGACGCCGAAGGTGTATCCGTACTCGGGGGCGTTCGCCAGCTCGCGGCCGCCGCCGGGATTCCCGTTGGCGAGGACGAACGGGTCGAGCCGCGAGCGCAGCAGCGCCAGCGAGCCGCGGAACGACCAGGCGTCCGTCAGCGCGTACGCCCCGGCGGCCTCCAGGCCGTAGACGCGCGCATCCTCGCCGTTGTCGGTGAAGAAGCGGTAGCTCCCGCCGAAACCCGCCGAGTCGCGGACCTGGGTGTCCCGTCGCTCGAGGTCGAACACGGTGACCTCGCCCGTGAGGCGGTCGCCCGCCCACGCCCCGCGGACGCCGGCCTCGAAGTTCCAGAGCGTCTCCGTCTCGTATGTCAGCGGGTCCGCCAGGGGATCGATGCGCGCGTCGACGTTGATGCCGCCGGCCTTGTAGCCGCGGGTGACCGACACGAACGCCAGCTCGCCGCCCGGCAGGCTGTGCTCGAGGGTGAGCTTGCCGCCGAAGAGCGAGTCGGAGAACGCCGGGCGCACGCTGACCACCGGCTCCGGCAGGCCCGTCGTGAGGTCGATTTCGCTCACGCGTCCGGCCCCGTCCATCTCGAGGCGCTCCGCCCGCACGCCGAGCACCACGCGCGTGCGGGGCGAAAGGCGCAGCCCGGCCTGGCCGAACAGCGCGGTGTTCTTCGCGCGGTACTCCGTGCGCAGCTCGGCGTGGCCCCAGGGGTTGTCGTTGGTGTAGCGCGACACCTCGTCGGTGTCGGAGTAGAACGCGCCGACCGTCCAGCGGTCGACGCCCGCGCCGTCGGCCGGTGCGCGCTCGCCCTCCAGCCGGAACTCCTGGTTGACCACCCACCGCGTCCGGTGGAGGTCGCTGAAGCCCATGTACGAGGCGGCCGTCCAGTCGTCGTCGTACGCGTAGCGCGAGCGCGTGCGCGCGACGCCGCTGACGGTGCCGAAGCGGAGGCCGTCGGCGCCGCGCCACGCGCCTCGGAGGCTCGCGGCCAGCGTGCGCTGGAGGTCGAAGCCGGGCTGGTCGCTGAAGGTGTTCTCGCCGTTGTTATCGAGCGCGAACTCGTCGTAGCCGTTGTCGAAATCGGCCGCCAGCAGCGCGGCGTCCCACCGCCACGCCGCGCTCGGGTTCCAGGTCAGGCGCAGGCGGCCCGCCAGCTCGTCGCGCGCGTTGGTGTCGCGGTTCAGCGTGAGGTTGCGGCGGAACCCCTCCTCCTCGCTCCGCTGCAGCGCCAGGCGCATCATCAGGCGGTCGGGCGCCGCGGCCACGAGCGGGCCGCCGAACGCGAGGCCGGCGCTGCGCAGGCCGTCCGTCCCGACGGTCGCCTCGGCCTGGCCGGTCCAGTGGGCCGTCGGGGCGTTGGTGACGAGCCGCACGAGCCCGCCGGCGGCGTTGGCGCCGAAGGCGCCCGCCTGGGGGCCCCGCAGCACCTCCACCTGCGCGACGTCGAACGCGGAGGCGACCGTCCCGAGCCCGGTGAGGTCAAAGTCGTCGACGAGGAACCGGACCGCCGAATCCGGGGTTTCACCCTCGAACTGGGAATTCTCCCCCACCCCGCGGATCTGCAGGTAACGGGGCCGCGAGGTGCCGCCGGTCCAGGTCAGGTTCGGGACCTGATCGACCAGGTCGCCGAAATGGCGGACCGCGCCCGCGCGGAGCGCCGCGGCGTCGAACACGGTCACGCTGGCCGGGATGTCCGCGAGCGGGGTCTCCCAGAGGTCGGCCGTCACCCGCACGGGCGAAAGCCGGACCGGCTCGTCCTCGCGCGGCGCGGGGGCCTGGGCGGCGGCGTCGGCGGCCGCGAGGAGAATCAGGCCGGCGAGCAGTCGCCGGCGCGTTTGGGGTCGGATCGGGTTTGGCATGGTGGGAGGCCCGCCCCGCCACGGACTCCCGGCTGAAGGGGCGCCACGCGCCCCTCGGCGCTCATCGCGGCGCCTGCTGTTTCCTTCGTCGGCATGATCCGTTTCAGGTTCCAGGGTCCGTCGGCCGATCGCGCCGCCATCTCAGCCCTCCGCGGAGGACACCCCTACAGGCAAGGCGCCACCAAACGCACGTCCTCCTCCCGGTCAACCGCCGAATGTGTCACGGATCGGCGCGCGCCGGCCGACCAAGCGGGCGCGCCCCGATCCGGACCGGACCCGACCCCGCAGGCGGCGCCCCTTTTCGCACACCGACCGGGGCGCCGTCTGGTGGTGTCAGGTCAAAACTTGTAGGCGACGAGCCGGCCGCCGTTCTGGAAGTAGTAGACGCGCCCCATGGACTCGTCGACGAGGTACTCCGGGTCCTTCGTGCCGAGCACGAGCTCGCGGTCGGTCTCGCCGGTGGCCAGGTTGATGCCGACAAGCCCGAGGTCCTTGCCCTTCCCCACCTTGGTCAGGATGTAGGAATAGGACCCGCTGCTCTGCGTGGCCGAGCGGCGGCGCGTGGCGTACTTGTTGTAGTTGTCCAGGCCGCTGTGGATCGTCGAGTGCCCCTGCCGGTACGCGTCCGAGCCGAAATTCCCCTGCGAGGCCTGCGCGTTGCCGATCACGCCCTGGGCCGCGGTGACGGCGAACAGCGCGGTCATCGCGAGCGTGTCGCTCGGCGCCGCGTAGTAGATGGACCACTTCTGCGCCTTGGCCGCCGGATCGAAGCCCAGGAGGTGCTGCTTGCCCTGGACCACCACGTGGCCGTCCTGCCGGCTGATCGCGACCGGGACGTCGAGGCGGCCCTTGTTCTGCGACATCGTCGCCTTGACGACGCCCTGGACGCCGCCGAGCAGCCCGAGGCCGATCTGGGCGACGTCCGCCCCGCCCATCTTGCGCTTGAACTCGATCGGGACGCGGAAGGTCTCGACCGGCTGCGCGCTGGCCAGGTCGAGCCCGTACAGGTTGTGGGCGTCCGCGAACATCAGCGTGTTGGTCTCCGGCAGCACGAGGAGGTTCGTCAGCCCCTCCTTCGGCTTGTCGACGTTGTAGATGTCGTCGCCGGTGGCGGCGTTGAGCGCGATGACGCCGAGCGGCTCCTTGAGGACGACCTGCTTGCCGTTGGAAAAGTTGCCGCCGTAGCGGGCGAACACCTTGTCCCCGACGACCTCGAGCTGGGAGACGATCGCGTTGTCGCGCGCCTTGAGCAGGCCGGCGTACTTGGAGATGCGGTCGCTCTTCCAGACGGTTGCCCCGGTGCGCCGGTTCACGGCGTACACGCTGCCGCCGCCTGCGCCGTAGATCCGGTCGCCCTCGACGCGGAGCGGCGCGTACGTGCGCTTCAGGCCTTTGTCGCCGGCCGGGAACTCCACGCCCCACTTGATCGCGCCCGAGCTCAGGTCGATGCAGTGGATCCCGAGGTAGCCCACGTACATTTCGTCGCCGTCGACCACGGGATCGTGGTAGCCGGAAAGGTCCATCATCGGCGCGAACTTGCCGCTGTTGTCCGCGAGGTGCAGCGGGATGGCGTTGGCCTTCGCGAACTTCGCGTCCCACTTGAGCTCGCCCGTCGCGAGGTCGTGCGCGCGAAAGCGCACGCCGTTGTCCTTCGCGTCGTACGTGTTCACGACGAAGACCACCAGGCCCTTCTCGGGCACCGGGATCGTGTCGAGGTACTGGCCGGCCGTCTGCGGCGTCGTCCAGATCTTCTCGCCGGTGAGGAAGTCGAACAGCTCGAAGGTCACCTTGCTGTTGCCGATGCCGTCGTACCGGTTCGCCACCATCCATGGCGTGCCCACGATCTCGCGCGCGTTGTGGCGGTTGGTCTTCTTGAACTCGCCGCGCTGCCAGAGGATTTTGCCGTCCTCCGGATTGACGGACAGCAGCGCGCCGTCGGTGCCGATGACGAGCGTGCCGAGCGAGGTGCGCTCGTACCATTTCGCCTCGGCGGGCAGGCGGGTGTTCCAAAGGGTCGTGGCCGCCGAGAGCGAGTTGGCGGCGAGGAGGACGAAGAGGGCGAGCCGGAGCGGGGTGGTGTGCATGGGGCCGGAGGTTGAGGTCCATCCTACCGCATCTCGCGCGGGGCGGGGTATACGCACCCGTGCGTAATTCGGCCCCCGCCGCGGAACTCCGCCGGCCGCGCGCGCGATTGACCGGGCCGGACGGCTCCCCAAGCTGCCGGCGGATGTCGTCGCCCCGGCCCCGTCCCGTCATCACCGCGCTCCTCTTCGCAATCGGTGTCCTTGCGGCGGCATCCGGCAACCCCGGCAGCTCGGAGCTCGGACGGCCGCTGATCCGCACGTTCACCCGGCTCGAGCACCAGGCGCACGCGCAGTTCTGGGAGCCGTTCCAGAGCCCCGAAGGCCTCCTCTACTTCGGCAACCAGCTCGCGGTCATGGAATACGACGGGCGCACCTGGCGGGCGCTGCGCGTGCCGCCGGCCTTCGTGCGGGCGCTCGCCCCCGATGCGCAGGGGAACATCTATCTCGGCGGCGAGGATGAGGTCGGGATGCTGGCCCGGCCGGGCAGCGGTCCGCCCGCGTACTCCTCGCTGCTCGCACACGTGCCGGCGGCCGCCCGGCCGTTCGGCACGGTCCGCGATGTCCGGGTCTGGCGCGGCGCGGTGTATTTCGCGGCCGACCGCGGCATCCTCCGCTGGCAGGGGGGCGCGTTCCGGTTCTGGCCCCTGCCCGAGGGCCACCGGCACCGCCTGTTCGCGGCGGGGGACCGGCTGTTCCTCCACCGCGCGCACGCGGGGCTGTTCGAGTTCGACGGCGAGGATTTCCACGCGTTCGGCGCCGACGAGCGGTGGCAGCGCGCGGCCTCCGCCGTCGTGCTCCCAGCCGGGCAGCCGGCGCGCGTGCTCGTCGCCCTCGGCGAGCAGGGGCTCTTCCTGGCCGGCCCAACCGGCGGCCTCGAGCCCTGGCCCAACGAGGCGGCCGCGATCCTGCGGAACACGCCGGTCACGACGGGTCGGCGCCTCGCCGACGGCACGATCGCGCTCGGCACGGTGAGCGCGGGCCTGCTGCTCCTCGGCTCCGACGGCGGGCTCCTCCGCCAGGTCACACGCGAGGCGGGGCTGCCGCAGGACACCGTGATCTCGCTGCTCGAGGAGCGGGACGGCGGCGCGCTGTGGGTCGGCACGAACAACGGCCCCGCCCGCATCGCCTGGCGTTCGCCGGCCACGCTGTTCGACCACCTTTCCGGCGGGCTCACGGCGGCCCGGGCGAACGACATCCGCCGCCACGACGGCACGCTGTACCTGCTCAGCAACGACGGCCTCTTCCGGCTGGTGCCGTCGCGCGACCCGGCCCGGCCGGCGAAATTCGAGCGTGACCCGCGGGTCGGCGACCAAGGCCACCTCGCCTCGCTGGCGTCCGCGCCCTCGGGCCTGCTGCTGGCCGGCGGACGCGGCCTGCAGCGCCTCACGCCCGACGGGGTCGAGGTGCTGCACGCGCGCCCCGACGGCATCGCCTCGCTCTGGCTTTCGCCGACCCAGCCCGAGCGCGTCTATTTCGCCCACGCGCAAGGCGTCGGCACCGGGACGTTCGCGGCGGACGGGAGGTACCGGCACGAGGGAGACATCCCGGGCGTCGATGCCGAGACCGCCGACGTCCTGGAGGACGCGGCGGGGACCCTGTGGGTGGGAACGACCAGCAAGGGTGTGTACCGCGCCACCCGGGCCCCGGGCGCGGCCGATTGGCGCGGGGCGACGGTCGCGCGCCTGGCGGCGTCCGACGGACTGCCAGCGGAGCACGGAACAATCTACCTGTGGCCGGCGGGGTCCGAGGTCCTCTTCGACACGGCGCAAGGGCTCTACCGATTCGATGCGCGGACGGGCCGGTTCGTCTTCGCGCGCGAGCTCGTCGCGTTCGATTCCCGGCAGGTGGTGCTCAACCCCGTCATCGCCGGCGCCCCCGGGGAACTCTGGACCAATGCGATCCTCATGACGAAGGAGATCCCCTACCCCCTGCTCCGCCTGCGCGCGCAGCCATCCGGGCCTCATGCGGCGGAGGTGCCGCCGGTCGAGATCCAGGATTTCTTCGCCGGGCTCGGACCGCACCGCATTCACTGGGAGGCCGCGCCGGGCGGCGCCGGCACGCTCTGGGCGCGGTCGGAGGCGGGCCTGCTGCGCATCGACCTCGCGCGCCATGCGCCGCCGTCCCCGCCGCCGGCGCCCCTGATCCGCCGGATCGCCGCCGAAGGCGGGGAACTCGACTTCCCGAGCGACACGCCCGGCGCGATTCGCTTCGGGTACTCGCGCGAGCACACGACCATCGAGTTCGCCACGGGTCAGACGCGCCCGCCGGAGGCGGAACGCTTCCAGACGCGGCTCGTCGGGTTCAACGACGAGTGGTCCGCGCCGACGACGCGCACGGACGTCACGTTCACCAATCTCGAGGGCGGCCCGTTCCGCTTCGAGGTTCGCGCCCTCGACCGCCAGGGCCGGCCCGGTCCGGCGCGCGCGTTCACGCTGTACGTCACCCCGCCCTGGCCGCGCAGCCGCCTGGCCTACGCCGCGTACGTCGTCCTCGGAATCGCGGCCCTGACCGGATTCGTCCGCTGGCGCATCGCCGCGCTCGAGCGCGAGCGGCGTCGGCTCGAGCAGCTCGTCGCCGCCCGCACCGCGGAGCTGAGCGAGGCCAAGGACCAGGCGGAGTCCGCCAATCGCGCGAAGAGCACCTTCCTCGCGCACATGAGCCACGAGCTGCGCACGCCGCTGAACGGCATCATCGGGTATTCCCAGGTGCTGCTGAACGACTCCGCGCTCTCCGGCAACGCCCGCGAGCGCCTCGGCCTGATCCAGGCGAGCGGCGGGCACCTCCTGCGCGTGATCAACGAGGTGCTGGACTTCTCGAAGATCGAGGCCGGTCGGGCCGAGCGCCGCGACGCCCCTTTTCATTTCCGGCAGTTCCTCGAGGAGGTGCATTCGGCGCACGCCCCGGCGGCGGCCGCGCGCGGGTTGGACTGTGAGCTCGCCGCGCCGCCCGAGCCGCCCCCCTTCGTCCTCGGCGACGCGCAGAAGCTCCGCCAGGTGCTCGACAACCTGCTGGGCAACGCGGTGAAGTTCACCCGCGCCGGGCGCGTGAGGCTCGAGGCCCGGCCGGCCGGCGGGGATGCGTGGGAGTTCGCCGTGACCGACACCGGCGTGGGCATGGATGCCGCGGACCTCGCGCGGCTGTTCGAACCCTTCGAACAGGGGAGAAATCGACCGGCCGAGCCAGGCACCGGCCTCGGGCTCGTGATCGCGCGCCGCCTCGTGCAGCTGCTGGGCGGGGAGCTCGCGGTCGAGAGCCGGCCCGGCGCCGGCAGCCGTTTCGGCTTCACCGTGCCGCTGCCGCCCGCCGCGCCGCCCCATCCCGGGACGGCCGCCCCCGCCGTGAGCGGCTATGACGGTCCCGCGCGCCGCATCGCGATCGTCGACGATCATCCGGTCAACCGGCGACTGCTGACCGACCTGCTGGCGCCCCTCGGGTTCGAATGCACCGGCTTCCCCGACGCCGGGAGCGCCCTCGCCGCGCTCGCCGCCGAACCGGCGCCGCACCTGGTGTTCATCGACGTCAAACTGCCCGGGATCGACGGCCTGGAGCTGACCCGGCGACTGCGCGCCCGGGGCGCGGCATGGCCGATCGTGCTGACCTCCGCTTCGGTGCTGACGTTCGACTCCGCCGCCGCGAACGCGGCCGGCGCCAGCGATTTCCTCCCCAAGCCGTTCACCATGCCCGAGCTTACGGCGTTGCTTGGGCGGCTGCTCGGCGTGGCCTGGAAGCAGGCCGATGCCCCCGCGCCGGCGGCGATCACGCCGCCGTCGGCCGCTGCGCTGGCGCGGCTCCGCACGGCCGCGGAAGCGGGCGACGTCCTCGCCCTCCGCGCCGAACTGGCCGTCTTGCGCGCGCGCGAGCCCGCCGCGTCATCCTTCGCCGAGCGGCTTGAACCGCTCGTCGCGGCCTACCAGCTTGAGCGGGTCCGCGCCGTCCTGCGCGAAACCGCCCCATGAAGTCCCCGGCCGCCGCCACGGTTCTCGTCGTCGACGACACCCCCGCCAATCTGGGCGTCGTGCTGGAGCTGCTCGCACACGCCGGCCTGCGCGTGCTGCTGGCCGAGAGCGGCGGCCGCGCCCTGGAAATCCTGGCCCAGCAGCCGGTCGACCTCGTGCTGCTGGACGTGATGATGCCCGGGCTCGACGGCTTCGCGACGTTCGCGCGGATGCAGGGCCAGCCCGGGCTGGCGGATGCCCCGGTGCTGTTCATGACGGCGGTGGACGAGCCGGCGCAGAAGGTCCGCGCGCTCGAGGGCGGGGCGGTCGACTACATCAGCAAGCCGCTGCATCCGCCCGAAGTCCTCGCGCGGGTGCGCACGCACCTGGAGCTCCGCGCGGCCCGGCGCGCGCTCGTCGCGCAGAACGAACGCCTGGAGGCGGAGGTCGCGCTGCGGCTCGATGCCGAGGCCCAGCTCGCGCAATCCCTCGACCGCGCGCTGCTCGTCGCCGACCGGCGCGGCCGGCTGGTCTTCCTGACGCGCCGGGCCTCGAACCTTCTGCACCGCCATTTTCCCGGCCAGGCCGCCGGCCAGCTGCCGCCGGAGCTCCGGGCCGGGGACCGCGTGCCGACGCCCGCAGGCGTGCTGCTCGTGCAGCGCTGCGCCGAGCAGGGCAACGACCAGCTGACCGTGTTTTTCGTGAACGAGGAGCACGCGCCGCCCGGCCCCGCCGAGCTGCTGCAGCTCGGCGTGACCCCGCGCCAGGCGGAGGTGCTCTATTGGATCGCCGAGGGAAAGACGAACGCCGAGATCGCCATCATCCTCGGCACCAGCCCGCGCACCGTGCACAAGCATGTGGAGATGCTGTATGAGCGCCTGGGCGTCGAAAGCCGGTCCGGGGCCATCGCCACGGCCGCCCGCATCCTGCAGCCCGCGCGCGCCGGCCAATAAGCCGGGCCGTAAAACATGTCGGGCGCCCCTCGCAAGGGACGCCCGGCATGACCTAACACCAAGCAAACCTTTGAACTACTAAACTGACGACGAGATAGACGCAGGCGGGGCCGGAAACGTTGAAAAAAAGTTCGGGAAATCCTCGGGTCCGAAAACATGAAGGGGCCGCCCTTTCGGGCAGCCCCTGCATGACCTAACACCAAGCAAACCGTAAGAACTACAAACAATGATCGTCAGCGACGATGCACTGATGTCGTAGGGATAGACGCGGCTCCTGCAAAAACGTTGAATCTTCATCGCAGGAATTTTGTGGATATCTTTCCTTGGAAAATCGTCGCGTTTTCCATTGCACACCAATAGGTTGTGAAATGGGGTTCCGGACCAGGGCGCGGTCAGCCCCCGCCATCGACATTGGGCCCTCCATGAACTCCTCCGCCCGTCCTCACCTCTTCGGGATGCTCGCCGGCCTTTTCCTGGCCGGCATCTGTTCGCGTCCGTCACCTTCGCCGGTGCCTGGACCCGCCTCAACGAAACCAACGTCATCAATGTCACCGGCTCCGCCCGCCGCAACGTGCGCTCCGACGTCGTGGTCTGGCGCGCGAGCATCCCGGGCGACGGTCGACAAGACGATTACCGCGACCGTCACCGCCGTGTTTGCCCTGAGATGATCCCGCCGGCCCTGCGCCGGAGCGCACGGAACGACTACAGGTGCAACTCCGTCGGGAGGACCTTCCCCGCCAGCTCCTTCTCCGGAAGGGGCGCGGCCTTGAGCGGATAGCGGAAGCGCTGCCCTTCGTAATTCCGGAAGATGACCTCGTCGTCGTTGATCTCCTCGACGTAATCGGGATTCACCGGGACCTTTCCGCCGCCGCCCGGCGCGTCGATCACGTATTGCGGAACGGCGTAGCCGGTCGTGTGGCCCCGAAGCGCGCGGATGATCTCGAGTCCGCGCCGCACATCGACCTTGAAGTGCGCGCCGCCGGTGATGAGGTCCATCTGGTAGAGGTAGTACGGGCGCACCCGCATGCGCAGCAGCCGGTGCACCAACGCCTGCATCACTGCGGGATCGTCGTTCACGCCGCGCAGGAGCACGCTCTGGTTGCCGAGCGGCACGCCGGCGAACGCGAGCCGCTCGCACGCGTCCTTGAGCTCCTGCGTCGCCTCCCGCGGGTGGTTCACATGGATGCTCATCCAGACCGGGCCGTGCCGCCGGAAGATCTCGCAGAGGCCCGGCGTGATCCGCTGCGGCAGGAACACGGGGATGCGCGACCCGATGCGGATGAACTCCACGTGCTTGATCGCGCGGAGCCGGCCGAGCAGGTGGTCGAGCTTCTTGTCCGACAGCAGCAGCGGATCGCCGCCCGAGAGCAGCACGTCGCGGATCTCGGGATGCGCCTCGATGTACCGGAGCGCCTGCTCGTATTCCGGATGGAAGTTGTAGTCCTGCGCGTTCGAGACGAGCCGGCTCCTCGTGCAATACCGGCAGTAGGCCGCGCAACGGTCGGTCACGAGGAACAGCACGCGGTCCGGATAGCGGTGCACGAGCCCCGGCACCGGAGAATGGCCGTCCTCCCCCAGCGAATCGAGCATCTCCCCGGTCGAAACGACCATCTCGTCGCTGCGCGGAATCACCTGCCGGCGGATCGGGCAGTCCGGGTCGTCCCGGTCGATCAGGTTGAAGAAATAGGGCGTGATCGCGAGGGCCAGCTTCTGGTTGGCGAACAGGCAGCCGGCCTTCTCCTCCGGCGAGAGCGTCATGTGCCGCTCGAGCTGCTCGACCGTCGTGATCCGGTTCTTCAGCTGCCAGGTCCAGTCGCGCCAGTCGGATTCCGGGACGTGGGACCACAGTCCCTGGCCCGCGAACCAGGCCGCGCGATCTTCGGTGTAGGGCATGATGACGCCTGAGGGATATCCGGACGCCCGGGGGTGTCAAACGGGCCGGCGGCGGCGCGTATGACAGCCGCCCCCGCCGGCGCCCGGGACAGCGGGGCCGCACGCCCGAATCCTCGCTAGACAGCGGAGCGATTGCCGCTTTTCGTCCCTTTTCGATGTCCGCTCCCAAACCCGCGATCCTGGCCCTCGAAGACGGCAGCATTTTCCGCGGCGCCGCCTTCGGCGCCGACGCCACCATCGCCGGCGAGTGCGTGTTCAACACGTCCATGACCGGCTACCAGGAGATCCTCACGGATCCCTCGTACTTCGGCCAGATCGTCACCATGACGGCGGTGCAGATCGGCAATTACGGGATCAACGCGGAGGACGCCGAGCACAACGCCCCGAAGGCGAGCGGCTTTGTCGTCCGCGAGGTCTCGCCGGTCGTGAGCAACTGGCGCAGCCAGATGTCGCTCGACGCCTACCTGAAGAAATACGGGATCCCGGGGATCAGCGAGGTCGACACCCGCGCGCTGACCAAGAAGCTCCGCGTCGACGGCGCGATGAAGTGCTGCCTCTCGACGCTGCCGATCGGCGACGAGGACGCGATCCAGCGCGCCAAGGGCTGGCGCGACATGGCGGGCAGCGACTACGTGAAGGACACGACCTGCCGCGAGCCGTACATCTGGGGCGCGGACGATGCCTCCCGGCACAACCCGGCGTACCTCCCGGTCGGCACCACCCTCGGCACGACCGAGCCGCACGCGAAGCGGTTCAAGGTCGCGGCCTTCGACTACGGCGCGAAGTTCACGATCTTCCGCAAGCTCGTCCGCCACGGCTTCGACGTCCAGGTCTTCCCGGCCACGGCCACCGCGGAGCAGATCCGCGAACGCGGCGTGGACGGCGTGTTCCTCTCCAACGGCCCGGGCGACCCGGCCGCGCTGCCGTACATCCACAAGACCGTCTCGGGCCTGCTGCCGGATTACCCGATCTTCGGGATCTGCCTCGGGCACCAGATGCTCACGCATGCGCTCGGAGGCGAGACCTTCAAGCTCAAGTTCGGCCACCGCGGCGGGAACCAGCCGGTGAAAAACCTCGAGACCGGCAAGGTCTCGATCACGGCCCAGAACCACGGCTTCGCCACGGACCCGAAGTCGCTCGAGAAACGCAGCGCCGTCGTGACCGAGGTGAACCTCAACGACGGCACCGTCGAGGGGCTGCGCCACAAGGAGCTGCCGGTCTTCTCCGTGCAATACCACCCCGAGGCGGCCCCGGGCCCGAACGACGCCGATCCGCTCTTCGAGGATTTCTACCGGATGGTCGAGAAGCGCAAAGCGGGCAAAATCTGAGCCTGGTCGGATCCGGCGCCTTCCGGCCGCGTCCTCTCCGGCATCTCGTCAGCCCAGGTGCGCCTCGAATTTCTCGGCGTCTTCCGGAGTGTCGACGCCGATGGTGGGATCGGCCGTCACGTCGATCGCGATCGGATGACCGTTCTCCAGGGCCCGGAGCTGCTCGAGTTTTTCGGCCTGCTCGAGCCGTCCGGGCGGAAGGCTCACGAACCGCTCCAGGAACTCGGCCTGATACGCGTAAAGCCCCAGGTGCTTGTGGCAGGGATTCGACCGGACCCACGCGTCGTCGACCCGGCCCCCGAGATCCCGTGCGAACGGCATCGGGGACCGCGAGAAATACAGCGCGCGCCGGGCGTTCGGGCTGAAGACGACCTTCACCTGGTTCGGATTGTTGAAATCCTCCGCCCGCTGGAACGGCGTGCAGAGCGTCGCCATCGGGCAATCGCCGCGAATCAGCTGGGCCAGCGCCTGCAGCTGGGCCCCTGTGACGAGCGGCTCGTCGGCCTGAACATTCAGGACGTAGCTGGCCCGCACCGTGCGATTGGCCTCCGCGATGCGGTCCGTGCCGCTGGGGTGTCGCGCATCCGTCATGATCGCGCGGAATCCCGCCTTGGCCAGGCAGTCGGCCAGGAGCGCGTGGTCGACCGCAAAAAACAGGGGAAGATCGGGAGCCTCGGCCGCGATCCGTTCCGCCACCCAGAGCACAAGCGGCTTGCGCTTAATCGGATGCAGGAGTTTCCGGGGAAAGCGCGTGGACTCGAGTCGGCAGGGAACAATAACGGCGAACGCAGGCATCAGCTTTGTGGTTGCAAGGGTCTGTGGCCTTCACAATTAGCGTTCCCCCTTTAACTTTTGACCTCAATGGAAAAAGCCAACGCCGGCGCTTCCGCCCAGCATGTGAAGGAGCTCCTTGTCCAAAACAAGATGGGCATCCACGCGCGGCCGGCGGCGATGATTGTCCGCATCACCAACAAGTACAAGGCGGAGGTCTTCGTGGAGAAGGATGAGGAGCAGGTTAACGGCAAGAGCATCATGGGCTTGATGATGCTGGCCGCCGCGAAGGGCTCGAAGGTCAAGTTCGTCGCCACGGGCGACGATGCGCCCCAGATGCTCGCCGAGCTGGAGGCGCTCTTCGGGAAGAAGTTCGACGAGGCCTGAAGGCTTCCGGCCCGGCTGCCCGCGCGACGCCGGCTCAGAGGCCGAAGAACCTCCGCGCGTTCTGCGAGGTGATCTCTCCCAGTCGCTCCAGGCTGACGCCGAAAAGGGGCGCGCAGAATTCGGCCGTGTGCCGGATGTAACTGACCTCGTTCGGCTTCCCGCGATGCGGCAGGGGCGTCAGGTACGGCGCGTCGGTCTCGAGCATCAGCCGGTCGAGCCCCTGCGCCAATGCCGCGGCGCGGACGGCCTCGGCCGACCTGTACGTGATGATTCCGGTGAACGATCCGCGGCCGCCCCGCCGCACGAGCTCGTGCATCTCGCCGGCGCCTTCGCTGAAGCAATGGAAGACGACCTTCGTCCAGTCGAACCCGGCGGCGTCGATCATCTCGATGCACTCCCGGAACGCGCCGCGCGAATGCACGACCAGCGGACAACCCAGCCGCGTTGCCGCCCGCATCTGGGCGGCGAAAGCGTCGCGCTGCCAGCCGAAGATCCGCGCCGCGGCCGTCGCGTCGTCCTTGGGCAGGTGAAACCGGTCGAGCCCGGTCTCCCCGACCGCCACGGGCCGGGGCCGGCCGCCCTTGGGTCCGCCTTCCTCGCGTCTCGCCTCGTCGCCGGCCCCCCCGTCGCCTGCCTGCGCCCGCGGATCCGGGCCTGGTTCCTGCCAGAAATCCTCGATGCGCTCCACGCGATCCGCCCAGTCCTCGCCCACGCTGCACGGGTGCAGTCCTACGGTGTAGCGGACGAAGCCGGGATGCTCCGCCGCGATTCCGCGGTAAAGCTCCCAGTCGTCAGTGTCCGTGCCGATGGTGACCAATGCCGCGACCCCCGCCGACCGCGCGCGCTCGAGCATGCCCGGCAACCCGCCGTTCCGCGCGAATGATTCCAGGTGCGTGTGGGTGTCGATGAGCATGCGCGCGGATTTCGGATGGGCCGAGGCAAAGCATTCCGCCGGCCGCCGCAAGCCGGCGCCGCCCGATCGGCGCCCGGCGGACGCGGGTCAAAACAGAGAAGCCGGCGCTTGCGCGCCGGCTTCCTTGCACACACACCTAGGCATTGCCTGGTGAAAATCAGCCGCCGCGGACGTTGATGTCGCCGCCGCTCGAGCGGAGCTTCAGGAGGGGGCCGCCGCCGTTGACGCTGCCGACGAGCCGGCTCTTGCCGACGCCGCCGCGCTCGATCGTGATCGTCAGCCCCGAGGCATCCACGTCGCCGCCCGACGTGTTCGCATCGAGCCGGAAGGCGGAACTCTTGGGAAACTCGACCGTCACATCCCCGCCCGACGTCCCGAGCGAGCAATCCGCCGTGAACGGGCTCGTGAGCGTCGCCCGCACGTCGCCGCCGGAGGTGTGCGCGTTGACCACGCTCGCGGCGGAGCGGATGATGATGTCGCCGCCGCTGGTGCCGGCGTCGACCGGGCCCGCCACCTTTTCGATCAGGATGTCGCCGCCCGAGGTGTGGACCTTGGCGCGCGCCGTGCCCTCGCGCAGCGAGATGTCTCCGCCGGACGTGTGCGCGTCGACGTCCCCGTCGATCTTCGCCAGCCGGATGTCGCCGCCGCTCGTGTGGGCCTTTACCATCCCGATCAGGCTGCCGACCTCGATGTCGCCCCCGGAGGTGCGCAGCTCGGCGTCGTACCGGAGGGGCACCGTGATGATGAAATCGACCGAGACCGGCGGCCAGTTGCGAAACCAACCGGAGGGCCGGTCGCGCTCGTACTTCGCCTCGGCCGTCACGTCGCCGCCCGCCTCATCGATCGTCAGCGTCAGCTTTTCCAGCAGCCGGTCCGCCTCGGCGTCCGTCTCCGCCCGGATCGTCTGCCGAGCGGTCACGGTCACCTTGCCGTCGTCGCCCGTTCGAACGATGATGTCCCCTCCTTGGGTGAGGGCGCGCAAGGAGCCGCCCGGCTTGACGAAGAAAGTCTTTTCGACGGTCCGGACGATCTTGGCCGACATCGGCAGGGCGGTGAGCGCGCCCAGGAAAAGAAATGCGAGCAGTCGTTTCATGGAGGTATGCGTAGAACCCGGGACTCCGGGCAAAGTTACAGGCAAAATCACGGCTCAACCCGCAGGCGCGACATGCAGCTCGACGCGCATCCGCGCGAGCCGCTCGAGGAGGATGCGTTCTCCCCTAATTGGCCACCAGTCATACAGATACATCTCGAGCGGCCGCCACATCGCGACCCACCCCGCGATCTGGAGGCCGAGTTCGACGAAGCCCGCGGCCGGGCCGCCGAGGCTCGTGCGGCCGAGCTCCGAAGCACCGAAGCAGGCCGCGAGGAAGACAAGCGAGATGAGGAGGTTCACGCGGGCCCGCCGCCGGAATTGACGGTACTCGCGGTCCTTGGTCGCCGCCCGGTCTCGAAAATAGTGCCGGACCGCCTCCTCGAGGCCGGCGGCGCGGTCCGCCGGCGGCGGCTCCGCGACGTGGATGACCAGCTCGAGCTCGCGATGGTGCGGCAGCTCGCGCGCCCACGAGACGATGAACTCCTCCGCATCCGCATCGAGGTCCCGGTCCACGAACGGCGACGGGTCCATCGAGTTGAAGAGCTGCGCGAGCTCGCGCAGCCGCACCTCGATCCGGGCCTTTTCGTCGGCGCTCATGCCGGCGCCAGCGCCGCCGCCCATTTCTCCTCGTCGAAGCCCACCAGGCCCACGCCCGGCCCGATCACGAACGGCCGGCGCACGAGCATGCCGTTGCCCGTGAGGAGCGACAGCTTCTCGCGCTCGCCCAGATTCGGGAGCTTCTCGGCCAGGCCCAGCCCGCGGTATTCGAGACCCGAGGTGTTGAAGACGCGGCGCCACTCGCCGCCCTGCGCGGCGAGCATGGCGCGCAGCTCGCCCGCCGTGGGCGGCGTCTCCTTGATGGAGCGCTCCTCGAAATCCACGCCGCGCGCCCGGAGCCATTTCAGCGCACCCTTGCAGGTGCTGCACTGCGGCAGGTGATAGACCTTGAGCCGGCTCATGGCTGGGCGCCGCCGAAGATTTCGCGGAGGAACACCTGCATGTGCGTCCACGAGCGCCGGTCCGCGGCGGCATGGTACGAGATGGGCACGCCCGCCGCGCGGCCGAGCTCGTCGGCCTCCGGGTTGGAGAACGCGTGCACCGCGCCGGCGTACCTGGTAGTCGAACTTCCCCTCGTTCATCGACTTCATGAAGGCCGCGATCTCCTCCGCGCTGACGAACGGGTCGACCGCGCCGTGGCAGACGAGGAAGCGCGCCCGGTTGCGCGCCGCGGCCTCGGCCGAAGCCGGCACGAGCCCGCCGTGGAAGCTCACGATGCCGGCGAGCGGCGCGCCGCTGTAGGCCAGCACCTGCGCGGTCGATCCGCCGAAACAGTAGCCGACGGCCGCGACCTGACCCTCGGCGACCAGGCCGGTCGCCAGCAGCTGGTCGAGGCCGGCGCGCGCGCGCTCCGCCATCAGCGGCTTGCCGTAGAACTGCCGCGCCAGCTCGCCCGCCTTCTTCGCGTCGGTCGTCGTCACGCCGGCGCCATACATGTCGGCCGCGAACGCGATGTACCCCAGCTGCGCCAGCTGGCGCGCGCGGGACCGGGGATAATCCGTCAGGCCCCACCACTCCGGCAGCACCAGCACGCCGGGCGAACGCTGCGAGACCTTCGTGTCATCGTAGGCGAGGAACCCCTCGAGCCGGACCCCGTCGTGCTCGTACGCGACGGGACGGGTGACGAGCTTGGCGGACATGGGAAGCGACAACGAAAGCGCGATCGCGATCAGCGGGAGACGAAACTTCATCCCACCATCTAAGCGGGCCGCGCCGGCGAGGCAACCGCGCACGCGCCCGGAAACCCGGAAGGCGCGGCGGAAAAACCGTGCGCAGGGCGCGCCGGCTCAGGCCGGTCGCAACCACCGCGCGAGGCAGGCGTGCAGCGCCTCCTGCCGGATGGGCTTGGCCAGGAAATCGTCCATGCCCGCCGCGAAACAGTCGGCCCGGTCCTCGGCCCGCGCGTTGGCCGTCACGGCGATGATCGGCAGGCGGCGGCCCTCCAGCCGACCGCGGATCCGCCGGGTCGCCTCGAGGCCGTCGAGGCCCGGCATCTGAAGGTCCATGAGCACCGCGCCGAACCCGTCGCGCGGCGCGCGTTCGACCGCCTCGAGGCCGTTCTCGGCCATCTCCACCGTCAGGCCGAGGCGCTTGAGCATGATCTCGATGACCCGGCGGTTGACCGGATCGTCCTCCACGACGAGCACGCGGGCCGGCGGCAGGGCGGGGAGGACGCAGGCCGGGGACATCCCGGGCGCCGACCCGGCGGCGATCGGCAGCGGGACCTCGAAGCTGAATTCCGAGCCGCGACCGGGCGTGCTCGAGACGCGGATTTCCCCGCCCATTCGTTTCACGAGGTGCTGCGAGATCGCCAGGCCCAGGCCGGAGCCGCCGTAGCGGCGCGTCGTCGAGCTGTCGCCCTGGGTGAATTTCTGGAAGAGCTTCGCCCGCGTCGCCGGGTCGAGGCCGATGCCGGTGTCGCGGACCCGGAAGCGCAACAACGCGATCCCCGCATCCTCGTCAGCCCGCTCGACCTGCAGCTCCACGCCGCCGCGTTCGGTGAACTTCACGGCGTTGCCCACGAGGTTCAGGAGCACCTGGCGGAGGCGCGTCGGATCCCCGCGCACCGCGGCGGGCACTTCCGGCGCCAGCGTGAAGGCGAGCGTCAGGCCCTTCGCCTGGGCGCGGTTGCGGAAGAGCGCCACGACCTCTTCGCCGACCTTTCGCGGTGCGAACTCGATGTCCTCGAACTCCAGCTTGCCGCTCTCGATGCGCGAGAGGTCGAGGATGTCGTCGATCAGGTGGAGGAGCGTGTCGGCCGACCGCGCGGCCACCTCGACGTGCGCCCGCTGCTCGTCGTCCAGCTTCGAGTCACCGAGGAGCTGCAGCATGCCGATCACCCCGTTCATCGGCGTGCGGATCTCATGGCTCATCGTGGCGAGGAATTCGCTCTTGGCCTGGTTCGCGCCCTCGGCCCGGCGCTTCGCGTCGCTCAGGGTCGTCACCAGGTCCTCGTTCTCGAAGATGAGGCCGTAGAGCTTCCGGAGATCGCCGTGGTGCAGCTGCGCGGTGTTCTTGAGGAACAGCGCGTAGGTGACGGTGCAGGCCGCGAGCGTCCAGCTGCCGGCCTCCTCGTACTGCAGGAAGCGCACGAGGGGCGGCGCCAGGGTGAGCGCGACGTAGACGTTGTAGCAAACGCGCACCGGGGCGAGGGCGCGCGCCGCGCCGGCGTTCATGCCGCCGACGATCAGGATGACCAGCGTGCGCGGCAGGAGCGCGTCCGTATCGAGGAAGAACCAGCCGCCCGCGCCCCAGGCCAGGCCGGAGGCGATGACGCCGGTGAGGAACGTCGCGCGGGCGCCGGCGGCGTCGGCGTCGCGCTGGGGCTGGCGGAGGTAGCGAAGGTTCCAGACCAGCCGCACCGTCGTGATCACGAAGACGACGGCGAGCCAGCCGAGCGTGAGCGCCGGCGGAAAATACGTCCACACGCCCGCCACGAGGACGACCGCGAGCACGAAATTGGAGAACAGCCCGAAGCCCGCCGAGCGGTAGAGCATCCGGGTGAGCTCCGCCTCGACCCGCCGGCCGATGCCGGGCCCCTCGTGGAGCGCGGGCGGAGCTGGGGCGGCGGGCGGCATCGCGCGCGAGCAAACCGCGCCGAAAACCCCGGGCAAGGGAATTTGCCCGGGGGGATGTCAGGCCGGGAGGCCGCCGGCTATGTATTGGCGGAGCGATTCGGCCTCGGCGCGGTGCATGTCCGACATCCAACGCGACACGTCGCCGATCGAGATCACGCCGACCAGCCGGCCGTCGTCCATCACCGGCAGGTGACGACAGCGCTTCTCCGCGAAGATCTCCATCGCCTGGTGCGTCGTCGTCGCGGGCAGCACGGTGATCACGTCGGTGCTCATGACCTTCGTCACCGGGGTCGTCCGCGGATCGAGTTGTTCGCCCACCACGCGTCGCAGGACGTCGCGCTCGGTGAAGATGCCGACGAGCCGCTGGCCGGACATCACGAGCACGGAGCCGATGCGGTGCTGGTTCATCGTCTCCACGGCCTCGGCCACGGACACGGTCGTCGGCACGGTGTGCAGGGCGGCGTCTTTCCTTTCCAACAGGGTAGCAATTGCAGTGTTCATTTGGGGTCTCGGGGTTGGCCCTAGGATACGCCACCCGTTGGAACCCTCAACCCCAAAGCCGGCGCGCCTACCGGGGCAGATTACCCAGTGCGTCGAGGCTCTTCAGCACTGTCTTGCCCTTGGCGGGCAGCACCGCCGCCTTTCTTGCCGGCGCCCCGGCCGCGGGCGCGCGGCCGGCCGCCAGTTCCTCCAGCGCGCGCTCGAGCCGCACGGCGGACACCGGCTCGGCGGTCCCGAGCTCCTGGGCGAAGAGGCTCACGCGGAACTCCTCGACCAGCCACCGCAGGTCGCCCGCGCGGTCGCCCAGCCGCTTGACCGCCTCGACGAAGGGCTGGAGCTCGCGCGCCCGCCCGGAATCCTTCGCGGGATCGCGCTTCCACCGATCGGCGCGGAGCTGCCGGGCCTGCAGGTAGCGCGGCAGCTCGGGCAGCCGCTCGAACGGCGTGCGCCGCAGGAAGTCCGGCGGGAGCAGCTGCGCGAGGTCCTCGGGCAGCCCCGGGT
Organism: Opitutaceae bacterium; assembly: GCA_035626915.1. Taxonomy (GTDB): domain Bacteria; phylum Verrucomicrobiota; class Verrucomicrobiia; order Opitutales; family Opitutaceae; genus Didemnitutus. The sequence continues at coordinate 30,796 of DASPMS010000006.1, forward strand.
ACGGCGTCTTGTGCGTTTGCAGCGCCAGCCGGCGCGAAAGGATGTCCTCTAGGAGGTCCTTCAGCCGCGGCACGACGCCGCGCAGCCCCGCCTTCGCCTCCCCGAGCTCGCGCGCGAACGCCGCCGCCGTCAGCGCCGGCAGCGGCCGGCCCGTCGCCCAGCGGCGGATGCCCTCGAATGCGTCCTTCTGCAGGTTCTCGACCGGCGCCAGCGTCACCGCCAGCGGGCCGATCGCGCGCAAGTCGCGCAGGTCGCGCTCGAGCCACCCCAGCTCGTGCCGCAGCAGGTTGCCGAGCAGCTGCCGCAGCCCGGCGCGGGTCGCGGCCCGGGCCTCCTCCGGCGTCGCGAAGAGCCGCACGGCGGTGCCGGCGGGCAGCTCCTGGAGCCCGGGATAGGCCTTCACCGGCACGCCGGCCTGCTCCGCCACCGCCACGCTTTCCGGCACGTCGCCGAATTTCCAGTCGGCCGCCGGCTCGGTCTCCCACTTGGCGCGCGCGGCCTGCCAGGCCTTCGAATCCGCCGTGGCCTCGCGCCGGCTGAGCTCCCGATGCTTGGCGCCGATCTGCCGCTGCAGCTCGGCCAGGTCGCGGCCCGCACCGACCACCTCGCCGCGCGCGTCCACCACCTCCACGCGCACGCGCAGGTGGTCCGGCAGCGGCTTGTCCGCCCAGACGCGCGGGTCGATCCGCACGCCGAGCCGGTCGGTGAGCGCCTCCGCCAGCGCATCGGTCAGCGCGGGCGCGGGCGACCGCGCGCCGATGAGCGCCAGGCGGTCCGCGAGGCTGCGGGCCGTCTCCGCCAGGGGAATGAGCCCGCGCCGCTGCTCCTTCGGGAGCGCCTTGAGCAGGATCTCGATCTTTTCCGGCAGGTGGCCCGGGACGGCCCAGTCGAGGGCGGCGGACGGCAGCGCCGCGACCTCCGCCGGCGCGATCCGGAGCGTCACGCCATCGTCCTCCCGCCCGGGCTTGTATGCGTAATGCAGCGGCAGCGCGCGGTTCTCCAGCGGCACGGACGCGGGGAAGGCCGCCGCATCGTGCGCAATGTCCTCGGGCAGCCGCAGGTCCGCCTCGGACATGAAGAGGAATTTCGGTTCCGTCATCTGCCGGTGCCGCACGAGATCGATCAGCTCGGGGACGCTGCTGACCGGGTGGAGCGCGCCGTCCCGGCGCGCTTCGGACGGGCCCGAAGGTCGCGTTCCGTCCTCCTCCGCCGGCAGGAGATGCCGCGCGTAGAAGCGGAAGATCGCCTCGTCCACGTTCATGTAGCCCGCGCTTCGGGCGCGGGTCAGCACCGCCTCGGTGCGCTCCCGCAGCCGGCGGTTGTGCGCCAGGAAGTCGAACGGCCAGGTGATCGTGTCGCCCACCAGGCCCTCGCGAATGAAGATCTCCGTCGCCTCGCGCGGTGCAATCCGCCCGTAGCCCACCGACCTCACCTCCAGCTCCAGGTTGTAGAGCCGGCGCCGCTCCTTTACCAGCACGCGCCCGGCATCCGGGTTCCAGAACGGCTCGCTGTGCGACACGCGCAGCAGGTGCGCCCCGAGCGCGAGCGCCCATTGCGGATCGATGCGCGCGCAGGTGCGGGCGTAGACCCGGCCGGTCTCCATGATCTCCGCAGCCATGATCCACCGCGCCGCCCGCGGCTTGCCCGACGCGGGGCGCCCGCCGGGCGCCGGTTTCCGCCCCTCCGTTTTTTCGTGCAGCGCCGAGCCCGGAAAGACCGCCACCCTGCGGTCGTGCGTCGCGTGGTAGACGCCGTCCTCGCCGCGGGTCGCGATGTTGCCGAGCAAGCCGGCGAGGATCGAGCGGTGGATCGCCGCGTACGCCGGCGTGCCCGGCGCGAGCTCCGGCTCCTTGCCGGGCTTGAGCCCGTCGTGCACCGACGACGGCACGAAACCGGCGCGGTCGCGGAACATGTCGGTCAGCTGCGCATGGACGTCCCGCCACTCGCGCATCCGGAGGAACGAAAGAAAATGCGCGGTGCAGAATTTCCGCAGCTTCCCCAGGGTCATCGCCTCGAACTCGTCGTGATACGCCTCCCAGATCGCGAGGAGGGTGAGAAAATCCGAGTCGGGATGGGTGAAGCGGCGGTGCGCCGCGTCGGCCTTGGCCTGCTGGTCCAGCGGCCGCTCGCGCGGGTCCTGGATGCTCAGCGCCGCGGCGATCACGAGAAGCTCGCGGAGGCACTTCTCCTCGCGCGCCTGCAGCAGCATCCGGCCGATCGTCGGGTCGACCGGAAGGTTGGCCAGCTCGCGGCCGAGGTCCGTCAGCTCGTACACCGCGGCCTGGGACTCCGGGCCCGCGGCGGCCGGCCGGGGGTCCGTCTTCACCAGCGCGCCAAGCTCCTCGAGCAGCGCGTAGCCCGCGCGGATGCCGCGGGCGGGCGGGGCGTTGAGGAACGGGAAGTCCTCGATGTCGCCGAGCCCGAACGCCTTCATGCGCAGGATCACGTCGGCGAGGTTGCTGCGCTGGATCTCCGGCTGCGCGAAGCGCGGGCGGTCGTTGAAGTCCTGCTCCGCGTACAGCCGCAGGCACACGCCGTCGCTCACGCGGCCGCAGCGGCCCTTGCGCTGGTCGGCGCTGCTCTGCGCCACGGGCTCGATGGGCAGGCGGCGCGTCCGGCTCTGCGGCGCGTAACGGCTGACGCGCGCCAGCCCGCTGTCCACCACGAAACGGATGCCCGGGATGGTCAGCGAGGTCTCGGCGATGTTCGTCGCGACCACCACCTTGCGCCGGTCGGAGGGCGCGAACACGCGCTGCTGCTCGGCGTTGGTGAGCCGGCCGAAGAGCGGCACGACCTCGAGGCGGCCGCGCGCGGCGCCCTCGATCCTGTCCGCGAGCTCCCGGATGTCCCGCTCCGTCGGCAGGAAGACGAGGATGTCGCCCTGCGCGCTCTCGCGCAGGATCCGCTGCACCGCCTCGAGCGCGCCGTCAAGGTAGGTCAGCTCCTCCTCGTCGCCCTTCATCTCCTCGAGCGGCGACCAGATGACCTCGACCGGATAGACGCGCCCGGAGACCTCGATGACCGGCGCGCCGTCGAATGCGGCCGCGAAGGCCTGCGTGTCGATCGTCGCGGAGGTGATGACGATCTTGAGGTCCGGCCGCCGCGCGCGCAGCCGCCGGAGATGGCCGAGGATGAAGTCGATGTTGAGCGAGCGTTCGTGGGCCTCGTCCACGATGATCGTGTCGTACTCCCGCAGGTCCGGGTCGGCCTGCAGCTCGGCGAGCAGCATGCCGTCGGTCATGAACTTGATCACGGTCCGGTCGGTCGTCTGGTCGGCGAAGCGGATCTTGCATCCCACCTCGCGGCCCCAGGGCACCCCCAGCTCCTCGGCCACGCGCCGCGAGATCGACGTCGCCGCCACGCGCCGCGGCTGCGTGCAGGCGATGCGCCCGTGCTCCCCCCGCCCCGCCGCGAGGCACATCTTCGGGATCTGGGTGGTCTTGCCCGAGCCCGTCTCGCCCGCGAGCACCACGACCGGGTGCCGCTGGATGGCCGTGACGATCTCGTCCACCCGCGCGCTGATGGGCAGCTCGGGCGGGTATTCGATGCGGAAGGGCCAGGGGTTTTTGGGACGTGACGGCACGGGTCAGGACGGCATGTTGGCGCAAGGAAGATTCGGCCCTCCCGAATGACAAAGCAAAACCCCGAGCCCCCGCCGCTGGCCGCCGGGCCGCTGGCGCGAGTCACGGCGCTCTCCCGCGGCAACAGCCTCAGCGTCGCGCTCTTCGCCGGGCTGTGCGTCGCCTACGCGGCGCTCCGCCTGCAGTGGGCCGCCGCGGGCTGGGCCCTCCTCGCGCTCGCCGCCGGCCTCCTTGAATACCAGGGGCAGCGCGCGGTGCGCGCCGGCCGCGCGCGCGGGCTGCGGGCGATGGTCGGCGCGCAGCTTCTCCTGCTGGGCGTGATCTGGGCGTACGCCTGGCTGCGGGTGCGGAACTTCGATCCGGAGGCATACTGGCAGCAGTTTCCCGCCTTCGCCCAGGAGCTCCTCGCGCAGCGCATGCGGGACGAAGGCCTCGACCCCGAGCTCGACCGGGCGCTGCTGATGATGGTGACGAACTTTCTCGTTTGCGCGGGCCTGGCGCTCGTCGCCCTCGTCTACCAGGGCGGGCTGGCCGTATACTACCTCATGAAGGCGCGGGCGCTGCGCGCGGCGCTCGGCGGCGCGGAGAAAACCCCCTCGACGGCCCCGGCGGCGGCGGGTTGACTCCCCCTCCCATGAGCTCGGGCGCGTTTTTTCCCCAGGAGATCATCATCAAGAAGCGCGACGGCGGCGCGCTGACCCAGGCGGAGATCGAGTTCTTCGCCCGCGGCGTCGCGAGCGGGCAGTTCGCCGACTACCAGGCGACCGCCCTGCTGATGGCGATCTTCTGGCGCGGCATGACGCCACAGGAGACCGCCTGGCTGACCGACGCGATGATGCGGTCCGGCCAGATCATCGACCTCGCCGACGTGCCCGGCCGCAAGGTCGACAAGCATTCCACCGGAGGGGTGGGCGACAAGGTCTCGCTCGTCCTCGCCCCGCTGGCCGCCGCGTGCGGCGTGAAGGTGCCGATGATGTCCGGCCGCGGGCTCGGGCATACCGGCGGCACCCTCGACAAGCTCGAGTCGATCCCCGGCTTCCGCGTGCGGCTCACGGTGCCGGAGTTCCGCTCGATCGTCCGGGAGGTCGGCCTGGCCATGATCGGCCAGACGCCGGAGGTCGTGCCGGCCGACCGCAAGCTTTACGCCCTCCGCGACGTGACCGGCACGGTGGAGTGCCTGCCGCTCATCTGCGCGAGCATCATGAGCAAGAAGCTCGCCGAGGGCATCGACTCGCTGGTGCTGGACGTGAAATTCGGATCGGGCGCGTTCATGAAGAAAAAGGACCAGGCGCTGGCGCTCGCGCGCGCGATGGTCGACGTCGGGCGCGCCGCCGGCAAACCCGTGCGGGCCCTGCTCACGGCCATGGACCAGCCGCTCGGCCGCGCCGCCGGGCACACCCTCGAGGTCATCGAGTCGATCGAATGCCTCAAGGGCCGCGGGCCCGCGGACCTGATGGAGGTGACGTCCGCCCTCGCCGCGCACATGCTGCTGCTGGCGGGCGCGGCGAAGGACGAGCCGGAGGCGCGGCGCCGGATGGAGGCCGCGATCGCGGACGGATCCGCGCTGCGGAAGTTCCGCGAGATGTGCACCGCGCAGGGCGGCGATCCGGGGGTGGTCGACGACTACGCGCGGATGCCCCTGGCGAAGCAGGCCCTGGCGGTCGCGGCGCCCGCCGGCGCGGCGGGTTTCATCGCCGCGGTGGATGCGCTCAAGTGCGGCCAGGCCATCATGGCGCTGGGCGGCGGACGCGCGGCGGTCACCGACAAGGTCGACCACGCGGTCGGCCTGGCCGACCTGGTGAAGGTCGGCGAGCCGGTCGCGCCCGGCGCCCGGCTGTGCACGATTCACGCGAACGACCCGGCCCGGGCCGCGCAGGCCGAAAGGCTGATCCGCGAGGCGATCACGTTTTCGCCCGCGGCACCCCGGTCCGAGCCGCTCGTGCAGGACTTGGTGCAGTAGGGCCGGGTTCCCGTTCCGTCCGCCACGCGCGGAGACCACGCGTGCCACCCACTGCCGTCTAAGCCGCCATGCACGGAGACCGTGCGTGCCACCGGTTGCGGTGGCGCGACTCTGTGTCGACGGTGCGGCCCGGTGGCGCGGCCCGTCCCGGGGCGCGAGCCGCCGGCCGGCCTCAGAGCGCCGGCCCCGGCGTCACACCTTCGGGAACTTCAGCCATTTCGCGCCGAGCTTGGAGCTCTTCACCGCGGTCTCGATGAAGGCCATGCCCTCGACGCCGTCATCGATGGTGGGAAAATCGAGGTCCTTGGGCAGCGGTTCGCCCGCCAGTTCGGCCCGGATGGCCCGGAAGGCCTCGCGGTAGATGTTGCCGAAGGCCTCGAGGTAACCCTCGGGGTGGCCGGCCGGGATGCGCGTGACCTTCTTCGCGGCCTCGCCGCAGTAGCCGTTGCCGCGGCGCCAGATCTCCGCCGCGCGGTCGGGATATTTCACGACGAGCTCGTTCGGATGCTCCTGCTTCCACTCGAGCCCGCCCTTCTCGCCATAGACCCGGATGTTGAGGTTGTTCTCCTCGCCCACCGAAATCTGCGACGCGTGCAGCACGCCCTTGGCGCCGCCCTCGTAGCGCACGAGGAGGTTGCCGTCGTCGTCGAGCGCGCGCCCCGGCACGAAGGCCGTGAGGTCGGCGCAGAGCTCCTTGATCCGCAGTCCCGTGATGTACCGGGCCAGGTTCTCGGCATGCGTGCCGATGTCGCCCATCGCGCCGGCGGCTCCGCTGCGCTTCGGGTCCGTGCGCCACGCCGCCTGCTTCTGGCCGGTCTCCTCGAGCCGGCCCGACAGCCAGCCCTGCGGATACTCGACCACGATCTTCCGGATCCGGCCGAGCTTGCCGGACTGCACGAACTCGCGGGCCTGCTTCACCATCGCGTTGCCCGTGTAGTTGTGGGTCAGCACGAGGACTTTCTTCGTCCGGCGCACGACGTCGCGGAGCTTCCGCGCCTCCGCGAGGTTGAAGGTCGCGGGCTTGTCCAGGACCACGTTGAAGCCGGACTCGAGGAAAAGCTTCGCCGGGGGGAAATGCTGGTGGTTCGGCGTGACGATCACGACGAAGTCGACGCGGCGGTCGGCCGGCAGCTTCGCCTCGGCCTTGGCCATTTCCGCGTAACTGCCGTACACGCGCGCGGGGTCGAGCATGAGGTCCACGCCCGACGCGCGGGATTTCTCGGCGTCGGCCGAGAAGGCGCCGGCGACGAGCTCGGCCTGGCCGTCCATGATGGCGGCGATGCGGTGGACCGCGCCGATGAACGCGCCGCGTCCACCGCCGATCATGCCAAATCGAAGTTTTCTGTTCATAACGGAAGCGGGTGATCCGGGTGGGCGGGCGGGGGTCCTTGCCGCGGCGGAGGCCCGCCGCGCAGCCCGCGCCGCGTCACCTCATTGGTTGCTCTTGTCGAACGCCGCGTCGAACGCGACCGCGCTCGGCGGGAAGTCGATCCGGCGCACGAAGGCGCACGCCTCGGTGGCGCCGTGGATGCGGTCCATGCGGATGTCCTCCCACTCGACGGACAGCGGGCCGCGGTAGCCGACGTCGTTCAGCGCGACGATGATGTCCTCGAACTTGATGTCGCCGCGGCCGGGCGAGCGGAAATCCCAGTGGCGCCGCGCGTCGCCGAAGCTGACGTGCCCGCCGAACACCCCGACGGAGCCGTCGCCGTGGCCCCACCACACGTCCTTCACGTGCATGTGATAGATGCGGTCGCCGAAGGCGCGGATGAACTTCACGTAGTCGACGCCCTGGTACCCGAGGTGCGAGGGGTCGTAATTGAAGCCGAAGCGGCGGTGGCCCTTCACCGCGGCGACCGCGCGCGCGGCGGAGGCGATGTCGAACGCGATCTCCGTCGGGTGCACCTCGAGGGCGAAGTTCACGTCCGCCTTCTCGAAGGCCTCGAGGATCGGGCCCCAGCGCTTCGCGAAGTCCTGGAACCCCTTGTCCCAGTATTCCTGCGAGGTCGGCGGAAAGGCGTAGATCGAATGCCAGATGGACGAGCCGGTGAAGCCGTTCACGACCGCGGCCGGCCGTTCCTTGCCCGCCGGGCCGGGCCGCGCGTCGAAGAAGGCGCGGGCCGCCTTCGCCGTCTGCGCCATCTTCCGGGCCGCGCGGCGGCGCACGCCCTCGGGCTCGCCGTCGCCCCAGACGTCGGGCGGAAGGATGGCCTGGTGGCGCTCGTCAATCCGGTCGCACACGGCCTGGCCGACGAGGTGGCTCGAGATCGCGTAGCAATCGAGGCCGTGCGACCGCAGCAGCGCCCACTTGTCGTGGACGTATTTCTTCGAGGACAGCGCGGCATCGACGTCGAAATGGTCGCCCCAGCAGGCGAGCTCGACGCCGTCATAACCCATGCGTTTGACGAGCGGCGCCAGCTTCTCGAGGGGAAGGTCGGCCCATTGGCCGGTGAACAGAGTGACGGGGCGTTTCATGGGGAAGAAGAACCCGTCCAGTCAAACGAAGGCTCCGGGACCCGCCGAGACTAAAGCGCGTCTAAAACTATAACTTTGGGCAGAGGCGGCGGCCGCTCATCGCGGCGGCCGCGAGCCCGATTCGTCGAACACGCAGAGGATCCCGCCGTCATCCAGCGGATGAAGGTTGAACGTGTACCAGCGGGGCTGCCGCGGCGCATAGGCGGCGTAGGCCTGGGCCGTGCGGGTCGCCATCGCCGCCTCGTGACGAACGAAAGGCTCGCCTTCCCGCATCGCCGGAAAAACGTCCCGGACCACCTGGCCGATCAGCAGGCGCTCAGGCCAATCCCACAGCGCCGCGGCCTCCGGGCTCACGCGCGTGAAGCGGTAAGACGAATCGACGGAAGAAGAGCGGGTGCCTGCCGACGGGTGTTCATGCCGGTGCATCTACTTTCGTAGGCATCTGCTCCTTAGCAAGTTAAGGAAACGGCGAGCCAGGGAACAAGCTTTCGCGCCGCCGCAATCGGCCCGCCTGGTTTGGAGGGACGACCTCCGTGTCGTCCACGTCGGTATTTCGAATACAGCAACGGACCGGACGGAGCCGGTCCCGCCACCGCTGGCCGCCGCGATCGTTCCCGACGCGCACGGAAGCGGGCGCCCCGCGGATCGCGCCAGTGCGGGCATCAAGCGGGATGCGAATCGCTTTGCGCCGCGCCCGGGTCGTGCTGCCATCGCAGGCGCATGGACAAGCCCCTGCCCTCGTCGCGTCCGCCGCTCGCCCGGATGCTCAAGATCCACGAGGCGCTTCAGGACGGCGGCCCCACCAACGGCACGAAGCTCGCCGAGGAGCTCGAGGTTTCGACCAAGACCGTGATGCGCGACCTCGCGTTCATGCGGGACCAGCTCGGCCTGCCGGCGGAGTACGATCCCAGCACGTTCGCGTGGCGGTACACGGAGCCGGTCGCCAGTTTTCCCACCGTTCAGGTGAGCGAAGGCGAGCTGTTCGCGCTGCTCGTCGCCGCGAAGGCCCTGGAGCCGTACGAGGGGACGCCGTTCCACGACCAGCTCGCCCGCGCCTTCGAAAAGATGACCGCCGGCCTGAGCGACAAGGTGAGCTTCCGGCCGGGCGGGATGAAGCGGGACATCTCCTTTCATCACTCGGGACTCGGGAAGGCGGACCAGCACGCCTTCGAGCTGCTGCTGAAGGCCGTGAACCGCTCGCTCGAGATTTCGTTCCGGTACCGGAAGCCCGGCACGAAGGACGAGGAATCCCGCCGCGTGCAGCCCTACCATCTGGCGAACCGCGAGAACTCCTGGTACCTCGTCGGGTTCGACCTCGAGCGGAAGGCGCTCCGGAATTTCGCGGTGGGGCGGATGAGGGACATCGCCCTGTCATCGCGGTCGTTCGTCCGCCCGGCCGACTTCTCCCCCGAAAAACATTTCGGAAAGGCATTCGGCGCGTTCGTCGGAACCGGCGACCACCAGGTGGTGATCCGTTTCGCCGCGGATGCGGCGGAGCAGGTCCAGGAAAAGTTCTGGCACGAGTCGCAGGACACCAGGCAGCTCGCCGACGGCCGCCTCGAATTCCGCGTCCGGCTGGGCGGGCTCGAGGAAATCCTCCGGTGGGTGCTCGGCTGGGGCGGGAAGGCGGAGGTGGTGGCGCCCGCGGAATTGCGGCGCCTGGTGGAGGAGCGGGCCCGCGCGACCGCGCGCGCCCATTCGGTCAGGCCGCCGACACGTGCGCGATGACGCCGTCGAGCAGCTCGGCGCGGCGCGGGCTGATCCGGCGGCTCGGGCGGAACACGGCGGGCTTGGCGCACAGGCTGGAGACCAGCTGGCCGATGAGGATCTCGACTCGTTCGGCCGAGATGCGCCACGCCGCGCCCTGCGGATGAACCCATTCGAAGCGGAACGTCACCTGGCCGCGGCCGGCACCGAACGCGACCAGCGGGTGGCCGTCGAGCGCGAGCTGGTTGAACAGGTCGAGGCCGCTCGGGATCAGGCGGCTCTCCTCCACGTCGAGCGAGCAGAGCACGCGGTGGCCTTCGGCGTGGGGACGGACGGTGACGCGGCCGTGGCAGTCCGCCGAGTCGAGCACGAGCTCCTCGAAATCCTCGCGGGTGCGGCGGCCATGGCGCGCGAGCGCGGACCGGAGTTCGATCAAGGGGGTGCGGAGGCTGAGGACGAGGGACTTCATGGTGCCCCGAGTATCGCACGCACCCTAGGACACGGGCTGTCCGAGCCTAAAAATCTTCCGGGCCAGCTATCGCACCGCAGCGCAGGCCCGAACGGCCCGTCATGCAATAGGGCAAAACCCGCGCCACGAATTTCGCACAGACTCCTTGAGCAGTCACCGTTTTTGGCAATCCTGTCTCCGGGCCGCTCGCCCGGGACCACGTCCCGGCCGCTTTCCTGCCATGGATACCCCGCTTCCCGTGCCCGGCTCCAGCGTATTGATCACGCGCACCAGTCGATGCGCCTGCGCGCTGCCGCTGGGCCACGTCTCGGAGGTCATGCGACCGCTCCCCATCGAGCCGGTGGACGGCGCCCCGCCCGGCGTGCGCGGGCTGGCGGTGATCCGCGGTCGCGTGACGCCGGTCGTGGACCTCGAGGCGCTGTTTGGCGACGGCGCGTCGACCCGGGGAGACCGGGCGCGGTTCGTGACGATCCGGGTCGGCGATCGCCGCGTGGCCCTCGTGGTCGAATCAGTCCGCGGCATCCAGACACTGGCAGGGCACGAACTGGACGCCTTGCCGCCACTCTGGCGCGGGCCGCACCCGCCGGCGGTGGCGGCGCTCGGCGCGCTGGATCGGCAACTGCTGCTGGTCCTCGAATCGGCCCGGCTGGTGTCGGCGGATGAAAGCGCGGGCGGCGGAGGACACGCGCCATGACCGACCCCGTGCCGGTCTTGTCCGAATTCCGATCGCAGGTCGCGCGGCGGCTCGGCCTGTGGTTCGAGGACCATCGCCAGGAATTCCTCGCCGGCATCCTGGACGAGCGCAGCGCGGCCCACGGGCGTGGTCCGGCAGGCTATCTGCAGTGGCTCGCCGCATCGGATGCCCGGGAGGAATGGCAGGCGCTGGCCGGGCGCCTGACGGTGGCGGAGACGTATTTTTTGCGCGGCGCCGATCATTTCCACGCGCTCGTCAAAACGGTGCTGCCGCGGTGCGTGGGCCGGCCGGCGGGGAGCCGGGCCCTGCGCGTGCTTTCCGCCGGCTGCGCCTCGGGCGAGGAGCCCTATTCGATTGCCATCTCGCTGCGGGAAACCCCCGCGGCAACGGGCGGCCGGCCGGTCGAGATCGTCGCGGTGGATGTCAACCCCGCCATGCTCGCGAGGGCGCGCGCCGGCCGCTATTCCGAATGGGCGCTGCGGGAAACGCCGCCTGAAATCCGCCGGAGGTACTTCCGGGCTTCGCGCTCGGAATTCATGCTCGATGAAAGCATCGTCGCGATGGTGGCTTTCCGGCAGCTCAACCTGGCCGAGCCGAACGACGACCTGTGGCAGCCGGGCGCCTTCGACGCGATCTTCTGCCGGAACGTGCTCATGTACTTCATGCCGGAGACCGCGGCGGCGGTCGTGGGCCGGATCGAGCGTGCGCTGGCGCCGTGCGGCTGCCTGTTTCTCGGCCATGCGGAGACGCTGCGCGGGCTCTCCCAGGCTTTCCACCTGCGGCGCGACCAAAGCGCGTTCTATTACGAGCTGAAGGATGCCGCGGAGGACCGGTCCGAGCCCGCCGGCGCGAGCCGCGCCGCCCCATCGCCGCGCGCGGCCGCCGCGCAATCCGACCCGGCCACCGCTCCCGAGCCGAGCGCCGCCACGGAGTGGATGGACGAGATCAGCCGCGCGTCGCTCCGCATCGCGAACCTCGCCGCCGCGGCACCCGCGGCTTCGCCGGCCGCGGCGAATCGGGCGGCCGGCGCGCATGGCTGGCGGCGCGTGCTCGACCTGCACCAGCAGGAACGGTTCACCGAGGCCCTCACCCACCTGCAGCAGCTGCCGGCCGGCGCCGCGCCGGATACCGACCTGCAGATCCTCCAGGCCATGCTGCTGGTCAATTGCGGCCGGCTGGCCGAGGCGGAGGACCTCTGCCGGCCCCTGCTGGAGCGCGACGAGCTCAACGCGGCCGTGCACTATGTGGTCGCGCTGTGCCGGGAGCATGCGGGCGACCTTGCCGCCGCCGAGGAGCATGACGCGGCCGCGGCCTACCTGGACCCGTCGTTTGCCATGCCGCGCTTTCACCTCGGGCGGCTGGCGCGCCAGCTCGGCCGCACGTCCGACGCGCTCGTGCATCTGGAGGCGGCGCTCACGCTCCTGGTGAAAGAAGACCCGCTCCGGCTGCTGCTCTTCGGCGGCGGCTTCTCGCGGGAGGCCCTCGTGCAGGCGTGTCGGGGCGAAATCCGGCGGCTGCCGCTCGCGCCATGACTCCGACCCGCACCACCCTTTCCGCCCAGGCCCGCGCCCTTCGCGATGCCTTCGACGGGGCGTTTGCGGCGCCTCTGCCGGAGCCCCCGCCGCCCGCCGTGGCGTTGCTGGTGGTGCGCGCCGGCGAGGAGCTGGTCGCGATCAGGCGCACGGAGATGACCGGCTTCGCGCGGTGCGAAAATCTCGTGCCCACCCCCGGCTGCTCCCCCGCCTTTCTCGGCCTGGCCGGGTTGCGCGATGGCGTGCATCCGGTGTGGGATCTCGCGAACCTGCTCGGCCATCCGGCCGCGTCCGCGCCGCCGCGCTGGCTCGTCCTGGCCGAGGCGCAGCCGGGCGAGCCGTGCGCGCTGGCGTGCGCCGACTTCGAGCGCCTGGTCTTCGTGTCCGCCGGCGCCATCACCGGCGCGGCCCGCGAGGAACCCGGCGCGGTCGCAGACGGTCTGGCGCCGTGGGGCTCGGCGCTCGTCCGCATCGTGAATTTGCCTGCCTTGCTAACCAGCCTGCGGTCGCAGGTCGGAAACCGCCAATGAGGAGAACCACCCAATGAACCTGCGCTGGACCTTCGGTCAGAAAATCGCCGCCGGCTTCGCCGTCGTCCTGGCCTTCACCATCGTCGGCAGCCTCGTGAGCATCCGCGCGCTCCGGACGGTGACGGCCGAGTACGAACAGCTGTTGGCGGGCCACGTCGCGAGCCTCGCCGACGCCGCCAAGTTCCAGGGGGCCATGGAGTTCAAGGTGGCGGCGTTCCGCGGCTTCCTGCTCACCGGCAAGGAAGACATGGTCCGGCGCCAGGCACAGGCCGACGCCGAGGTCTCCCGGCTGATGCGCCAGCTGCATTCGCGCGCTCGACCGGGGGAGTCCGTCGAGCTGCTGCAGCGGATCGAGCGCGCGTATGGCGAACACGCCGCGGCCGCGAACCAGGCCTCCGTTCTCCGCCAGGGCGGCACCGGGATCGACCAGGTCGCCCGGATGTTCGACGAGACGGTCGCCCCGCGGCGGGTGGCGCTCGACGAGTTGGTGGACGCGTTCGTGGCGCGGGAGGAACGCGCGCTCGAATCGGCGCGCGCCGCCTCGGCCGCTCGGACCGCATCCGCCCTGCGGATTTCGATCGGTCTCATCGCCGCGACGGTGCTGGCGGCGGTCGTCTTCGCGCTCGTCCTGTCCCGCCAGCTCGGGCGCGACATCGGCACCGCCATCCAGCATATCCGCAGCGCCTCGGCGGAGCTGCAATCCGCCGCGAGCCAGCAGGCCACCGGAGCGAAGGAGACCGCCACTTCCATGAACGAGATCAGCACGACCGTGAGCGAACTGCTCGCCACGTCGCGCCAGATCGCGGAGAGCGCGCAGCGCGTGGCCCAGATCGCGGAGGGCACGGCCGGCGCGGCCAGATCGGGCGACCGCACCGTCCAGGCGGCCCACGAATCCATCACCGGCATCAAGCAGCAGGTCGACCACGTGGTCACGAACATGCTCGATCTGGGCCGGAAATCGCAGCAGATCGGCGGGGTCGTCGAGATCATCAACGAGCTGGCCGAGCAGACCAACATCCTCTCGATCAATGCGAGCATCGAGGCCGCGGGCGCGGGCGAGAGCGGCCGCCGCTTCGCCATCGTGGCCGACGAGATCCGCAAGCTGGCCGAGCGGACCGGCGGGTCCACGCGGGAGATCTCCGCGATCATCGAGGAGATCCGGGCGGCGGTGAACACCACCGTCATGGCCACCGAGGGCGGCGCCAAGGCGGTCGACGCGGGCACGCGGCAGTTCGCCGAAGTGGCCGCCGCGTTCGACCAGATCGTGAAGCTGGTCTCCACGTCGACCGAGGCGGCGCGCGAGATCGAGCTGAGCACGAAGCAGCAGACAACGGCCGTCGAGCAGGTGAACATCGCGATCGTCAACGCGGCGCAGGCGACGAAGGAGACCGAGGCCAGCTCCAGCCAGACCCTGCAGACCGCCGGCCAGCTCGCGAGCCTGTCCGACGGGCTCGCCAGGCTCGTCTGAGCCGGCTTCCGCGCCATGACCGCCAAGGACCCGTACCGGTACTTCAGGGTCGAAGCCCGCGAACTGCTGGCGGGCCTGCAGGAGGGCATTGCGCGCCTTGGCGGCGGGGGGCACGACCCGGAGTTGATCTCGCTGCTCCTGCGCCTGGCGCATACCCTGAAAGGCGCCGCGCGCGTCGTCCGGCTGCTCGCCATCTCCGACCTGGCGCACCAGTTGGAGGCGATCCTCGGTCCCGGCCGGGAACAGGGGATGCCGCCCGCGCCCGAACAGAGGGCCGAGCTGAATCGGCTCCTGTCCGCGCTCGCGGCCGGTTTGGCGGCGATCGACCGCCCCGCGGCGGAGACCGCCCCCTCCCCCGCGGCTCCGGCCATCCCCGCGCCCGCACCGCTGCTCGACACCGTGCGCCTGCAGGTGGCCGAGGTGGACGGCGTGCTCGCGGGCGTCGCTGGCGCGGCCGGGGAGCTCGAGAGCATGCGCTCCGCTCTCATCGGCTTCGACTCCGCCTCGCGCCAGGCGCGGCTCCTGCAGGCGCTGGCCGGACGTGGCCGCACGGGCCCGACGCCGGCTGAGACCGCCGCGCGTCTCCACGTCGACGCGGCCGATCTCGCCGCCGGGCTCGATCGCGCCCGCCAGCGGGTCGCCGGCCGGGCGGAACGGCTCCGCCGCGACCTGCGCCGCCTGCACGAGGACGCGGCCTGCCTGCGGTTGATCCCCACGACGGCCCTCGCCGGGTTCCTCGAGCAGGCGGTGCGCGACGCGGGCCAGGCGCTCGGCAAGCTCGCCCGGCTCGAGTTTGTCAGCCGCACGTCGCGTCTCGACTCGGCCGTCTTTGTCGGCCTCCAGCAGGCATTGTTGCATCTGGTCCGCAATGCGGTTGCGCATGGGATCGAACCGGCCGCGGCGCGCCGCGCCGCCGGCAAGGCGCCCGACGGCCGGGTGCGCGTGCGGGTCGAACGCACGGCGCGGCGGCTGCGGGTCACGTGCGAGGACGACGGACGCGGCATCGACACGGAGGCCCTGACCCGGGTGGCGAGGGCGAAGGGCTGGCTCCCGCCCGGCGAGGCGAACACGCTGGAAATGGGCGCGGCGATCCGCCTGCTCTCCCGAGGCGGGGTCACGACCACGTCGACGCCGACCGAGATGTCGGGCCGGGGCGTCGGGTTGGAAACGGTGCGGGCGGCCCTGGCGCGGCTGGGCGGCGATCTGCGGCTCGCAAGCACCCCCGGCGCCGGCACGACGGCGACGCTCGACCTGCCCGTCTCCCTTTCCGCTCTCGAGGTGCTGGCCGTCGAGACTGGTTCGCTGCAAGTGCTCCTACCCCTGGACGCGGTCGACCGCGTGGTGCGCGCCGAGGCCGCCGCGCTCCACCGCGCCGGACCCGGCGAGCAGCTGCACCTGGACGGACGCGTCGTGCCCTACGTTGAGCTGGCCCGACTCGTCCCGGCCCCGGGCGAAAACGCCCGGCGGCGGAGCCGGCATCTCACGGCGGTGATCCTTCAGGGCGAACAGGGACCGGTCGCTGTCGGCGTCAGCCACACCGTCGGCGTCACCGAGGCGGTCGTGCATCCGCTGCCGGCCCTGGCCGATGTCGCCCCGTACGTGAGCGGGGCGTCGTCCGGACCCGGCGGCGCGCCCCGCCTCCTGTTGGATCCGGCCGCGCTGGCACAGGCGGTCGAGGCCGCGGCGGCGCTGCCGGCCGAGCCGGCGCCCGCGCGGCCGCGGATCCTCGTCGTCGACGACTCGCTGACCACCCGGATGCTCGAACAGAGCATCCTCGAGTCGGCGGGCTACGCCGTCGATCTCGCGGTTTCGGGCGAGGAAGCGCTCCAGCGGCTCTGCACCCGGCGCTACGGCCTGGTCCTGGTGGACGTGGAAATGCCGGGCATGGATGGGTTCACGCTGATCGAGCGGCTGCGGCGCGAGCCGGCGTGGCGGGATCTGCCGGCCATTCTCGTGACCTCGCGCGAATCGCCGGCCGACCGGGAGCGCGGCCGGGCGGCCGGCGCGCAGGACTATGTCATCAAGGGCGAGTTCGACCAGCAGCGGCTGCTGACCCGCATCGCCGAACTCCTGTCATGAGCCGAATCCGGATCCTCGTCGCGGACGATTCGCTGACGGTGCGGAAGCGCATCGTGGAAGTGCTTTCGGCGCAGCCGGACTTCGAGGTGGTCGGCGAGGCGGGGGATGGCCGGGAAGCGATCGAAGCCTGCCAGCGGCTGCGGCCAGACGTCGTCACGCTCGACATGATGATGCCGGTGATGACCGGTCTGGCGGCAACCGAGTACATCATGGCCTATTGTCCGACGCCGATCCTGGTCGTCTCCTCGTCGTTCAACCGCGGCGAACTGTTCAAGACCTACGACGCGCTGGCGGCCGGGGCGCTCGATGTGCTGGAGAAGCCCGCGGGCGACGAGCCCGATTCCGCCTGGGAGCAGAGGCTGGCCGGCATGCTACGGCTGATCTCGCGCATCAAGGTCATCACCCATCCGCGTGCCCGGCTGGCGAATCTCGGGGACGGCCGGCCCGAGCTCCGCGCCACCCCGCCCCCGCTCGGCGACCTGCGAGATCCGCGGTTGGTGGCGATCGGAGCCTCGACGGGCGGCCCCGGCGCAATCGTGGACATCCTCCAGAACCTCCCGCCGGGCTTCCCGCTGCCGGTGCTGATCGTGATCCATATCAGCCACGCTTTCGGGACGGGATTTGCCGAGTGGTTGAACGGGCTGTCGCCGTTCCCGGTCGCCTTCGGCCGCGACGGCGAGCCGCTGCCCGGGCCCGGCGCCTGCCGCGTCGTCCTGGCGCCGCCCGACCGCCACCTGGTGGTGCGCGACGGGCAGGTCCGCCTGACGCGCGATCCCGAGCGCCACCATTGCCGGCCGTCCGTGGACGTGCTGTTCGAATCCGTCGCGCGGGAGCTCGGTTCCCGCGCCGTCGCCTGCCTGCTCACGGGGATGGGCCGGGACGGCGCGAGCGGGCTGCTCGCGGTGAGCCGCGCCGGCGGCGCAACTCTGGCCCAGGACGAGAGCACCTCGGCGGTCTTCGGGATGCCGCGGGAGGCGATCCGCCTCGGCGCGGCCCGGCAGGTCCTCCGGCTGGACCAGATCGCCCCCGCGCTGGCGGCGCTCGCCAGGCCCCGGAGCTGACCGGCCCGAATGAAAACCACTGTCCTCATCGTCGACGACAGCCTCACGGTCCGGATGGACTTGAAGGAGGCGCTCGAGGCGGCCGGGTTCGCCACCATCACCTGCGCCACGCTGGAGGCGGCGCGCCGCGCGTGCGAGGAGCAGAGCTTCGACCTCGCGATCCTCGACGTGCTTCTGCCCGACGGGGACGGGCTGGCGCTCCTGCAGGAAATGAAGGGGACCCCGGCGACCGCCCCGCGCCCGGTGCTGCTGCTCTCGACGGAGGACGAGGTTCGCGATCGCGTGCGCGGGCTGAAAACCGGCGCGGATGACTACGTCGGCAAACCCTACGACTCGGCGCAGGTGGTGGCGCGCGTGCGGGAGCTCACGCGCCGACAGCCGCACGCGCGCAGCCGCGAGCGGCCGCTCCTCGTCCTGATCGAGGACAGTCCCACGTTCGCCCACGAGCTGCGCGCGGAACTCGAGGCCGCCGGCTACGAGGTGAAGGTGTGCGGCACCGGCGAGGAGGGGCTGCAGGTGGCCGCCGCCGTGCGCCCTGACGCGATGCTGGTGGACCAGATGCTGCCGGGCGTCGACGGGCCGGAAGTGATCCGGCGGCTGCGCGCCGACGCGGCGCTGCGCCGGACACCCTGTCTCCAGCTCACGGCATCGGATTCCCGGGAAAACGAACTGCGGGCGCTCGACGCCGGCGCGGACGCCTTTTGTCCGAAGACCGCCGGGTCACGCGTCGTGCTCGCCAAGCTGGCCGCGTTGCTCCGGGGCCCGCGCGAGGGCGGTGCCACCGGATCCTTTCCGAGCCTGCTGGCGCCCAAGCGGATCCTCGCCGTGGACGACAGCGCCACGTTCCTCGCGGAGCTCTGCGACCAGCTGCGCGGCGAAGGCTACGATGTCGTGGCCGCCCGTTCCGGCCCGGAGGCGCTCGAGCTCCTCGGATCCCAGCCGGTGGACGGCATCCTGCTCGACCTGCTCATGCCCGAGATGAGCGGCAAGGAGGTCTGCCGCCGGATCAAGGCCGAGCCGGAGTGGCGCGAGATCCCGCTGATCATCCTCACGGCCCTGGACGAAAGCGCGGCGATGATCGAGGGCATCAACGCCGGCGCCGACGACTACATCGCCAAGTCGGGCGACTTCGAAATCGTCAAGGCCCGCCTGCGCGCGCAGCTCCGGCGCAAGCAGTTCGAGGACGAGAACCGCGAGTTCCGCGAGCAGCTGCACCGCCGCGAGGTGGAGGCGGTGGAGTCCCAGGCGCTGCGCGAACTCGCCGCGGCGCGCGCGGAGCTCATTGCGGACCTCGAGCGCAAGAACACCGCGCTGCAGCAGGCCAACGAGGAACTCAAAAAGGCGAAGGAGAGCGCGGACTTCGCCAACCGCGAGCTCGAGTCGTTCAGCTACTCGGTCTCGCACGACCTGCGCGCGCCGCTGCGCGCGATCGATGGCTTCAGCCATCTGCTGATGAGACGCGCCGAGCAGATGGACGCGCAGTCGCGCGGCTACCTCGAGCGGGTCCACGAGGCCACGCAACACATGGGCCATCTTATCGAGGACATGCTGAGCCTGGCACGGATGAGCCGGCAGGAAATCAAGCGGGAGATGGTCGACCTCACCGCGGAAGCGCGCCAGATCATCGGCCAGCTGCGCGACCGCTCGCCCGGCGAACGGAAGGTCGAGGTCGCGATCGCCGAGGGGCTGGCGGCGCAGGGAGATCGCGGGCTGCTCCGGATCCTTCTCGAGAACCTGCTCGGCAACGCGTGGAAATTCACCTCGAAGTGCGAGACCGCCCGCATCGAGTTCGGCCGGCGCTCCGCCCCGGAGACTCCGGCCGTGTTTTTCGTTCGGGACAACGGAGCCGGCTTCGACATGCACTATGCGGCGAAGCTGTTCGGCGTCTTCCAGCGCCTCCACACGGCGGAAGAGTTTCCCGGCACGGGCGTGGGGCTGGCGACGGCCGCGCGCGTGGTGCGCCGGCACCGGGGGAAGATCTGGGCCGAGGGCGCAGTCGGTCAGGGGGCGACTTTCTTTTTCACGCTGGACGAAGGCTGAGGCCGCGGACTGACGCGCCGCCATGATTCGGATCAGCACGAGATGCTCCCGTTCGCGCCGGTTGCCGGAGAGGCGCGAACGAACCCGCGGGCCAACGCGGGGTTGACCGACACGTGAATTCCACGCGACCAGGGCCGCCGCGACGACTGGGATTCCGTGGCGCGCTCGCGCGAATCGATTCGCGTCCCGGCTGGCGAGTGGCGCGGCTTTATTGCGCGGGACGCCGGCCGGCGGCGTCCCAGGTCACGCGTCCGCCGTACAGCGAGAAGCTCATGCCGGTGACGGTCGTGCCCTCGAGGCCGACGGCGCTCGCGGGGACTTCGAGCCGCACCCAGGCGCCGCTGGCGGGAACCGCCCCCATGTGGCGCCGGCTCACCGTGCCGGTCGTTCCATAGTTAATCAGGTTCTCGCCCCAGAACGCGCGGTGCTCCCAATTGCCGTTGTTCCAGGAGACCATGATCTCGCGCGGCCGGTTGGCAGGGTCGACATAGACGTGAAAGAACAGCGTGTCGCCCGCCAGCACGCTCATCGCGGTCGTGGCTCTCTGGAACGTGTGATCGTGATATCCCGCAACGATCGCCGACTGGTGGGCGCGCGCCTGCGACCAGGGCGCCGGGTTGGACGTCACCCAGTTCCACGCGTCGCCGCCCGCGGTCGTGGTCCACGCCCCGGCGGGAATCGCATCCTCCACCCAGATCACATCCGTGCCCGGCGGCGGAGGCGGCGGGGGCGGAGGAGGTGGTGGTGGCGGAGCCGATGCACCGAGCGACCGCGCCAGGTTCAGGCGGCCGCCGGTGACCGTCCGATTGGCGAAAGCGGGCACGGGTTCGGCTCCGTCGAGGATGCGCTGGATCACCTGCTGGTGGGTCAGGGTCGGAAACCGCGTTTTCACCAGCGCGACGGCGGCCGCCACTTGGGGCGCCGCCATCGACGTCCCGTGATTCCACCGGTAGTCGCTGTTGGACCCGCCCCACGTCGAGAAGATCGACACGCCGCCCGCGGCGAGGTCGACGGTTGTGCGACCCCAGTTGGTGAACGAGGCGCGCTGGTCGGAGCGGTCGCTCGCGGCCACCGAGATGATGTTGTCGAAGTCGTAGCTGGCCGGAAACAGGGGGCGCACGTCGTTGTCGCCCTGGCTGTTCCCCGCCGCGGCGACGAAGATGATGCCGGCGTCGCGCAGCCCGCGGATCGCGTCCCGCAGCGCCTGCGAGTCGAAGGTGTAGTTGCCCCAGCTCGCGTTGATGACGCGCGCGCCCTTCGCGCGGGCGTAGGCGATGCACTCGATCGCGTCGGAAATCGAACCGGTCCCCGACGGAGTCAGAAACTTGCACGCCATGAGCTGCACCTTCCAAGCCACGCCCGCGACGCCGATGCTGTTGTTGGTCGCCGCGCCCAGGGTCCCGGCGACGTGCGTGCCGTGGCCCCAGTCGTCCATGGGGTTGCCCGTGCCCGTGATCGCGTTGATGCCGTGGACGTCGTCGACGTAGCCGTTGCGGTCGTCGTCGACCCCATTCGTGCGGCGGTCGCGTCCGGACGAATCCCGGCCCGACTCGCCCGGGTTGACCCACATGTTCGCGACCAGGTCCTCGTGCGTGTAGCGCACGCCGGTGTCGATCACCGCGACGATGATGCCCGACGCGTCGCGCTGCACATCCCAGCCGGGCATGGCGTCGATGTCCGCGCCGGCGACGCCGCCCAGGTTCCCCTTGTTCCGCAGGTGCCAGAGCGAGCCGTCCCAGAACCGGAAATCGTTCGGCTCGATCTGCGCTTCGAGGATGTAGTCGGGCTCGGCATACTGAACATCCGGATGGGATTGAAACGCCCGCAACGCGTGGTCGGCCCGCACGAAGCCGGGCAACTGCACCACCTCCAGCCGCGTCGACGAGTCCGGCCGGCACGTGCGGGCGGTGCGCGTTCCCAGCGTCCGGTGCAACGCACCGAGGTCGCGGCCCGGTTTGGGCCGGACGATGATCCGGTCCGTCCGGCACGGGGGAGCCGGGGCGGCGCCGAGCGAGGCCCCGGCCACGGTCGCGGCTGCGAGGAGCGCCCACGCCGTCCAGCAGCGCGTTCGAGCACAAGGAGATCGAGATTTTTTTGGGGCCATAAAGGGAGCGGCGGCGGGGTCGCCGGCGGGCTCCCACGGTAGCGATGGCCGGTTTTCCCACGAGTGGGGCAAGCCCGCGAACCCCGGCCCGATCCACCCTCCGGCCAATCTCCGGTCTGACATCGGGAAAACGGGCGCCGCCGCCTTGCGCTGCGCCATAGGCGCCCGCGGCCGCCCGGCGGCCCGGCTTGTTCCCGCTCCCGACCGGTCGGCGCCGGCGCCGGCCTGCACGCGTGCCGGCGTTCGTTTCGCGCGATCGAGAAACTAATCGCCCGATCCGGGAAGCGGGCGCGACAGCTCCGGCCGTTGCCGCAGCAGCTGCGCGTAGCCCGCCGGATCCCGGCGGGACCATTCCGCCAGGACGAACGCGACGGCGTCGCCCCGTCGAACCGGGTCGGCGATTCGCTCGGCCCACGCCATCGCGTCGCGCCCATCGCGCTCCGCCAGGTGCTGGGCCACCCGCTCGTGCGCCCCGTCCGCCAGGACTCCGGCCGGCAGGGACCGCGCATAGACCTGGGCGGCGGCCGCATCGCTCTGCAACCAATGGCCCAGCAGGATCTGCGCGGCCTGGCTCCGCAGTTCCTCGCCGGGAAACCGGTCGATCCACTGGCTCGCCCGGGCCGGATCCTCGCGGGCCCACGCGACGACGGCGGCCTTCGCGGCCTGCGCCTGCTCCGCACCGGGCGGAATCTCCTCGGTCACGAAGCGGACCGCCTCGGCTCCGTTCATGCCCGCCACGCGCGTGGCCAGGCCGGCGACGGTCAGCTGGCGCCATTCCTCGTATTCGGGCCCGACGTGCTCGCGCAGGGCCGCCGCCAGCACCGCCGGATCGCGATTCGCCCACTCGCGCGCGATTTCCAGCTGCAGCCGATCGCGCTCGCGCCCGGGTTGGATGGCCCGCAGCCAGACCGCAAACAGCGCCGGATCCGTGCGACCCAGAAAATCGCCGCTCCGCAGCAGCACCCATTCGCGATCGGCCGCAGGGAGCTCCGTGGCCCATTGCAGCAGCGGCCCGGGATCCAGCCGCGCCCAGGCCTGCGCCGCGATGGCGAGCGCCTCCCGGCGGTGCACGCCGTCCGGCTGATCGACGGCCCACTCCGCCACGTTCATGGGCTCCTCCCATGCCCAGCGAAGGACGAGGGCCCGCCGGAGCTCGGTCTCCACCGAGTTGTCCGGCGCTCCGGCGAGCGACTCGATCAGGCGGGCGAAAAGAGCCCGGGGCACGCCGCGCACGGCACGGTGAACGTAGGCGTCCCGTTCCCGCGGATCGCGAAGCTGCGACGACGCGTGGAGCAGCCGCCGGCGCACCTCGTCGAGCGGACGAGGCGGGGGGGCGTCCGTCGGCGGGGCCGGCGTGACGTCCGTCGGCGGGACGACGGCGGTCGGCGCTCCCGCGGGCCGGTCACGCGAGGGGGCCGGCCCGCGGGGCGCGGGCGCGACCGCGGAGATGCCCCACCACGTGGCGGCGCCGAGCGCGACGGGAATGATGGCGTGACGAAGATTCATCGTGGGGCGGTGGCAAGCGCAGCCGCGGGGACGGCTGCGCTCGTGGCAAAATCCGGACCGAAGTCCGGCGCGTTCAGAAGCCGAGGTGGTTTTGCGCGAAGCTGAGCGCCGCGGCCTTGAAGTCCTCGAACGAACCGTTGCCGTCGACGCCGGCATAGGTCCACGGCATGTGGCCCGCGTAGCCGTTCGTCCACGCGGCCTCCATCTGCGCCCCGACGTTGTTGTACGGGGCGTCGCCGTTGCCCCCGAACTCGCCGATGACGGCGGGCACCGTCCAGCCGTAGTAGGTCGGCGTGTGGCCGGGATGGAACGGGCTGAAGTTCCACGTGGCCCCGATCATCCACTCGTAATAGTGGATCTCGCGGTGGTCGAGGCCGAGGCCCGCCCACCAGTCGCCCTCCGTGGCATCGAGGCCGTTGTCCGTGCTCCACTTCGCCGAGGCGGAGCCGACCGTCACGTTGAGCCGCGTGCTCTTGGCGTGCACCGCCGCGGCGATGGCCGCCACGAACGCGCGCATCTGGGCCAGCGTCACCGACTGCACGGTCTCCGCCGGCGTCTCGGCAATCCCCCACTCGGGCTCGTTGATGACCTCGATGACCGCCAGCGCCGGCTTGTCCTTGATGGCGTCGAGCATCGGATTGAGCGCCCGCGTGATGTAGTTCGAGCGATGCGCGGGGTTCGTGATCAGGCTGGCGTGCATTCCGCCCCGCGCGCGCTTGTTGCGGTTCAGCATGTCGAATGACCACAGGCAGAGCTGGACCTTGATCCCGTGGGTGCCGGCCTTGTCGAGCATGTCCGTCAGGTTGGGGATGAAGTTCGCGTCCAGGCCGATCACGTCGCCGGCTGCGTCGAATTCCGGCGAAGCGCGCCCGTCGCAATGCACCCAGATGCGGGCCCCGTTGAGGCCGTAGGCCTTCATGTTGGCGAACGCGGCGTTCCACCACGCGGGATCATAGCCCGCGCCCCACTGGGGGTGCGTGCCGAAATCCATCCCGAAGTTCTTCCACGGGATGTTGGCGCCGTTGAGGTACGGAGTGGTGCTGTTGATGGTCGCCGCGGACGACCCAGGCAGCGCGATGGACAAGCCCGTGAGGAGGACAAACAGGACGCGGCCGAGGCCGCGCGAACGACGATGGGGGGAAAGCTCACCGGCCGGGTGAGTCGGGATACTCGGGGGAATCATGGGTGGCGATCGACGGAAGCGCCCGGAATTGGGGCATCCGGCGGCCACCAACCCCTACGCAGGACCGGAGGGCCGTCCACGGGCGGGTCGTACAAATTGTTGCGCTTAGACGCCGGTGGCGGCGCGCGCTGCGATCGGATCCGCGCTCCGGGCCATCGCCGGCCCGTCGTGAACATCACCGCGGCGCGGCCAGGTCGGAATATTCGTCGTGCCTCGACGGGCAGCTCGGGCCCGGCTGCCACGCGCCCTCGACGTAGCACCGCAGCATGACGGACGGGATGCCGCGCTCGTTGCGCGTGACGAGCGCGGCCAGGAGTTCCATCGCCCGCGCGCCGACCTCCTCGAAATCGTGCGCGACACCGGCGTAGAACGGATGCGGCGTCTCCAGGAACGGGTCGATCACCGCGATGTCGTCGGGCACCGCGAGCCCGAGGTCCGGCAGGCGGCGCTCGATGTGGAGGTATGGCCCGAGCAGGACGTCCGGGCGGTGGTCCTGAAACCAGTGCCCGAAACGGTAGTGGCGGACCGGCCGTTCCCACGCGGCGTCGAAGGTGAAGATCGGCACGCGGTCTTCCGGCGCGAGCCGGCGCTGGGCCCAGTGCATGCCGATTTCCCAGTGGTCCTCCACCAGCGCGGACCAGTCGTCCCCGAGCATGAGCCCCGGCCGCCGGTAGCCGAGCCGGCGCGCCTCCTCCATCGCCCGCACGATGGCCCGCACGTGGTCGACCGCCGTGGTGGACAACGCGGGCCGCGCGGGTTGCATCTCGATGCGCACGGCCGAGAATCGCGACCAGTCGAAGCGCACCTCGGCGTCGCCCCGCACGAACGAGCTGAGCAGGACGCCCTCGATGCCGCGCGCGGCCAGGATCGAGCTCAGGCGCTCGTCGGACATTCCCGGCGTCGCGAGCGAGAAATGCTCCAGCTTGAACCCGAGCTCGGCGGCCCGCCGCTTCGCCCCCACCCAATAGCAGCGGTGGTGGGGTGACGTCTCGATCGGGAGCCGCCAGCACGTGACGTACGCGATCACCGCCGGATGCGCGCGGCGGCGGACCGCGTCGCGATAGGAGAGCAGCGCGTCGAGCCACACGTCGTGGGTGTAGCCCAGCTCCTTGGCGATGCCCTGGATGCGGGCGCGCGTGTTCTCGGAAATGCGCGGGCTGTTCCGGAGCGCGAGCGAGACCGTGGATACGTTCACCCGGGCGAGCCGGGCAACGTCACGCAGCGTGACGCGGGGGGACATGGGCGGATCAGGGTCGGCTCGGCGCGGCGCCGGGGAGCCTCGCGGCACGAGGGATCACCCGATAAGAACACGCGTCGGTGCACGACCTGGACATTTCGCGACTGAGGGGTTGGAGGACCGCTGACTCACCAACCTGCGTCCTGTCAGGGCAACCGCAGGCATCCAGGATTCAACGAGACCGAGGATGCCTCGCCCGGGACCGCCGCCAACTCCGAAATACCCAGGCCGGTTAGCTACTCCCCGCTCGGCGAACCCCCTAGCCTGCTAGGGACACATGGCGTGCGGGAAGCTGCTCAGACGCGCCGCCGCGCTCATTCGCAGCGCAACGCCACGATCGGATCCACCTTCGCCGCGCGGCGGGCGGGAAGGTAACTGGCGAGGAACGCGACCGTGAGGAGCAGAAGTGACACGGCGCCGAACGTAACCGGATCGGTGGGTTCCACGCTGAAGAGCAGGCTCGCCATGTAGCGGCTGAGCAGGAACGCGCCAGCCAAG
Source organism: Opitutaceae bacterium (assembly GCA_035626915.1). Classification (GTDB taxonomy): domain Bacteria; phylum Verrucomicrobiota; class Verrucomicrobiia; order Opitutales; family Opitutaceae; genus Didemnitutus. The sequence continues at coordinate 56,920 of DASPMS010000006.1, forward strand.
CCGACGACGAGACCGACGCAGGTCCTTCCCAGCCCTTGGCGGAGGATAAGGGCGACGATCTGGCCACGTGAGGCGCCGATTGCGCCGCGGATGCCAATCTCGCGCGTGCGCTGCGTGACATCGAAGGTGAGCATGCCGTAAAGGCCGACCGCCGACAACACGAGCGCGATGGCGGCGAAGACCGCGAACAGCAGCATCACACCGCGCCGGTTGGACAGGAGGCGCTCGATCATGATCTCGACCGTGTCGGTGTCGTAGAGGGGCAGCGACGAATCGACCGCCCTCATCTGCGCGCGCATCAGCGGCAGCAGGTCCGCGAGCGGGCGCGCGGTCCGTAGCAGCATCGAGAATCCCTGGAGGCGGCCGCGGAGCGCCGGTTCGAAGACGAAGGGCAGGCCGCTCTGGTCCTCGGGACCGGTAAACCGGGCCGGTTCGACCACGCCGATGATGACCGGATAGCTTTCAGGCGGAGTGCCGGGCCGGCTGGGAACGAACGCCTGACCCACGGCACTGCGGCCGGGGAAGTTCTTCTCGGCGAAATTTCGGTCGACGACATACGTGAGGCGGGCCTGAGGAAGGTGATCCGCGGCGGTGAACACCCGCCCTTCGAGCACGCGGATGCCCATGGTGGCGAAGAATTCCGGAGAGACGCTGAAACGCCATGCGGGGGCACGGCTACCGGGGGGCGCGCCCTGGGGCGACAATTCCACCGTGCCGAAACGGGCACTGATCGGGGGCTGCGCGGCGAAAGCGACTGCTTCCACGCCGGGAATCTCGTGCATGCGCGCGAGAATCTGCTCCGTGACACGATGCGCCCGGGTCATGTCCGAAGAGTAGGACGGGGCAACGCGACCCGGGCATGGACGATGCGCGGGCCATCGAGGCCCGTCTCGACCGCCATCACGCGCACGAAGCTGCGGACCAGGAGGCTGGCGCCGACCAGCAGCATGATCGCGAGCGCGACCTGCGCCGCCACCAGCACGCCGCCGATGGCGCGAACGCCGCCGCCGGTCGTGGCGCTGCGCGCGCCGGCCTGGATCGAGCTGACAAAATCGGCGCGCCAGGCGCGCAGGCTCGGGAGAAGGCCGATGGCGAGCGCCACGAAAAGCGAAACGCCGACCGTGCTCGCAAGGATGGTGCCGTCCAGTTCGACCGGCGGCATCGGCCGGACGATGATGGCGAGGTAGCGGTTGATGACCTGCAGGCCGCCCCAGGCCACCGCGGTGCCTGTGGCCGCGCCGACGAGGCCGAGCAGCACGCTCTCGGCGAACAGCTGGCTGGCGAGCGTGCAGCGGCCCGCGCCCAGGGCCTGGCGCACGGCGAGTTCGCTCTGCCGCGCATTGGCGCGCGCGAGCATGCGGCCGGCGACGTTGAGACAGCCACCACGGACGGGAGCACACCCTCTTCTTCACCCTGACCGACGAGGACGGCTTGCTCCCCTCGCAATTCGCCCGGCGCTGGAACAACTACCTGCGCCGGCACGGGCAGTGGATCGGGTGCTCGAGCCCCAAAAGCAGGGCCGGCCGCATTTTCACGTCCTGGCTGCCGTCCGTTGGGACACCCGGCCGGATGCGTTCGATTGGTCGGCATTCGACGAATGCCAACCTCCTGAAACATCACAGCTAGGGACACATGGCGTGCGGGAAGCCGCCCAGATCGGGCAATCCTCACCGCAGCGGCATGCATTGCGTCCGGCGGAATTCGCACCCGGGGAGCAGCAGGCCAACGGAGGGGACACCCCTGGCAGGCGTCATTGCCGAAACACGAGCCAGCCGGCGACACCCGCGCCGAAGACAATCACGGGGATCGCAAGCTTGCTTTTCCAGCGATAGACCACGACGAGCGCGGCCAGGAAGATCACCGCCGCCGGGAGGTCCGGAATCGCGATGACCCCGAGGTTGACCGTCGTGATCGCGATCAGTCCGACCACGGCCGCCGTCACGCCTTCGAGAAAATGGCGAAGCGTCGGATTCTGGATGACCGCCTCCAGATGCCGGTAGAATAGAAGCGAAAACAGGAACGCAGGCAGAAAAATTCCCGCGGTCATCGCCAATGCGCCGAGCGGCCCGCCGCCGAAGTAGCCGACGAACGTCGAGAAGATGATGAGCGGCGCGGGCAGGATGCCCGAGAGCGCCACCCCATCGAGAAAGTCGCGCTCCGACATCCAGCGTCCACGTCCAACCGCATCTTCGCGCAAAAAAGGAATTGCCGTGTAGGCTCCGCCGAAGGTGAGCAGGCCGGCGCGCAGCCCCGCTCCGAACAGCGCGGGCGAGGTCGCCTGGCCGGTTTGGCGACTTTCTACACTCACCGCGGCCTTGCGCTCGGGAAGCAGCGGCTCGCGACCGGCGACCACGGGCGACAACCACCACACGGCCGCTCCAAATATCAGCGCGGCGAGGACGGTCCATATCCAGCGACCTTGTGCCGCGACGACGTAAGCAAGACCCGCGAGCGGCAGCGTCACGTAGAACGAAAGACCCAGAGCTTCTCCCAGCGCGGCGAGAATACCGATCAGCCAGAGCGACGCACCCCTGAGGCAGTGGCCGCCGATGCGGTGACAGGCACGCACGATCAGAGCAATGACCGCCGGCTGGATGCCGAGAAACACCGCCTGAAACACCGTGGCCGCGATGTTGAGCGACAGGTAGAGCCAAGACAGCAGGAACATCAGCACGAAGCCCGGCAGCATGAAGCCGAGCCCGGCCAACACGCCGCCGAGCCGGCCGCGCGACATCATTCCGAAGTGCACGCACAACTCGTGCGCCTCGGGGCCGGGCAGCACCTGGTAAATCGCGAGCAACCGGCGGAAATGGTCGGGGGCGATCCACTTCTCCTCCGTGACGAGTTCCTGCCGGATCATGTCGATTTGCGCGACCGGGCCACCCCACGCGAGGGAGCCGAAGCGCAGGAAGCGCAGGAACAACTTGCCGTAAGGCTCGGCGGGCGCGAGCGGCGCGCCAGCGGGTGGGGATTCGGCTTTCATCATTTTCTCCGGAGGAACTCGTAGATCACGTCGAAGCACGCGCCGCCTTTCCCCAACCCCAGCCCTCGAGCACGCGATCGATGCCGATGGCTTCGACCCGGTTTGTCCAATCCTGACCCGGGCTGGGAAACCACCCAAAATGGTGCTCAGGGGGGGACTCGAACCCCCATGCGGTTAGGCACAGGCTTCTGAGACCTGCGTGTCTACCAGTTCCACCACCTGAGCAAAAAACGGAACGGGAATGGATAGGCCCGGCCGGAGGTGGCGCAAGGATTTTGTGCCGGACACGCTAGCGTGTGTGGGAGCCTGACTTAGGACGTCACGGCGCCCGACTGGCGCTCCAGGTCGAGCAACCGCTGCTTCCGCCAGATGCCGCCGGCGTAGCCGCAAAGCGAGCCGTCCGCGTTGATCACCCGGTGGCAGGGGATCACGATCGCGATCATGTTGGACCCGTTGGCCCGCCCGATCGCACGCGCCGCGCCCGGCACGCCCAGGCGGGTGGCCATCTCCAGGTAACTGCGCGTGCGGCCCGACGGGATCCGCTGCAACTCCGCCCAGACGCGCCGCTGGAAATCCGATCCGACCGGCGCGAGCGGCACCTCGAAGGTCCGCCGCAAGCCCGCGAAATACTCCTTCAGCTGCGCGGCGACCAGATCGAGGGTCGGATGGCTGCCGGGAACGACCGCGCACTTCAGCCGGCGCCGCAGGCCCGCGATCTCGCGCTCGAGCCCGCGCCGGTCCACGAACTCCAGCAGCCGCAGGCCCGCGTCGTCCGCCAGCGCGAGCATCGTGCCGAGGGGCGTCTCCAGGCGCCGGGCGAGCAGCACGCCCGCCGCCCCCGCCCGCGCCGGCGGGCGGCCGAAGACCCGGGCGAAGGCCTCGCGGAACCCGCTCGGGGACTCGTACCCGCGGTCCGCCTGGACCTCGACGACCGGCCGCCCCGATCGCACGTCGCGCAGGGCGAGGCCCATCCGGCGGGCCCGCTGGTAGGCATGGAAGGTCATGCCGTGATAGGACTTGAACCGGCGCCGCGCGGTCGAGGGCTCGATGCCCAGGGCCGCGAGCTCCTTGTCGGTGACCCGGCCGTCGGTCGCCTCGTCGACAAGCCGGCGGAGCCGGTCGACCAGCGGCGGCACCGGGCGGGTGGCATCCATCGGATGGCAGAGCCGGCATGGGCGGTAGCCGCCGTGCAGGGCCTCGGCCACCGAGGGGAAAAACTCCACGTTCTCCGGCCGGGGTTTCTTCGCGCGGCAGGTCGGACGGCAGAAGATGCCGGTGGTCTTCACGCCGGTGAAGAACACGCCCTCGTACGCCGCGTCGCGCCGGGCGAGCGCGCGGTACATCGTGCGGGGGGTGGGGAGCGAGGGCATGTCGAGGGAGGACTCGGGATGTATCATGACTCGACGCTGGCGCAAGCGGACCGGCTGTCGCGCGACGAAAACCGGGCAGGGAATTCCCCGCGGCGCGCGCCCCACCCCGCCGTTGACCCGCCCCGAAGGTCGCCGTGTACTGCGCGCATGACCCCCGCGCCCGACTGGACCCGCGCCCTGGCGGAGTTTCCCGTCGCGCTCCGTCCGATCCTGGACGGCATCCGCCCCGCCGGCGGACGCCTCCCGGCGGACGCCACGCGCGCGGCGCTGCAGGCCGCCGGGGTTTCGCTCGAGCAGCTCATGGTCGACCTCCTCCCGCTGGCCGCCAGCTACTCGGTCGCCCCCATCTCCCGCTTCCACGTGGGCGCGATCGCCGCGGGGCCGGGCCCGGCGCCCACGCTCTATTTCGGCGCCAATCTCGAATTCGCCGGCGCCGCGCTCGGCTGCTCCGTTCACGCCGAGCAGGCCGCGATCAACCATGCCTGGCTCGCGGGCGAACCGGCCGTCGCGCGCCTCGCGGTCACCGATGCGCCCTGCGGGCACTGCCGGCAATTCCTGCAGGAACTCGCCGGCGCGCCGGACCTCGTGCTGCTCCTGCGCGGTCAAGGCCGGCGCACCTTGGCCGAACTCCTGCCCCGCGCCTTCGGACCCGACGCGCTCGGCGTCGGCGAGCGCCTGCTCCAGCCGCAGCGCATGTCGCTCGCGATGGTTCATGCCGACGACAAGCCGCTGATCAGCCAGGCCCGCGAGGCGGCGGAACGCAGTCACGCGCCGTACTCGCGCTGTCCCGCGGGCTGCGCGCTCGAGGTCGAGGGCGCGCGCACCCAGACCGGCCGCACGGCGGAAAGCGCGGCGTACAATCCGACGCTCACGGCCTTCGCTTCCGCCGCCTCGGCCCTGGTCCTGCGCGACGGCCCCGGCGCCCTGCGCCGCGTCACGCGGGCCGTGCTGGTGGAAAAGCCCGGCGCCGCGAGCCAGCGGACGTCGGCGGCGGGGATGGCCGCCAGCGCGATGCCGGACGCGACGTTCGACTATTTCGCCGCGAGGTGATCGCGGAGGTCGGGGACCTCCCTGACGCGGCGCCCGCCGCGCATCCGCTCGAAGTAGGGATCCTCCTTCGGCGCATCCTCGTCCTCCTCGGCCTCGTCCTCATCGTCGGTCTCGATCTCGACCTCCGGCAGTTCCGGCGTCTCGTCGAAATACTGCGACACGCGGCGCGGGGTCGGGTCGAGCACGAGCGCGGGATTCTCGATCCCTCGCTTCTTGAGCTGCATGAAGTGGCACGGATAGAACTGCTCGCGGTACAGGCCGAGGAAATCGCTGAGCCACTTGTTCGCGACGCCCTCGCGCCGGGTGAGCATCACGACGTCGCTGAAGTGGATGCAGGCGTCGAACCACGACTGCAGCGCGGGCGTCTTCTCCGCCAGGCCGCAGTCCACCACCGTGATCACGCGGCCGAGTTCCGCGCCGCGCTCGGCGAGCCACGGCTTGAGCGCCTCCACCTGGTCGACGACCGACACCAGCGGATCGGCCAGCAAAAACACCGCGCCGGCGCCGTCGAGGGAGGCGCTCGGAAATCCCGGGGCCTGCCACCGCCAGCGCTTGACCGTCACGTTCGGCCGCGCGGCCAGCTCGGCGTCGGCGGAATCGGCCGGCTCGCCCTCGGCGAGCAGGAGCGTCACGCGCTCGTTCGGCTCGAACCCGTTCTCGATCAGGTCGCGCACGACCGCGCGCCGGCCGGCGCCGGGCGTGCCCAAGACCAAGTAGACCAGCGGGTTCGAAGAACTCATGCGCCGCAAGGAGGCGCAATCCGCCCAAAAGACAACCCGGGAAATGGCGGGCTCCGGGAGCGACCCCGAGCCGGTCGAAACGCGGCCCGCCCGGTTCCGCTGGGCCCGCGAGTTTGAGGGCTTCCACGCGGGACGAGCTCCTTCGCCGCCCTCGGTCGCGCCTCCGCCGCACGGCGGCGGCGGCCGTTGTCAGAACTTAAACAGCCTGTTCTGCGCGTGCTGGCGCATCCAGTGGTCGACGAGCACGAGCGCGGTCATCGCCTCCACGATGACGACGGCGCGGGGCACGACGCACGGGTCGTGGCGGCCACGCGCGGCGAGCGTCGCGGCGCGGCCGCGGACGTCGACGGTCTTCTGCGCCTGCATGATCGTGGCGGTGGGCTTGAAGGCCGTGCGGAAGACGAGTTCCTCGCCGTTGGAGATGCCGCCCTGGACGCCCCCGGAACGGTTGGTCGCGGTGCGGACGCGTCCGCCGCGCGCGACGAAGGCGTCGTTGTGCTGCGAGCCTTTCAGCCGCACGCCGGCAAAGCCGCTCCCGATCTCGAAACCCTTCGTCGCGGGCAGCGACAGCATCGCCTTGGCCAGGTCCGCCTCGAGCCGGTCGAAGACGGGCTCGCCGAGCCCGGCGGGCAGCCGGCGCACGCGGCATTCGATGACGCCCCCGACCGAGTCGCCGCGGCTGCGCGCCTGCTTGATGCGCGCGACCATCTTCGCGGCGGTGCGCGGATGCGGGCAGCGGACCGCGGTCGCCTCGACCTCCGCGAGCGTCGGGAAAACCTCGATCGGCGGCGCGACCAGGTCGTGGATCTGGGTGACGAAGGCCCGGATCTCCACGTCGCCCGCCAGTCGGAGGATCTTGCGGGCCACCGCGCCGGCCGCGACGCGGCCGATGGTTTCGCGCGCGGACGAGCGTCCGCCGCCGCGGTGATCGCGATGGCCGTACTTGGCCGTGTAGGTGAAGTCGGCGTGCGAGGGCCGGAACATGCGGGCCATCTCGTCGTAGGCGCCCGGCCGCGCGTCGTGATTGCGGACCAGCAGCGAAAGCGGCGCGCCGGTCGTGCGTCCCTCGTACACGCCCGACAGGATCTCGACCGTATCGGCCTCCTTGCGCGGCGTCGTGATGTCGCTCTGCCCCGGCCGGCGCCGGTCCAGCTCGGCCTGGATCTCGACGCCCGTCAGCGGCAGCCGCGCCGGGCAGCCGTCGATCACCACGCCGACGGCGGGGCCGTGGCTCTCGCCCCAGGTGGCGATGGTGAAGAGTTTGCCGAAGACGTTGGGCACGGCGCGGAGGTTGGGGGTGCGCCTGCTTGCAAGCAAGCCCCCGCCGGGGCATAGCTCGGCCATGAGATTCTTCGTGCTCAGCGGCAGTCATCGCGCCGACGCGCAAACGCTGAAAGTCGCCCGCTACATCGAATCGGTCCTCGCGCGCGAGCTGCGCGCGGAGGCGCACCTCTTCAGCCTGAGCGGCAATCCGCTGCCGCTGTGGGACGAGGCGTCCGGCGGCGCGCCGGACGCGCTGTGGGATCCGATCTCTGCGCAGCTGCGGGCCGCGGACGCGCTGGTCGTCGCGACGCCCGAGTGGAGCGGCATGGCGACGCCCGGCGTGAAGAATTTCCTGCTCAACTGCACGGCCGCGGAGATTGGCCACAAGCCGGGCCTGATCGTGACCGTGTCCGCCTCGCGGGGCGGCAGCTATCCCGTGGCCGAGCTCCGCATGAGCGGGACGAAGAACAACCGGCTGTGCTGGATTCCGGAGCACGTGATCGTGCACCACGCGGAAGGAAACCTGAACGCGCCCGACGGCGCGCCCGATCTCGGCAAGGAGGACACGCTCATCCGCGCCCGGCTCCGCTACGCCCTCAAGGTTCTCGCCGAATATGCCAAGGCCCTCGCTTCGGTCCGCGCCTCCGGCGTCATCGATCACCAGACCTTCCGCAGCGGCATGTGACCGCAGCCGTTCCGCTGGCGCCCCCGCCCGGACTTGAACCGGGATGCGCGGTTTAGGAAACCGCTGCTCTATCCAGTTGAGCTACGGGGACTAACCAATCCACCCCTCGCTCCGGCGAAGCGCGGATGCAAACCCAAAATGGCCGTTGACAGGCCTCTTCCCGGAAGCAACCTCTTGTCCCCTTTTCCAAATCATGAGCGCCACCGAACAGCCGAAGCAGCAGAGCCTGACGCCCGAGCAGATTCCTTTCACCAGCCCGCAGCTGATGTCCCGCTACATCACCGACACCGGCAAGATCCTGCCGAGCAAGTACACGGGCATGAGCTCGAAGCAGCAGCGCAAGGTCAAGAAGACCATCAAGCGCGCGCGCAACATGCTCGTGATGAAGTAAGGCGCACGCCGAGCACTTCACCGTTGAGCCGGAGCATCCGCTCCGGCTTTTTTGTCGCCCCGTGAAGACCCGCGTGCTGCCGCCGACTCCCGCCGCGCTGCGCCGGATCGCGGCGGAACTGCGCCGCGGCCGCCTCGCCGCCGTGCCGACGGAAACGGTGTACGGGCTGGCGGCGAACGCCCTCGATGCGCGCGCGTGCCGCGCGATCTTCCGCGCCAAGCGCCGCCCTGCCCACGACCCGCTGATCGTGCACGTGTCCGACCTGGCCGCGGCTGAGGAGCTGGCGGAGTTCAACGACGCTGCGCGCCGCCTCGCGCGGGCTTTCTGGCCCGGCCCGCTCACCCTCGTCCTCCCCAAGAAGGCGCTTATCCCGGCGGTCGTGACCTCCGGCGGCGACTCGGTCGCGCTGCGGTGCCCCGCGCATCCCGTGATGCGCCGGCTGCTCCGCGCCGCGAAGGTCCCGCTCGCCGCCCCCAGCGCCAATCCCTTCGGCTATGTGAGCCCCACCACCGCGGCCCACGTGGTCGAGGGCCTGGGCGGCCGCATCCCCTACGTCATCGATGGCGGCCCGAGCCGGGTCGGCGTGGAGTCGACCATCGCGGACCTGCGCGACCCGCGCCGGCCGCGGGTGCTGCGCCCCGGGGCGGTCTCCGCCGCCCAGCTCGGCCGCGTCCTGCGGCTCCGCGTGGCGTCACAGCCGCCCACCTCCCCGACCGCGCCGGTGGCGCCCGGCATGCTGGCCCGGCACTACAGCCCGCGCACCCCGCTGGAACTCGTCACCGTCGCGGCCGCGACCGCCCGGGCCCGCCGCCTGGCGCCCGGCGAGGCGGTGATCTTCTTCCGGCGGCCGAATCTTGCCCGCCGGCGATCGGAGGGGACGGTCGCGTGGCTGACGGACGACGGCTCGGCCGCGCAGGCTGCGCGCCGGCTCTATGGCGTGCTGCGCGAGCTCGACCACCGCGGATTGCGCCGCGCGTTCGTCGCGCTCGCACCCGCGTCGGCAGGGCCGCTGGGCGCGGCCATCAACGACCGGCTGCGGCGCGCCGCCCGGCGGAGCTGACTCAGCCGCGCCGGCTTGCGACCGGTGGGGTTGATTCGCGCGGTTCTTCGCCGTCCTGCTTCGCCGCCATCACGTAGTAGTCCTTGTAGGACTTGTCGTAATACTGCGCGTAGTAGTAGCCGGACACCGCGAGATTGAGGCCGTTGAGCACGGCGCCGTAGCACGGCACGTTCACCTCGAGCAGCTTGCGGGCGGCGAACTGCGCGGCCTTGCGGCGGACGCGGTTGAAGAAGATGGTGAAAACCGAGCCGTCTGCCAGCGGAAGCACGATGAGGGCGTCGCTGACCGCCGCGAGCGGCGGCGTGTCGATGAAGACCCGGTCGTACCGCTTGCGAAGATCCGAGATCATCAGCTCGAAATTCTTGCTGTTGAGAATCTGCGTCGGGTTCTTCGCGCGGCCGCCGGCGGGGATGATGTCGAAGTTCGGATGCACGTCGCGCATCACGACGTCGTCGATGGTCAGGTTGCCGGCGCAAATGTCGATCACACCGCGCAGGTTCTCCACCCGGAATGACTTGTGGATGTTCGGTTTGCGGAGGTCGCAGTCGATCACGACCACGCGCTCGCCGTGCGCCGCGAACGTGAGGGCCAGGTTCGTGGTGGTGAACGACTTGCCCTCGCCGGGGATCGTGCTGGTCACGAGGATCACGCAGGCACCCTTGCTCTCGTCCTTCAACCGCAGGCTGGAATGGAGGGCGAGGAAGGCCTCCGCGACCTGCTTGTCCTGGTTGTTGACGACGATCTGGGCCTTCTCCGGCTGCTCGAGCTTCTTGATCTCGGGAATGATGCCGACGAGCGGCAGCCCGATGACGGACTCGATGTCGAACGAGCTCTTCACCCGGTCGTCGATGTAGGCGACGAAGAAGGCGAAAGCCGTGCCGAGGGCGATCCCGCCGAGGAAGCCGAGCGCGAGGTTGAGGGGAATCCGGGGCGAGACCGGCCGGAGGCCCTCGGCGGCGCGGTCGACGACGCGGGCGTTCTGCGTCTCGATCGTGCTGCTCATCGACGTCTCCTTCATGCGCGCCAGGGTGGTCTGCAGGAGGTGCTCGCTGATCGAGTGCTCGCGGAGGAGGTTGGTGTACTCGACGCCATAGCGGTCGAGCGAGAGCGACTCCGACTCCTGGGCGGCGAGGGAGGAACGGGCCTCCTCATCGTTCCGGCGGGCCGTGTGGTAGTCGGCCTCGACCATCGCGGCGGCGGAGGCGAGCGCGCGGTTGAGCTCGGTCTCGGTTTGCGAAAGCGTGTTTATGGCCTCGATCATCCGCGGGTGCTTCTCGCGGTAGCGCTCGCGGAGCTGCGCGAGCACGATCTTCTGGGCGGCGACCTGCTGGACGAGCTGGCCGATCAGCTGCTGGTTCGAGATGAAGGGGAGATCGAGGAGCTGCCGCGGCTCGCCGGTCTTCTCCTGGACCTGCCGCCAGCGGATCTCGGCGTCGTTGAGCCGTGCGGTGGTGGACGTGACGAGGGTGCTGAGGGCCTTGAGCTTGTCGGTGACGATGTCCTTGCGCTGGTCGAGCGAGACCAGGTTGTTCTTCTCACGATATTGCTGGAGCGCGTGGGCGAGGTCCTCGACGCGCTTGCGCTGCTGGTCGGCCCGCTCCTTGAGGTCGTCGACCGCCTTCATCGACTCCTCGATGCGCTGGCGGGAGTTGTAGGCGATGTACTCGTCGATGAAGAGGTTCGCCACCTTCGCCGCCACCGCTTTGTCGGGATGCACGTACTGCACCTGGATGACGAGGCTCAGGCGGATCGGCACCACCTTGCGGTTCTTGTAAATGATCTCCGCGATCTGGACTTCCTCGGGGTGGTTGGTGCCGGACAGGTAGGGCGCGAGAAAGGCGGCCCGGTCCTCGCCCGTGAGCCGCTCCGCGACCCGCTGGATGATCGAGATGCTCTCGAGGAGCTTCACCTGGGTGTTCAGGTCCTCGGCCGAGCGAATCTCGTTCTCGTTCACGCCCTGGACCTGGAGCACGACCGGGTCGCGCCGCAGCACCTGGATGCTGGCGGACGACATGTACTGCGGGACGCGCGTGAACGTGAAGAGCGCCGACGCGAGGAAGACCAGGATGAAGACGAGGACGATGTACCAGACGCGCTCGCGCAGAATCAGGACGTAATCGTGAAACGTCCGATGGACATGCGTGTCGCCGTGACCTCCGGCGCCATAGCCGCTGTAGCTCGCGCCGTAGTAGGTGTAAGGATAGGAGCCGGAGCTCTTGTCGGTCTTGGCAGAGGAATCCATTGGATCAGAAGATCTTCTCCGGCACGAAGATGACGTCGCCCTTCTGAAGGAGCCAAAGCTCGTTCGAATTGCCCTGGATCAGATCGTCGGCATTGATGATAACATTGCGGGCCTCGCCGTCCGGCGCGGTCCGGGTCAGACGGATGCGCTTGCGGTCGGCCAGGCGGGTGAAGCCCCCGGCGCGGGTGATGGCCTCGATGAGGCCCATTTTCTGCTCGGGAGGGAAGACGACGGCGCCGGCCTGGTTGACGGATCCGAGGACCTGCACAGTCTGCTGCGAATACTCCAGCACCGTCACGGTAATCTGCGGGTTCACCAGATAATCCCGATCATACAGCTGCCGGATGAGTTCCTCGGCCTGGCGCACGGTCTTGCCGCGCAGGTCGAGCGTGCCGATCAACGGGAGCGTGATGGTGTTCTCCTGCGTGATGCGGACCTCGCGGAGGAGGTCGTTCTCCTGGAAAACCAGCACCCGGATCAGATCGGAGGGCTGCAGGATGTAGTCGGTGGCGGCCTGTTCCGACCGGGCGGGCGCCTGACCCCACGCCGGGGCCCCCGCGGCGAAGAGGAGCGCGGCGGCGAGGACGGCAAGGCGATGGCTTCGATTCATGGAGCGGAAGGTGAAGAAACAAAAACGGAAGAAGATCATCCGATCTTCTTCCGTAATGTAAGCTAACGAAAAACTCAGTAACGGAGGTTCGCGCCGAAGCTAAACACGTTGTTCGTGAAGTCGAGCGCGGTCGCCGAGGAGTCGTTCTTGCGGTGGGTGTAGGACGCGCCGAAGTTGACGAACTCGTTGTAGACGTAGGTGAAGCCCAGGTGTCCCTCCAAATAATCGTCGTCGCGGGTCGTGTACTCGATGGCGCGGAACGTGATGCCGGCATCCAGATTGAGCGTTTGGGTGAGAGCGCTGCTGGCACGGAGGCCGAGGAGGAACTCCTTGGTGGAGTCACCGGTGCCGGCGTTGCCGAAGTCGTTCGAAACGAGAAGACGGTACGTCGACTTGCTCGAGGCCGCGAAGGCGAGCGAGGCGTCCACGCCAACCTGGTCGTCATCGCCGCCGGTGTCGAAGTCGCGCTGGTTGTAACCGACGCGGACCTGGCCGGTCAGCTTCGGAGTGAACTCGCCGCGGGCGCCGAGGCTGAGGAAGTTGTCCTCCGTGTCGATGCCGCCGGCGCCGGTGTCCGTCTCGCGGCGGCGATAGCCGACCGAGATGTCCAGCTTGGGAGAGTATTCAAAATAGTAGTCAACCGGAACGGACCAGGTGTCGCGGTCGGTGTAGACGACCGGCTTGTAGTTCGTGCGGTCGTAGGTGACGCCGACACCGAGCGAGCTCTTCTGGGTCAGGCCGAATTCCGGCAGCGCGTGGAAGTGCGTGCGCTCGCTGCGCACGAGCGTGCCGACGGCGTTCACGTCGAGGTCATTCTGGGAAAACTGCGCGTAGGTGAAGGCGAGGTCGAACTTCGACTTCCCGCTGTCGTACTTGGTCGTGATGCCGATATTGGAGAGCGACGTGTCCTGGTTGCTCGCGTCGCTGTACTTCACGAACTCCTCGCGGTAGTGGATGTTGCCCTGGGTGGCCGATCCCTGGCCGAACACCAGGTCCACGCCGGGGGTGAAGCTCCACACGATGTCGTCCTGCTCGCCGACGCCGTCGAGGTAGATGTTGTCGTCGAAACGGACCGCCGCCGCGCCCGTCAGGAATAGCTCGGCGTTGTCGCCGACCGCCAGGAAGGAGGCGGCCGAGGCGTTGATGCCCAGGAGAGCGGCCAGTGCGAGGGTGCGTCCGGTGTTTTTCATGCGAGATGTCAGTTTCAAGATGTGTAAGGTTTAGCTGAGACAGTCGCAGGATCCGGCCGAAAACTGGAACTGTGTCGAAGTGGGTGCTCTACGGGTATGTTGGTGAGTCTGCCTATCGGGTGTTTACCCGATGGCGGGATGGGTGTTCAGAAAGGTGCAAGCATGTGGCGCAAGCAAGGCAATATTTGTAACGCGCGTACTTCGGACTGATGCAAATCATCGTATACTCAAGGAGCTGTTTATTAACGAGATGGAAACTACAGAGCATTTCATGTGCCGGTTTTCACCCCCTTTTTTCCGGCTTCGGCGGCTAGCCGCCGGCACGTGAAATCACACCCGAAAGCTCCCCAAGCAGCCGTTCGTTCTGAACCGGGGTGCCGACGGTGATGCGCAGCCATTCGGGCAGGCCGTAAGGCTTGACCGGACGGGTGATCACGCCGCGCCGCTGGAGGGCGTCGAACACCGCCATGCCGTCGCCCACCTTCACCAAGACGAAGTTGCCGTGACCGGGCACGAACTCCAGTCCGAGCCGGGCGAAGCCCCGCAGCAGCACCTCCATCCCGGCGCGGTTCTCGCGGCGGACGCGCGCGACGAATTCCTCGTCGTCAAGCGCGGCGGCGGCGGCCGCGGCCGCGATGCCGTTCACGTTGAACGGCTGGCGCGCGCGCTGAAGGATTCCGATGAGCTCCGGCGCCGCGTATCCATACCCCACGCGCAGCGCCGCGAGCCCGTAGATCTTCGAAAATGTGCGCAGCCCGATCACCTTCCTCCCCTCGGCGATCAGAGTACGCAGGTCCGGAGGCTCCTCGAGGAAATCGATGTAGGCTTCGTCCATCACGAGCAGGACGTGCGGCGGGAGCGCGCGAACCAGCGCCTCGATCTCCGCCCGGGTGTTGACCACGCCCGTCGGGTTCGCCGGGCTCGCGAGGCAGACCAGCCGCGTCCGGGGCGTGACGGCCGCGAGCAGCGCGCCGAGGTCCTGCCGGAATCCCGGGGCGAGCGGCACCTCGACGGCCTTGGCGCCGAACATGGCCGCGACCAGGCGGTAGACGATGAAGGAGGCCTGCGGCATCACGCATTCCACTGCCGGCGACAGGAAGGCGTGGCCGATCAGCTCGATGAGCTCGTTCGAGCCGTCGCCGATGATGAACTGGTCTTCGCGCAGCCCGTGCTTCGCCGCGAGCTTGCGCCGCAACTCGAAATAGCCGCCATCCGGGTACCGGTGCGCGTCCTGCAGCGCGCGCTCGGCCGCGGCGCGCCCGCGGGGCGACGGTCCCCAGGGATTCTCGTTGGAGGCGAGCTTGATGATCCCCGCCGGATCGAGACCAAGCTCCCGCGCGACCTGCTCGATGGGCCGGCCCGGCTCGTAGACCGGCTGGCTCAGAATTCCGGGATTCGCCAACGCCGCGAATGTCATGCCCGACGACACACCGGCGAACCCGGCTGGACACAAACCAAAACCACATCAGCGTCCGGGCATCATGCGGCGCGCGCTCCTCCCCTGCCTGTGGCTGCTCGCGGCGGCGGCGGTCGGGGCCGCGCCCCGCGTCGAGCGGGGAGAGCTTGGCGGCGCCCTTTATGCCGTCGCGGTGCCGGAACAATGGAACGGACGGCTGCTGCTCATCGCGCACGGCTTCCGCCCGCTGGACCAGCCCCTCCACGCGGAGCTGCACGAAGCCAAGCCGCCCCACGCGACCCTGCTCGCCGATGGCTGGATCGTCGCGCTTACGAGTTACCGCCGCAACGGGATGATCCTGCGCGATGCGATCGAAGATCTCGGCGCGTTGCGCGAGCACATCGTGGTTCGGCATGGCGCGCCGACCTACACCTACCTCATGGGCGAGTCCATGGGCGGGGCGATCGTCACGCTCATCGCCGAGCATTTTCCGGACCATTACGCCGGGGCCATCGCCATCGGCGCGGCGCTGGACGCCCGCGAACCGCCGCCGACCGTCGGCATCACCCTCCAGCCAAAACTGCCGGTCCTCTACCTGACCAACCGCTCCGAGCTCGCCGGGCCGGCCCGCTATGTCGAGGCCGCGGCCGCGGCCGAAAAGCCCCCGGTGGTCTGGCGGGTCGACCGCGACGGGCACGTGAACGTCAATGCGGCCGAAAAGCTCGCCGCGCTCGCCGCCGTCGTCCGCTGGGTCGAGCAGGGCGTGCCGCCGCCGGCGGCGCACGACGCCACTCTGGCGCCGGCGCCCGGGCCCTCGCGGGTGACATGGAACGACGATGCATCCGCCGCCGGCGTCGTCACCGAGGTCCACCCCGTCTACGGCAACCTCACGCTCGATTTCCAGCCGGACGACCTCGGGCGGCTCGGCATCGAGCCGCACACGTGGTTCGCGCTCGTCGTGGGCGGCACGCCGCCCGAGCGCGCCGACGGCCGCGTGATCCGCGTGTTCCGCGGCGCCACCTTCGCCTCGGTGAAACGCGGGGAATGGGTCGCGTTCCCCGACGCGGAAGGCTGGCTGACGATCGCCGTCAACCGCGGCCACGCCGCCCAGGTTGCCGGGCTCCGCGCCGGCGAGGGCGTCACCCTCCGGCGGCTGCGGAGCGAGTAGGCGGAATCTTCGCCGAGATGGCGCCGGTCGCCGAAGCGCGCCGGCTGGGCACGCGCACATACTGCATGCCCGCGGTCCGCGCGGCCGCGATGCCCGGCTCCGCATCCTCGAACACCAGGCATTCCCGCGCGGGCACGCCCATCCGCTCCGCCGCGAGCAGGAACATGTCCGGCGCCGGCTTCCCGAACGCGACGTCCTCCGGGGTGATCACCACCGGAAACAGCGCCGCCAGCGCCGTCAGGCGCAGCGTCTGGTGCACGATGTCGCGCGGGCCGCCGGACGCGATGCTCACCGGCCGGCGCCGGGCGGCCTGGCGGGCGAAGGCGGCCACCGGCTCGATGAGCCGGAGCTCCGCCTGGAGCTCGAGGAAGAGGCCCTCCTTTTCGTGGAACACCTTCTGGGGATCGAGCCGGAGCCGGTAGTGCTCGCCCATCAGCTGCGCGACGCGCAGCGTTGGCACGCCGCCGAGCGAGTAGAACAGCTCCTCGTCGAGCTCGTGCGGCAGCCCCGCGCGCTTCATCGCCTCGTTCCAGGCGCGATAATGGAGCGGCATCGAGTCCACCAGCGTGCCATCGAGGTCGAAGATGAAGCCGGCGAAGTCGCCGGGCGGGATTTCCAGCTGCATGCGAGGCCGGCGAGCGAATCCCGCCCCGGCGCGCCCGCAACGCCAAATGCTGTCGTAACCCGCGCGGTTGACCCGGGCCAGTCGCGCCTAATAGCTATCAACCCGGCCCACCGGCCGCCCCCACCCGATGAACAAGCTCCATGGCAAGCGCGCGCTCCTCACCGCCGGCGCGCAAGGCATCGGCCTCGCAATCGCCCGCCACCTCCTCGCCGCCGGCTGCGACGTCTTCGTGCACTACCGCAGCAGCGCCGACGCCGCGCGCGCCCTCGCCCTCGAGGCCGCCGGCCTCGGCCGCCGCTGCGCGCACGCCGCGGCCGACCTCACGGCCACCGAGGCATGCGACCGCCTGGTCGCCGAGGCCGTCCAGTTCCTCGGCGGCCTCGACATCCTCGTGAACAACGCGGGGTCGCTCGTCGCCCGCAGGTCGCTCGCCGAGGCCGACGACGCGTTCTGGGCCGAGGTGATGTCGCTGAATCTCGGCAGCGCCCGGCGGGTCAGCCGCGCGGCCGCCCCGCATCTCGCCGCGGCCGCCCAGGCCGGGGGCGGCGCGGCGATCGTGAACCTCGCCTCGCTGGCGGGGCGCAAGGGCGGGCACCCGGGATCGCTCGCCTACTCCACCGCCAAGGGCGCCATCCTCACCTTCACCCGCGCGCTCGCGGCCGAGCTCGGGCCGCGCGGCGTGCGCGTCAACGCGCTCGCGCCCGGCCTGATCCTCGGCACGTATTTCCACAACACCCACACCAGCGCCGAGGCCGCCCGGGCGACGATCGCCGGCATCCCCCTGGGCCGCGGCGGCACGGCCGACGACGTCGCCCGCGCGGCCGTGTTCCTCGCGAGCGAGTACGACGGCTTCATCACCGGCGCGACGCTCGACGTGAACGGCGGCGTCTACTGCGCGTGAGCGCGGCCGGCGCTCAGCGACGGCCGCCGCGCATCAGGCGGCTCTTCGGCTTCTCCGGCGCGACCTGCGGCATGCCGCCGCCGTCGAAGATGCCGGAGTAGGTGTAGTTGAAGCCCTCGAGCTTCTTCCACTCGATGCTCTGGCCGATGAACCGCTCGATGCTGCGCGCGTCGCGCCAGGTCTCCTCGGTCACGAGGGTGAACGCGTCGCCCGTCTTCTGCGCCCGGCCGGTGCGGCCGATGCGGTGCACGTAGTCCTCGGGATTTTCCGGGACGTCGAAATTGATGACGTGGGAGACGTCGGCGATGTCCAGGCCGCGGGCCGCGAGGTCGGTCGCGACCAGCACCTCGTACTTGCCGGATTTGAAGCCCTTCAGCGCGTCGACGCGCTCCTGCTGGCTGCGGTCCGCGTGCATGACCGCGCAGGTGTGGCCCGCGTGCTTCAGCCGGCTCGCGACGTAGTCGGCCCCGCTCTTCGTCCGCGAGAAGATGATCACGCTGTGATAGTTCGTCTGCTCGAGCAGGCGCAACAGCAGGTCGAACTTCTGCGCCTGCACGACCGGATAGAACGCGTGGGTGATCGTCTCCGCGGTCGAGCGCTCGCGGCTGACCGAGACCTTGAACGGATCGCGCAGCGCCCAGGCGGCGAGCTGCTCGATCTCGGGCGGCAGCGTCGCCGTGAAGAAGAGCGTTTGCCGCACCTTTGCCACCTTCGCCACGATCCGCTTCACGTCCGGCAGGAAGCCCATGTCCAGCATCCGGTCCACCTCGTCGAGCACCAGCACTTCCACGCGGTCGAGGCGGATCTCGTTCTGCTCCATGAAATCGAGCAGGCGGCCGGGCGTGGCGACGATGATGTCGGGATGGCGCGCGAGCTCCTCGCGCTGCTTGCCGTACCCGACGCCGCCATAGATCACGGTCGTGTGCAGGTCGGTGAACTTCGAATAGTTCTTGAACGACTCCTCCACCTGCAGGGCCAGCTCGCGCGTCGGCTCGAGCACCAGGCAGCGCAACCCGCCGCCGTGGACGCCGAGCTTCTGGATGATCGGCAGCGAGAAGGCCGCGGTCTTGCCCGTGCCCGTCTGCGCCGACCCGATCACGTCCTTGCCGGCGAGCACGACGGGAATGGCCTGCGCCTGGATCGGCGTCGGCGAGGTATAGCCCTTTTCCTGCACGGCAAACGCGACGCGGTCGTTCAGGCCCAGCGCGGTGAACGCGGTGTCCAGCTTCGGCACCTCCGGCAGCGGCCGGGCCGGGGTCTCCGCGCGCGGGGCCCGGGGCGCCG
>DASPMS010000007.1:0-37191 GCA_035626915.1 Opitutaceae bacterium
TGAGGCGATGAACCTCCTCTCGCTCATCCGCCTCGGCGTCGACCTCGGCGTCTTCCCGGACTCGCAGCGCGCGGTGGTGGACCGGCTGTTCATCGAGTGCCAGCCCGGCCACGTGCAGCACGCCGCCTCCGGCGCGTTCGAGCCCGGGCAGCGCGACGTCCTGCGCGCCACGCGGCTCCGGACCGAATTTGCCAAGGTGCCCCTGCCCGAATTCAACCAAGCCAACCCTTAGCCGATATCTTCCCATGGAACCGATGAACAATTTCACGCCGCGCGCCCAGCAGGTGCTGGCCCTCGCCCGGAAGGAAGCCGACCGCTTCCACCACAACTACGTCGGCACCGAGCATATCCTGCTCGGGCTGATCAAGCTGGGGCAGGGCGTCGCCGTGAGCGTGCTGCAGAAGATGGGGCTCGATCTCGAGACCGTCCGCGCCGAGGTGGAGAAGCAGGTCGGCACGGGCCAGGACACGAAGACCCCGCCCGGCGCGATCCCGTACACCCCGCGCGTCAAGAAGGTCCTGGCGCTCGCGGGCAAGGAGGCGAAGGCCCTCAACCATTCCTACGTCGGCACCGAGCACATCCTCCTCGGCCTGCTCCGCGAGGGCGAGGGCGTGGCGGCGCGCGTGCTGAAGTCCCTCGACACCGACATCGAGCGCACCCGGCAGGAGATCCTCCGCGAGCTCGACCCGCAGTTCTCGTCCGGCACCGGCGAAGGCGCCCCCGGCGGCGCGGCCGGCTCGGCCGGCGGCGGCGGCGAGGAGGTCGCCCCGCGCGGCGCGGCCGAGGAGAAGAAGGAGGTCAAGACGCCCGCGCTCAAGGCCTTCGGCCGCGACCTCACCGAGCTCGCCCGCAAGGGCGAGATGGACCCGGTCGTCGGCCGCAAGAACGAGATCCGCCGGGTCATCCAGATCCTCTGCCGCCGCACCAAGAACAACCCCGTGCTCGTCGGCGAGGCCGGCGTCGGCAAGACCGCGATCGTCGAGGGGCTCGCCCAGGAGATCGCCAAGGGCAACGTCCCCGAGATCCTCGCCGACAAGAAGGTCATCACGCTCGACCTCGCCCTCATGGTCGCCGGCACCAAGTACCGCGGCCAGTTCGAGGAGCGCATCAAGGCGGTGATGGACGAGATCAAGCGCGCCCGGAACGTCATCATCTTCATCGACGAGCTCCACACCATCGTCGGCGCCGGCGCCGCCGAGGGCGCGATGGACGCCTCGAACATCTTCAAGCCCGCGCTCAGCCGCGGCGAGCTGCAGTGCGTCGGCGCGACCACGCTCAACGAGTACCGCAAGTACATCGAGAAGGACAGCGCGCTGGACCGCCGCTTCCAGAGCGTGAAGGTCGAGCCGCCGTCGGTGGAGGACACCATCACCATCCTCAAGGGCATCCGCGGCAAGTACGAGGAGCACCACAAGGCCGCCTTCACCGACAAGGCCCTGGAGTCCGCCGCCAAGCTCTCCGACCGCTACATCACCGGGCGCTTCCTCCCGGACAAGGCGATCGACGTGATGGACGAGGCCGGCTCGCGCGCGCGCATCAGCTCCCTCAACCGTCCGCCCGAGATCGAGGGCATGACGAAGGAGATCGAGGAGGTCTGCGCCCAGAAGGAGCAGGCCATCGCGGCCCAGCACTTCGAGGAGGCGGCGAAGTACCGCGACAAGGAGAAGCAGCTCCGGGCGAAGCAGGAGCAGATGCTCGAGGACTGGAAGAAGTCCCGCGACGAGCAGCGCGTCGTCATCGACGAGGAGCTCATGGCGCAGGTCGTCGCCGACTGGACCGGCATCCCGCTCAGCCGCCTCGAGAAGAAGGAGAGCGAGAAGCTCCTCACCCTCGAGCACGAGCTGCAGAAGGTCATCATCGGCCAGGATGTCGCCACCATCGCCATCGCCAAGGCCCTCCGCCGCAGCCGCGCGGACCTCAAGGACCCGCGCCGGCCGATCGGCTCGTTCATGTTCCTGGGCCCGACCGGCGTCGGCAAGACCGAGCTCGCCAAGCAGCTCGCGGCGCAGATCTTCGGCTCGCAGGACGCGATCGTGCAGATCGACATGTCGGAATACATGGAGAAGTTCTCCGTCTCCCGCCTGATCGGGTCGCCCCCGGGGTACGTCGGCTACGAGGAGGGCGGCCAGCTCACCGAGGCCGTCCGCCGCCGCCCGTACTCGGTCGTGCTTTTCGACGAGATCGAGAAGGCGCATCCCGACGTCGTGCAGCTCATGCTGCAGATCCTCGAGGACGGCCGCCTCACGGACTCGCTGGGCCGCACCGTGGACTTCCGCAACACCATCATCCTGATGACGACCAACGTCGGCGCGCAGCTGATCCAGCGGCAGACGACGATGGGATTCGCCGCCGCCGGGGCCTCGGACTTCCGGGACCTCGACCGGCTGAAGGAGAAGGTGCTCGATGAGGCCAAGCGCATCTTCAAGCCGGAGTTCCTCAACCGCATCAACGACCTCGTGGTCTTCCGGCCCCTCAGCAAGGAGGACCTCACCAAGATCGTCGAGATCGAGGTGGGCAAGGTCTCGAAGCGGCTCGCCTCGCGGCACATCCACCTCGAGTTCTCGCCCGAGTCGAAGGCCCTGCTCATCGAGAAGGGCTACGACGAGAAGTACGGCGCGCGTCCGCTGCGCCGCGCGGTCGAGCACTACCTCGAGGACCCGCTCGCCGAGGCCATGCTCCGGGGCGACGTGAAGGAGGGCGGCGACCCGATTCTCGTCGTCCGCAACGGCGACAAGCTCGAGTTCAAGCAGAAGTCCCCGGCCGCCGAGAGCGGCGCCGTCTCGTCCTGAGACGCCGCATGGTCGAGATCGCGAAGGCCCGCCGCCCGGCGGGCCTTTTTTGTCGGCCCAAGGGAACGGCCGCGGCCGGGGATAGATTAGCTGCGGCTAGGGACAGGTCATGACGACCGCGGAAAGGACATCTTGGAGGGACCGGCTCCGTCCGGTCCGGAAGCGACTGGCACGTGCGGCGCATTTTGCGGCTTCGCACCTGTTCGTTCGGCCGCATTGGTGCGGGCCAGTCGGCGGTCGGTGCGGTGCGACATAAGGAACGAAGATCACGAAGAACTTGGTTGGTCACCCGACCGCTCTTTCGTCCCCTTCGTCGCCTTATGTGAAGCATCCGGCCGACCAGTGGACTATCACTCCGTTTCCTCCGCCTCCTCCTGTCAAAATCAGGGGATTGTCGGCAGCCGGAGGCGGCGGACTTAAACAGGAGACCGCGGAGGTAACGGAGAAAAGCGTCTGTTCCGATCAGCGGGCCAAGGACGACACGGAGGTCGTCCCTCCACGGTGGAAGTCGCAGAGTCGGCCAGGGACAGGTTATGATGACGATACCGAGGTGGTCCGATGGAAGTCGCGGCTCCGCGCCATTCCTCCCGGCTATTGCCGGATCGGCCGCAACCCGCTTTCCTGCCGCCCATGTTCCGGGGCCTGATCCTATCCGTCGCGCTGGCGTTCGCGGCGACCGCGTCCGCGATGGACGACATCGCCGACTCCGAGTTGCAGCGGGCGCCTTCGGGAGGCCGGATCGTCGCGCTGGTCGACGAGGCGGCGAAGGAGGGCTGGGGGCGGAGCCACCCGGTGCTCCGCGCCGCGGCCCTGCGGGCCTACGAGGCGAACTCGGGCGAGGCGCGCGCCTGGTATTATCTCTACCGCTGGGCGGCCATGCTGGCGACGCCCGAGCGGCAGGCGGTAAACCAGTGGGTCGCCGCCGTCAACGAGGCCCGGGTGGGGCATCCGAACATGGCCGACCGCTATCCGATGCCCCCCGGCTCGCTTTCGGCGCACCTCTCGCGCGACGCCCAGCTCTTCCTGCTGGGTTCGCCGGCGGCCTCGGAGGAGTTCTTCACGCTCCTGCGTCCGGTGGACAATCCCGTCGCGGTGCTGGACATCCTGAACGTCCTCCACGCGGCGAATCCCGGCCAGTTTGCGGAATTCCCGAGCCTCGCGCTCGCCATCGCGGTCGTGTTCGACGTGCCGCCGCCCCCCATCTGGCCGCACGGGCAGGTGCCGGCGGAAGTCCTGCCCCGCCAGTGGCCGGGCCCGAAGGAGGCGTTCGATTTCTGGGTGAAGCTCGACCGGGGCAACGGCACCGTCCACCGGCTCCGCCGGCTGCCCGCCTCCGAGCTCAAGTTCATCGTCGACACGGCGGCCCCCTTCCCGGAGCTCGCGTGGGCGCGCCAGCACGTGACGCTGCCGCCGGCCGAGTTCGCGAAGGCCTACGACATGGTCAAATACCGGCAGGACCGCCTGCAGGGAAATGTCTTCAACTGGGGCGGCCCGAAGTACGACCTGGCGACCATCCTGAAGGAGGGCGGGATCTGCGTGGACCAGGCCTACTTCGCCTCGACCGCGGGCAAGGCGCGCGGCATCCCCACGCTGCTCTTCCGCGGCGCCGGGCTCGACGGCCGGCACGCCTGGTTCGGCTACCTGTCGGCCGAGGGGTGGAAGCTCGACTGCGGCCGGTATGCCGAGCAGCAGTACGTGGTCGGGCTGGCGTACGACCCGCAGACGTGGACCGACATCTCCGACCACGAGCTGAAGTTCCTATCCGAGCGGTTCCGCGCGCTGCCGCTGTACCGGCTGTCGGAGGTTCACACGTTCTTCGCGCAGGAGTACCTCCGCGACGGCCGGCCGGCGCTGGCGGTCAAGGCCGCGCGCGAGGCCGCCAACCGCGAGCGGCGGAACCTCGCGGCCTGGGAGACGCTCGCGGCGGCGCAGCTGGCGGCGAAGGACGACGCCCGCGCGGTCGAGGCCACGCTCCGCGAGGCCGCCCAGGCGTTCGCGCGGCAGCCGGACCTCGAGGCGGTCTTCCTGCGCAAGCTGGCCGCGAGTCTCCGCGCGCGGGGGGAGACGAGCGCCGCGGAGTTCGAGGAGCGAAAGATCGCGGCGAAGAACCGAGGCGGGCGATCGGACCTGAGCCTCCAGCAGGCCGCCGATACGCTGCAGCGGAGCATGCGGTCCGACGACCTCGCGACGCAGATCCGCGTCTACGATCAGGTCCTGCGGAACTACGGGCACGGCGCCGGGATGGATTTCTTCGACAAGGTCGTGACCCCCTTCGTGGAGCACCTGAAGGCGAGGAACCAGGTGCCCGCCGCGCTGCAGATGCTCGACCGGGCCCGGCGCACGCTGAAGGTCGACGCCGGCTCGATGCTCGAGTCCGAGATCAAGGCCCTGGACAAGAAGATCCGCCACCCGGGCGGATCGCCGTGACGCGGGCGGCGGGGCGTCCGGGGGTTCGACGGCGGATGGCGGCGGTCGGCGGAACTTCCGCCGGCCATGGACAAATCCGCCCGCGGGGCGGCGGTCCCTTGCGTGGGTCCGGCCAGGCGTACCGTGCTCCAGCCCGGCGCAGCCCGAATTTATTTCTCATTTTCAACGAACCTTTTCCGGCTTGTGGGCGTCTACACGCCGGCTTCACTCCCTGACTCCTCATGCCTGACATCTCGAAAGGCGCCGACCTGTTCAGCATCCTGAAAGGCGCGGGCCTGCTCATCTACCCGCTGGCGGTCTGCTCCATCGTCGCGGTGTACATCATCTGCGAACGGCTCTTCGCGCTGCGAAAGGCCGCGGTCCTGCCGGACGACCTGGTGGATGCGATCATCCAGGGCCGGCCCATCGCGGGCGGCAAGCATTCGGTCCTCGCGCGGATCATCGAGTTCGCCCAGCAGCACCGGGACGACCCCGAGGCGGTGAAGGCGTTCGCGCGGCTCGAGATCAACCGGATGGAGCGTGGCGTGCCCTATCTCGACGTCATCTACGCGGCCGCGCCGCTCGTGGGCCTCACCGGCACGGTGACGGCCCTGCTGAAGGTGTTCGCGGCCATCTCGCCGGAGACGGGCCTGCCCGATCCGGTCGCCTTCACGAAGGGCGTGGCGCTGGCGTTGTCGGCGACGGTGATCGGCCTCGCCATCGCGATTCCCTCGCTGGTCGGCGGCGGCTACCTCCAGCGCAAGGTGGAGAACTACGCCGCGAAGATCGACGTGCTGCTGGAGCGCGTGCTCAGCCGCAACGGCCGGGAGTCATGAGCGGGCTCTATGCGAGGAAGCGGAAGCGGCCCGAGATGAACCTCGTGCCGCTGATCGACGTGCTGGTGATGCTGATCTTCTTCGCGTTCGTCACGATGCAGTTCCGGTCGGCGGCGACGCTGAACGTCACGCTCCCGAAGGTGGAGACCGCCGGCAAGACCGAGCTCAGGGAGTCCCTCACGATCACCGTCGCCACGGACGGGACCCTCGGCATGAACGGCAAGCCGGTCACGCTGGACGAGCTGCGCGTGCTCGTCCCGCAGGTGGCGGACATCAGCAAGGACATCACCGTCATGCTGAGGGCCGACGAGAACGCCCCGCTCAAGCACATCACGGAAGTCATGGACCTCTGCCGGAAGCACGGACTGAACCGCATCCGGCTGATGTCGCGCTGACCGTGACGCCCGCATGAAGAAGATCGTGATCACGGGGGTGACGCGCGGGCTCGGCCGGGCCCTCGCGGAGTGGTACATCGCCAACGGCCACACGGTCATCGGGTGCGGCCGCAGCGCGGAGGTGCTCGAGCTGCGGTTCACCCATCCGGCGCCGCACGATTTCGCGGCGGTCGACGTGGCCCAGGAGGTGAAGGTTTCCATGTGGGCCGAGAAGGTCATCGGGGCCCACGGGCCGCCGGACATCCTCATCAACAACGCCGCGCTGATGAACACGCCGGCGCCGCTCTGGCAGGTGCCGGCCCGCGAGTTCGACGCACTGATCGACGTGAACATCAAGGGGGTCGCGAACGTCATCCGCCACTTCGTGCCGGCGATGGTGGCGCGCGGCAGCGGCGTGATCGTGAACCTCAGCTCGGGTTGGGGCCGGAGCACCTCCCCGGAGGTCGCGCCCTACTGCGCCTCCAAGTTTGCGATCGAGGGCCTGAGCCAGGCCCTGGCGCAGGAGCTGCCCGCCGGAATGGCCTGCGTCCCGCTGAATCCCGGGGTGATCGACACGGACATGCTGCGCCAGGCCTGGAGCGACGGCGCCTCCGCGTACCCCAAGGCCGGGACCTGGGCGGAGACCGCCGCGCCGTTCATCCTCAAGCTTGGCGCGAAGCACAACGGACGCAGCACCAGCGTGGGCGGGTTTGAGGATTAGGCCGGATGAGGAGCCCCCGGAGCCGCCGCCGGTGGCTCGCGCTCGGGCGGCCCCAGTTGCGGCTTGGCCCCGCGGGTATCTGCCGCATGAATCGCCGCGCGCTATGATCCGCGTATTCGTCTCGGGTTGCTACGACATCATCCACGCCGGCCACGTCCAGTTCTTCGCGGAGGCGCGGGCGCTCGGCGACCACCTCACAGTGTGCTTCGCCTCGTCCGACGTCCTGTGGCTGCACAAGCAGCGGCGCAGCTCGCTGCCGGACGAGCACAAGGCGGCGCTGCTGGGGGCCCTGCGGCCGGTGGACGAGGTCGTGGTGGGCGCGGGAATGGACGAGGGCATCGATTTCCGGGACCACTTCCTGCGGCTGCGGCCGGACATTCTCGCCGTGACGGAGGACGACAAGTACGGCCCGCTCAAGCGCGCACTCTGTACGGAGGTCGGCGCGCGCTACGTCGTGCTGCCCAAGACGCCGCCGAAGTTCCAGCCGATCTCCACCAGCGAGATCGTGAAGTTCATCCGCGCCCCGCAGCACGCGCCCCTGCGGATCGACTTCGGCGGCGGGTGGCTCGACGTGCCGAAGTACGCGCGCGCCGGTGCGCACATCGTGAATTGCGCGATCTCGCCCACCGTCTCGCTCCGTCACTGGCCGTACGAGCGCAATGCCGGGCTGGGCGGAAGCGCCGCGTGGGCGATGCTCAACGGCCGGGACGGCGTGCTCTCCGAGCTCGGCCTGGGCGTTGGCTGGCAGGATCCCGCGGTGGTGGTGGAGACCGGCCTGTGCGTCTGGAAGAGCGGGCCGCGGCCGGAACTCGAGCTGAAGGTCGGCGGCAACTTCCTTCGCGGGCGCATGGCGCTCTACTGGACGGGAAGCGGGCACTGCACCCCCGATGTCGCGGGCCGCGCGCGCGACTACGACGGCATCGCGCGCGCGGGCGAGATGGCGCGTGCCGGGGTCTGGGAAAGCAGCGTGGACAAAATCGCCGCCGGCGTCCGCGAGTCCTATCGCGTCCAGCGCGGCGAGGGCATGGCCCCGCTGCCGGGGGACCCGGCCGCGGCCGCCGGCGCCGAACTCGCGGGCTGCGCCCCGCTCGCCTGGAAATACTGCGGGGGCGGCCACGGCGGCTACGCGGTTTACCTCTTCCGCGAGCCCGCGCAGCGCGACGCCGCGTGTCGGATCGCGAACTTCCGTCCCATCGAGCCGTACGTCGGGAGGCATGCCTAGCGGGCGCTCACGCGCGGCGGCAGGGCCGGCTCCGTCCGGTCCGCGATGAGTTTTGCGCGCACGCTCGTCGTCGTCGCGCGCGCCCAAAATTCATCGGGACGACCCGGAGGTCGCCCCTCCCCAGGCCCGCCTGCGGTCGGCTACCAGGCGTTCACCTGTGCGACCCGGCCGGACCGGTCGGTGCGGAAGGTGAAGTAGTACCCCGTCTCGCTGAGCGTCCCGCGGAAATGCCACGTGCGCCCGTCGGCGGCGTCCGCCTGCCGGAGATACCGGAACTCGCCCAGCGCTCCGTGGGAGGCGATCCACTCGTACCAGCCCCGGCCGATGGTGGTTTGCAGGAAGCGATTCATCTCCGGTGAGAACGCGGCCGGGTCCGGCCGGCCGGCGAGGAGCGACTCGAGCACCGTGCGGAATCGGTCCGTGTCATCGATCACGATGTCCGGCATGGGGCGCGCCAGCTCCTGATCGGCGAGCGCCGCGACGTCCAGGGCCAGCTGGTCGAGGATCCGGTCGCCCCGGTTGGCCAGAAGAACGACCGCGAGTTTCCGGTCGGGAAACCGATAAAAGCTCGCCGAGAACCCCGGCGTGCCCCCGCCATGCTGGATGATCGGCGTTCGTCCGTAGTTCTCGAGGAACCAGCCGAAACCGTAGTTCACCGGCAGGAGCGCGCCACCGCGCCCGCGCGCGGGCGTCCACAGCTCGCGAAAGCTTTCGGGCTTCAGCAGCCGTCCGCCCGCGAGCGCCGCTTCCCAGCGGGCGAGGTCCCCGACGGTCGACTGCAGTCCGCCGGCGGCGCGCGCGACATGCGCCGGCAGCGCCGGGCGGGGCAGATAACGTCCGTTCTCCCAGCCGTAACCCCGGACGTCGCCGGGTGCGGGCGGTTGGTTCGGACCGGTATGCCGCATTCCGAGCGGACCGAAGATCCGGCGCTCGAAGAACCGCCAGAGATCTTCACCGGAGCAGTCCTCGATCACGAAGCCAAGCAGGATGTAGCCCGTGTTGTCGTAGGCCCACGTTTCCCCGGGGGCGAATTCGAGGGGAAGCGCATAAAACCTCCGGAGGAGTTCGTCGCGCGCCAGCGGACCGCGGAAGAGCTCCGCCATGAACTCAGGGAGCGCGACGTGGTTTCGGATGCCGGCGCAGTGGGTCAGGAGGTGCCGGAGGGTGATGGGTTCCCACGCAGACGGGGCGTCGCGGAGGTGACGGCGGATGCTGTCGTCGAGGCGCAGGCGGCCCTCCTCGGCCAGCATCATGACCGCCGTGGCGGTGAACTGCTTGGTGAGCGAACCGATCTCGAATGCCTGCGCGGAGGTGACGGGCACGTCGTGCTCGAGGTCGGCCCGGCCGTAGCCCGCGGCCTTGATGACCTCGCCATCGCGGACGATCGCGAGCGCCAGTCCGGGGAGGTGCAGCCGCGGGAGCTCGTGCACGACGTGGTCGTCGATCGGGTCCGCCGGCAGCGGAAGAGCCGCCGCGGCGGCGAGGACGGCGAGACGGCAAGCGGTGATCACAGGCGGGGTCGGTGGCAGCGGGCGATCGGGTCGCCCGCGGCAGCCTATTGCGAGCTCTTCACGTTCAGGTTGAGGAAATCCATGACCCGGGTCTCGCGGCGGAGGCGGATCATCGGGTCGCTGATCATGTGCGTGCCGCTCATGGGCAGGAGCTCGTAGGGCTTCCCGGCCTGGAAGAGCGCGTCGGCCAGCTGCATCGTGTGCTGGAAGTACACGTTGTCGTCCGTGACCCCGTGGATGAGCAGCAGGGGGCGCTTCAGCTCGTTCACGTAAGTGAGAACGCTGCTCACCCGGTAGGCCTCGGGGTTGGCCTGCGGCAGGCCCAGGTACCGCTCGGTGTAATGGGTGTCGTAGTTTTCCCACGTGATCACCGGCGCGCCGACCACGCCGGCGCGGAAGATGTCCGGCCGGCGGATCGCGGCCATCGCGGAGAAATAGCCGCCCCACGACCAGCCCGTGGCGCCGACGCGCGCGAGGTCGATCTCGGGGTGTTCGGCCGCGAGCGCCTGCAGCCCGGCGACCTGGTCGTTCAGGGCGGTGTCGATGAAGTTGCCCTTGATCACGCGCTCCCAGTCCCGGCCTCTCCAGGGAGTGCCGCGGCCGTCGATCCGAACGACGATGTACCCCTGGTCGGCCATCCACTGGTCGACGAAATAGTCGCGCTTGATCGCGTTGACCCGCTTGGCCGTGGGGCCGGCGTACACCTGGAGGATGACCGGATACTTGGCGCCGGGCTTGAAGTCCCGCGGGCGCGTGATCGCGGCGTCGAAAGCCGGCGCGCTGCGGGTCTGCGTCAGCTCCGTCGTCGGCCAGCGCGGGGGCGATTCCGCCACCGATCGGAGCGTGGCGAGGGGCTTCCCGTCGGCGTCGAGCACGGCGCAGCCGAAGTGACCGTCGAGCAGGTCGTAGCTGTGCACCATCCGGCCGGTTCCCGCGGCATATGCCGCGCTGTGGTGCCCGCGGCCGGAGGTGAGCTGGATGCCCGCGCCCGCGGTCCCTTCGGGTCCGCCCCCCGCGAGCGGGAACTTCCACAGATGCACCTCGCGCGAATCCTTGCTGCCGCGGACGATCACATTCGCACCGGCATCGTCCACGCCGACGATGCCGCGGTAGTAGAAGTCCGCCCGCGGCGTCAGCTCGCGGACGATCCGGCCCTCGGCGTCGCGGAGCTCGACCTGCCACAGCCCGCGGGCCTCGGTCGCCCAGAGGAAGCCGGTGCCATCCTTGAGCCAGACGGGCGCGGCGATCTCGTCGACCGCGCCGGCCCAGTTCGCGTCGAGGTTCAGCCAGGCCGCGTCGCGTTCGAGCACGAGCTCGCGGACCGCGCCGGTGGCGGGATCGACCGCGAGGAGCGCCTGCTCGGTCTGCTCGCGGTTTTGGACCAGGACGGTGAGGGGGGCCCGGGGATTGTCCCACGTGACGCGCGCGACGTACGGGAAACGCGCCGCGTCCCATTTCAACCACCTCGTCTCCCCGCCGGCCCGCGGGACCAGGCCCAGGCGGACCGTCGCGTTCGCCGTGCCGGCGCGCGGATAGAATTGCTTCACCGGCGCCTCCTCCGGGTGGAGCGGATTGTGGATGTACCGGACCTCCACGCCCGATTCGTCGGTTTCCTGGTAGAGGAGCTGCGAGGAGTCGGGCGACCACCAGAAGCCGGAGTTCCGGCTCATCTCCTCCTGCGCGATGAACTCGGAGGTGCCGTGCGAAATGGTCTCGGTCGCGCCCCGGGTGAGCTGGGTGACGGCCTTGTCGGACAGCCTGATCAGGTGCAGCTCGCGGTCCTTCACCGCGGCGACGTAGCGGCCGTCCGGCGAGAAGCGCGGGTCGATCCAGTTCTCCCCGGGGAGGGGCGTGTAGCTGAGATCGGCGCGGCTGATGACGTACAGCCTGCCGGAAAGCGACACGAGCAGGCTCGATCCGTCCTTCGAGAGCCGGAAGAACGTGAACCCCTGGAGGCTCTGGCGCTGGCGCTCGCGGCGGGCCTTCTCCTCCGCGCTGAGCTTTTCCTCGCCCCCGTCGAGGATTTGCTCCGGCGACAGGACCTCGCGTTCGCGCGCGTCCTCGAGGGTGAGTTCGTAGAGGCGGAGGACCGGGCTGCGCGGGGCGGCGCGGAGGAAGATCACACTGGTCCCGTCCGGCGTGAGCTTGGGCGAGACCGGGCGGCCGAGCGTGTAATTCCGCGTCTCCGCGAGGTCGCGGAAGAAGCGGAGGCTTTCCTCGGGCGAGGGGGCCTGCGCCAGAAGGGCGACGGGAACGGCGAGAAGGGCGACGGCGGACCGGAACTGCATGGCGGAAGACAAACGGACACGGGAAACGGCTCCAAGCTCCAAGCTGCATCACTTGGCCGGAGCGGGCCGTCTTCGCTGGCCCGGGGGCGCTCCGGTCCATGCGGGGCGGCGGGACGGCTGCCGCCTCCCTACACGGCGCGGTACCAGGCTTCGGGCGTTGGCGCTCCGTGGTGATAGACGAAATGAAGCACCCGGCGGTGGACGGGCCGATGGGACGGCGACGACGCATGCAGGGAAAGTGGACGCATGAGCAGGAGCTCTCCGCGCCGGGCGCAGCAGGTCGCTACCCTGAGGCGCGCCACCGCGGCGGGAATGGCGGACGCAGGCAGGATGCCGAGCAAATGGCTGCCGGGCGCAACACGAAGCGGTCCGTTGTCGGGCCCGCAATCGTCGAGATGCAGCCGGACCGCGAGCATCTCCTGAAGGACCTCCACCGGCGGACGCGCGTACTCGACGCCGTCCTTCGACTGGGCCGGGACGAAGCCGAGGGAAACGGGCCGGCGCCGCATCGGGAACAGCAAGTCCTGGTGCCAGGTGACTTTCCAGTTCGCATCCGGCCTCTTGTCGAAGCCGATGGCCTGGATGGCGGCGGATACGGGTGGCAACACGCCGATCCGGGCAAGATTCTCGCGGAGCTCGACGGCTGCGGCGGCGACCGGTGCGATGTCCAACAGGCAGCGCCTGCCCGCCGCGGTGAACCCGAACGCCGTGGCCCCGATCTCGGCCAGCAATTCCGCTCGCAGCAGGGACGGCACAACGGTCCATCCGGCCGCGGCGAGCTGCTGCTGGGCCATGCTATTCACGGAGCTTGGAATCGATGACCAGTGTCATGGGCCCGTCGTTGGCCAGCTCCACCTGCATCATGGCGCCGAATTCGCCGGTCGCGGGAGCCCGTCCGAGGGCCGCCGTGCATTGGGCCAGGAACTGCTCGTAAAGCGGACGGGCAACCTCGGGCCGGGCGGCGCGGTTGAACGACGGGCGCGTGCCCTTTTGCGTGCTCGCCAGGAGGGTGAACTGGCTGACGACGAGGAGCGAGGGCAGGGGGGAGCGGGCGGGCGCCGGCCCGTCCGGGGCGCCCGCGGGCGCGGCCGAGGCGAGGTCCAGCAGCGAGCGGTTCATCCGGCCGTCGGCGTCGTCGAAGATCCGCAGGTTCGCGATCTTTTGCGCGAGCCAGGCGCCGTCGGCGGCGGTGTCGGCGGCCTCGACGCCGAGCAGGACCACGACCCCCTGGGCGATCGCGCCGGCGGTCCGTTCCCCGACGGTCACGCGGGCCGAGCGGACTCTTTGGACGACGGCGCGCACGCTGGGGGTCGGGCTGATGATTCCCGGCGGGGGACTCCGCACGCTCTCCGCGCGAACGCTCAAGCGGCGCGGCGCCGGGCGTCAGCTGAGCGGCACATGCGGCTCCACGTCGCGATCGTAGTCGATCCCGGGCAGCCCGAAGCCGAAGAGCTTCAGGAACTCCGCGCGGTAGCCGGCGATGTCGGTGAGCTGGGCGAGGTTCTCGGTCGTGACCTGCGGCCAGATCTTCGCGACCTCGGCCTGGATCTCGGGGCGCATCTCCCAGTCGTCCACGCGCACGCGGCCTTCGCTGTCGAGCTTCGGCGCGTTGCCGTTGTAGAGCTGGGTCGCGAAGAGCCGCTGCATCTGCTCGATGCAGCCCTCGTGCGTGCCCTTGGCCTTCATGACCTTGTAGAGGATCGAGATGTACAGGGGGACGACGGGGATGGCGGAGCTCGCCTGCGTGACCAGGGCCTTGTTCACCGAGATGAACGCGCGGCCGCCGCCGTGAGCCTTGAGCTTCTGGTCGATGGAGCGGGCGGCGCGCTCGAGGTCGATCTTGGCGCGACCGATAGTCCCGTCCTTGTAGATCGGCCAGGTGTGCACGGGTCCGATGTACGAATACGCCATCGACGTCGCGCCCGGCGCGATGAGCCCGGCGGCGGAGAGGGCGTCGATCCACATCTCCCAGTCCTCGCCGCCCATGACGGCGACGGTGTCGGCCGCCTCCTGCTCGTTGGCCGGCTCGATCGTGACCTCGCTGACGACGCCCTTGTCGGTGTCGACCGTCTTGTTGGTGTAGGGCGCGCCGAGCGGCTTGAGCACGGATTTGTGGACGGCGCCGGTCTTCGGGTGCTGCCGGCGGGGCGAGGCGAGGGAATAGACGATGAGATCGAGCGGGCCGACGTCGCGCTTGATGAGCTCGACCGCCTGCTTCTTGAGGTCGTCGGAGAACGCGTCGCCGTTGATGTTGCCGGCATAGAGCCCGGCCGCGCGGGCGGCTTCGGTGAAGGCGATGGTATTGTACCAGCCCGGGGTTGCGGGACGTCCGTCCTCCGAGGGCCGTTCGAAGAAGATGCCGACGGTGGCGGCGCCCGAACCGAAGGCCGCGGTGACGCGCGAGGCGAGGCCGTACCCGGTGGAGGCGCCGATCACGAGGACCTTCTTCGGGCCGCCCCGGATCGGTCCCTTCGCCTTCACGTGCGCGATCTGCTCCTGGATGTGCGCGGCGCAGCCCGTCGGGTGAGCGGTGACGCAGACAAAGCCCCGGACCTTCGGTTTGATAATCATAGAGTTGCCCGGGAGTCTTCCGGCGACCGAAGCCGGGGCAAGTTTCAAGTTCGAGCCCGATTTCGCGGCGGGAGCGGCCGCGCGGCCCGCCTTTGGCCGGGGACGCCGCGGCTCACTGCGCCCGGGAGGAGAACCGCCCCGACAACACGAACGGCCCGTCGGCTCCCGCGGCTCCGTTCGTCGGCGCGGCGGAAACGGCGATGCCGGTGATTTTCTTCATCGGGCGGGCGGTCTGGATCGCGACGACCGCCGCTCCATCGTCGTCGGGACGGAACGCCCCGCCCGACTGCGGCGGGCCGTTCGCGTGTTCGGTGATCCATATCTGGTATTCCGGCGCGCCGGCCGGGAGGTTTTCGATCGCGAGCAGGCCGGCGCCGAGTTCCGGGTCCCACACCGCGATGGCGCGGGTGTCCCCAGACCCCGGCGACGGGCCGGCGAGCGCGCTCACCTGGAGTCGCCGGAGATCCTCGTGGCGGGCGAGCCTCCGCCCGAAATCCGTGATCAGGCGCTCGGCCAGCAGGGTGCGCTCGGCGAGCTGGTTCTGCGCCATCCGATACGCGACCTCCGCGAGGTCGCGCTCCGTGCGGAGGTCCTCGTTCTTCCGCCGGAGCGCGGTCTTTTCCACCAGCAGCCAGGCCGAGGAGATCGCGAATCCAGCCGCGACGATCCAGGGCACGAGGCGGGCAATCGGGGATTTCACGGCGGCGGAGGAATGCTTCGGAATCGCCGCGGCGAGGCAACGCGCAAAGGGCTAGAGCAGGGCGAGCCCCAGGAGTCCGAGCGCGACCAGCGCGGTGAGGACGGCGAGGATGAAGCGTTCGCGTTGGGTGACGGAAAACGGCATGTCAAAGGCCGAGCTGCCCGAGGTTCGCGGCCAGCGCCGAGAGCAGCGGGTCGCCGGCGAACTCCGACCACGGGCGGTTGCTCGAGATGCGGATGAAGCACTGGTCGCCCTCGCGGCGGAAGCCGTACTCCAGCGCGTTGCCGACGAGGGCGGGCACGGAGTAGGGCGCGCGCGGGTCGATCACCCGGCCATCGTATACGTGCCAGAACCAGACGTGCTGCGAATACTGCGCGGCGTTCACGAACAGCCGGTGCTCCGCCCGCGGCAGGCGGCGACCCTCCGCCGCGAGCACGACCTCGCGGTCCGGGTTCGGGGCGGGACTCCACCCGGCGCCTGGCCAGCACGCATCGGGCGTGTGGGAGGCCACAAGGCTGACGGACGCCTGCCCCGCCGGCCACCACGCCACGTAGACCGTGACCTGGACGAGCCCGGCGCCGTCCTTCCGCAAGTACGTACGCTCGAAGAGTTGTTCGGTGCGCAGAACCCCGGAGAAGCGATAGAGGTCGGGCCGCGTCACCACATCCCATCCGTTGGCGCGGGCGGGCAGCAACGCGGCGAGGTCCGGCGCGGCGGTCGGCGGGCGCGCGGCGGGCCGCAGCTGGTGGAGGAAGAACCCGAGGACGAGCGCGAGCGCCGCCTGGCCGGCCCAGAATACGACGGCGTTCGCGCGGCCCGGCCGGCCGGGGTCGGGGGGCGCCGCCCGCGGCGGATCGCGCGGCGACAGACGCCAGGCGAGGGCGGCGAGGATTCCCGTCGTGAAGCCGAGGATCGCGAAGCCGGTCGCGTCGTGCCAGAAGCCGGCGATGTCGATCCCGCCGTTGGCCATCAGCGTGAGGGCGAGGGACCGGACGAAATTCATCCCGATGGCGAGGAGCGGCGCCAGGAGGATGAGCACCGCGCGCGGCGCCGGCCGCCGGACTTGCCACGCGGCGAAGAAGAACCCCGCGTACACGCAGGACAGCAGGCTGCGGATGCCGCTGCAGGCCTCCTCGACGCCGACCGTGGCCCGCGCCAGTTCGATCACGTTGCCCCGCTGCTGGGCGGGGACGCCGAGCAGGTGCAGGGATTCGAGCACCCCGGCCGTGACCCAGTCCTGGAGCGCCAGCGTGAGGCGCGCGTAGGTGCCCGGAGGAAGCGGCGCCACGAGCAGCCAAAGGAAGACGGCGGTGAGGCTGATCCAATTGACCGGCACCACGCGCGCGTCCTCCCCCGCCAGGACCAGCAGGCCGGCCCCCGCCTGCAGGCAAAAGGTGAGGCCGAGCACGAAAAGCACGACCGAGTGCGACCAGCCCACGGAGGCCGCGAGCAGGCCGGCGACGATGAGCAGCGCCACGGACGCCCCGAGACACGCCCCGACCAGCGCCGTCCGAAGGCCGGTCGCGGGCAGCCACCGGGCCGGGCCGGCGCGGACGGATTCCATCACCAGCAACGCGAAAACCACGGGCGCGAAGAACCCGTGAGAAAGGTCCGGATTTCGCCGCCACTCCGGCCAGAGCACCGCGCAGTACGCGGCCATCCCGAGGGCGAGCGCGGCCGCGACGGCCAGGACGGAGCGCGGCAGCGGCCGGCGTGCAGCGGGACGCGGATCGCTCACGTCCGACCTCCTGTGCGGCCGGGTTGCCAACGGCGCAAAGGGCTGTCCCTGAATGACCAGCACCAGTGATCCAAGCCGCTGCGCCGAGGAGGCATGCCGGAAACGCTAGGTGTGCGGCGGCGGCGCGGGAAGAAGAAATGTCCATCCGTCGACGCGGGCGCCGATCGGCCGTCGACAGGGTCCGGCCGGACGTGCCACCCGCCGACCCGCGGCGCGTGTCCGGGGGACGTCGACCGCGGTCGGCCCCGCCGTCCGATTCCAACAGTCCGCCCAAAGTAGCCGCGGCGGTAACCAGCGCCCCTTTGACCGGCGTCATTTCGGGGGTATTGGTTTCCACGCCCATGAAATCCCTCGCCAAACTCCTCATTGGCGCCGCCACCCTGGCGGCCCTTGTCTCGGGCCTGTCCGCCGCGCAAGTCGGCGAGGCGGCGCCCGATTTCACGCTCACGGACATCCACGGCCAGACGCATTCCCTTTCGAGCTTCAAGGGCAAGACGGTGGTGCTCGAATGGGTGAACCCCGAGTGCCCGATCGTGATGAAGCACTACGACAAGAGCGGCAACATCCCGAAGCTCCAGCAGGAGGCCAAGGCGAGCGGGATCGTCTGGCTGCAGATCAACTCCGGCCACCAGGGCGCGCAGGGCGACTACGATCCCAACGACGTGAAAGGCTGGATGAACAAGAACAAGGTCGTCTCGACCGCGTACTTCCGCGACCAGGACGGCAAGGTCGGGAAGATGTACGACGCGCGCACGACGCCGCACATGTACATCGTCGATCCCAAGGGGACGCTCGTTTACGCGGGCGGCATCGACAGCATCCAGTCCGGCAACCCGGCCGACATCGCGAAGGCGACGAACTATGTTCGCGAGGCGCTGATGGACCTGAAGGACGGCAAGCCCATCCGCACGGCGACGTCGCGCCCGTACGGCTGCAACGTAAAGTACAAGTAAGGCGGTTGCGAAAGCACCCGTTTCCGCAGCCGGGGCTCGGGCCCCGGCTCTTTTTTGCCGTGGCCGCGTCTACCGCGGGCTTGCCCGCCGGGCCGGGCTCTGCCTTTCTGCGGGCCACACACACATGAACCTCCAGCAACCCGCCACCGCCCTGGAACAGCACGCCGCCCCGGAGAAGACCCACGGGGGACTCGGCATCACTTCGTTCATCATGGGGATCGTCTGCGGCATCCTCATGGTCGTGGTCATCGGCATCGCCGGCTACATGCAGATGAGCACGCCGGGCGGCATGAACGAGGAGTCGCCCGCCGCGGCGCTCGTCGGCCTGGCGATGATGGGCGTCGGCCTGCTCGTGCTCGTCGGCCTCGGCCTGGGGGTCGCCGGTCTTTTTCAGTCCGACCGCAAGAAGCTCTTCGCCGCGCTGGGTGTGTCCATCAATCTGCTGATCATCGTCTGCACCGGTGGATTGATGGTGATCGGGATGATGGCGGAGTGAGGCGGCGCCCCGGCGCCGCCCGGGCGTCTCGTTCGCCCGTCTCGCCGAGTCCGGCCGGTCCCATGTGGCCGTGCGCCATGATTCCGGCCGCGTTGAACCCGCTGCGGTGACCGCGGACGTCCTCAGACTTTCGTCCGGAAGATCTCGTCCGAAAGCTCGCCGGTGCCGACGCGCGTCGCGGGGCCGGTCATTTTGATCGCGTAGTCGGGCGCGATCTCGATGCCGATCCGGCCGCCGGGCATGTGGACGGTGAGCTTCGGATCCACCAGCCCGAGCCGGCGGGCGACCGCGGCCGCGGCGCTCGAGCTGCTGCCCGAGGCCAGGGTGTATCCGGCGCCGCGCTCCCAGATCTCGATGCGGATGTTCGCGCGGTCGAGGATCTGCAGGAACTGCACGTTCGTCCGGCGCGGGAAGTTCGGGTGGACCTCGAGGTCGGGGCCGTATTGCCGCGCGAGCTTCTCGCTCACGTCCGGCAGGGGGATCACGCAATGGGGGTTGCCGATCGTCGCGGCACAGAACGTGAACTCGCGGTCCTGGACCCGGATCTTCTCGTTCAGGACGTCGCGGGCCGGTCCGACGACCGGGATCCGGTCGCTCGCGAACGAGACCCGGCCCATCTCGACCGTGATCAGGTCCCCGCCGGGCGCGATGGTCACCTCGACGATGCCGCCCGGCGTCTCGAGCGTGAACGGCGCCGTCCCGACCTTCTTCCGGTCGAGGAGGTAGCGGGAGAAGATGCGGATGCCGTTGCCCGACTTCTCCGCTTCGGAGCCGTCGGGATTGAAGATGCGCAGGCCGAACTGGGCCTTCGTCGCCGGGAGCGGACCCCAGAGGATGCCGTCCGAGCCGATCCCGAAATTGCGGTGGCAGATGACGCGGGTCTGCTCCGGCGCGGGCGCGGCCCAGCCGGGGTGGTCGGCCGGATCCATGACGAGGTAGTCGTTGCCGAGGGCGTGGTATTTGTGGAAGTGCAAGGCAGGTTCTCCGTTCTAAGCTTCCCGGTTGGGAAGGGAGGCTCTAGCGGACGAGACGGCAGGTTGGCACGGTTTTTCTGCGCGTTCGCCCGAGTTTGCCCGACGCTGTCGCGGCGAGGCGGGGCAGGGCGCGTTATCCTCGACGCGCCGGTCCGGCACGCGATCCGGCGGGAATGCGGCGGGCTAAGGATAGCCCGACCCGCCGCGGACATCGGTGGCGGCCGGATGCGGTCGGCGGCAATTTCCGTCCGCCCCGGGGCGATTGGCTCAAGCGAGAAAGGAGAACGCTTCCCGCAACGCGGCCTTGCCGCCGGTCTCGA
Organism: Opitutaceae bacterium; assembly: GCA_035626915.1. GTDB lineage: Bacteria > Verrucomicrobiota > Verrucomicrobiia > Opitutales > Opitutaceae > Didemnitutus. The sequence continues at coordinate 19,900 of DASPMS010000007.1, forward strand.
TCACGGCCCCATGGCCGACGACGAGACGGTCAAAATCCCAGCCGAGGATCCGGTCGATCGAGGCGCGGAGCGCGGCGCGGTCCCGGATCACGCTGCGGAACAGCCGCGACGGCCCGAAATGGTCGTAGCAGCCGTTGACCCGGCAGAGCTGGCGGCTGAGCCAGGGCATGTCGCGCCCGAGGTTGAACGACAGGTCCGCGACGATGAGGGTGCGCGACGGACGGTGGAGGAAGACGACCTCGTGCAGCCGCGGCGCGCCCTGCACCGCGTGCTGGTCGATCAGGCCCGCCCACGAGGGATCCGGCGTCTCGCCGAGCGCGTCCGTGATCCGGAATCGGGGGAAGACCTTGTGGAAGGACCGCGGGGCGTGGAAGCGCACGCCGGGGTAGTTCGGCAACCAGCCCTCGAGGTAGGTGTCGTGCACGTAGTTCGGCGCCACGATGTGGGCGACCGACCCGAGGGCGTCGAGGCTGGCCGCGAGCTCGGCCGAGTACGCGACGGGCGAGTGGACCCACAGCGAGCCGTCGCCGAGCCGCGCGACGGTCATGCGATGCCCGATGGCCATGCCGAGCACGGTCATGGCTTCGTTGCGTTCCCACAGTCCCTCGTGGAGCCGGTTGAGCAGCGCAGTCATTCAAGGTGCGACTCTAGGCGGTCGGGCGCCAGGCGCCCAGTGGCCGGTCGGCCCGGGGCGTTCGGAGACTGCCCGCGGCCCCGCCGGACGGGGCTGACGCTCCCGTGCGTCGCGCCTATTTCGCGGCCGCGGGGGCCGGAACGGCGCGGCCCAGGCCGTAGCCGAAGAGGTGGCGTTCCTTGATGATCTCCGCGACCTTGCGCGGAACCATCTTCTCCCAGGTGTCGTCGCCGTGCTTCATGCGCTGAAGGACGTCGCGGGAGAAGATCGCGAGGTAGTCCTCGTTGTAGCCGGTGATGCAGTCGATGTAATGGTTCTCCAGCAGGTGGGCGTAGAGATTCCGCAGGTGGTCGGCGACGTGGAGGTTGCGCGCGGTGATCAGGACGTGCGCGGCGAACGCGTGGGTCACGCCGTGCGCGGGATTGGATCCGCCCGCCGGCGGCGGGGGCGCCGGGGGCCGGGCCTGGCCGTCGGCCGGGACCGGCCGGGCCTCCGCGAGATGCCCCGGCTGCAGGTAGCTGTCGTAGCCCGACTGCTTCATGGGGTAGCAGTACAGCTTCACCGCGTGGCGGAACATGCGGCCCATCGACTCCAGGATGCCGCCCTCGAGGTTCTCGTAGTACTTCTCGTTGAAGATCTCCAGGAGGTTGTTGATGCCGAGGGCGACGCCGATCATCTCCTTGGTGTAGCGGCGGAAGTAGGAGACGAGCCGGTAGAACTCGGAATAGTTCGAGATCAGCACGGTGAAGCCGATGTGGCCGAGCATGTCGACGCGCGAGAGGAAGTCGCGCTCGTCGAGCGCCCCGCCGGCCAGGAGGTTGTTCATCGTGATCTCCATGAGCACGACGACATCCTTGCCCTTGACCATCGGCTCCTGGAGGAACTGCGCCGTCGCGCAGTTGAGCATGTCGACGTTGACGTGGGTGACGGGTCGGAAGCTGCCGCGCTCGACGAGCACCGGGCGGTTGTAGATGACCTCGGACGGCTGGAGCACGTCGCCGGCCGGCGAGAACATGACCGCGTTGGTGAGCCCGTACTTCACCAGGCACAGCGAGAGCAGGCGGTTGTCCACCTGGCGGAACGCCGGGCCGCTGAAGCGGAGCATGTCCACCTCGACGCGCTCGTTCCCCAGGTTGTCGACGAGGGACTCGATGAATTTCTCCGGCTCGGCGTGCTGGTAGAACGCGCCGTAGATCAGGTTCACGCCGATGATGCCGAGCGCCTCCTGCTGCTGGACGTGCCGCTTGTCGAGGGTGCGGACGTGGATGATGATGTCGCTGGGCTCCTCGCCCGGGTTCATCTGGAACCGGATCCCGAGCCAGCCGTGCCCTTCGGCGTTGGACTTGCCCTTGGTGGCGACGGTGTCGGCGAAGACGAAGAACCGGGTGCGGTCGCCGCGCTTTTCGGAGAGCCGGGCGCGGAGCAGCTCGAACTCGTGCTGCAGCATGGTCTCGAGGCGCTCGCGCGAGACGTACCGCGGCGCCTTGCCATAGATCGCGTCGCTGAAGGTCATGTCGTACGCGGACATGGTCTTCGCGATCGAGCCCGACGCGCTGCCCGCCTGGAAGAAGATGCGCGCGACCTCCTGGCCGGCTCCGATCTCGGCGATGGTGCCGTAGCGCGACCCGTCGAGGTTGATGGTCAGGGCCTTGCGGTTGGTCGTGAGGAGCTTGTTCTCTTCGCTCATGGCGGTGGCGGGGAACCTAGGCGAAACGCCGCGGCAAGGAAAGGAATAGTAGGGTTAATTCCTCGTTATCGGCGCGGCGGGCCGGGGCTGAACCCGGTTCCGCCGACCGGTCGTCCCGGCCGGCGCCCGCCCGCGTCGGGGAAGCGCCGGCCGCGGTTTTTCGCTGGTGGCAGGTGCCGGGGCGGGTAGCTTCGGCCCGGCATGAAAAACTTCTTCTCCTCGTTCTTCGGGGCGCTGGCCGCGCTGATCGTCTTTGTCATCGGCGCGTCGGGTCTCGGCTTCCTGCTGCTGGTCGGGATCGCGGCCTCGTCGGCCGAGAAGCCCGCGGCGGTGGAGAAGGGGGCGTGGCTCGTCTTCGACTTCACCGGCAACATCACCGACGCCCCGGAGCAGATGGAGGGTCTGGACGAGCTGATGGGCGCGTTCGGCGGCGGCGACGCGCCGCAGCGGCTGCAGCTCCGCGCCGTGGTGCGCGCGCTTCGCGCGGCGGCAAAGGACGACGCCGTCGGCGGCCTGTTCCTCACCGGGCAGTTCAACCCGGACGGCTACGGTTCCGGCTATGCGGCTCTCAAGGAAGTGCGCGACGCGATCGCTGAGTTCCGTGCCGCGGGCAAGCCGGTGAAGGCCTATTTCACCCTGCTCACGACCCGCGAGTACTACCTCGGCTCGGCGGCGGACGACCTGGTGCTCGACCCGTACGGCGCGCTGGCGATGCCCGGACTGGCGTCGCGCCCGATGTTCCTGGCGGGCGCCTTCGAGAAGTTCGGCATCGGCGTGCAGGTCACGCGCGTCGGCAAGTACAAGAGCGCGATCGAGCCCTACACGCGGCGCGACATGAGCCCCGAGAACCGCGCGCAGGTGCAGAAGCTGCTCGACGACATCTGGGCCGAGCTGGCCGGAACGGTGGCCGGGGCCCGCGGGCTCAAGCCGGAGGAGTTCCAGCAGCTGATGGACACCGAGGGCCTGATCCGCGGCGAGGACGCCGTGAAGCACAAGCTCGTCGACCGCGCCGCCTACTACGACGAGGTCCAGGCCGAGCTGAAGCAGAAGACCGGCGTGAAGAGCGGCAGCAAGTCCTTCAAGCAGGTCGACATCAAGAGCTACGCCCGGCTGGTCTCGCCCGGCGGCCTCGAGCCCAAGCGGCAGGCGGCGGGCCGGGTGGAGGCGGGCGGAGGCGGCCGCGTGGCGATCGTGTACGCCGAGGGGCCGATCATGGACGGCGAGGGCGACGAGGAGGGCATCGTCTTCGGGGAGACCTTCGCCAAGGAGATCCGGAAACTGCGGCAGGACGACAACGTGAAGGCGATCGTCCTGCGCGTGAACAGCCCGGGCGGCAGCGCGTCCGCCTCCGAGGCGATCGTCCGCGAGCTCGCGCTCGCCCGGAAGGAGAAGCCCGTCGTCGTCTCCATGGGCAGCGTCGCGGCGTCCGGCGGCTACTGGATCGCGACGAGCGCCGACCGCATCTTCGCGGAGGAGGCCACCATCACGGGCTCGATCGGCGTCTTCGGGATGTTCCTCAACGTCCAGGGGCTGGCCAACGAGAAGCTCGGGCTGACGTTCGAGACGGTGAAGACCGGCAAGTTCGCCGACGCGATGAGCGTCACGCGGCCGAAGACCGAGGACGAGCTCGCGGTCATGCAGCGGATGGTCGACTGGATCTACGACCAATTCCTCACGAAGGTCGCCGAGGCGCGGAAGCTCGACCGGGCCGCGGTGCACGAGATCGCGCAGGGACGCGTCTGGTCCGGCGTCGAGGCGAAGGAGCTCGGGCTCGTGGACGAGATCGGCGGCCTTTCGGCCGCGACCGCGCACGCCGCGGAGCGCGCCAAGCTCGGCGACTCCTTCCGCGTGACGGAGTTTCCGCGCAAGAAGCAGTTCGGCGAGGCGCTCGCGGAGAGTTTCGGCGGCAAGCGGCGCGAGGCCGAGACGGCCCTCGCCGGCCCGCTCGGCGGGCTCCTCGCGCAGGTGCAGGCCGAGCTCGCCCGCCTGGCGGAATACAACGACCCGCGCGGCGCCTACGCGCGGCTGCCCTTCGAGCTGGGGCTCGAGTGACGGCAACCCGGTCCACCCCCGCAAAGCCATGACGCAAGAGACCACCCTCACGCAGGACACGCCCGCGACCCTGATACCCGCCGGCGACGCGGTGACGCTGAAGGCCGGCACCGCCGTCTACGTCGCGCAGACGCTCGGCGGCAATGTGACCGTCCGCACCGACCGGGGCCTGTTCCGCATCGCGCGCGAGCACGCGGGCGCGGTCGCGGGGCTCGACCTGGAGGACGAGGCGGCGGCGCCGGCCGCGCGGGCCGAGGAATTCGGCGAGGACGCGGTCTGGAGCGTGCTCAAGACCTGCTTCGACCCGGAGATCCCGGTCAACATCGTCGACCTCGGCCTGATCTACGACCTGGCGATCGAGAAGACTCCGGCCGGCGGCCACGCCGTCGAGGTCAAGATGACCCTGACCGCCCCGGGCTGCGGCATGGGTCCGGTCATCGCCGAGGATGCGCGCAAGAAGATCGCCGCGCTTCCGACGGTCGAGTCAGCGAAGGTCCACATCGTGTGGGACCCGCAGTGGACGCCGCAGATGATCTCGGACGTCGGCCGCAAGACCCTGGGCTTGGAGTAATCGCGCAGGGCTTTGATCAGGCCGTGATGGAATCGAGGGAGCAGGACTCGGCCGGGGTCTCGCAATTCGGGCGGGCGATGACGCCGGCGTAGGGCTCGGGCGCGAACGGGCGCGTCGGCTCCGCCAGGAGGTGCCGGTCGCAGACGGCGAAGAGCTCGGCCTCCGTCATCGCGCGGCGCATGTCGTGGAGGAACGCGCCCTGCGGGTCGACGCCCTGGCCGACGAAATTCAGGTACTTCTTCATCTTCGCCACGTGGGCGGACTCGGGAATGGCGGGCGCCTGCGTCGCGCGGTAGAGCCGCCCGATGTATTCGCGCACGTCGGCCAGCGTGGGGGCGAACACCGGGGCCCCGGCGAACTGCTCGCGGCACTGCCGGAAGATCCACGGGTTGCGGATGGCATGCCGGCCGATCATGACGCCGGCGGCGCCGGTCTCGCGGAGAATCGCCGCCGCGCGGGCCGCGGAGGTGACGTTGCCGTTGGCGAGAACGGGGCAGGGCACGCGGCGGGCCGCGAGCGCGATATAGTCGTAGTGCACCTCGCTGCGGTACATCTCCTTCACGGTGCGGCCGTGCACGCTCAGCAGGTCGACGCCGTGCTTCCGGACGAGGTCCAGGATGCGCTCGAAATGGTCCGGCCCGTCGAAGCCGATGCGCATCTTCACCGTGAAGAGGCCCGGCACAGCGTCGCGCAGCGTGCCGAGGAGCTCGTCGACCTTGGCGGGATCGCGGAGGAGGCCGCCGCCGACGTTCTTCTTGTAGATCTTCGGCGCCGGGCAGCCCATGTTCAGGTCGATGCCCGCGACGGGGTGGCGGAGCAACTCCTGGGCGGTGCGGACCATGTCGGGCCCGTGCTCGCCGATCAGCTGGGCGAACACGGGGCGGCCGGTGCGGTTCTCGTCGATCGAGCGGAGGATGTGCTTCTCAGGGCGCGACTGCGCGTGGACGCGGAAGAATTCCGTGAAGAACCAGTCCGGCGCGCCGTAGTGCGCGATCACCGCCATGAAGGGCAGGTCCGTGACATCCTGCATCGGGGCCAGCGCGGTGAACGGCTGGCCGGGCACGAGGCCGGCAGGGAGGTCGCGGAAGCGGGTCGGGCGGTCGGTCACGGGCGCGGGATATTCGCCCGCCGGCGGGACCCGACAAGCGGAAAGACGGCGGGCCGCGGCGGCGTCACTGTTCCTCTTCGCCCGACTGCTCTTCCTTCTGCTGCTTCAGGACGCGCTCGAGGATCTCGGACATGTCCTCCACCAGGTCGTAGACCTTGCGCGCGACGAAGATCGGCCGCTTCTGCTGGAGGGCGAGGACGATGGAGTCGCTGGGCCGGGCGTCGAGCTCGAGGAATTTCCGCCCGAGCTCGTTCTTCATCTGCAGGATCACCCGCGCGAAATAAGTCCCGTCGTTCACGTCGTTGATGATGATGCGGTCCAGCGTGATGCCGAAGCCGAGGAAGACGTGTCCGATGAGGTCGTGCGTGAGGGGACGCTCCTTTTTCACGCCATTGAGCGTCATCGAGATCGCGCTGCCGACGCTGGGATCGACATAGATGACGAAGGTCTTGTCGTCGTTGCCAAGGAAGACGGCGCAGCCGTTGGCGGTGGGCATCAGGCCCTTGATGGTGACTTCGACGACATCCTGCATGGCCGGGAATTTGCGTGCGTGCCGGCAAAGTGCAAGCCGGCCGGGCGGGCGCGGCACGCGCAAGCGGCGGCTGGACGCGGCGTTCCGGCGGGCGCCGGAAGCTCCGCTCAATAGCCGTGGAGCGGGATGCCCCAGGCCTTCGCCTGCGCGAGCACGGCGGGGCGGTCGAGCATGATGACCTTGCCGGCTTCGAGCGCCGCGGCGGCGATCCCCGCCTCGCGCATCGTCTCGAGGGTGCGCATCCCGAAGACGGGGACGTCGAACCGGTAGTCCTGGCCCGGTTTCACGGTCTTCACGAAAAGCGTCTCGTCCGTCTTGAACGCCCCCGCGCGGCGCAGCATTTCGTCCGTCCCCTCGAACGCCTCGACCGCGAGCACCGTGCCCTTGCGCACGACGCAGCCCTGGCCGATGTCGAGGCGGGCGATTTCGCGGGCGATGCCGATGCCGTGCTCGAGGTATTCGGCGTCGGTCGGAAGTTTCCGGCCGGTCATCGGTCCGGGGGAGGCGAGGTGCTCGTCCAGGAAGGCGCGCGCGTCGAGCTGGACGACGCCGAGCTTCGCGATCTCGGCGGCGATCGCGCCGAAGATCGTCTCGGCGTTGCGGCGCCGGAGCGTGAGCAGGATCTGGGCGGCCTTGAGGTCGGGCGTGAGCCCGTGAAAGAGCCGTTTGGGCTTCACCTGCCCGGCCATGAGCGCGTAGCCGGCGCCGAAATCCCGCAGCGCGGCCAGGAGCTTTCCGAGCTGCCCGATGTTGATCTCCACCCGCTCGGCGGCCGGGAACGAGGCGGTGAGCTCCGGGGCCGTCTCCTCCTCCAGGGCGACGAGCCGCAGCGGCACGCCCGCGCGACGGACGGCGGCGGCCGTGAACACCGGGTACTGCCCGCGTCCAGCGATCAGGGCGAGCGGGCGCGCCGGGTTGAAATCGGGAGGCAGGAAGGCGGAAAGGGGCACGGGGCGGGGCGCGGACGCCGCACCACTGAAAGGCGGAAGCGCCGCCCGGCTCCAGCGCAATCTTCGGCGCGGTCCGGCCGAAGCCGGCCCCGCGGCCCTACGACTGGGCCCCGTAATATTTTTTGTAGCTCCGGTAGTACCGGTAGTTCGAGTAGTACTCGATCCGGCGCGGCGACAGGCCGTTCAGCACCACGCCCAGGAGCTCGTTCTTGCTGTCGCGAAGCTGTTTGATGTGGAGGCGGATGTGTTTCCGGTACGCCTTGTTGAAGCGGCAGACGTAGATCACCTCGTCGGTGCGCTCGGCGAGGAGGAGCGCGTCGGTGACGGCGCCCATCGGCGGCGAGTCCACGATCACGAGGTCGAAGTGACGCTTGAGGGCGTCGACGAACTGCACGAAGACCGGATCCTCGAGCAGCTCGGTGGGGCTCTTGGAGCGGCCGCCGGACCGAAGCAGATAGAGGTTCTCCTCGACCTTGACGATGCCGAGGGCGGGGTCGGCGAGCGGGTCGGCGGGGACGTTGGCGCCGGCGTCGAACCAGGTGATCAGGCCGGCCTCGTTGGTGAGCTTGAAATGCCGGTGCAGCATCGGCCGGCGCATGTCGCAGTCGAGGAGCAGCACCTTCTTGCCGTGCCGGGCGAAGGCGGCCGCGAGGTTGCTGCTGATCATCGTCTTGCCCTCGCCGGGGATCGTGCTGGTGATCAGCACCGCCTTCGGGAAGTCGAGCTTCGACTGGATCTTCACCGCGCTGTAGATCCCGAGGAACGCCTCGGACCCGGGCGTGGTCTGGTTGCCGGATGCGAGCAGGTGCTTCTCGGACTCCGGCACGTCGCCGAGGTCGGGGATGATGCCCAGCAGGTTGGCGCCGATGAAGCCCTCGACGTCCCACGTGCTCTTCACGCGGTCGTCGAGGAAGCTCAGGCCGAGCGCCACGCCGAGGAACACGGCGACGCCCAGGATCAGGCAGCGCCGCACGATCTCCTGCAGGCGCGGGCGGAAGGGCGCGCCGGCCGGCACCGCCGCGTCGAGCGGCTTCACCGGGATGCTCTCCAGGTTGCCCACGGTCGTCGTCTGATTCAGGCGGTCGAGGATCTGGACGTAGTTGCTGCGGGCGACCGCGGCCTGGTTCTCCAGGCTCTTGAATTCGACCGAGAGCTCGCCCAGGCGCAGCTGCTCGCGCTCCGCGATCGCGTACTCGCGGCCGAGCATCTGCTCGCCTTCGCGGATGCGGGTCACCTGCGCGTTGAGGTCGGCGATGGCCTGCTCGATGTTCCGGGTGATCTGCCCGCGGACGACCTCGATGGCCCCGGCCACCTCGATCATCCGGGGGTGGCGCTCCAGGTAGCGCTCGCCCAGGATGGACTGCTGGCGGTTGAGGTCGGCCAGCTGGGAACGCAGCGAGGGGATCGTGCCGTAGTTCGACACGTATTCGGTCTCGAGCAGGTCGCCGCCGGCCTCCTGGATGCGTTTGATCTGGGCGACCAGGCCCTCCAGCCGGATCCGCTCCACGCGGGTGCGGGTGAGCTCGGCGTTGATGGTCCGGAGCCGCTCGCCGACGATCGTGACGTTGCTGTCGAGGTCGACGAGGTTGTGCTGGCGCCGGTACTCCTGCAGCCGCGTGTTGGCCGCCTCGGACTCCCGGCGCAGCTCGTCCGCGCGCTGGCGCAGGTACACCACCGCCGCCTCGTTGAGGCCGCTGGCGTCCTCGATGAGCGAGCGGATGAACTGCTGGACGTAGCGGTTGGCGACGAGCGCCGCGCCCTCCGGGTCGCGGTGCACGACGTTGACCCCGACGATCAGGTTGCCCCGCGTGTATTCGACGGAAACGCTGCCGAGGAGGCCGGCGCCGGAGGGCACGTTCGCGCCGGCCTCGGCCGCCCACGGGCGCTGCAGGAGCTTGGTCTCCTCGGGCGTGAGCGAGCGGGCCACGGCGTCGCGGATCTTCTGGCTCTGCAGCACCTTCATGTGCGTGAACAGGTCCGCGTCCGAGCGGGTCGACTGGTCGACGACCGCCTCGATGTTCACCACGCGCTCGGGGCGCTTGAACTGCATCGTGGCCTGCGCGGCGTACAGGGGCGTCTCACTCGCCTGCTTGTAGCCCACCCCGAGGGCGACGAGCACCGCGATCGGCAGCGCGACCCACATGCGCTCGCGCAGCATGATCACGTAGTCTCGCAGCGTGCGCCGTTCCGGGGCGGGTTCCTCGGTGCCGGGCGGCGGGCGGGCGGAAGCGCTGGCGGGCGGGATGGCGGCGGACATCGGTCGCTCAGATGAGGCTCTCGGGCACGTAGACGATGTCGCCGGGCTGGAGGAGGATGTCCTCGTTGGTGCGGGCACCGCGGCGCCCGCGAATGAGACTCTCGACGTCGACGGTGAAGACGCGCTTGGAACCGTCCGGCGCGATGCGCGTTATGGTCACGGCGGTCCCCTTCGCGATGTCGGTGAATCCGCCGGCCTTCGTCACCAGCTCCACGACCGTGAACGTCGACTCGACCGGCAGCACGTAGCGGCCGGCGTTGCGGATTGCGCCCTGGATCGAGACCTCGCGGGGGGCGTATTCCTCGACGGTGATGGTGACCTGCGGATTCCGCAGGAACCGGCCGTCCTTGTACGCGTCCTCGATCATCTTCTGGGCCTGCGCCAGGGTCATCCCGCCGATCCCCACCTCGCCGACGAGGGGAAGGTTGACGCGGCCGCGGGCGTCGATGCGGGGATTGGAAAGCAGGTCGTCCTCCTGATACACGGCGATGCGCACGCGGTCACCGAGCTGGAGCGTGTGGATGTAGTTCTTCTTCTGGTCGGCCGCGCTCTTCGGCGCCTCCTGGCCAACGCCGGAGGCCAGGGCCAGGACGAGGGCGGCGAGGGCGGCGAACAGGCGGCGGGGCGTGGGCATGGCGGGGTCAGAACCGGCTCGAGATATCGAGGCTGTAGCCGGTGCGCGTGAAGTCGGAGAAGCTGGCGGTCGACCAGTTCTCCAGGTGCGAGTAGGTGCCGGCCACCGTCAGGTGCTCGTTGAGCGTGTAGCGCGCGCTGGCGCTCCATTCGAGGAAGTCGTCCGTCCGCGGGGTCGTCCCGAGGAACCGGTTGCGGCCGTACGAGACGCCCGCGTCGAACTCGAGCCGGCGGTTCATCGAGTAGGTGGCGTGCGCCGACGCCCCGAGGGTGTCGACGGAGTCGCCGAGTGCCGTGATGGTGAAGTCCCGGCTCACGCCCATCTCGACACTCAGCTTGCGGGTGGGCACCCAGTTCAGCGAGGTCGAGATCGTGATCTGGTCGTCTTCACGGCCGGTCTGCAGGGTGCGGCGGAGCTGGTACCCGAGGCGCACCGTGCCGGTGACCTTCGGGAAGATCCCCCCCGTGACGCCGAGCGTGAACGAGTGGTCGCGGGACTGGCCCACGAGGGTGTCGGAATGCCGAAAACGGTAGCCGGCCAGGAGGTCGATCCGCGAATTGTAGACGTAGAACACGTCGAAACCCTGGCTGTAGTCGACGTAGTCGACGAGTTGGGCGTCCTCGACGTAATCGCGCCGGAGGTAGCTCGTGGCCGAGGCCACGTAAAGCTTCTCGTTGATCGGGTAGCGGACGCTCAGGTCCAGCGGGATGTTCCAGGAGGTCGTGCGGAGATTGACCGCGCTGTCCGCGCGGTTGGAGCGGAACGCATGGAGCTTCAGCTCGCCGGTCGTGCGGCCGGTCGACTTCGTCAGTTCGAGCATGAAGTCCGGGTTGAATCCGCCCTCGTCGGTGAACCGGCTGAACTTCATGTACTGCAGCGTGACGGTCGAATTCACGCCGATGATGCCGCGCTTGCGCCGGAGCTCGGCGCCAAAGCTGCCCGTGATCACGGTGTCATCCTCCGCGGTCGCACTGGAGAAGATGTTCGAGTCGTAGCCGACGCGGACGTTTCCGAACACGAACACCTGGTTGCGCGAGCCGCCGATGTTCAGCAGCGCGAGGGCCGACGTCGGGCCGAGCCCCAGCACGACCGCGAGCGCCAGACAGAGGATGCGGTGGGACCGGGGAGGCATGGCTTCAGGTGCCCGGAAGGCGGTCGGGACTCACCACCAGATTCGTCGGGACCTCGGCTTCGACGGTCGGACGGGCGACGATCTCCTGCGACTCGCCATCGCCTTCGCCGCCGCCGTCGGCCGCCCGGTCGATCGTTTCGAACGAAACGGTGCGGCGGGCGTTGCAGGCGACGGTCACGCGCTCGTCGAGGGAGGCCATCACATCCGAGGGGATCGGGCTGATCGTCACGCTCGCCGGCTGGCCGGCCGCACCCGGCCGCACGACAGCCTGTTCGCCGGGCCGAAGGACGTGGCCGTTGAAATCCCGCGCATCCGACCGGACCGTGACGTCGCCCTCGAGGAGGTAGATCACCGTCTCCTCCGGGCTCGTGCGGATGCCGATCTTGCGGCCGCGGACGTTCACGGCGGCGTGCGCCGTCGAATAGCTCATCGTGCTGCCTGAAACCAACTGGCCGGTGCAGACGCCCACGAACCCGCGGGAGACGAAGATGTTGCTCTGGGTGATGGAGGGCTCCGCGTCCGGCGTGTACTGGCTCGGCACAAAGGGTTCCTGCGAGAAGCGCTCGATCTCCACCCGGGTGTCCGAGTCGACGAACATCCCCGTGCCGTTCGAGTACACCACGGCGCTGTGGGAATCCGCCTTGGTCTCGATCACGGTGCCGGGCGCGTCGTAGGCGGACGCTTGCCGGCCTTCATGCACCCGCTCCCCGCTCGTGATCTGGGATTCGCCCTTCACCTCGGCCACGAAGAACTTCGCCGTTGGCGTCGTGCGCCGTCCAAGCTGGCGCTGACCGAAGGCCGGTGCCATCAGGCATGCGCTCGCGAGCCCAAGGGCGAGGAGTTTGGCGACGGGGGACATGTGCTTTTCGGCTGCGCCAGACCTGAATCGGAAGGTGCGGCCCAATGGCTAACAATGAAGTAGGGTATTATCCCTACATCAAGGTGAATTCCGGCTTTCGCACTTTGTTCACAATCTGCACTAAACGAGGAGGTTGAGCAATCTTCCTTTTACGTAAATGGTGCGCTTTAGTTGTTTCCCAGAGACGTGGGGGGAAACGGCCGGGTGGCTTCGCGCGATTTCCACGAGCTCGGCTTCCGAGGTGCCGGCGGGCACCTGCGCGTCGCCGCGGTGTTTTCCATTCACCTGGAAGACCACCGTGATGGTGGTCGCGACAAGCTTCGCCGCGTCGTACGCCGGCCAAGGCGCGGACATGACCGGCCCGGACCGCCCGAGCCGGGCCCAGAGCTCGGCGGCGAGGTGCGGCGCGAACGGGGCGAGCAGTTGGACGAATTCCAGCATCGCCCCCCGCGGGACCGCCGGCTCCTTCTGCAGCGCGTTCAGGAGGATCATCATCTGGGAGATCGCGGTGTTGAACCGGAGTCCCTCGATGTCATCGCCGACCTTCTTGATGGTCTCGTGGAGGAGCTTGTCGGCGTCGGGCGAGAGCTTCGCCGCGTCCGAGAGCCGGCTGTTCGGCTGGCCGTCCTCGCCCAGGCACTCGCGCCAGAACTTCCGGAGGAACCGATGGACGCCCTCGATGCCCTTCGGATTCCAGGGTTTCATCGCCTCGAGAGGGCCGAGGAACATCAGGTAAAGCCGCAACGTGTCGGCGCCATAGTCGCGGATGATGTCGTCGGGATTCACCACGTTGCCGCGGCTCTTGGACATCTTCTGGCCGTCCTCGCCGAGGATGATCCCCTGGTGGAAGAGCTTCTTGAAGGGCTCGGGCTGCGGCACGACGCCGAGGTCGAACAGCACCTTGTGCCAGAACCGCGCGTACAGGAGGTGGAGCACGGCGTGTTCCGCGCCGCCGACGTAGAGATCGGGCACGCCCCAATACTTCATCGCCGCGGCGCTCGCAATCGCCGCCGGGTTCTTGGGATCGAGGTAGCGCAGGTAATACCAGCAGGAGCCGGCCCACTGCGGCATTGTGTTCGTCTCGCGGCGGCCGCGGACCCACGCGTCGCCGGCGGGCTTCGCCGCGGAGGCCGGGACGGATTCGCCCGTGGTGGCGTTGAACCAGATCTCGAGCCACGCGGTTTCGTTCGCGAGCGGGCTCTCGCCGGTGCCGGAGGGCAGGTAGGACTGCACATCGGGCAAGGTGAGGGGCAGGGCGGCGTCCGGCAGCGGCACGGCGAACTGGGGGACGCCGTCCTCGACGAACGTCACGGGTTGCGCGGGCAGGTCCGGGCGAAGCGCGCCAACTTTACGGTAGTCGGCCTCGCCGACCCAGACGATGGGGAAGGGCTCGCCCCAATACCGCTGACGGGAGAAGAGCCAGTCGCGGAGCTTGTAGTTCACGCGGCGCGTGCCGAGGCGCCTGGCCTCGAGCCAGGCGGTGATCTTCGCCTTGGCTTCGGCGACATGCAGGCCGTCGAGCGAGAGGTCGCCGTGCGCGCTGTTGATGGCGGGACCGTCGCCGACATAGGCGTCGCCCGTGAATCCGGCCGGCGGCTGGACGGTGCGGACGATCGGCAGGTCGTAAAGCTTCGCGAACTCCCAGTCCCGCTCGTCCTGCGCCGGCACGGCCATGATCGCGCCGGTGCCGTAGCCCATGAGCACGTAGTCGGCGATCCACACCGGCACGCGCGCGCCGTTCACCGGGTTGATGGCGTGGCTGCCGGTGAAGACGCCGGACTTCTCCTTCGCGAGGTCGGTGCGCTCGAGGTCGCTCTTCGTCGCCGCCTTCCGCCGGTACGCCTCGACGGCCTCCCGTTGCGCGGGCGTGGTGAGCGCCGGCACGAGGGGATGCTCGGGCGCGACGACCATGTAGGTGCAGCCGAACAGGGTGTCGGGCCGCGTGGTGAAAATCCGCAGCTCGCCGGCCGCCGGCCCTGCGAGCTTGAACGACACCTCGGCGCCCTCGCTGCGGCCGATCCATGCCTCCTGCATCCGCTTGGTCGAGTCGGGCCAGTCGACCTCCTTAAGCCCGTCGAGCAGCTGCTCGGCGTAGGCGGTGATGCGCAGCACCCACTGGCGGAGGTTGCGGCGCTCGACCGGGAAGCCGCCGACCTCGGACTTGCCGTCGACGATTTCCTCGTTGGCCAGCACCGTCCGGAGCTCGGGACACCACCAGACCGGGCGCTCGTCGACGTAGGCGAGCCCGCGGCGGAAAAGCTGGAGGAAGATCCACTGCGTCCAGCGGAAGTACTCCGGATCCGTCGTGTCGACCTCGCGGTCCCAGTCGTACGAGAACCCGAGCGCTTTGATCTGCCGGCGGAAATTGACGATGTTCTTCTGCGTGTTGGACGCGGGATGCGTGCCGGTCTTCACCGCGTGCTGCTCGGCGGGCAGGCCGAAGGCGTCCCACCCGATGGGGTGCAGGACGTTGAAGCCCTTCGCGCGCTTGTAACGCGCGAGAATGTCGGTCGCCGTGTAACCCTCGGGATGGCCGATGTGCAGGCCCGCGCCGGACGGGTAGGGGAACATGTCCAGCACGTAGTACTTGGGCTTGGCCGCGTCGTCATCGGCGCGGAACGCCTTGGTTTCCTCCCAGACCTTCTGCCAGTGCGGCTCGAGGGAAAGGAAGTCGTAGTCGGTGCTGGACGTCGCCATGAGATAAAGGGGCGACTGTGCGGGAATGGGGAGCACCGTCAACCCCCCGGTACGGCCTTGCCAAGTTGCGGACCGCGGGCTCTTTAGGAGCGCCCGCATGTTCACCGGCATCGTTGAGGAAACCGGCTCGGTGCTCGCGTTCGCGCCCCAGGCCAACGCGTGGCGGCTGACCGTGGACGCGCGGGTCGCGGCCGAGGACGCTGCCCTGGGCGACAGCATCGCCGTCAACGGCTGCTGCCTGACGCTTGTGCAGGCCGAGGCGGGGCGGCTGCACTTCGACATCCTCGAGGAGACCCGCCGGCTGACGAACTTCGCGGGGCTGCGTCCCGGCGCCGCGGTGAACCTGGAGCGCAGCCTGCGCGCGGGCGGGAAGATCGGCGGGCACTTCGTGACCGGCCACATCGACACGACGGGCACCGTCGAGACGATGGAGCCGCGCGGAAAGGACACCTTCCTGCGCGTGCGCCATGCGCCGGAGTTCGCGCGCCTCGCGGTGCACAAGGGCAGCATCGCCCTCGACGGCATTTCGCTCACGATCGCCGAGACCGGCCCGGCCTCGCTCGCCGTGTGGCTGATCCCGCACACGCTGGAGGTCACCAACCTCCGCGAGAAGCGCGTGGGCGATCCGGTCAACCTCGAGTTCGACCTGCTCGCCAAGCACGTCGACAAGCTCCTCGCATCCCGCGGCCCCTGACATGCGCGAAGCACTCGAGGCCCTCACCGAGGAACTCCGTCGGCTCAAGGCCGACGGCGTGCGCGGCATGCCGGTGAGCGAGGCCACGCTCGCGCACTTGCGGTCGGTGGTCGAGAAGGCGCGCCGGGCGGACCCCGGCGCCGCCGCGTCTCCGCCGCCGCCCGCCCGCGAGGCTGCCGTGCTGCCCCGTCCGGACTTGCCGGTCCCGGCCGCCCCCGCGGCTCTGGCGCGGACCGCCCCGGCCCTGCCGGCCGGCATCGCGCCCGTGCCTCCGACGCCGCCGGTCGTCGAGTTGCCCGCCGGCGACAAGCGCGCGAAGTGGAACGCCCTGAAGAAGCAGGTGCTCGACGACCCGGTGTGCCGCGCGCACGTGCGTCCCGGCAAGCAGGTGGTGCTCGGCGTCGGTGATCTCGATGCGAAGATCTTTTTCTGCGGCGAGGCGCCCGGTGCGGACGAGGAGGTCCAGGGCGAGCCTTTCGTCGGCGCGGCCGGACAGCTGCTCAACAAGATGATCCAGGCGATGGGCCTGAAGCGCGAGCAGGTCTACATCGGCAACATCATGAACTGGCGCCCCGAGCTGCCGGTCGCGGGCGGCGGCGAGCAATACGGGAACCGGCCGCCGACGCCGGAGGAGATGGCCTACTGCCTGCCCTACCTCCGCGCGCAGATCGAGATCGTGCAGCCCGAGCTGATCGTCGCGCTCGGCGCGACCGCCGCCGGCGGCCTGCTGGGGCAGGGGACGTTCAAGACGCTGGGCGAGATCCGCAGCCGCTGGCACCAGTTCGCCGGGAAGCCGGTCATGGTCACCTACCACCCGTCCTATATCCTGCGCAACCAGAGCAACCGCTCGAAGCGCGCGATCTGGGAGGATCTGATGCAGGTGATGGAGCGGGCCGGGCTCGCGATCTCGGAAAAGCAGCGGGCGTTTTTCCTGTAGCCGCGCCCGCGCGCCCCCGGCACCGCGTCAGCGCACGTAGGCGTAGGCGCTGATCGTGACCTCGCGCCCGGCGCGCTCGGTTCCACGGATGCGGATCGCCGCGCTCGTGCGCTCGGCGGTGCTCTTCGGCATCACGACCACGCGGTACCGGCGGCCGGCTTCGACCGGCTCCAGCCGGACGTCGAATCCTGCGCCGGTGCTGACCGCCGAAGTGAAGTCGATCGCGAGCTCCGGCGCCACGGCCAGCTCGATGGCGCGCGGCTCGGCCGCGGCGTTCACGCGCCAGTCCACGGTGCGCGGCGAGGCCTCCGCCGGCGCGGGCACGTCCACCTTGACGGCCAGGCGCGCCGGGTCGCCGCCTTCGTCGGTCACGACCAGGATCGACCGCTCATAGAGGCCGAGCCGGTCGCCCGTGGTGAAGCGCGCCTTGATGACGCCGCGCTCGCCCGGCGCGTAGCGGGGCCGGTCCGATTCGGCGGCGAGGCAGTCGCAGTTCGTGCGGATCTCCGCGATCGCGACCGGCTGGTCGCCGGAGTTCACGAACGAGA
>DASPMS010000008.1:0-41713 GCA_035626915.1 Opitutaceae bacterium
CCGCGGCCGCCGCCAGCGGCTCGCCGCCGGCCGGATTCGGCGTGACGAGTCCCTCGCTGAGCGCGCGGATGATGAAAAATGCGTCGGGCAGCGTGGCAAGGTGCGGATCAAGCGTGGCCGGCTCGTTGCGCTGGGCGATGCGCAGCGCCCGGCCCGGATCGGCGCCGGCGGGTGGTCGGCGGCAGCCGGAGACGAGCAGGAGAGAAGCCAGGACCCAGAAGACCGGAAGCAGGAGAGAACAGGTGAAAGATGGCGGACGGGCGCGGATGCTCCATGGCGGTTGTGGGAGTGGAGGGACGACCTCCGTGTCGTCCGCGCCGATTTTCCGGCGGAATTGTCCGTGAAGTCCGCGAGGCTCCGGCGCGGTTCGATAGTCCAATACTGGACGGACCGGACGGAGCCGGTCCCTCCAGAGGCGGTTCTCCGTGACGGCCGTGAGCGTGGAGGAACGACCTCCGTGTCGTCCGCGCCGATTTTCCGGCGGAATTGTCCGCGAAGTCCGCGAGGCTCCGGCACGGTTCGATATTCCAATACAGGATGGACCGGACAGAGCCGGTCCTTCCCCGGCACGGTATCCGGGCCGCCGGTCCATCAGTTGTTCGCCGGCTCCAGCCACACGTGCTTGTACGGGTGGCGGTCGAGCACGGTCGGATGCCAGCCGCGCACGCTGGGGTGCACCAGGCGGACGGTCGCATAGGAATAGAACGGAATGATCGGCGCTTCCTCCAGCAGCAGGGCCTCGGCCTGCCGGAGCAGCTGGGCGCGGGCCGCCGCGTCGGCGGTGCGGCGCGCCTCGGCGATCAGCGCGTCGTACGCCGGATTCTTCCATGCCGTGTGGTTGTTGCTCGAGTCGGACGTGAAGATCTCGAGGAAGGCGATCGGGTCGAGGTAATCGGCGGCCCAATCCGAGCGGAGGATCTGATAGTTCAATGCCCGGCGCTGGGCCATCATCGTCGACTGCTCCATGTTGAGAATGCGGACGTCGATGCCCAGCTCGTGGCGCCACGTGGCCTGCACGTATTCCGCGATCGCCTGGTGGTTCGCGGAGTTGTTGATCGTGATCTCGAGCGGCGGCAGGCCCTTGCCTTCGGGGAAACCGGCCTCGGCGATCAGCGCGCGCGCTGCGGCGAAGTCGGTGGCGAAGCCCGCGGGCGGCGCGTAATCCTTGAACATGGCGGGGACGAAATGGCCCGCCGGGGCCTGGCCTCCGCGCAGGATGTCGCGCACGAGGCCGGCGCGGTCGACGGCAAGCGCGAGGGCGCGGCGGACCTTCCGCTCGCGCAGGGCCGGGTGAGTGACGTTCAGTCGGTAAAAATAGGTGTCGAGGAACGGGCTGATCGTGAGCTCGGCGGGACGCTCGCGGCGCCAGGATTCGATCTTCGTGAAGGGCAGTGCTTCCGTGACATGGAGCTGGCCGGCGCGGTAGGCGCGTTCTTCGGTGTCCACGCCGGTCGCGGGACGAAAGTGAATGGCGTTGAGCCGGACGTTCGCGGCGTCCCAGTAGGTCGGGGATTTCTCCACGACGAGGATCTCGCCGCGCGACCAGCGTTTCAGGACGAACGGGCCGTTGCCGACCATCGTCTCAGGGCGGGTCCAGGGAATCCCGCGGCGGTGCGGCGAGCCGACCTTTTCGATCGAGCGGACGTGAACGGGAAACCACGCCGGGTGGGACAATTGCGCGAGCACGTGCGGCGCGGGATGCTCGAGTCGGAGAACCAGGGTCCGGGGATCCGCGGCGGCGACGCCCACCTCGCTGAAGTCCTTGACGGCGCCCCGGTGGTAGCCGGCACCGTTGCGGAGGACGTGGAGCCACGCCGCGTAGTCGGCGCCGAGGTCGGGGCTGAGCATGCGGCGATAGGAGGCGACGAAGTCCGCCGCCGTCACCGGCTCCCCGGTCGACCATTTCGCGTCGGCGCGGAGGTGGAAGGTGTACGTTAGCCCGTCGTCCGAAACGTCCCACCGCTCGGCCACGCCCGGCACGGGGGCGAGCGTCTCGGGATGTTCGGCGACGAGGCCTTCGAAGAGGGCGGTGACGACGTTGATCTCGGGCAGCCCGGAAATGACGTGGGGATCGAGCTCGGCCGGATCCGTGCTGAGGCTGCGGTGGAGGAGCCGGTCGCGCGTGCCCCGATCGACCGGGGTCTCGCGCTTGGCGCAGCCGGCGAGGAGGCCCAGCATGAGAAGGCAGAGGGCGGCGGGCAGAGGTCGGACCGGGCGGCGCATGGGCGGCGAGTGAAGCGGTGCGGACCGGGCGGGTCGAGCGAGAGCTGCGGGCGGACGAGGGAAGAGACGGGCCCGTCCCTGCCGGTCACGGGCCCTTCCGGATCAGCGCGACGGCGTGGGCGCAGATCGCGAGCCCCCGGCCCAGGTCGCCCACGCCCTCGTTGGTCGTGGCCTTGAGCCCGATCGCGTCGGCCGGGAGTCCGGTGGACCGCGCGAGCGCGGCCTTCATCTCGGCGATCCGGGGGGCGATCTTCGGCTTTTCGGCGACGAGCGTGGCGTCGATGTTCACCGGCGCGAAGCCGTGTTCGCGGAGCGCGGCGACGACCCGCTGCAGCAGCTGCTGCGAGTCCGCCCCCTTCCATTGCGGATCCGTGTTCGGGAAGAAGTGTCCGATGTCGGGCAGGCCGGCCGCGCCGAGCAGGGCGTCGCAGATCGCGTGCGTCAGGGCATCGGCGTCGGAATGCCCTTCCAGCCCGAACGCGGCGTCGAACGCGACGCCGCCGAGCACGAGCTTCCGGCCCGGGGCGGTGCGGTGGATGTCGTAGCCGTGGCCGATGCGGAGCATGCGGGAGGAGGGTTGCGGGCCGTCAGGCCGGGGGTTCCGCGCCGAGCAGGAATTCCGCGTACGAGAGGTCGGAGGGGGTGGTGAGCTTCGGGTTCGGGTGCGTGTTCTCGAGGAGCGCGATGGGATGACGGAGCAGTTCGACGGCGGCGGCGTCGTCCGTGATCTTCCGCCGCCCGAGCCGCGCGTAAGCGCGGGCGATGAGATCGCGAGCGAAGACCTGCGGGGTTTCCATGGCCCACAGCCGCGAGCGGTCGAGCGTGCGCAGCCGGCCCTCGCCGCGGTGCTCCTTGATGGTGTCCGCCACGCGGTGGGCGAGGACCACGGCGTCTTCCCGGCGGACGACCTTGTGCAGCGCCACGAGCTGCTCGGGCCGGACGAGGGGGCGGGCGCAGTCGTGGATGAAGACGTACTCGACGTCGGCCGGGAGCTCGGCGAGCGCGTTGGCGACGGAGTGCTGGCGCTCGGCGCCGCCCGGCACGAACACCGTCGGCGTCGGCGCGTAGGCCGAGAGCTCGACCATCTGGGGCTGGTCGCGGTAGGTGACCACGAAGAAGTCGGCGACGCCGCTGCGGTAGAACGCCGCGGCCGAGTGGGCGAACACGGGCTTGCCCGCGAGCGGCGCGAGGATCTTGTCCGGCACCTGGCCATGCATGCGGCGGCTGCGGCCGGCGGCGAGGAGGATGGCGGCGGTGCGGGACATGGGCGTTGGGGAAAAGAAGGGGAGGAGGCTCGGCGGGGCGGATGAGGAGAACGAGCAGGGGCTTGCCCGGGGACCTAGCCGGCGCCCGCGAGTTCCGCCAGGATGGCCGCGGTCGCCGCGGCGGGGTCCTTGGCCTGGAGGATCGGCCGGCCGACGACGATGTGGGTCGAGCCGGCGCGCGCGGCGTCGGCGGGAGTCATGATGCGCTTCTGGTCCCCGGCGGCGTCGGACGCGGGCCGGATGCCGGGGGTCACCAGCTGCATGTGCGGCGGCAGCTGGCCGCGGAGCATCGTCACCTCCAGCGGGGAGCAGACCAGACCGCGGAGGCCCGCGCCGGCCGCGAGCCGGCCCAGGCGGGCGACCTGGTCGGCGGGCGCCGCCGAGACGCCGATTTCGTCGAGTCCCGCGGCGTCCATGGACGTGAGCACGGTGACGCCGAGCAGGAGAAGGCGGGGGTTGGTCTGCTGCTGCGCGGCGGCGGCGGCGCGCATCATCTCGCCCCCGCCCGCGGTGTGGAGCGTGAGCATACGGATCGGCAGCGGACCGAGGGACTCGACGGCCTTGGCGACGGTGTTGGGGATGTCGTGCAGCTTGAGATCGAGGAAGATCTCGAAGCCCATCCCGGCGACCTCGCGGACGTAATTCGGCCCGTAGGCCGTGAACAGCTGCAGCCCGATCTTCACCCATTGGAGGCGCCCCCGGAGCTGCCGAAGCAGCGGAGCGGCGTCTTCGCGCGTGGGCACATCGAGGGCGAGGATCAGTTCGCAGGCCATGGGAGGGGGATCACTAATGGAGACTCGGAGGCCCGAATCAAAGAGAGAAAAGGCGGGCAAGGGAGCGGAGAGTTGGGGGTTGAGGCGGCGGTTCCGGCAGTTAGGGCTGAGGCGTGGCCACCGAGTTCTCGCCCGCGAAGATCAACCTCTTCCTCGCCGTCACCGGACGCAGGGCCGACGGATTCCACGACCTCGTGTCGGTGGTGGCGCCCCTGGACTTCGGGGACGAGCTGGCGGCGGAACCGGGAGGCGGCGGACCGGCGGCGGATCGCTTCACGCTGGAGTGCGACGATCCGGCGGTGCCGGTGGATGGCGCGAACCTGGTCCTGAAGGCGGCGGCGGCGTTCGCGCGCGCGAGCGGCTTCGCCGGCCGCGTGCATTTCCGGCTCCGCAAACGAATCCCGGTCGGGGCGGGGCTGGGCGGCGGCAGCAGCAACGCGGTGGCGGCGCTGCGGGCCCTGAACACCCTGGCGGAAAGGAAGCTTCCGGACGACGCGCTCGCCGAGCTGGCCGCCGCGCTCGGTTCGGATTGCGCGCTGTTCCTGCGTCGGGCGCCGGTGGTCATGCGGGGCCGGGGCGAGCGCGTCGACTTGCTGCCGGAGGGCGCCGTCCGGCGGCTGCGCGGCCGCCGCGTGCTGCTGTTCAAGCCCTCGTTCGGCATCCCCACGCCTTGGGCCTACGGCCGGATGGCGGCGCGGGGCGGCGACTACGTGCCCGCGGCGGAGGCCGAGGCGCGGCTGGCCGGGTGGACGAACGCGTCGCGGCCGGCGGAGGAACTGCTCTTCAACAATCTCGAGCCCGCGGCGTTCTCGAAGTTCCCGGCGCTGCCGCTGCTCCTGGCGCGCCTGCGCGGGTTCGGGGTGGCCGCCGCCATGAGCGGGAGCGGCAGCGCGTGTTTCGCGCTGCTGCCCGCCGAGGCCGCGCCGGACCTGGTTTCCGACCTGACCCGGGACATCCGCGAATGCTGGGGCCCCGCGGCGTGGGTCGGCGAGACGCGGATCGCGTAAGCACGCGGCGCTTGCCGAGTTCCGCATTGACCGTCCGGGGGGGCGGCGGGTTAATGCGCCGTCGATGGAACCCAGCGACAAGACCGAGATCGTCCTGCAGGGCATAGCCGCCTCCAAGGGGATCGCGTACGGCCGGGTGTTCCTCTACCTGCAGAGCGAGCTGGAGATTCCGCGCTACGTGGTCGACCCGGACAAGCGCGTGGCGGAGATCGCCCGGTTCGAGCAGGCGCTGGTCACGACCCGCCAGCAGATCGCCGCGCTCCAGGCCCAGGTGGAGAAGACCATCGGCGAGGAGGAGGCGCTGATTTTCGACGCGCACCAGATGGTGCTGGAGGACCAGGCGCTGATCTCGGAGACGATCCGCGACTTCAAGGCGAGCGGGCTGAACATCGAGACCTGCTTCAACGCGGTCGCGCAGCGTTACGTGCAGGCGTTCGCCGAGATCGACGACGAGTACCTGCGGGAGCGCGCGGCCGACATCAAGGACGTGGCAAAGCGGGTGCTGCACGTGCTGCTCGGCCAGGCGGGCACCAACCTGACGAACCTCATCGACCAGCGGATCGTCGTCGCGCACGACATCTCGCCGTCGGAGGCCGCCGGCGTCGACCGGAGCTCGGCGCTCGCCGTCGCGACGGAGCTCGGCTCGCGCACCAGCCACGCCGTGATCGTGGCGCGGTCGATGAAGATCCCGGCGGTCGTCGGCGTCACGGGGCTGACCGGACGGGTGAAGAACGGCGCCTGGATGATCGTCGACGGCTACGACGGCGTCGTGGTCATCAACCCGAGCGAGACGACGCTGTTCCGCTACGGGAAGGTCCAGAAGGAGAAGCAATCGTTCGAGACGCGGCTGATGGCCGCGAACGAGCTGCCCGCGGAGACGCTCGACGGCGTGCGCATCACGCTGCACGCCAACATCGAGAAGGCGGAGGAGGTCTCGCTGGTGAAGCAGTACCGGGCGGAGGGCGTCGGGCTCTACCGCACGGAGTACCTCTTCCTGAATTCGTCGCTGGTCCCCGACGAGGAACAGCAGTACGCGGCCTACCGGGCGATCGTGGAGGGGCTGAAGCCCCAGCCGGTGACGATCCGCACGCTGGACCTGGGCGGCGACAAGCCGCTGCCCGGCGATCCCGGGCTGATCGGGCACGAGACGAACCCCTTCCTGGGATTCCGCGCGATCCGCATGTGCCTCGAGCATCCCGAGCTCTTCAAGGCCCAGATCCGCGCCATCCTCCGCGCGAGCGCGCACGGCCGGGTGGAGATGATGTACCCGATGATCAGCGGCGCGGAGGAGCTGGACCGGGCGAACGCGCTGCTCGAGGAGTGCCGCGCCGAGCTCCGGGCGAAGAAGGTCCCGTTCGACGAGAAGCTGCGGGTGGGGACGATGATAGAGATCCCGAGCGCCGCGCTCACGGCCGACCTGCTGGCGCAGAAGTGCCAGTTCTTCTCCATCGGCACCAACGACCTGATCCAGTACCTGCTGGCGATCGACCGGGGTAACAGCCGCACCGCCCACCTCTACGAGCCGACGCACCCGGCGGTGCTGCGGCTGCTGAAGCACGTGGTGGACGAGGCCCGGCGCCACAAGATCAAGGTGTGCGTCTGCGGCGAGCTCGCGGGCGACCCGGTCTACGCGCCGCTGCTGCTCGGGCTCGGCATCGACGAGCTGAGCATGACGCCGCCGCTGCTGCCGGCGGTGAAGTACGTCATCCGCAACATCAAGTACGGCGACGCGAAGCGGCTCATGGAGGAGGCGCTCAAGCAGACGGACGCCAAGAAGACCTACGCGATGATCGAGGCGTTCTACCAGGAGCGCGTGAAGGTGGAGTGATCGGCGCGCGCCCCGGCGGGCGCGGGTGCCGCGTTCTCAGGCCTTCGCCGCCTTGGTGCCGCTTGCGAGGAGCGTCTCGAAGCGGGGCTCGACGGTCTCGCGCGAGACGGTGGTGACCTCGACCTGGCCGAAGCCGGCGGCCTTGAGGAAGCCGTGGATCGCGCTCTCGGTGAACCCGAGCCAGAGGTCGCCGTAGAGCTCCCGGGCCTTTTCGAAATAATGCTCCTTGAGGTCGAGCACGAGGAGCTGGCCGCCGGGCTTCAGAATCCGGTGGGCCTCGTTGACCGCGTTCTGCGGGTGGCTGGCGTGGTGCAGCGCCTGGGAGAGGATCGCGAGGTCGACCGAGCGGTCGGGCAGGGGCACCTGCTCGATGTCGCCGAGCTTGTACGCCAGGTTGTGCAGGCCGTTCTTCTTCGCGAGCTCGGTGCCGACCTCGACCATGCGCGGCGAATTGTCGATGCACCAGACCCGGGCGGCGCGGCGCGCGAGCAGCTGGGAAAGGAGGCCCTCGCCGGCGCCGAGGTCCGCCACCGTGATGGCGGGGACGAGGCGGAGCGCCAGATGGCCGATCGCCTCCCAGGTCCGGCCGGGGCAGTAGCCCTTCCCGAGCTTGCCCGCGATCAGGTTGAAATACTGTTCCGAATGCTGGCGGCGCTTGTGCAGGACGCGCTCGAGGTTGGCGCGGTCGGCCGCGCACTCCGGCAGGTCGGCGACGGCGGTGACGGCCGACTGCAGCAATTGCGCCGAGCGCGCGGGCAGGCCCGGGCGGAGGGAGTAGAACGCGCGCTTGCCGTCGCGCCGGTCCGACACGCAGCCGGCCTGGCGCAGGAGCGCGAGCTGCGAGGAGATGCGCGACTGCGCCATGCCGAGGATCTCCTGGAGCTCGGCGACCGAGAGCTCCTCCCGCGTCAGCAGCGCCAGCAGCCGCAGCCGGGTCGGGTCGGAGAGGAGCTTGAGGGTTTCCCAGGAGGAACTCACGGCGGGCGATGACCTAGGGGCGGGGGGCGGAGCTGGCGAGGCTTCTCTGCGGGTGCCCGCGGGGGCCGGCCGGCCCGGGCTTGGCTGATTGACCTGCCGGTTCGGCCTGTCATGCTGCCTTCGCACCCGCACTGCATCGCCCAACCTGGAGACAACTATGGAAAACCCACCGCCCGCCACCGCCACGCCGGCTCCTGTCGTCGAGACGGGGGAAGACAAGACCGTCGCGATCCTCAGTTATCTGACGATCGTCGGCTTCATCATCGCCCTGATCATGCACGGGCAGAAAAAGACCCAGCTCGGCGCGTTTCACCTGCGCCAGACGCTCGGTTTCGTGATCACCGGCTTTGCGATCGGCGTGGTTTCCGTCGTGCCGATTCTCGGCTGGCTCATCGCGATCCTGTCGATGCCGGTATTCTTCGTTTTCTGGATCATGGGCCTCGTCTCGGCCATCCAAGGCAAGTTGAAGCCGGTCCCGCTCGTCGGGGAGCACTTCCAGAAGTGGTTCGCGAACACCTTTAACTGAGCCGCGAGCCGCCCGCCTCCTTTCGCCCGGCCGGTGACGGCCGGGCTTTTCTTTTGGCTTCGTCGTGCAGGCCGTCCGGTGAAGGCCGGGTGCTCCGGTCATCCCGCTCCTTCCTGAGCGGGCCACGTTCTGGCTGCGGCTGTCGGCCGAAAGGTGGGGCTCCCGGCTCGCGGGCGCCGGTCACTTGCTGTCGGCGTAGCGCGTGATCCCCGCGACGGTGTACTCGTGCTGCGTGCCGCCGATCTTGAGCTTCACGTGGTCGTTGACGCGCTTGCCGAGGAGGGCCTGGCCGAGCGGCGTCTTGTAGGCGATCCGGTGCTGATCGGGGTCGGAATCCCAGGCGCCGAGGACCGAATAGCGGACGGCGTTGCCGTTGGCGACGTCGCGGAGGTCGACGATGGTGCCGACGCTCACCTGGTCGGTGCTGGCATCGGCGAAATCGGTGATGCGGGCGCGGGCCAGGTCGCGCTCGAGCTGGGCCTTCTGGGCCATGAGGACGGACTGGTCCTGCTTGGCCATCTTGAACTCGGAGTTCTCGCGGAGGTCGCCGTGCTCGCGGGCGGTGGCGATGGCCTTGGAGTTCTCCGGGATGCGCTTGGAGACGATCTCCTCGTACTCGACGCGCTTGCGCTCGTAGCTGTCGCGCGAGACGAGCAGCTGCTCGTCTCGCGCCTCGGCGTCGCCGGCGACGAGGGACTGCAGGGAGGGGAACAGCTTGATGAAGCGGGCGAGGAGCGACTTCTTCGTGAGCTCCTCGAAGCCTTGGTTGAGCAGGAGGGTGTTCGCGAGGTCGCGCGCGGTCTCGGTGTCGGCCGTGGCGAGGAGGTCGGAGATGAGGTCCGGGTCGTCGCTCAGAGCCTCGGCCAGCGGGATGCGGCGGGCGCCGGCGGACTGGAGCGCCTCGTAGTCGATGGCGAAGAAGATGGCGCCGAGCAGGCGGGGGGTGATGAGGTCGTGGAGGAGCTTGGCGAACTTCTTCGAGTGGCGGTTCTTGATGATCCAGAGGAGGACCGGGGCGCGGAGGTTCTGCTCGGACTTCCAGCGGTTGAGCGCGGAGGCGAGCTCCTCGGCCTGGCCGTGCTCCATGAGGAAATTGATGCACTCGGTGGTGAACTTGCCCTGGGAGGTCTTGAGGAGGGCGAAGACGATCTCGCGCCACTCCAGGGGGTGGGTCTCCTTCACGAGGTCGAGGAAGCGGGACTGGAAGTGGACCGGGATCTTCTCCGCGATGGCGGACAGGCCGCGGACCTCCTTGATGAGCTCGGCCTGGCTCGGCGCGTGGGTGGCGGGGTCGTGGCCGAGGATCTTGGTGAGCTCGTCGCGGACGAAGGCGCCGTAGAGGCGTTCCGCGGCATCGAGCTGGTTGCTGGTGCTGACCGCCTCGACGAGGCCCTGGAGCACCTGCTGGAGGCCGGGCTTCGACTCGTCCTTGATGGACGCGGCCAGGAGGTCCTCCGCGAGGGTGATGCGGCGGCGGGCCGACCGGGTGTTGGCGAACTCCTCGAGGATCTCGGCTTCGGCCGACACCGGCTCGTCGCGGACGAGGTAGATCTCGGTCTTCTTCGCCGGGACGCTCACGCGGGGGTCCTTCACCAGCTGCTTCTTCACGCCGGCGAACCAGCGCTTGAATTTCTCCTCGCCGACGACCTGGACGAGCACGGATTCGAGCTCGATGGCGGAGGCGGCCTTGTTGGGGTAGGCCGAGAGGGTCTCGATCACGAGCTGCACGGGGTCGTCCTCGATGAGCTGCTTGACCTTCTCCGGCTCGGTCTCCTTCCGGGCCAGGATGTGCTTCGGGGAGAGGATCTCCATCGTGTTGACGCAGAAGGCCGGATCCATCGCGTGGCCCTTCTTGCCCTTGAAATCGAACACCAGCTTCTGCGCCGACTCGTCGTACTCGTTGATCTTGCCGAACCCCCAGCTCCGGTGGACCACGAACGAGCCCGGTTCCATGGCCTCGAGCTTGGCCTTGGACCCCTTGAGGGCGGGGTTTTTCGCGATCAGAGCGGAGATGGCTTCGGAATTCATATTTGCGTAGCGAGTCGTTGAACCGATTAGTTCAGGCGGGAATGAGAAGGCTTGTCAAACAGGGTTTCCCCGGCGCGGGCGGGACTGGCCGAAGGGCCGTTTCCCGGGGTCGCATCGGGGCGGGATCCGCCGGCAACGGCTGGGTCCTGGCGGTGCTGCTGGTCGAGCGCTGGCTCGCCTCGGGTGCGCGCGTGGATGTTTTGTTGGAACAACTTACGGCCGAGGTCGCGCCGGCCGAGCGCGCGCGGGCGCAGCAGCTTTTTTTCGGCGTCGTCCGCTGGCGCGGGCGCATCGAAGCCGCGCTCGCGGGCCTGATGGCGCGGCCACCGCGGACGAAGGTGCGGGCAGTGCTGTTGGTCGCGGGTTTCGAGCTGATCGCGCAGCGGACGAAGGCCAGGGCGGCCGGCGCCGCGCCCGACGACGGCCCCGCGGCGCTGGTCGTCCACCACGCCGTGGAGGAGGCGAAGTCGGTCTGCAGTCCGAAGGAAGCCGGGCTCGTGAACGCGGTCGCGCGCAAGATGGCGGGCCGGTTGGCCGTCGCGGCGGCGGAGGAGGCGGACGAGTTTTCCCATCCCGAATGGCTCGTCGCGCGCTGGCGGCGGCTGTTTGGCAACGAGGCGACCCGGGAGCTCATGCTGTGGAACCTGACGCCCGCGCCCGTGATGGCGCGGTGGCGCGCCGAGGAGCCCCCGCCGGAGTTCCTCCTGCCCGCGCGCTGGGAAGGATTCTACGAGCTGCCCTCGGGGCACGGCGAGGACCTGCGCCGGCTGGTCCAGGCGGGGGCGCTGTACGTGCAGGACCCGTCGACGAGGCTGGCCATCGACCTCCTGGCGCCCCGCGCGGGCGAGACGATCCTCGACGCCTGCGCCGCGCCCGGCGGCAAGAGCCTCTTTATGGCGGACCGCATGCGCACCGGGCGCATCGTGGCGCTCGATCTTCCAGCGGAGGACGACGGGGCCGACCCGCGCATCCGGCGGCTGCAGGAGAACCTCAGCCGCGCCCCGGCCGGCGTGGAGATCGCGCTGATGCCCGCCGACCTGCGGCGGACGTCGCCGCGCACCCTCGAGGAGTTCAATCTCCCGGGATCGTACGACGCGGTGATCGTCGACGCACCCTGCAGCAACACGGGCGTCATGCGGCACCGCGTGGACGTGAAGTGGCGACTCGAGGAGGGTGATTTCGCCAAGCACGCGGCGCAGCAATTCCACCTGCTCCGCGCCGGTGCGCGGCTGGTCGCCGACGGCGGGCGGCTCGTCTACAGCACGTGCAGCATCGACGCCGAGGAGAACGACGGGGTCGTCCAGCGGTTCCTGCGCGAGGTCCCGGGCTGGCAGCTCGAACAGGGCGTCCAGGCTTTCCCCTGGCTCGACGGCCACGACGGGGTGGCGGCCTTTCTCCTCCGGAGAAAATAGATTCCGGCGGCGTGCGCCGGCGTTGGGATGGCGGAGGCCCGGTGCCGGGCTCCGCGCAAGGGCTTTGTCGCCGGCCTCCCCGCGAGGCGGGCCGGGACTAGGGCACCAGCTCGACGACCGGAAGCTCGTAGTCGGTCTCCTTGGCGCCGGCCAGAAACGTGTAGGTGATCCTGGGGGCGGTGCGCAGGAGCGCGGCGTAGCGCTCGTAGTCCCACTTGTCGACGGGCTCGCCGTTGATGCGCACGCAGAGGTCGCCGGGCTGCAGCCGCGTGCGCGCGACCGGCGTCTCGGGCACGAGGCCCAGCACGCGCCAGTAGGCGGGGGACCGGTCGAACGACAGGCCGGTGTCGCGCCGTGAATCCATGACGACCGGGCCCGGGCCGTCGCGCGAAAAGGTGACGTGGCGGCGTCGCTGGTCGAAGGTCAGCGCGAAATGGCGCAGCAGCTCGCCGCCGAGCGCCGAGAGCTGGTCCGTGAGGTCGGTCACGGGCTGCTCGACGACGTGGCCTCCGATGAAGAGGTCCTGCGCCAGCCGGCCGACGAGCTGCTGGCGGTCGCTGCCCAGCCCCGACACGATCTTGCCGGGGCGCGGGCCGCTGACGAACCGGGGGTGGAGCCCGGCCGGGTTGAGGTTGAGGCTGCCGTAGCTTCCGGTGTCGATGAGCACGATGAAGGACTCGGATCCCAGCTGGACGGGGATCAGCGGCGTGCCGCCGTCGGCGTTGAAGGCGATGGTGGTGGCGCGGTCGCTCGTCCGCAGGACGGTCGGTTGCGCGGGCAGCGGCGCGAGCACGAGCCGGGCGCGCGGGTAGTCGAGCGTGAGCAGCAGGTCGCGGAAGACGGGAAACCCGACCACGCCGTCGATCTCGAGGCCGAGGTGGTGCGAGAGTTCGCGGAATTCGTAGACGAGCGCCGGGACGCGTTCGACGAGGATCTCGCCGAGCCAGAGTTTCCGCAGCGTCACGGCCTCGAGCTCGGCCTCGGCGCCATGGGCGCCCCGGACGCGGGCGAGGCGCCGGAAGCGGCCCTTTTCCTTCACCTTCACGGCCTCGGCAAAGGCCGGCGACACGAGGGTGGCCGACGAGCCCGTGTCGACGAGGAACCGGCGCATCTGTCCGTCGTCCTGCCGGGTCTCGACGATGAAGAAGTTGGCGAGGATGCGGGCCGGAACCTCCGCCGGCTTCGTGATCACGACGGTGCGCTCCGGGGCGTCGCGGCGCGGCAGCAGCGCGCAGCCGGTGACGAAGCAGAGGGCGGCGGACACGGCCCCCCGGGCCAGCGCGCGACGGAGCGCGGCCCCGAAGGCGGGGATGCGCCGTCCGGCCGCGGGGGCCGGGCGCTTCGTGCTTCTTCCTTCGGACATCACGGGGACTTCACTTGCGGGGAGGGGGCAGGGCGAGGGCCAGGGCCACGGGCACGAGCAGGATCAGGGCCGAGAAAGCGTACGTCCGGGTCCCGTGGATGGTAAAGTACAGGATGCCGGCCACCGCGGGGCTCAGCGCGCGGGCCAGGAAGCCGAGGGACCGGTAGATGCCCATCACCTTCCCTTGTTCCTCAGCCGGCGCGTAGAGCGAGACCAGGGCCGAAAGCCCGACGTTGGCGAAGCCCGAGCCGAGGGCGCAGAGCGCGAGGCTGGCGAAGAACAGCGGGGTGGATTTCAGGACCCCGACGGTCAGGCCGATGCCGGCGAAGGCGACGGCGATGAGCGCCATGCCGCCGACGGCGGCGGCCTTCTCGCCGATCCGCGGCACCACGCGGCGGACGAGCACGCCCTGGGTCAGGATCGACCCGAGGCCGAGGGTGACGAACACGAGCGTCAGCTCGCGCGGCGTGTAGCCCAGCGCGTCGGCGGTGAAGAAGCTGATGGTGGTCTCGAAGAAGCTGAACCCGAAGGTCACGACGAAGCCGATGAGGTTCGTCCGGCGGATCGCGCGATCGGGCAGCGCGAAGAGCGCGTGGAACGGGTTGCGATCGCGGAGGGTGAGCCCGGGCCCGCGGTGGTCCGGCGCGAGGGTCTCGCGGAAGCTCACCTGGACCCAGGCGAGGTTTACCAGGCACAGCCCGAACGCGATCGCCGCGGGCACGCTGAACGGGTGCACGCCCCACGTCGCGAGGCCGGGCCAGCGATCGAGCAGGTTGAGGTGGGCGGTGAGCCCGCCGAGCAGCGGTCCGGTCAGGAACCCGAGGCCGAAGGCGGCGCCGACGAGGCCCATGCCCTTGGCGCGGTTCTCGCGGCTCGTCACGTCCGACACCGCCGCGATGGCGACGGCCAGGTTGCCGCCCATGATCCCGCCCAGGATGCGGCCGGCGAAGAACACGAGGAACGAGCCGCTGAAGAACAGGAGAAGGTAGCTCAGCGCGCTGCCCGCGATCGTGAGCAGGAGGACCGGACGGCGGCCGGCGCGGTCGGAGCGCGCGCCCCACACCGGCGAGAACACGAACTGCATCAGCGCGTAGACCGAGCCGAGCGCGCCGCCGAACAGCGCGCCCGTCGCGAGGTCGGTCGCGCCGAGGGACGCGGCGAGCGCCTGCAGGCGCGTGACGAGGCCGCCCAGGAAACCGCCGCCGGCCTCGTGGCGGACATAGTGGTCGAGCAGCGCCGGCGCGACGGGGAAGAAGATCGAGAACCCGATCAGGTCGAGGTAAAGGGTCAGGAAGATGACGCCCAGCGAGGTCCGCGGAACCGGGGACGGGGAGGAAGTGGCGGAAGCAGATGCGGACACGGAAGCCGGGGACGTTGGACCGCCGGCCGCGGCCGTGCAAAAGGGAAATTGCCGGGTGGTCGGGCCCGGTCCGGCCTCGCCGCAGTGAGCGTGCCGCCCGCCGCAGGGGGCACGCCCGAACGGCCAAAAGTCTGTCGCATATGCGACAGACTTTTGGCGGCAGGGCAGGCAATCGTTAGCGCAGTCCGGGGCGGCGCCGAAGGTTGCCTCGCATGCGGTTGCGGCCACGCTCGGCGCGCTTTCTCCCCATGAAGAAGACCCTGCTCCTGCTGACGGGCGCCCTGGGCGCATCCGCCCTCTTCGGGCAACCGGAACCCGCGGCGGCGCGCCGCCCCGGCGAGTACGCCAAGACGGCCGATTCCCTGCCCCAGCCGGGCGTGCCGAAGGGACGGCTCGAGGGCCCGTTCGAGTGGCGCAGCACCGTCCTCCGCGGCACCGTCCGCCGCTATTGGATCTGGATCCCCGCCCAGTACACGGGCGAAAAACCGGCCGGCCTCCTGGTCTTCCAGGACGGCCAGCGCGCAACCCATCCGGGCGGGGATCTTGACGTGCCGCAGGTGCTCGAGAACCTCGTCCACCAGGGCGCGATCCCGGTCACCATCGGCCTGTTCGTCACGCCCGGCAACCTCAGCGACCGCTACCCCGACAACCTGGCGCTGACCAACCCGAACAACCGCGCGCAAGAATACGACGCGCTGAGCGACTTGTACGTCCGGATGCTGGTCGAGGAGCTGATCCCCGAGGTGAAGAAGCGGTACGCCATCACCGACGACCCCGAAGGGCGCGTGATCGGCGGGACCAGCAGTGGCGCCATCTGCGCGTGGACCGCCGCGTGGGAACGCCCCGACCAGTTCCGGAAAGTCATCAGCCTGATCGGCAGCTATGTCTCGATCGGCTATCGGCCGGCGCGGGGCAACCAGCCGATGGTGCCCGGCGGAGACCTGTACCCGACACTCATCCGCAAGAATCCGCCGAAGCCGATCCGGATCTTCCTCCAGGACGGCTCGGCCGACCTCGATAACGCGCACGGCAACTGGTTCCTCGCGAACCAGCAGATGCTCGCCGCCCTGCAGTTCGCCAACGCCCAGGCCGATCGGCAGAAGCTCGACGGCCCGCGCTACGATATCCGCCACGAGTGGGGCGACGGCGCCCACAGCGACAAGCACGGCGGCGTGCTGTTGCCTGAGATCCTGCGCTGGATGTTCCGGGACTGGAAGGGCCCGTAGGCACCGGGCGGGCCCGGCGCCGGCCGCTTCGGCTGGTCGCGATGGCCGGAGGCGTGCGCCGCCGACCGCGGCCCTTGGGCGACGTCGGCGCGACTCGCGATCGAGTCAGAACTGCAGGCGCAGCCACATGACCGCCGCCATCGCGGCCATCGCCAGATCCTCGACCAGGGCCACGGTCGAAAGCGGCACCTTGAGCGTCGTCCCCATGCAGGCGCAGTTCACGTCGAGGCCCCGCCGCAGGGCGGAGATCACGCCGAGCGCGCCGAAGCCCATCAACACCACCGTGGCCAGGTACACGGCGTCGGGACGCAGGAAGGCGAGGTAGGCGAGGCCCAGCGCCAGCTCGAGGAAGGGATACGCCAGCGCGTACGCGCGCGAGCGCTTCGCCAGGAGGTCGTACATCTGAAACCCGTCGGCGAAGCCCCGCAGGTCGAACAGCTTCAACATGGCGAAGACCACGAGAAAGAAGCCCATGAACGCGTGCATCGCGCGCACGTGGCTCACGCCCGGGCCGTAGGACCGGAAGACCGCGAGGGCCACGAGCGCCGCCACCGCCAAAAGCGTCAGCAGCGGCAGATAGTCGTGCCACGAGCGGCCGTGGTCGCCGGGGTGATGGTGCGAGTGGGAGGTTTCCATGGCTGATTGGACCGCCGGGGAGCGCCGATGAGCCGGCGGGACCGGCGCCGAGTCCCGATGCGGGACCCGGGGATTCCCCGGTAGGTCGAAATCGCGGTGCAAAGAGGGAAGGACGACCCTGCGGCCGAACGCAGGCCACGGTTAAACTCGCTCCGCCGCGCGCGCCCTCGCGCGTGCCTCCCCGATCCCCGCTTCGCCCGCTCCCCATGAATCGCACGCTTCGGCCCCTGGCCTTGGGCTTGGTCGCGCTCGCCCTTGGCATTGCCTACAACCTGTCCGGTCACCGGGCCCCGCCGCCCGCCGGCGCGACCTCGCTCGCCGTCCGGCCACCGGATCCGCCCGGCCGGCCGGCGCCCGCGCGGGACTCGCCGGACGCAACGGCGCCGAGCGCGCCTCCCGCGCCGGTGAACGAACTCGCGCGCTTCGATGCGTGGCTGGCCCGTTTCCTCGCCTCGCCCGAGGCCGACCGCGCGGCCTTGCTCGGCGAGGGGCGACAGCTGGCCGCCGCGCGGCGCGCCGTGCTGGCGCGGCTGATCCGCGAGGACCCGCGCGCCGCCCTGGCCACGGCCGTGCCGATGGTGACCCGGCAGGCGCTGCCGCCGGAGATCGTCGCGCTGCTCGAGGAGCGTGTTTCCGGCCGCGGCACCCTGGCCACGGTGGCCGTGACGCCGCTGCCCCACCAGCGGCCCGAGCGCGCGGTCTTCCGGTCGATCGTGATCGGGGACCGCGAGTACGACGCCCACGTGTTCGGCCGGCGGGCGCCGCTCGCCACCGTCGAAAAGACCTCCGTCCACGGCATCGCGATCGACGGAGACTTCGCCGTGGCGGAATCGCCGCTGCGCGTGCTCGAGCCGGGCGAGAAGGCCATGGGCCGCCCGGTGAGCGAGATCTGCGGCATCTCGGGCGCCGCGTCGGCGCCCGCGGGCCCGGACACCCCGCTCAATGTGGGCGAGGCGACGGCGGTGGAGTACAACGGCACGATCCACGTCCTCTGCGGCCCGCGGCACGCGCCTGCGATGGAGGAACGGCTCAAGGCGGAGGAGGAGACGCCGGCGACATCCGCGGCGGCGGCCGGGCCCGGGACGTCGCACGTGGTGGGGCGGCCGAGCGAGGCGTGGACGCACGGCCAGAAGCGGTTGCTCATCATCCGCGTGGATTTTCCCGACAAGCCGGGCACGCCGATCAACACGCCGGACGGCCAGCCGCTGACCGACGCGAAGGTCGCCGCGCTCATCAATGGAAGCCAGGGCGTGCGCGATTTTTTCACGGCCAACAGCTACGGCCGCTCGACCATCGCGCTCGCGGCGCCGGTGTCGGGCGATTCGACGGACGTGACGCCGGTGTATCGGATGCCGCAGCCGACGACCCATTATGCCCCGACGGGTGAAGGCATGCTCCTGAATGACGCGGTGAACGCCGCCCGAGCCGGGGGCGTCAACGTCGACGGCTATGACCGGGTGGGGCTGGTCTTCTCCTCGCTGCCCTACTGGTGGGGAGGGCTCGGCAACATCATGGGCCGCTATTTCTGGATCAATGGCTACTTCGACCTCCGTGTCGTCGCGCATGAGATCGGCCACACCTATGGCGTCATCCATTCAAACTGGTGGCGGGGCACGACCGAAGATCCGCTCACGCCATCCGGATACAGCGAGGAGTACGGCGACGCGATGGATATCATGGGCAACGGCAACGCCTTCAACTATCACTTCAGCCACTGGCACAAGAGCGTGCTCCGTTGGATCCCGGATTCCGCCGTCACGACGGCCGCCGCGAGCGGCGTCTTCCGGGTGCACCGGCTGGATGCGGGCGACGGCAACCTCGCGCTGCCGCGGGCGGTGAAGATCACGCGGGATGCCGAGCGGGAGTTTTGGATCGGCTATCGGGCCGACATGCCCCTCGGGACGGCGCCGAACGGCGCCTACGTGCTCTGGGGTTACAACATCATCCGATCGGGCGACCTGCTGAATCTGAGCCGCGCGACGAGCGGTTCCTCCTATGAAGCCCCGCTGCCGATCGGCGCGTCCTTCACCGACGCGGTTTCGGGCGTCGCGCTCCAACCTCTTGCGCTTGGGGGCTCCGGCGCCGATCAATGGATGGACGTGAGGCTGACGTTTCCGGCCATGGTCGGATGGGCCCGGCCGGAATGGGGCGCGGCCGAGGTGGACGGAAGCGTGACGGTGCGCCTGTCCCGCACCCGCGACGGAACGCAGCCGGTCACGCTGAATTGGAGCACCAGCGACGGCACGGCGCTGGCCGGCGCCGACTACGCCGCGCGGAGCGGAACGATAAGTTGGGCGGCGGGAGACATGAGCGACAAGTTCGTGACGATCCCGGTCACCGCCGACAGCGTGACCGAGGGCGTCGAGTGGTTTGTCGTCTCCATGACGGCGGTGAACGGCGCGCAGATGTCCGGCGAGGCCCAGGCCAACATATTCATCGGGGAGACCGGGGCCCGGGATCGCTCTTACTTTGCCGAGTTTCCGGCCTACGGGGTGCGCTCCCTGGTCGCGCTGCCGGACGGGGGCAGCGTCGTGGGCGGCCTCTTTGAGACCGGGAGCTGGCAATCGCTGCCCTATTTCCGGCACGGGTTTGTGAGCCTTTCTCCCGACGGCGCCGTCGACACCGCGTACGGCAACGGCGCCGGCGCGCCCAACACCGTGTTCGACCTGGCGCGTCAGCCCGACGGCGCGATCGTGCTCGGCGGAAATTTCAGCACCGTCCATGGCACGGCGCGGCGCAACCTGGCGCGCCTGTTGCCGGACGGGAGCGTGGACCCGTCGTTCCAGGCCGACACGAACGGAGTGGTCTGGACGGTCCTGGCGGAGCCCGACGGAAGCACGCTCGCGGGCGGCCGCTTCACCCAGGTGAACGGAGCGGACCGTGCCCGCCTGGTTCGACTGAGGGCGGACGGCAGCGTGGATCCGGAGTTTGTCGGACCGCTCTTCGATGGCACCACCGCCTTCATCGCGGCGTTGGCGCTGCAACCAGACGGGCGCCTGCTGGTCGGTGGCGCGTTCAGTCTGTCGGCGGAGGGCCCGATGAATTCCCTGGTGCGGCTCAATCCGGACGGAACGATCGACGCCACCTTCCGCGGCCTGGGCGCCCAGACTCCCGCCTCGAGCGGCTCGGGCGGAATGGAGGCCGGGAGCGTGCGGGCGATTGCGGTCCAGCCGGACGGGCGGATCCTCGTCGGCGGCGTGTTTTCCCATTATAACGGGGTGGCCCGGCGCGGACTCGTCCGGCTCATGCCCAACGGCGACGTCGACCCGAGTTTCACCACGGATACCGACGGGTACGTGCTCAGCGTGGCGCCGTTGCCGGGGGGACGATGGGCGGTCGGGGGCGGATTCGCGACGATCGGCGGCGCAGCTATCCGCAACCTGGCGTTCCTGGCATCGACCGGCGCGGTTGAAGCCGGCCCGGCGGAGGAATTCCCCGGTGAGGCGGCTGATCTGGCCCTGGCCCCGAGCGGGCGCCTGTATCTGGGCGGAGAGGCCACGTACGGGACCCAGCGCAGCGCGGTGTGGCGGATATACACGGGCACGGCCGGCCCGCCCACGATCCTCTCGTTTGCGATGGCGCTGGCATCGGGCCGCGAAGGGGAGGAGATTGTGGTGAACGTCACGCGAACCGGGAGCCTCCAGGGCGCGGTAGCCGTGGGCTATGCGACGGCCCCGGGCACCGCGACCGCGAGCGATTTCCAGCCGGTGCGCGGCATCGTGAGCTGGGCGGCGGGGGACGGGGCAGCCAAGACCGTGCGGGTGCCGCTTCGCCAGGACGCCGTGGACGATCCCGCCGAAATGTTCTTTCTCCAGCTCGGGTCGCCGGTCGTCGGGGCCGCCGTCCTCGGTCCGATCCAGCGGATGACGCTGACGGTGCAGCCCGGGCCGACCCAGCCGCCGCCGGAAGGCGACTGGGCGGCGGGCGACGTCGGACCGACCGGCCTCGCGGGCAGCACCACCGAGGAGGGCACGCGGACGACGGTGCGCGGCTCCGGCGCGGACATCTGGGGCACCGCCGACGGCTTCCATTTCCGGGCGCTGCGCCTGGAGGGCGACGGCACGATCGTCGCGCGCGTCGCCTCGGTCACGAACACGCACGCCTGGGCCAAGGCCGGCCTGATGTTCCGCGAGGATCTGACCGCGGGCTCGCGGAATGTCTTCGCGTACGTCACGCCGGGCAACCACGCCGGTCTCCAGTCCCGCGCCGCGCCGGGCGGCGCCAGCGCCGTGACTTCCGACGTGCTGGCGACGATGCCCCAGTGGCTGAGGCTCGTCCGGGCGGGCAATTCGTTCAGTGCGTTCCGATCGTTGAACGGCGTGGACTGGATCGCCCTGGGCACGACGACGCTCGCGCTTCCTCCCGTCCTCCACGTGGGCCTGGCGGTCACGAGCCACAACAATTCCCTGCTCGCCTCCGCGGTGTTCGAGCACGTGCAGGTGGTGCCCGCGGAGCCTCCGTCCGCGCCGCCCGCCGCCCCGAGCGGGCTGCACTCGACGGCCGTGGGCGGGTCCGCGGTGACCCTGGCGTGGACCGACAACTCGACCAATGAGACGGCATTCGCGGTGGAGCGGGCGCCGGGCACGTCGGCCAGTTTCGCCGAGGTCGGCCGAACGGCCGCGAACACAACCACGTTCACCGATTCCGCGGTGGCCCCGAGCACGACCTACACGTACCGGGTGCGCGCGGTCGCCGGCGCCCTGTTCTCGAATTACACGAACGCGCATGCGGTGACCACGACGGCCACGCCCGAGGCGTGGCGCGGCGCGGACATCGGGAATGTGGGCCTGGCGGGCGACGAGACCTTTGGGTCGTCGTCGGCGACGGTGCGCGCCGCCGGCGCCGACATCTGGGGCGCGGCCGACGGGTTCCGCTACGTGTACCAGCCGTGGCGCGGAGACGGCGAGATCGTCGCCCGGATCACGCGGCTGGACCCCACCCATTCCTGGGCGAAGGCGGGCGTGATGTTCCGGGAATCGCTCGAGGCCGGAGCCCGCAACGTGATGTGCCTGCTGACCGCCGGGAACGCCGCCGGCCTGCAGGTGCGCGCGGCAACGGGCGGTGCGACCACGTTCGCGGCCGGACCGCGGCTGGCGGTCCCGCACTGGGTGCGTCTGGTCCGCGCGGGCGACACGTTCTCGGCGTTCACGTCGACGGACGGAGTCAACTGGACGGCGCGGGGCAGCCAGACCGTCCCGATGCAGGCGGATATCCTCGTCGGTCTCGCGGTGACCTCGCATACCACCTCCGCACGCACGACAGCGGTTTTCGAGCAGGTGCGGCTTGACGGGGGCGTACCGCCCCCGCCGGCGTGGACGCAGACCAACTGGGGCGGCGGGCAGGGCACCTTCACGGCCGAGGACCAGGCGATGACGGTGGCCGCGCGCGGGGCGGACATTTGGGGCGCGGCGGACGACGGCGTGTTCGTGAATCGCACCGTGGGCGTCGACGGGGCGATGACGGTGCGGATCGATTCGCTGACCAACACGCATGCATTCGCCAAGGCGGGCGTCATGGTTCGCGGCGGAACCGCCGCGAATGCGGCCAACGTGTTCCTGGCGGTCACGCCCAGCGCCGGCGTGACGTTCCAGGCGCGGTCCACGCCGGGCGGCGGCACGGTCGAGCTGAGGCGCGGCTGGGGCGTGACCGCGCCCGTCTGGCTGCGGCTGGCGCGCACCGGCGATCAGTTCACGGCGCAGTATTCGACCAACGGGACGGCGTGGACGTCGCTGGGGACGCAGGTCGTCGCGCTGCCGCGCGCCGCCCAGGCGGGGGTGGCCGTGAGCTCTCACGCGGCGGCCTCGACGACGGCGACGATGTCGAACCTCACGCTGCCCGAGCCCTGATCGGGCGCCCGTCGCGGCCCAGGAAAAAGCCCCGGCCTTTCGACCGGGGCCCCTCAGGGGTGCAGCGGATGGGCTGCTCCTGTTGATGTGTATTTCTCCTGGCCGCACCCGGGCGGGCTCGGCCGTGCGTTTGGCACTCTAAGGGGTCAAGGAGACACCCGCGGATGCGGAATAGCGAGAGGAGATTTCCGCGCAGGCCGGCCATCCCTCGGAGAGGGATGCAAAAAGCCCCGGTCCGAAGACCGGGGCTGGAAAGGATCGGGGCCATCAGGCCCCGCCCGCCGGAATCACTTCTTCTTCTCCTCCGCGATCGCGGCCTGGGCGGCCGCGAGGCGCGCGACGGGCACGCGGTAGGGCGAGCAGGAGACGTAGGTGAGGCCGATCTTGTGGCAGAACTTCACCGAGTCGGGGTCGCCGCCATGCTCGCCGCAGATGCCGAGCTTGATCCCGGGCCGGGTCTGGCGGCCCTTGGCGATGGCGATCTGCATGAGCTGGCCCACGCCGGTCTGGTCGATCGACGCGAACGGGTTCTTCTTGAAGATCTCGGCCTCCTGGTAGGGGGCGAGGAAGGAGCCCGAGTCGTCGCGCGACATGCCGAGCGCGGTCTGGGTGAGGTCGTTCGTGCCGAAGCTGAAGAATTCGGCGGTGTGGGCGATCTCGTCGGCGGTGAGCGCGCCGCGCGGGACCTCGATCATGGTGCCCACGGAGTAGGCAACCTTGGTCTTGGTCTCGGCCTGGACCTGGGCGGCGACCTCGTGGACGAGCGCGACCTGGAGATCGAGCTCCTTCCGGAAGCCGACGAGCGGGATCATGATCTCCGGGTTGGCCTTCACGCCCGCCTTCTTGGCCTCGACGGCAGCCTCGAGGACGGCGCGGGCCTGCATGGCGGTGATCTCGGGGTACTTGATGCCGAGGCGGCAGCCGCGGAAGCCGAGCATCGGGTTGAACTCATGCAGCTCGTGGACGCGGTGCATGATCTTCTCGACGGCGATGCCGAGCTTCTTGGCCAGGTCGAGCTGCTGCTCCTTCGTGTGGGGCAGGAACTCGTGCAGCGGGGGATCGAGGAACCGGATGGTGGCCGGGTAGCCCTTGAGCGCCTTGAAGATGCCGAGGAAGTCGGCGCGCTGGTAGGGGAGGAGCTTGGCGAGGGCGGCCTCGCGGGCCTCCTTGGTGTCCGCGAGGATCATCTCGCGCATCGCGTCGATGCGGTCGCCCTCGAAGAACATGTGCTCCGTGCGGGTG
This sequence comes from Opitutaceae bacterium, assembly GCA_035626915.1. Lineage (GTDB taxonomy): Bacteria > Verrucomicrobiota > Verrucomicrobiia > Opitutales > Opitutaceae > Didemnitutus. The sequence continues at coordinate 23,714 of DASPMS010000008.1, forward strand.
AGGCCGATGCCGACGGCGCCGAAGGCGACGGCGATGCGCGTCTGCTCCGGGGTGTCGGCGTTGGTGCGAACGCTCAGGCGGGTGGCCTGCGAACACCACTTCATCAGCTGCACATAGTGGCGGAACTTCTCGGTCTTCTGCGCGGCGGAGTCGCCGTTGACGAGGCCGGCGATGATCTCCGACGGGGCGGTCTTGATCTGGCCCGCGTAGACGGTGCCGGAGGTGCCGTCGATGGAGAGGAAGTCGCCCTCCTTGAACGTCTGGCCGGCGATGGCGGCGGTCTTCGCGTCGTAGTCGATGTGGACGGCGGAGGCGCCGCACACGCAGACCTTGCCCATCTGGCGGGCGACGAGCGCGGCGTGCGAGGAGACGCCGCCGCGGGCGGTGAGGATGCCCTCGGCCGCGATCATGCCGCGGAGGTCCTCGGGCGAGGTCTCGATGCGGACGAGCAGGACCTTTTCGCCGCGGTCCGCGGCTTGCACGGCGCGGTCGGCGTTGAAGTAGATCTTGCCGGTGGCGGCGCCGGGGCCGGCGGGGAGGCCGGTGGCGATGACCGCGGCCTTCTTGACCTCGGCGAGGTCGAAGATGGGCGCGAGGAGCTGCTCGAGCTGGTCGGCCGGGTTGCGGAGCACCGCGGTCTTCCAGTCGATCAGGCCCTCCTTGACCATGTCGGCGGCGAACTTGAGGGCGGCGGCGGCCGTGCGCTTGCCATTGCGCGTCTGCAGCATGAACAGCTTGCCGTCCTGGATGGTGAACTCGACGTCCTGGACGTCCTTGAAGTGCTTCTCGAGGGTCGCGCGGACCTTGAGCAGCTGGGCGTAGGCCTCGGGGAGGTGCTTCTTGAGCTCGAGCACGGGCTCGGGCGTGCGGACGCCGGCGACGACGTCCTCGCCCTGGGCGTTGATGAGGAACTCGCCGTAGAACTCGTTCGTGCCGTTGGCGGGGTTGCGCGTGAACGCGACGCCGGAGCCGGAGTTGTCGCCGGTGTTGCCGAACACCATGGCCTGGACGTTGACGGCGGTGCCCCATTCCGTGGGGATGTTGTACTTGCGGCGGTAGACGATGGCGCGGTCGTTCATCCACGAGCCGAACACGGCGCCGGCCGCGCCGCGGAGCTGATCCCACGGGTTGTTGGGGAAGCCCTTGCCGGTGCGCTCGAGGACGAGCGCCTTGAAGCGGTTGACCAGCTCCTGCTGGTCCTCGGCGGTGAGCTTCGAGTCCTCGATGTCGCCGTGGTACTTCTCGTGCTTGAAGCTGTGGATCACGGTTTCGAACGGCTCATGGTCCTCGCCGGCGCGCTTCTGCACGCCGAGCACCACGTCGCCGTACATCTGGATGAAGCGGCGGTAGCAGTCCCACGCGAAGCGGGCGTTGTTCGTCGCCTTCTCGAGCGCGACGACGGTCTGGTCGTTGAGGCCGAGGTTGAGGATCGTGTCCATCATGCCCGGCATGGAGTCGCGAGCGCCGGAGCGGACGGCGACGAGCAGCGGCATGCCGCTGGTGGCGCCGAACTTCGTGCCCATGATGCGCTCCATGTTGGCGACGCCGGCCTCCATCTGGGCCTGGAGCTCCTTCGGGTAGGTCTTCTTGTTGGCGTAGTAATACGTGCAGACCTCCGTCGTGATCGTGAAACCCGGGGGCACCGGCAGCCCGATGCGGGTCATCTCGGCGAGGTTCGCGCCCTTGCCGCCGAGGAGGGCTTTCATGGAGCCGTCGCCATCGGCTTTGCCGGCGCCCCAGGTGTAGACGTACTTGGGACCGCGGGCGGGTTTCTTGGACGGGGAAGCCGCCTTCTTGGCGGGCTTCTTAGCGGAGGATTTTTTGGCCATGGGAAAAGGAACAATAAGGAGCGGCCATGGCAGCGGGGGCCGTCAGCCCTGTCAACGGCGCAGGCGGTGGCGGCGGCTTCGCGGCGTGCTACCGGTATGACACGACGCGGGGCGACGGGAAAGAACCGCGAAGGACGCCGAGCCGCAGCGGGCCCGCGGCCCGGGGGCCCTTTCGCCGTTCATCGTCGGAGTTGCCCGGCGCCGGCAAAACTGTTTGCAAGGCCGAGGTTTGAGCAAGGACCCGTACAGCGACGACTACCACGACCCCCTGGCCACCGGGGCGAACCCGGAGGAAGAGCCGGCCGTCGCCGGGGGCAAGCCGATGGGTTTCCTCGAGCACCTCGAGGACCTCCGGTGGACGCTCATCAAGTGCGCGGCCGTCTTCGCGGTCTTCGTGGCGATTATCGGCTATTACCTGCAGGACGCCTCGGCGCTGCTGAACGCGCCGCTCGAGGAGGTGAAGCCGCGCTTCCCGGACTTCAAGCTCGACCTCGTCACGACGACGCCGATGGGGATCTTCTCGGTCATCATCAGCATGTGTGTGATGGGCGGCGTGGTCCTCGCCCTCCCGTTCTGGCTCTATTTTTTCGGGCAGTTCGTCGCCCCTGCGCTCACGAAGCGCGAGATGAAGGTGCTGCTGCCGACCGCCTTCGCGGCGTTCGCGCTTTTCCTCGGGGGCGCGTCCTTCGGTTATTTCCTCCTCGTGCCGAAGACGATCGAGGTGTCGCTCGAGCTCAACCAGGTGCTCGGGACGTCGCCGATGTGGACCGCCGACAGATATTACAGCCTGCTGCTGTGGTTCGTGCTCGGGGTGGGCGCCGCCTTCGAGTTCCCGCTGCTCATCGTGCTGGCGAGCTACATGGGCCTGGTCGAGGTCGCCACGCTGAGGAAGTACCGCCGCCACGCGATCGTGGCGTTCTTCATCATCGCGGCGGTCGTGACGCCGACGCCCGATCCTTTCGTGCAGACGCTCTTCGCCGTGCCGCTCTGCGTGCTCTACGAGATCGCGATCTGGGTTTCCGCCTGGCTGGGCCGGCGGAAGGGGACGGCGCCTTGATTCGGCCGCCGGCGGTCAGCCGGGCGGTCGCACCTCCACGACCATCTCGCGGCTGCGGAGCAGGCACGGCGTGGAGGCGCGGAATTCCCGCACGATCCGGGCGGAGGGCGCCTCGGCGGCCAGGCCCCGAAAGCGCAGTTCCGGCAGGTTCTGATAATAGAACACGACGCGGTAGCGGCCCGGTCGGTCGAAGCGGGGCTGCCCGATCCAGTCGCCGAGCGCGCGCTTTTCCCCGGGCTTGAGCGTGAACACCTCGGAAAGCTGCAGGGAATTCACGTTGCCGCACCGTCCGCCGCGGAGAAGCGGCGGCTCCGCGGGGTGCGCGAGCTCGGGACGGTCGGCGGGCAGGATCGACCAGCCGACCACGGGCGTCCGCCATTTCGACTCGCTGCCATCGCCGGGCAGGATGAGCGACACGGCCCCGCTGCCGGTGTTTTCGATCTCGGCGGCGAACTGCGGGAATCCTCCGGCGAGGATGGGACCGGCCGGCGGCGTGATCCGCAGTTCCAGGCCCGCGGCGATCGCGCTTGTCGCCATCCAGAATAACGCGAGGAGGGGTCGGCTTCTCATGGCTGATTCCAACCGACGGCCGGCGAACGGATTTCTTAGCCGGCTTCCGCGGCTCCAGGCCGCCCGGCTCAGCGCCCGGCTTTCGCCGCGGACTTCGCCTTCGTGACGACCGCGGGGTTCTTCTCGAGGTAGCGGGTCAGCGCCTCGATCGCCGCGAAGGTCTCGGGGCTGATGTGGTGTTCCATGCCCTCGACGTCGTCGTAGATCACTTTCTCGTCGGCCACGCCGATCGCGCGCAGGAAGTCGGTCAGCAGCGCGTGCCGGTGGGCGATGCGACGCGCGACCTCGAGCCCGGAGCTCGTCAGGACCATGCCGCGGTACTTTTCGTATTTCACGAAGCCCTCGGCATCGAGGCGCTGCACCATCGCGGTGACGCTGGCCTGGGCGATCTTGAGCTCGGCCGCGATGTCGACGACACGGGCGTAGCCTTTGCGCGAGATCAGCTGCTCGATCTTCTCGAGGTAGTCTTCGGCCGCGACGGTGGTGCGGCGGGGGGCGTTGCCGGCGGCGGCCACGGGAATAAAAGGCCGCGCCGCACCGGGCGGGGTCAGCGGTTCGACGCGCGCTGGAACCGCCAGACGACGCGGAGCATGTGCATGGCCATCCAGAAGACGCCGGTCATGCAGGCGGCGGCCAGGCCGGCCCAGAGCCGCACCATGCCGGCTTCGGACGACGGGACATGCGGCTGCAGCACGTTGAAGAAGAACGCGAAGAACAGGGCGCAGAGCACGAGGTCGATCACGAGCTGGACGGGCGAGAACTTCTTTTCGGGCGTGGCCATGCGGGCAACAAGCCCGACGGCCGGGGGTTTGTCCAACCGTTTTCTCATCGTCGGCGGGGTCGTGGCGCCCCGCGACGGTCATTCCGGCAGGTGCTCGACCCCGGGCTGCTCGTAACCGCCGCTGACGTAGATCAGGACGCCGTCCTCGAGGGTCGCGGTGAAGCTGCGGGTCCCGTGCGTGTTCCGGCTGGCCCAGGTCGCGGCGACCTCGGCCAGGATCGGCAGGTACTTGCGGAGCTGGGCCTCGTTGTCGTCGCGTGTGCGGACGTCGACCGTCCACACGATCTCGGGCGGCTGCCCGTCCTTGCCCGGCCGCGGCACGCGCGCCGTGATGGTCAGGTGCTTCTCGCGCAGTTCCTCCGCCACGAGCGTGCGGGTGTGTCCGCGGGCGGGGTTGGTGAGCTCCGAGACCTCGATCTTGTGCGGGCCCATCCCGTAGGAGATCTCGATCACGACATCGGACCGCTCGACGGAGGGAGCTTGGTACATGCCGCGGACGGCGAGCGCCTCGGCGACGATTTTCGCGACCTCCTGCTTGTGCAGTTTTCCGCCGGGGATCGACGAGGTGTCCATGATCGACGTGACGACGTAGGACTTCGCGTCGAGGTCGACGCCGGTTTGCGGATGGTGGACCGATTCCACCTGAAGCGTGTAGTGCTTGTTGCAGCCGGCCTGCAGCCCGAGCGCGACGGGCAGGGCCCACCGCGCCAGCCGGCGGAGCAGGGGGATCGGTTTGCGCGGCATGCGGGGTGGTGGGACCGCGGGGGGCGGCGAAGGTTGCCTCGCTGTCGGCATCACGGCCCGTTCCGGATGAAAACGACGTCTTCCTTCGACACCTGGGCGAGGGCAACCCCGGAGCTCTGCGCGATGCCGCGCGAGTAAACCTGCCTGGCCGGTGCGGAGCATCCGGCGGGCACGACTCCGGCGAAACCGACGAGAGCGGGAGTGCGGAACCGGCTTGAGCGCATCAGATTCCCTTTTTGACGAAGGCCACGTCGGGGTGGTCCTCGTCGATGCTGACTTTCTCCTCGCCCTCGGACTCCGCGCCCAGGCGGTCGATGGTGGCGGCCGCCAGGACCGGCAGATGGCGTCGCAGCGATGGGTCGGGCCCGGTGCTGGTAACCACCACCCGCCAGGCGGGCGCGGCGCTCGCGTCGGCCCTGGTTTCCCGGGCCTCGAGCACGAGCCGCTTCTCGTAGACCATGACGATTTCCGCCGCGTCCAATTTCGGATCGTGACGACGGGCGGCGCGCGGGGCGGGCTGGTCCGACATGTCGACGATCTGCGGCGTCGCGCGCGGCACGACCTTGGCCTGCGGGGGCCCGCGCTCGAAGTCGACCTCGATGATCAGGTCCGGCTCGACGCCCGGCGGCGTCTCGTGGAGCCCGCGGCCGGAGAGCGCCGTCTTGATGTGTCCGACGGCCTCCCGGTAGCGGAGCGAACCGGTCTCGGCGGCCGGGTCGCGGGCGCGGACCGCGTAAGAGCGTGCCGCCACGGCCTCGGGGCGCGGCGCGGTGGCCGTGACGCGCACGGACTCGCGGGTGGCGCATCCGGGCAGAATTCCGGCGACGAGGAGCAGGGAAACGATGATCGGCAGGGGGCGCATGGCAAACCGCCGATGGCTACAGCCCCTTCTTCACGAAGGCCACGTCCTTCCCGCTCTCGTCGACCGTGACCTCCTTCTCGCCGGCCGTCTCGGTGGCGATGTAGTCGATCGTGGCCGAGGCGAGGATCGGCACGTATTTTCGCAGATCCTTGTTCTCGTCCTCGTTTTCCACCTGCACGCGCCAGAGGAACTCGGGCCCGCCGTCGGCTCCGGCCTTGGCGCGGTTCTGCCGGGCCTCGAGGGTGAGGTGCTTCCGGTAGACGCCGACGTCGATCATGATCTCGCCCCGCTGCTCCGGCGAGCGTTCGACCAGAGCGGGCCGGGCGGTTTCGCCCGGGGCCGAGGCGGCCGCGGCCGGCTTCTCGGCCCGGCGCGCGGACTGGCGGGAATCGTCGACCTCCACGCGCTGCCGCTTGGGCGCGGCGCCGTAGTCGACCTCGATGACCATGTCCGCGGTCTCCTCGCTCGGCGCCTGGTACAGCCCCCGGCCGGAAAGCGCGGTTCTGATGTGCCCGATCGCCTCGTGGTACCGCAGCGTCTCGACCCGCGGGTCGTTCTGCCGGCTCTTGATCCAGAACGATGCCGGCGGCGGCGTGCCGGCCGGCGGGGTGTTCACGCTGGCCTCGATGCGGACCCGATGCGTCGTCGTGTTGCAGCCGGCGAGCAGCGCGAAGCCGAGCAGAAGGGCGGGTGCGGTCAGGAGGCGCACGGCCAGAACGATGCACTAGCGCAGCGGAATGTCCACCCCGACGACGTCGCCATAGGGCGAGAAATGCAGCCGCGCCCGCGCGCCGCGGAAGACTTCGATCATGGCGCGGTTGTCGCGACGCACCTGGGCAAAGAGGCGCGTCACGCCCCGGCGCCGGGCGAGCACCCGGAGATACAGGAGGAGCCGGGAGGCCAGCCGGAGGCGCCGGCGGTCGTCGCGGACCAGGAAGGCGCATTCCGCGGCGCCGCGGTCCGGCGCATGCACGAGCCGGCCGATCGCGCAGAGCTCCGGCCCGTTGGCGCCGTCCTCGAAGACCCCGAGCGCCACGCGCCCGGCCGGGTCGGCCGCGACGATCCGGTGGGCGCGGTCGGGGGTCATGTCCTTGATCAGGTAGCCATACCGGGCGCGCACCGTCGCGGGTGACAGCTGGTCGAAGAAGGCGATGACGGCGGCCTCGTCGCCCGCGCCGAGCGGCCGCAGGCGGCGCGGCCGGCTGTCGCGGAGCACGATCGTCCGCGGCGGCAGCGTGGCGGCGGGCGACGGCGTCGGCATGCGGCGAGTTGGACCGCGGCGGCGGCGCGGCGCAGCAATGATTTTGTCGCTCCCGGCGAAACCCCGCGCGGCTCAGCGCCCACCGCCGCGCTGGCGCGCGGCCGCGGCGAACTGCGCCGCCGCCTCCTCGCGATGGCCGGCGAGCTGGAGCGCCTTGGCGAGGTTCTCGCGGGCGTTCGGCAGCCCGGGGGCGAGGGCCACGGCCGTGCGGAAGGCGACCGGCGCCTCCGCGACCCGGCCCGCGCCGGCGAGCGCGATGCCGAGGTTCGTGTGCGCCTGGTACGAGGCCGGCTGGAGCTCCACCGCGCGGCGCGCGTGCGGCAGCGCCTCCACCGCGCGGCCGGACTGCGCGAGCGACAGCCCGAGGTTGGTCCGCGCCTCGTAGTAGTCCGGCCGGAGGGCCAGCGCGCGTTCGAAGCAGCGGACGGCCTCATCCCGCCGCGCCGGGTCGGCCTGGAGTTCGCGGCCGAGGTTGTTCCATGCCGCCCAGGCCGCCGGATTGCGGTCGAGCGTGTGCCGGTAGAGCGTCGTCGCGTCGCGGAAGACGCGCGCGTGCTGCGACGTCCGCGCCGCCAGAACGGGCACGGCGAGCATCCCCAGCGCCAGCGCCGCGCGGGGGGCGAGCCGCGCTCCGGCCCAGCCGCCGGCGGCGGCCGCGGCGAGCACCGGGAGGCTGGCGAGGTAGGCGAAGTGGTCGGCCACGAACGAGTACCGGAACGGATAGATGTCGACGAAGCCGAGGGCGGGGAAGAGGAGTCCGCCGAACAGCAGCCACACGGCGAGCGGCCCGCGGGCGCGCCGCCGCAGGTGCCAGAGCGCGAGCGTCACGGCGACCGACGCGGCGGCGCCGAGCCACGCGGCGGGCGCGCCCGGATCGAGCGTCCAGCGTGGGTACCAGAACATGAGCTCGCGGGGCCAGGCGAGGTGGTGGAGGTAGGCCCACGGCAGCCGCCCCGCGAGGACGAGGCGCTCGGCCAGGGAAAGCGAGAACTCCGCGTCCGCGGCGCCGATCAGGTGCCGCTCAACCGCGGCGGTGAAAAGACCCGCGCCGGCTGCGAGGACGAACCAGGGGAGGAGAGGGGCGGCGTCCCGGCGCGCCTCGACCTGCCCGCGGCACCACCAGCGAACCACGAGCAGCGCGGCGGGCAGCGGCGCGACGGCGGTCTTGGCGGCGAGCGCGGCCGCGAAGAGCCCGAACCCAACCCACCACGAGCCGCTCCGCCGCGTCGCGTCGAACCGCACCCACGCGAGCGCGGCGCCTAGCGCGAGCGCGGCCGACAGCGTGTTCTTCTGCTCGCTGATCCAGGCCACCGACTCGACGTGCACCGGGTGGACGGCGAACAGCGCGGCGGCCAGCCACGCGCCCGGCACCGCCAGGCTGCGGAGGAGCCGCCAGAAAAGCAGGGTCACGACCGCGTGGAACAGCACGTTGGCCGCGTGGTAGCCGAGCGGCGCGTCGCCCCAGAGCCGGTGCTCGAGCCAGAAGACCGAGTGCAGCAGCGGGTAGTATTGCTGGGTTGCGCCGGGCTCGGTCCAGATGCGAGCCAATCCGGCCGCCGGTCGCAGCGGGGGCGGGGTGAGGTGCCCGTCGTCATCCCAAATGAAACCGGCGGAGAACGCCGGCGCGTGCGCGAGGGCGACGAGCGCAAGCAGCGCCGCAGCGGCCAGCGCGAGGCGCGCCGGGGAGGCGGGCGACGGCGGCGGGGGCGGGGCATTCATCCAAAGCGGGGCGGGAGGCCGGCGCTGCCAAATCTCTGTCGCATATGCGACAGAGATTTGGCGCAGACGGGGGACAAAGAAAAGCGCGGTCCCGGGGCCGGGACCGCGCTCGCGATGGCAGGCAATGGGCTCAGAAGCGGCCGGTGATGCCCGCGGTGTAGATGATGCCGAACGTGTTCGAGCTGCCCATGCTCTGGGCGGTCGGGCGGCCCGCATACCGGTCCTCGCGGGCGCGCAGCTCGTCGGAGAGGTTCGCGCCCTGGAAGAACACGCTGGCCCAGCGGTTGACCGAGTACTCGACCTTGAACTCGAACATGTGCTGCGGGACCGTGACCTGCTCGCCGCTGCGGCCGTTCGAAGTGATGTTGCCGTTGTTGATCTGCTCGCCGTTCATGATGTACCCGACGTTGGCGGACAGCTTCCGGCTGCGGTAGCCGATGTTCAGCGTGTAGCGCTTGTCGCGGATCGTGCTGAAGTCGCCGCCGGCCGGCTGGCCCGACATGTTGGTGTACGCGAGCGTGCCGAAGATCGAGAAGCCGTGCAGCGCGTCCGGCAGGAACTGGTCGAGGTTCTGGCGGAACTCGAGCTCGGCGCCGTTGATGTCGGCGGTGCCGGCGTTGAACATCGTGCTGACCTCATAGCCGGCGTACTCCGGACCGTAGCCCCACTGCGCGATCTCCTCGGCGGAGAGCGGATCGGTGACGTCCGAGATCTGGTAGTCCGTGATCCGCTTGTAGAAGCCGCCGACGCCGATCGAGCCGCCCGTCGCGTTGTAGTACGTCAGGCGGGCCTCGTAGTTGTCGCCCAGCCACGGCCTCAGGTTCTCGTTGCGGAGGCTGATGCGGCCGAGGGCGCCGCTCGTCTGGGGCGTGTCGTTGATTTCGTCGTTCGGGATGACCGAGCGGTCGAACCGGTTCCGCGCCTGGGTGCGGGCATAGCCGACCTGGAGAAGGAGGTTCGGCGTGATGCTATAGACCGCGTGCAGGCTCGGGAAATAGTTGTCGAGCTCGGTCTCGCCCGTGGCGCCCTTGATCTTGTACACCGCCGAGGACCAGGCGAGCGTGGCGCGCCCGAGGTTCGTGTTGGTGTCCGTGGTGCGGCCGGCGGCGCGGAGGGCGTTGCCGGCGGCCTGGATGTGGGGCAGGAAGACCGGCGCGCCGCTCCGGGTGGCGGGGAGGTCCGCGGCGCTGCCGTTCAGCACGTAGTTCACGTTGGTGCTGGTGCCGAGGTTCGACACCCGGGCGTTGCCGCCGGCGTCGCGGTCGTTGAGGCGGACCGGCGTCCCGTCGGCGTACTTCATGTACGCGGCGCTGCTGTCGATCAAAAGGCCGCGGGCCTCGGCCTCGTGCTTCTCGTAGCGCACGCCGCCCGTCAGCCGGAGCCGGCCCTCCAGCACCTGGGTGTCGAACTGCACGTAGGGCGCCGCGATCGTCTCGGTGAGGTCGTAGGCGGCGTTCTGCGTCGCGGTGAGCACGGCCGAGCGCTCGGGGTCGAACTGGAACCAGTTCGGGTTCGCGACATAGAGGTTGTAGAGCTTCGACATGCTGATGCGCTCGGCGCCCGGGTAGCCGTAGTTGGCGTCGGGCCGGCGGGGGAGGTTGTCGGCGGCGATGAGCGCGGCGCTGTCGTCTGCGGAGTTGGCCACGCCGTCGGCGCCGACGAAGCGCCAGGCGAGCGAGTCGTACCGGCGGTTGCGGAAACGCTCGCTCCAGTCGAAGCCCAGCTGCACGTTCAGCGGCACCGCCAGGTCGAACTCGCGCTTCACGTGGAGTTTCGCCGCGGTGACGATCTCCTTCGACTCGCCGGGGCGCGAGCGCGCGCCGCCGATGCGGATGACGTCGTTGTCCCACCAGTTGACGGGGATGTTGTAGGCGGCGGCGCTGGTGCTGGAAGCGCCGGTGGCGGTGGTGAAGGCCTCGATGGTCTTCGGGCCCCAGTAGTCCGCGTCGCGGTAATTGACCGTGAGCGAGATCGGGTTGGCGGTGCCCGCGCCGACGCCGGTGTGCGGGATGTTGGGCAGGCCGCTCACGTTGCTGACGCTCGTGCTGTTGAAGAAGCCCTTCGAGACGTCCTCATAGTCGTATTGGGAGAGCGACCAGACACCGCGGGCCGCGACCTCCCAGGCGCCCTTCTTCCACGTCGCCTCGATCACGTTGGAGATGGTGGGCGCGTCGATGTCGCGCCAGAGCGGGTTGTCATGGAAGATCGCGCCGCCGCCGAGCCGGCCGTCGGTGCGCGTCGCGTCGTTGTACCGCGCGACCTCGCCGCTGCCCGTCGCGGCCGTGTCCCAGCGGTAGCGGATGTCGTCGGCGACCTGCTTCCAGCCCTGCGTGTAGCTCAGCGTGTAGCCGAGGGTCAGGTTGGGGGTCGGCCGCCAGTCCACGCGGGCGGTGGCGTAGTTCTTTCCCTGCATGAGCGGCGCGTTGTGGTTGAGCGGGTTGCGCATGGCCGGGTTGAAGATGCTGGCGCGATCGGTCGGAGCGGCGCGGCCGGCGGCGATTTCCGCCTCGGCGAACGTGTTGTTGGCAGAGCTGCCCAGGCTCCAGCCCGGCAGCGACCAGTGGGTGTTCGCGATCGTGTCGTTCTGCCCGAGCGTCAGCGCGAAGCCGAAGGTCTTGCTGACCGGCTCGGTCCACTTGATTTCCCAGTTCGGCCGGAATCGCTCCCGGAGCTTGTCCTTCGGGCCGTCGATCTTGCGTGAGAGCGATTCGCCGTCGCCCGCCAGCAGAAACTGGTAGGCGATCTGCCGCTTGCTGTACTCGAAGGCCGTGCGCCGGACCAGGTTGATCGTGCCGCCGATGGCGTTGGAGCTGTCCTGGGGGAGCGGCAGCTTCCGGATCTCGACGCGCGAGATGTCCGCCGCGGAGGCGTACTGGACCTCGACGCTCCGGTTGACGGCCTCGGCGTTCATCGAGGCGACGGGCATGCCGTCGAAGTTGATCTCGGTGTTGACCGAGCCCAGGCCGCGGACGCTGACGCCCACGATGTTGTTGGCGAAGGTCTCGACGTCCACGCCGGGCAGCCACTTGAGGAACTCGCCGGGATTCTTGTCGACCGTCGTGCCGAACTCGTCCGTGGAGACGACGCTCGTGATGTTGCTCGCGTTGCGCTGCTCGTTCACCGCGATCATGGACGCGTTGGTCTCGCGCGTGGAGCGCACGACATACTGGTCGAGCTGGACGACGGCGGCGTCGCGCACGACGCCGCGGCCGGACATGGCGAAGTCTTGCGTGGCCGCGAGGCCGGCGCCGACCGTGACGGTCGCCGCCTGGGGCTCGAAGCCGGTGAACGACGCCTCGACGGTCACCTCGCCCGCGGGGACGTTCGACAGCGTGTAGAAGCCGCCGGGGTCCGTCTGCGTGGAGCGACTGGTGCCCTTGATCGCCACCCGGGCGTTGCCCATGGCGTCGCCGGTGACGCTGTTCAGCACGCGGCCCGTGATCGTGCCGGCGGACTCCTGGGCGGGCAGGGGGCCCGGGGAAGCGAGCGCGAGCGCCAGGGCCGTGGCGCCGAGCCGGAAGCGGGTGATCTGTTTCCAAGCAGCGGCGGCTCGAACGCGGGCACGCCGCTGCGATCCAACGTCCATGGTTGGGGTCGTCATTGGTCAGTCGGGGTTAGGGATGTGCAATGGCCGCCGCGGTGACCAGTACCGGGCGGTGTTGGGGGGTGGGGTGCGTGCTTATCGAATCCCCGGCAGGCGCTCCGTTCAACGGGCGCAGGGCTTATATGGTTAAATCTGCGCGGTGCGCCGGCGTCAGTCGCGGACGTGCACGCCGTCACCGGGGGCGCCCTCCGCCGCGACGAACGCCCGGGCGGCCCGGATGAGATCACCGCCGTCGACGACGATGCCGCCGCTGCCCGCGCCCTCGACCCGGAGGAATGCGGCCGCCGGCGCGAGCACCCGCGAGGCCGAGAGGAGCACGTCGCGGGTGGCGCGGAAGCGCAGGAGGCTGGCCGCCGCGGGCTGGCCCTGCGCGGCGAGCGCATTGACGGTCGCGTCGGTCACGCGGTCGAACACGACGGCCGGCCGCGCATCGGGCGTCGTCGTCTCGAGCCGGACGTTCTGCAGGGTCAGGCCGCGCACGCCGCGCGCGTACAGGCCGTAGGCCGGTGGCGTGCCGATTTCGAAATATTCCCCCGCCATCTCGGGCACCTCCCGCGCGGCCTCGGCCGCGGTGCCCCCGCCCTCGACGGTGAGGTGGACGTCCGAGAACGAGATGTTCTCGATCACGTCCTGGTTCGCTCCGTTCACGACGATGCAGGTGCGGGCCTCGCCATCGCGGTACGATTGCTCCCAGTGCATGTCCGGGTACTGCTGGCCGAGGGCGGCGACGGTCCCGCGGATGCCGTGGAAGGCGATGTGGCGGACGCTGCCCGGGGGGCGCGGGGTCGTCGGCGGGGTCTGGCCCGGCCGGCCGCGCCACTGCGAGTCGAGCCCGATCGAGATCGGGCCCGTCACGTTCGAGAACACCAGGTTCGAGAACAGGATGTCGCGCGCGCGGGAGCCGGCGCCGAAGCGCATCTTGATCGGGCAGCCGAACGTGTCGGAGATCACGCAGTTGGTGATGGCGATGTTGGCGGGCTCGCCGCCGCCAAAGCGGAAGACCGACCAGCGCGTGCTGAACGTCGAGTTGGCCACGGTCACGAACTGGTTGCTTCCGAAGAGGGCGCAGGCGTCGTCCTGGCACTTGATGTCGCAGTTGCTCACGTGGACGTAGCGGCAGCTGTTGAAGTGAAAGCCGTCGTTGTTCTTGTTGACGCGGTTGTGGATCCGCACGCCGTCGAACGTGACGTGCTCGCAGCGCAGGATGCGGACGCCGTGGTAGGCGCTCGCCGTGAGGAAGACGTCGCGCATCCGCAGCCCCCGGCATTCGTGGAAGATCAGGAGATGCGGCCGCTGGAAGTAGCCCTGCCGCGAGTCCTGGCCGGGGCCGGTCATGTCGCCCTGGCCGGTGAAGTACTTCGCGCCGTTGCCGTCGATCGTGCCGGGGCCCTCGATGGCGACGTTCTCGGCCTGGTGGGCGGAGAGGAGGACGATGTTGCCGTTCCCCGGCGGGATGCCGCGGCCGGGCCGGTAGTGGGCGATGTCCGGGCTGCCGAGCAGGCGACCCTGCGCCGCGAGGTGCAGCGTGACATGGCTCTTCAGCTCGAGGGTGCCGACCACGAAGTCGCCGGCCGGCACGAGGACGACGCCGCCGCGCGCCGCATGCGCGGCGTCGATCGCCGCCTGGACCGCCGCGGTGTCCAGCGTGGACCCGTCGCCCCGGGCGCCGTGGTCACGGACGTTGTGGGCATGCGCGCCGGCGAGCAGGCCGGCGGAGGACGGGGCGGCGGTGGCCGTGGTGGCGAACGAGGCGGCGGCGACGGGCGCGGCGACCTGGCCGAGCCACTGCCGCCGCGAGAGCGGGGAGGGGGTGTTCATGGGTGGACGGGGTGGACCCGAACCAACGTCGCCGCCGCGCGCGGACAAGCCGCCGCGCGGTTAGATGGTTAAGCGCGGGGCGTCGCGGCCCCGCCCCGCTTAGAGCGCCTTGGGGATCGCGGCCGTGAGATTCTCGGGCGCGTCCGCGGTGACGAGCAGGTTGTCCTCGATGCGGACCCCGCCAAGCTGAAGGTGCTGGTCGACGAGGTCCCAGTTGACCGCGTCTTTGAAGCGCGCGCGCCGCGCCGGGTCGTTCAGGAGCGCCGGGATGAAATAGAGCCCCGGCTCGATCGTGACGACGTAGCCGGGGCGCAGGATCAGGTCCATGCGGAGGCTGCGGAGGCTCGGGCGCGGGTCGCGTTGGCGGCCGGGCTCGAGCCCGCTCGCATCGCGCACCCCGAGGCCGACCATGTGGCCGATGCCGTGGGGGTAAAAGAGCGTGTGGACTTCCTGCTCGACGAGCGATTTCCCGGCGCCGCGCGTCACTCCCATCGCGGTCAGCCCGTCCAGCATGTCCGCCGCGGCCGCGAAATGGATGTCCTTCCACTCCGCACCCGGCCGGCAGCGGTCGATCGCGTTGATCTGGGCCGACAGCACCACCTGGTGGAGGTCGCGCTGGAAAGGCGAGGGGGCGCCGGCCACGTACGTGCGGGTGACGTCCGTGACGTAGCGGTCGAGCTGCGCGCCCGAGTCGATCAGGATGAAATCGCCTTCGCGCGCCACGCGCGCGGCCGAAGGCGACCCGTGGAAGACCGCGCTCTGCGCCCCGACGCCGACGATCGTATCGTAGCCCGTCGTCTGTGCGCCCTGCCGGAAATACTCCGCCTCGAGCTCGACCTGCATCCGGCGCTCGCTGACGCCGGGCCGGAGGAAGGGCTGGACGGCGGCGTAGCCGGCGGCGGTCGCGGCCGCGCCGCGGCGGAGCAGTTCGATCTCGCCGGGCTCCTTGGGCCGCCGCGCGTGCTTGTAAGCCTCGCGGACCTCCGCCGAGCGCGCGGCGTCGACAGCGACGCCCTTGACGGGAGCGCCGAGCGCCACGATCCGCCGCGCGGGGCGGGCCGCCAGCCAGGCGGGGAACTCGCGGAGGAGCCGGCCGGGCAGCTGCTCCTTGCCGTCCCACACGCGGTCGGACTCGGTGACTTCGGGCACGAACGAGACCCAGCCATCGCGCGGTCCCTGCGCGGGATCGAACGCGATGATCCCGCCCGGGGCGTCGGCGTGGCCGGTCAGGTAATAGTACTCCTGGTGCGCGACGAACGGCAGCAGGGCGTCGCTGATCTCCGCCTTGGGCAGGGGTTCGCCGGCGCCGACGACGAGGAGTTCGTCGTACAGGGCGAGGGCGCGGGCGATGCGTTCGCGGCGGGCGGGGAAGTCGAAAGGCATGCCCGACGCTTAGTCGTCCGGGGCTGCTCCCGCCAATGCCAAAGGCGGCCGCCCCGCGCCGAGCGGGGCTTCCGTCCAGACACCGCAAAATCTCTGTCGCATATGCGACAGAGATTCGACGAGCGCATCACCGGTCGAGCTCGGCCAGCCCCTGGCGGGCCGCCTCGAGCTGGGGTTGCAGCGTGAGCGCGGCCTCATAGCGGGCGCGCGCCTCGTCCTTGCGGCCGAGCTCGGCCAGCATGCGCCCGCACGCGACCAGCGCGCCGGCGTGATCGGGCCGCAGCCGGGCGGCGGTCTCGTAGTGAGCCAGGGCGTCCGCATGCCGCTTCCCCCGCTCGGCAACGCGGCCGAGCTCGAGCTCGCCGAGCCACGGCAGGATCTCCTGCACCCGGGCCGCGTACTCGCGGGCCTTGACCAGCGAGCCGCCGGCCATCTCCGGGGCGTTGCCGTACCAGCGCGCGAGACCGATGAGCGCGCCGACATTCTTCGGATCGAGGACGACCGCCTGCTCGAACGCCTGCTTCATCCGTCCGGACTGCATGGCCTGCTGCATGAACGGCAGCTCGCCCATGCGCTGGGCGAGCGCCTGGCCGAGCTGGACGTGATGGTCGGCCACGTCCGGCGCGAGCTTCACCGCCTGCTCGGCGAGCCCCACCGCGTCGGCGAGGCGCTTTTGCTGCAGCCGCACGATTCCCAGCTGGTGGACGGCGGCGGCGTCGGGCGCCGCGCCGGTGGCGAGCGGGGTCAGCAGGGACTCGGCGAGGGCGAGGTCGCCGGACTTGATGGCGGCGACGGCCTGTTCGACCGAGGCGGAGGCGCCCGCGGCCGAGACCGCGAGCGCGACGAGCATGAGGAGGCGGGTTTTCATGGGAAGGGGACGACGGCGCGATCATTCCTGCTGCAGCGCCTGCGTCGGATTGAGGCGGGCGGCGCGGACCGCGGGCGCCGCGCTCGCCAGGACGGCCACGACCGGCAGGAAGAGCGCGAGCCCGGC
This sequence comes from Opitutaceae bacterium, assembly GCA_035626915.1. Lineage (GTDB taxonomy): Bacteria > Verrucomicrobiota > Verrucomicrobiia > Opitutales > Opitutaceae > Didemnitutus. The sequence continues at coordinate 40,336 of DASPMS010000008.1, forward strand.
CAGGATGAGCGGGTCGGCCGGATCGACCCCATGGAGCAGCCCGCGGAGCAGCTGGCCGAGCGCGACGGCGCCCGCGAGCCCCACCGCCACGCCGATGGCGCAGGTGACGGCGGCCCGCCGGACGATCCAGGCCAGAACCGCGCGAGGCGAGGCGCCGAGAGCCATGCGCACGCCGATCTCGCGCGTCCGCTGGCCGACGGTGAACGTCATGCTGGCGTAGGTGCCGAAAGCCGACAGGCCCAGGGCGAGCGCGGCGAACGTGCCGAAGAGCACGGCGCGGAGCCGCGGCTGGACGGCGGTTTGGGCGATCTGGTCCTCCAGCGTCCGGATCTCGAGCGCCAGACCGGGATCCGCGCGCCGGAGCGCGGCCTGGATCTCCGCCAGCCGGGCGGTGCCGCCCTCCGCCCGGACCAGCAGGGTGGAGAAGAACCAGGGCGACTGCGCCTGCGGCACGAAAATCTGCGGCGGCGGCGCGTCCGCGAGGTTCTCCTGCCGCGCGTCGCCCACCACGCCGACGACCTCGCGGTATTCGCGGACCATCCAGGGGAGGGTCTGGAGTCGCTTTCCGACGGGGTCCTCGCCCGGGAACAGCCGCTCGGCGAGCGCGCGGTTGATCACGCACACCTTGGCGGACTTCATCTCGTCGGACTCCGCGAAAAAGCGGCCGCGCACAAGCGGCAGCCGGAGCGTGCGCAGCAAGTCGGGCGTCACGGCGTGGAACACGGCCTCGTCGGCGTTGCCCTCGAGGCGGGGCCGTCCGTGCACCCAGAAGGGATACCGCAGCGTGATCCCGCAGAGCGGGGCGCTGGAGTCGAACGCGGCGGACTCGACCCCGGGCACGCGGCGGACCGCCTCGACCAGCCGGTCGTAGTAACGGGCGAGCGCGGCGAAATCCTGCCACCGGCTCTCGGGCGGGGCGACGCGCAGGGTGAGCACGCCGCGCGGGTCGAACCCCGGGTCGGTGCGCTGCAGGTTGAGCAGGCTCCGCACCAGCAGCGAGGCGCCCGACAGGACGACGAGCGTCAGGGCGACCTGGCCCGCGATGAGCGCGGCCTGGGCCCGGGCGGCGAACCGCCCGGTGCCGGCGCGCGCGCCCCCGGACTTCAGGGTCTCGTTAACGTCCGCGCGAAGCACCTGCCAGGCGGGGACGAGCCCGAAGACCAGGCCGGTCGCGACCGAAGCCGCGAGGGCGAACGCCAGCGCGCCGCCGTCGACCGCGATGGACTGCGACCGGGCGACGAGGCCGGGCGGCAGGCGCCCGGCCAGCCACGGCAGCCCCGCGACGACGAGCGCGGCGCCGAGGCCGCCGCCGGCGAGCGCCAGCAGCAGGCTTTCCCAGACCACGCCGCGCGCGAGCCGCCCCGGCGTCGCCCCGAGC
>DASPMS010000009.1:0-16198 GCA_035626915.1 Opitutaceae bacterium
CCCGTGCGGCTCGCCCCGGCGCCGGGGCCGCCGGTCTCCCCGGCGCCGGCCGCGGCCGGCTGGCGCTTTCTCGGCACGGCGCACGGCGACTACGCGCTCTACGAGGCGCCGGGCGGGCTGGTCGTGCTCGACCGCCGCGCGGCGCACGAGCGCGTCTGGTTCGAGCGGCTGCGGGAACAGTTCCGGCGCGGCGACGCGGCGAGCCAGCGGCTGCTTTTCGCCGAGCCGCTCGAGCTCGACGCGGTGGCGAGCGCCATCCTGCTCGAGCGGCGGCCCTGGCTGGCGCGCCACGGGCTCGAGGTGGCCGAGTTCGGCCGGAACTTCTTCCGCGTCGAGGCGGTGCCGGACTGGCTCGTGCCGGCCGAGGCGGCCGGATTCCTGCGCGACGTGGTCGGGCTCGTGCGCGAGGGCCGGATCGACGGCCGCCACGCCGACCTGGCGGAGGACGAGCTCGCGCGCCTGGCGGCCCAGAAGGCCGTGCGGCTGCCGCCCACGGTCGGCGAGGCGGAGGCGCTCGCCCTCGTGGGCCAGCTGTTCGCCTGCCGGCAGCCGCATACGAGCCCGGCCGGCCGGCCGACGCATTTTGAGCTCAGCCGCGGCGAGCTCGCCCGCCGGTTCCTGCGGTAGGCGGAAATTCTTCTGGTCCGGCGAAATTTCCGCGCCGGCGGGACCGGTACTCGCGCCTTGCTGTCCTTCTTGGCACGGCTTTTGATTCACCTCCCGCCATGCCCGTCAAAACCAGCCCGCGCTCCAAGCCGGCCGCCGCGACCGCCCTCGACTTCGAGGCTGAAGGGATGCGGACGGCGATCCTGCATTACCTGAAGTTCAAGCTCGGGCGGGACGCCGAGTCCGCGACCCGCCGCGACTGGTGGATCGCGACCGCCACGGCGATCCGCGATCGGATGATCGAGCGCGGCCTCGAGACCTACAAGCTGCACCGCACGCAGAATGTCCGCCGGCTGTACTACCTCTCGATGGAGTACCTGGTCGGACGGCTGATGCACAACAGCATCGTGAACCTCGGCCTCGAGGAGGCGACGATCGCGGCGCTGAAGGCGGTCGGCCAGGATTTCGAGGCCATCCGGCACCAGGAGGAGGACATGGGCCTGGGCAACGGCGGCCTCGGCCGCCTGGCGGCGTGCTTCCTCGACTCGCTCGCGACCCTCGACCTGCCGGCTGTCGGGTACGGCATCCATTACGAGTTCGGCCTTTTCCGCCAGGAGTTCGTGAACGGGCACCAGGTCGAGCATCCCGACAACTGGATCGTGTACGGGGCTCCGTGGGAGATGGTGCGGCCGGAGCTCACGCAGAAGGTGCAGCTCTTCGGCCGGTGCGAGCAGGTGTTCGACGACCGCGGGAATTTCCAGTGGCGCTGGACCGACACCAAGACGATCCTCGGCTTCCCCTACGACATCCCGATCGTGGGCTACGGCACAAACACCGTGAACATCCTCCGCCTGTGGGCCTCGAAGGCCACGGAGGATTTCGACCTCAAGGTCTTCAACGAGGGCGGCTACATCGAGGCCGTGCGCGAGAAGGTCTTCGGCGAGACGATCTCGAAGGTCCTTTACCCGAACGACAAGACCGAGACGGGCAAGGAGCTCCGGCTGGTGCAGCAGTATTTCTTCGTGTCGTGCTCGCTGCGGGACATCCTCCGCCGGCACTTTTCCACCCCGGGCAACTCCTGGGACAACTTCGCCGCGAAGGCCGTCATCCAGCTGAACGACACGCACCCGGCCGTCGCCGTGGCGGAGCTGATGCGCATCCTCCTCGACGAGCAGGGCCTGCCGTTCGCGCGCGCGTGGGAGATCACGACCCAGGTCTTCGCGTACACGAACCACACCCTCATGCCCGAGGCGCTCGAGAAGTGGGGCGTGCCGCTCTTCCAGCGCGTGCTGCCGCGGCACCTGCTGATCATTTACGAGATCAACGAGCACGTGCTCAAGCAGGTCGAGGCCCGCTGGCCGGGCGACGACGGCAAGAAGCGCGCCATCTCGCTCATCGAGGAGAACGGCGGCAAGAGCGTGCGCATGGCCAATCTCGCGGTCGCCGGCTCGTTCTCCGTCAATGGGGTGGCGGCGCTCCACACGCGCCTCCTGCGGGCGCACCTCTTCCCGGAGTTCGACGCGCTCTACCCGGGCCGCTTCAACAACAAGACCAACGGCATCACGCCGCGGCGCTGGCTGCGCGCCTGCAACCCCGCGCTCTCCGCCCTCATCACCGGCCGCATCGGCGACGGCTGGGCGCGCGACCTCGACCAGCTGCGCAAACTGGAGAAGTGGGCCGACGACGCGAAGTTCCAGGAGGAGTTCATGGGCATCAAGCGCGCGAACAAGGCCATCCTTGCCGGCATCATCCGCCGCGACTGCGGCATCGAGGTCTCGCCCGACGCGCTCTTCGACGTGCAGATCAAGCGCCTGCACGAGTACAAGCGTCAGCACCTGAACCTGCTGCACGTCCTCGCGCTCTACCGCCGGCTCCTCCAGGACCCCGGCCTCGATATCGTCCCGCGCGTCTTCATCTTCGCGGCCAAGGCCGCGCCCGGCTACGACCTCGCGAAGGCCATCATCAAGTCGATCAACGCGGTCGCCGCCCAGATCAACCACGACCCCCGCGTCAAAGGGAAGATCAAGGTCGCCTTCCTCCCGAACTACCGCGTCTCGCTCGCGCAGCGCATCATTCCCGCCGCCGACCTGTCGGAGCAGATCTCGACGGCCGGCAAGGAGGCGTCCGGCACGGGCAACATGAAGCTCGCGCTCAACGGCGCCCTGACCATCGGCACCCTCGACGGCGCGAACGTCGAGATCCAGGAGGAGGTCGGCGACGAGAACATCTTCATCTTCGGCCACACGGTGGAGCAGGTGGAAGAGATCTGGCGCCAGGGCTACAATCCGTGGGACCGCTACCAGGCGGACGAGGAGCTGCGGGCCATCGTCGACTGGCTGGGCTCGGACTACTTCGTGCAGGGCGAGGCCCAGAACCTGCCCGCCGTCGTGCGACGGAGCCTGCTCGAGGGCGGGGATCCCTATCTCGTGCTCGCCGACTTCCGCGCCTACAGCGACGCGCAGCAGCGCGTCGACGCGGCCTATCGCGATCGCCGCCGCTGGGCCCGGATGGCGATCCTGAACACCGCCCGCATGGGCAAGTTCTCGAGCGACCGCACGATCTCCGAATACGCGCGCGAGATATGGAAGCTCGACGCCGTGCGCGCCCGCGCGCCGGGCCGCGCGGGCCCGTAATCCCTTGCGGCTCAGGCCCGCCGGGCGCGGGCGTATGCCAGCTTTTCCCCTTGTCCGGCGGGGGGCCTCTCGTAGCGTGCGCACCCTTATGGCCGCGCGAAAGCAGCGCCTCATCGTGAAGTTCGGGTCCGGCATCCTGACGAATCCGCGCGGCAACGGCCTGGACCGGCGGCAGTTCGCCCGCCTGTCCGCCGAGGTCGCGGCCCTCGTCCGCCAGGGCCACGAATGCCTGATCGTATCGAGCGGCGCCGTCGCCGCCGGCATGGCCGTGCTGGGGCTGGCCGAGCGCCCGAAGGATCTGTCCGCGCGCCAGGCCTGCGCGGCCGTCGGGCAGACGAAGCTGATGGACCTGTACAGCGGGATGTTCGGAAAGCACGGCTTCGCCGTCGCCCAACTGCTGCTCACCCACAGCGACCTCGACAGCCGGGTCCGCCACGCCAACGCCCGCAACACCCTCGCGCACCTCTTTTCCCGCCGCACCGTCGTCCCGATCATCAACGAGAACGACTCGGTCGCGGTCGAGGAACTGAACTTCGGCGACAACGACCGCCTCTCCGCCGAGGTCGCCCAACTCGTGCAGGCCGACCGTCTCTTCATCCTCACCAGCGTAGACGGCGTGCTTGATTCCGCGGGCCGGGTCGTGCCGGAGGTCCGCGACATCGCCGCCGTCGCCGGGCTCGTCCGCCAGGACAAGGGGCGCACGTCCGTCGGCGGCATGACCACCAAGCTGCAGGCCGCCGGCATCGCCGTCGCCGCCGGCATTCCCGCCCACATCCTCAACGGCCGGACGCCGGGGCTGCTCGCCGCGGCCCTCGCGGGTCGCGCCGTCGGCACCGCGTTCCCGTCCCGGCGCCGCTGACCGCGGACGCGCCGCGCGACCGCCGCCGGCTTGCCGCGACGCCCCGTTCGCCCATTCCTTCGTTATCCGTGTCCGACCTCGCCGCCCAGATCCAGTCCCTCGGCCGCCGCGCCCGCGTGGCGGCGAAGGCGCTGGCGCGCGCGTCGACCGCGGACAAGGACCGTTCGCTCCACGCAATGACCGACGAGCTCCGGGCGGCGCACGCGGAGATCCTCGCCGCCAACGCCCGCGACCTGGCGGCCGGCGAGAAGAACGGCCTTTCGGCCGCGATGCTCGACCGGCTGCGGCTCGACCCCAAGCGGCTCGCCGCGATGGCCGACGGCGTGCGCGCGGTGGCGTCGCTCCCCGACCCGGTCGGCCGCGTGCAGCGCGAGTGGACGCACGAGAACGGCCTGAAGTTCGCGCGGGTGGCCGTGCCCATCGGGGTCATCGGCATCATCTATGAGTCCCGCCCGAACGTCACGAGCGACGCCGCGGCGCTGTGCCTGAAGGCCGGCAATGCGGTGATTCTGCGGGGCGGCTCCGAATCGCTGCATTCGAACCTGGCCGTCGCCGCCGCGCTTTCCCGCGGCCTCGCGCGCGCGGGGCTTCCCGCCGAGGCCGTCCAGCTCGTGCCGGTTGCGGACCGCGAGGCGGTCAAGCACCTCGTCGGGGCGGACGGGGGGCTCGACCTGGTGATCCCGCGGGGCGGGCGGGGATTGATCGAAACGGTCGTGGCGCACGCGCGCGTGCCGGTGATCAAGCATTACGACGGCATCTGCGTGCTCTATGTCGACCGCGCGGCCGACCTCGCCATGGCGGAGCGGATCGCGCTGAACGCCAAGGTGCAGCGCCCCGGCGTCTGCAACGCCATCGAGACGCTCCTCGTCCACCGCGACGTCGCGGCGAAGTTCCTGGCCTCGGCCGGCCAGGCGCTGCTCCAGCAGGGCGTGCAGCTGCGGATGGACGCCGCCGCCCGCGCCGCGCTCGGGGACGCCGGCGGGCGGGCGTCGCAGGTGGTGGCGGCGGAGCCCGCCGACTACCGCACGGAGTTCCTGGACCTCATCCTGGCGGTCAAGGTCGTCGACAGCCTCGATGCCGCGATCGCGCACGTCGGCGACTGCGGGTCGCACCACAGCGATGCCATCGTCACCTCCGACGCGGCCACGGCCGAGCGCTTCCTCAACGAGGTCGACAGCGCGACGGTGTACTGGAACGCGTCGACCCGTTTCACCGACGGCAGCGAGTTCGGCTTCGGCGCCGAGATTGGCATCAGCACCGACCGGCTCCACGCCCGCGGTCCGATGGGCCTCGAGGAGCTGACGACCTACAAGTACGTCATCCGCGGCGCGGGCCAGGTGCGCTGACCGGCGGCCCTGCCCGAGGACGAGGCTGCCCGTTACGCGGGATGCGTTGGACCGGCCACTTCCGGCTGGCAACCGGGCGGGCGATCACGCGTCAATTCCAGGCATGACGGCCCCCCGTTCCCGCCTTCGTCTCTGGCTGAAACTCGGGGCGGCGCTTGCGGTCGTCGTAGTGGCCGCCCTGGTGCTCGCGCGACGCCAGTTGGTCGAGACCGCGGTCGGAGCGGTGCTGCGGCTGGCCGGGGCTTCCGAGGTGAAGCTGTCCGTCGCGCAGGCATCGCCGTGGCGCGTCGTGCTGGACGACGTGGCCTTCTCGGTGCGGACGCAGCCGTTCGCGGCCGGCCGCGTGACCTTCGAGCGGGCGCACTGGTGGACGCCTTCGGTGGGTCATGTCCGGATCGAACGCGCTTACTTCCCGTTTCACGCTGACGGCTCGGACACCAATCCGTGGGCGTGGGCCACCTACCCGGGCGGACCCTCGAAGGATCCCCCGGCGTTGCCGGCGGAGAAGCTCTCGGTGGACGGCACACTGGCGATCAAGGCGTCGGCGCTGCCGGACCAGGATGTCGAGATCCGGCTCGAGGCGGAGTGGGCGGAGGGCGAGGAATGGAAGGGCCGGGTCACGGGCAAAGGGCGGGGCCTCGACGTCGCGGCCCGGGCTTCGTTCTGGCCGTCGTCCGGGGATGTCGCCTTCCAGGTGTCGGAGGCGCGCGTGGACCTCGCGGCCTGGCAGGATTTCGTGCACAGGCTGGTCATCCTGCCCGGCGGGCGGTGGGAGGCCGCGGGAATCCTCGTGGCGACGGTCGATGGACGGAGGAGCGGGGGCCGGACCGACGTCGGCGGGACGGTCCGGCTGGAGGGCGGTTCGCTCGCGAACGCCGAACGGAAAATCGCCGCGACGGGCATCGAATGCGAAATTTCCTTCCGGGACTTCGACCGGGTGCAGAGCGAAGGCGGAAAGCTCAAGGTGGCGGAGCTTCGCGTGGGCGAGTTCCCCGTCAACGACCTGGACGTTGCGTTCGATTTCGCCAGCGCCAATCAGGTGGCGATTCGTGCGGCCCGGGCGCGCGCGCTGGGTGGAGTCGTGTCCACGGCCGAGCCGTTCAATGTCTTCCTCGATCAGCAGGACCTCGAGATTGTCGTCCGGGCCGAGGGGCTCGCGCTCGAGCAGATCCTCGCTTTGGCGAAGAACGTTCCCGCGCAGGCGACGGGCCGGGTCGACGGGCGCGTGCCCCTGCAGTTTGGTCGAAACGGCGTGCGATTCGGCACCGGCTGGCTGGCCTTGAAGGAGGGTACCACCGCGGAACTGCAGCTGAACGCGGCCGGGCTGCTGACGCGCGGCACGGACGCGCGCAGCCCGGCGTTCGCGGTGCTGCAGAAGGTCGAATCCGGCCTCTTGCGCCTGCGGGTCGGCACCCTGCGCCTCGACATTTACCCTCCGAACCGGCCGCCCGGCCGGTCGGCCACGGTGCGGGTGGCGGGCGAGCCGATCGACCCGAGCGTGAAGGCGCCGGTGACCCTCGACCTCAACGTCAACGGGCCGATCGAACGGCTGATCAACCTGGGGCTCGATTCCCGCGTCAAAGTCGGCGGCGAGCGTCCGTGATTGGGGATTTGTTGTCCACGGACCGCAGGGATTTACACGGATGCGCTGGCGCCGGCCCAATTCGATTGAAACAATGGCCGGCGCCCGACGTCCAAGTCAGTGGACGTCCGTGGCATCGGTCTCCAAAACCCCCTGCATGAACCCTCGCATATTTCTCCTGGCTGGACTGAGTTCCGCGCTCGCCGGGTGCGTGCAGGTGAAGACCGATGCCATCGAGGTGAAGCCTATCCACATCACGGTGGACGTGAACGTCCGCGTTGAGCGCGCACTCGACGATTTCTTCAAGGACCTGGACCGCGACTCGACCACGCTCGCCGCGCCGGCCCAGCCCGAGGCCCCGAAACACCCGAAGTCATGAACGCCCGATTCCTGTCCGTCGTCTCCGCCTTCGTGCTCCTCTTCGCCGCCGCCTTCGCCCAGTCCGGGCGCGAGATCCAGCAGCGGATGCGCGACCGGTTGCCGCAGCTCGACGAGCTCAAGGCCAAGGAGGTCGTGGGCGAGAACAACCGGGGCCTGGTCGAGGTGCGCGGGGCGGGTGACGCGAGCGCCGCGGGCGTGGTGGCGAAGGAGAACCGCGACCGCGAGGCGGTTTACGCCCTGATCGCGAAGGAGACCGGTGCGACCCCCGACGCCGTCGGGCGGGCCCGGGCCAAGGATATCGCCGCGCGCAGTCGTCCGGGCGTGTGGGTGCAGGACGAAGCGGGGCGCTGGACCAAGAAGTAGCGCCATGGGTGGCGTCCCGCCGCGATGCGCATTCCCTCTCTGATGTTGGTGGCGGCGCTCGGCGTCGCCGCCCGGGCGCAGGATCCGCTTCAATACCTCGCGGAGGTGTCGCCGTTCGTGCCGGCGGCGGCTGGGACCAAGGCGGTCGTTGGCGGTCTCGAGTTCCGGGGCGTGGTGTGCCAAGGCCGTACGATGGTCTTCAGTTTCTTCGATCCCGTGGCGAACGAATCCTTTTGGGTCCGCGACGACGCCGCCGGGCCGGGTCCGGTGATCCGCGCGTTCGATTCGGCCACCGACACCGTCGTCGTGGAGCTCGGCCTGCGTCGGTTGGTGCTGAGCCTGCCGCGCGCGGAGATTCGCGCGGCGACGGTCTCCGAATTGCATGACGTGCAACCGCCGGCGATGCCGATCGGTCCGCGCTATCCCCTCCACGCGGTACCGCCCGACGGATCGACCGCGGAAAAGTCATAGCTCGCGCCAAGGGACAGGCCCTTAAAAATGAGGAGTCCACGTGCCGATCGTTCATCACCACGCAGCCCGCGCCAAGGGACAGGCCCTTGAAAGTACGCGATAACGCGCCGGTTGCGGGGCTGGAATTCCCGTAAGCGGCGGGCTTGGATGGGATGCGGGCGCCGATCACCTTGGGGATGTGAGACGGGCCAGGATCAAGATCCCCGCTGCGGAAGCGGCGGGCGGATACCACGCCTACAGCCGCGTGGTGAATGGGGAATTCCTCTTCGGCGAGGTGGAGAAGGAGAAGCTTTGCCGGATCGCGCAGCAGTTGGCGGACGGCCTTGGCGTGGATCTCGATACCTTCCAGGCGATGTCGAACCACTTCCACACCTGCCTTCGCGTGCCGAAGAAGGTGCCAATCAGCGATGCGGAGTTGATCCGCCGCTGGCACGTGCTCTATCCCAAGCCTTCGCGGTTCGAGCGGATGCAGCTGGAGCGGATCGAACAGCAGCTATCTCTTGACGGCCCGTTGGCGACCGCCTGGCGGGAGCGGATGCTGGCAATGATGGGCGACGTGTCGCAGTACATGAAAATGCTCAAGCAGCGGTACACGACCTGGTTCAACCGCACGCACGATCGGTACGGTACGTTGTGGTGCGAGCGGTTCGGGAGCACGCTGGTGGAGCTCGATGGTCCGGCCTACCGCGCCCTTGCGGTGTATATCGATCTGAACTGCGTGCGAGCCGCGATAGTGACGGACCCCAAAGACTACCGTTTTGGCGGTTATGGACAGGCTGTGGCGGGCAACGAGGCCGCTCGCCGCGGCCTGATGCGGGTCATGGGTGGCACCTCCTGGGACGAAGTACAGCGCGAGTACCGTGTCCTATTGTTTACGGTCGGTTCGCAGTCGCAGGAGAAAGGAGCGTCGATTCCGGAGTCGGACCTTCAGCGAGTGCTGCGGCAGGGAGGACGGCTGCCGCTGGGCGCGGTGCTCCGCTGCCGGGTGCGCTATTTCAGCCGCGGGGCAGTGCTCGGTTCGAATGCGTTTGTCGACGGGCAACTCCTGCGCCTTCGAGCGCGGCTGGGTCCGCGAACCCGGGTGCACCCGCTGCCCGATCTGGCTGGCTGGACGGGACTGGCTGTGCTCCGTTCGGGGCGCGGTCCGGCCTTGGCGCCTCCGATCCCAAACTGAGCTAGCGACCTCTTTTCTGCACGTGCTAGTGCGGCGTGCGAGCGTGCTGCGCGCTGGCTCGGGCGCGATTTTCGGGCGGAAAGTCTCATGGACTAGCCCTTCTGCGAAGGAGAAAACCCGACGCTTTGCAAATTGCGGGTCTGTAGTAAGCCCCCCCACAGCAGTTGCGCACAAAGGGACTGTCCCTGACGCGTTGTCTGTCCCTTACAGCGGAGCAAAAAACGCGTAAAGGTCTGTCCCTTACATCATGTCCATGTCCCCATGTCCCTTACAGCCAGGAGCAAAAGGGTCTGTCCCCGCCCCCGCCGAAGCCGGTCACGTAGCCCGTGCCGATATAGCCGGCCCGGGTGGACGAAAGACAAGGGACTGTCCCTAATACGCGCGGCTCCGATCGGGGAATCGCCCCCTGCGACAGTAACAGGAACGCGGCGCGGTCGCCGCGTCCCTGTGCCGGTGGCAGCAGACGGCGTCAGTTGCCCACCCGAATCGAGTCGATATCGCCGCCGGGCGAGGCACCGCGGTCGACGTAGATCCGGATCACGTTGTTCCCGGCGACGAAGTTCGCGTTGAATGTCGCCTCCGTGAATGTCGCCGAGGCCGGCAAGCTGAAGTTCTTCCGCACGACGGAGCCGTTGACGCGGAACGTGCGGGCAATGGCGGAATCGGCCGCGTAGCGGACGACGAGAGGGAACGAGCCGGACGCCGGCAGGCTCACGTTGACCTCCACGTAGTCGTTGTAGACGTCGAAGCCAGTCACGTAGCCCGTACCGGTGTAGCCGGCCCGGGTGGCCGCCGTGGTCGTCCCGCCGAGGGTGCCGGACTCGGCTTGCACGGTCGTGCCACCGCCTCCGCCGCCCATCCCGAAATAGCTCCGCAACCACTGGAGCGCGGGCCGCTCGCTGGTGTCGTCGACCGCGGCCACCTGCATGACCTCCGTGCCCAGGACCCCGCGCGCGCGGATGGTCAAGGTGCCGGCGCCGCCGGGAAACTCAATGTAGCCGTTGCAATGCAGCCATTGGCTGAACGAGCCGCCGCAGGTGCCGGACCAGACCCCCGTGTTGATCTCCTGGTTCTCGGCCTGGTGGGTGACGCCGTTGAGGACGATGTAGTCGATCTCGATGTCGCGCGCGTTGTCCGTGTCGTCGTTCGTCAGGGCGGCCCGGATCTTCACGGCGTTCACGTTGGCGAACGTGTAGTCCTGAAACGACGTCGTGAGCGTGACGGAGCCCAGGGTAGTGACGCGGCCCAGCAGGTACGCGTCCGGCTTCCAGTGCTCGCCGACGAGGTAGCCCCAGAGCGTGACGCCGACCACGCCGGGATGCTCGTACAGCAGCGGAAAGACGCGCTGGTACATCGACAACTGGGTCGCGTCGTCCGCGTGCTCGAGGTCGAGCTCGGTCACATAGATGGGCAGACCGGTCGTGGCGAGCGAGTTGAGGTTCGCCTGGATCGTGCTCGATTGCGCGTACTCGAGCCCGTGACCCTGCACGCCGATCGCGTCGATCAGGCCGCGCTCCTTGAGCAGATTGATGATCTTGATGTACTCGGCGGTGTTTCGCTTGCTGCCGAGGATGCCGTAGTCGTTGAGCAACAGCTCGGAGTTCGGGAAGTGCTGGCGCGCCTTCTGAAACGACCAGATCACCCAATCCCAGCCGGTGGCGCCGCTGCCGCCGAGGGCGGCGGCGTAGGACGGGATGACATGCAGCGGCTCGTTCACCACGTCGATCTGGTCGAGGGCCGGATAGCGGGCGGCGACCGCCGCGAACCATTCCTCGACCTCGGCCACCTGCTCGGCCGCGGGCAACGCCGCGATCCAGCCCGGAGCCTGCATGCCCCACACGAGCGTGTGCTCCTTGAAGGGAAAATTGCTCGCGACCGCGTGATTGTAGGCGAGGTCGAGCGCGACCCAGTTCATGACGTCGCGCGTGCCTTCGACCGAACCCCATTTGCCGGAATTCCCCGGCGTGACCTGGTTCCAGTACGTGTTGAACGACGGCGGCACGTAATTGCCCATGGCGTTGCCGAGGAATTTCGGTTTGCCCTGGGCGAGCTGGGCGTCGGCGGAGGAGATGACGAACGCGGCGGCGGCCGCGGCGAGCAGGCGGGGAAGCCTGGCGGGGTGTCTATGCGGGGTCTTCATGGGCGATGGCTCCCGGAGGGCCGCCGGGTTGGATCCGTGGGACGGACTTCGCGCACGGCGAGGCCGGCGCGATGACCAGGCGGCTCAAGGGGGAACGGTAGGCAGCAACGACGTCAGGCGCGCGCAGCGGTGCGATCGGATAGTCCCGCTGCAGCCGCCGCAGGTCGCGGGCGGACCTGCACTAACTTTTGATCCCGGCGCTCGAACGGTAGCGCGCGTTTCGCCTCAGACAGGATGACTCTAGCGGCCAGAGCCGAACGGGCCGCGGGCGATCACGCCAGCTGCTCAGCGATCTCCTCAAGCGGATACGTGACGATCTCCGCGAGCGTCGGGTGATACCACGGCGCGCGGAGCAGGTCGCGGACGGTGGCCTTCCGCGCGAGCGCGACCGCAAAGATGTGAATCAATTCGCCCGCATCCTTGCCCACGATCTCGGCGCCGAGGATCCGCCCGCGGCGCGGCTCGGCCAGGACCTTCACATAGCCGTACTTGGCCTCCATCAGGATGGACTTCCCATGGTCGCCGAAGGGATAGGAGGCGCGCAGGTATTTCACGCCGCGCGCGTCGAGGTCGCGCTCGAGACGGCCGACGGTCGCGAGCTGCGGGTCGGTGAAGACGACGTTGAGCAGGAGCGACCAGTCGACCGGCTTGAGGCCTTTCACGCGGGCGGCGTGCCGAACGGCGAGCTCGGCCTGCGCGATCGCGATGTGGACGATCTCATGCGGCCCCGAGCAATCGCCGGCCGCGTAGATGTGCGGCGCCGAGGTCTGCTGCCAGCGGTTGATGACGATCTGGCCGTCGGGCCGCGTCCGCACGCCCGCGGCCGCGAGGTCGAGACCCGCGGTGTTCGGCTCGCGCCCGAGCGCGTTGAAGAGGTGCGCGGCCCGCCGGGTGATCACGCGGCCGTCGTGTTGAAAGCGCACCGTGCAGCCGCGCGCGTCCTGCGCGACCGACTCGATCACCGTGCCGGCGAAGAGCTCGATGCCCTCGTCGACAAACGCCTTCTGCACGACCGCCGACGCCTCGTCCGAATGGTCGCGGAGGATGTTCGGGCTGCGCTGGATCAGGGTCACCTCCGTGCCCATTCGGTTGAGGTATTGCGCCAGTTCGCAGGCGACGATGCCTCCGCCCAGCACGAGCACGCTTCGGGGCAGGAAGTCGAGGTCGAGGACGTCGTCGCTCGTCCAGAACTTGATCCCCCTCAGTCCCGGCACGGGCGGGAGGCTGGGCTTCGATCCCGTGCCGATGAGAAAATGCCTCGCGCGCAGCCGCGTGCCGTCGGAGAGCTCGACCGTGTGCGGATCGACGAAACGGGCGTGCGCGCGATGGAGGTCAAAGCGTCCGCCGGCTAGCTGCTTTTCCCGGTAGGCGGCGAATTCGCCGATGATCCGCCTTTTGCGCGCGGCGACCTTCTGCATGTCCGGCGCGGCCCCCGCGACCCGGAGACCGAAGCGGCCGGCGTGGCGCGCGTGGTGCAGGACCTCGGCGGCGTAAAGGAGCGTCTTCGACGGCATGCAGCCGCGCAGGATGCAGAGCCCGCCGAGCTCGCGGGCGCCGTCGACCACGGCGGTGCGGAATCCGAGCGCCGCCGCGGTGCGGCCGGCGTTGAAGCCGGCGCTGCCACCGCCAATGCAGATGAAATCGTACGTTCTGGTCTTGGCCACGGGGGGAAGGAAGGTTGCGGGAGGCTTTCCTCAAGGCCGGAGACGACGGGCGGCGGAAATCCGGGCGCTCGGCGAAGGCTCAGCGGCCCTTGCCGAAGAGCATCACGTGAATGGTCTTCAGCGCGATCGATGCATCGAGCACGAAGGAGAAGTAGCGGATGTAGTAGAGGTCGTACTCGAGCTTGCGGAGCGTGTCCTCGACGCTCGCGCCGTACGGGTAGTTGATCTGCGCCCAGCCCGTGATGCCGGGTTTGACGAGGTGGCGGAAGTGGTAGCAGGGGATCTCCTTCTCGTAGCGCTCGACCAGCTTCACCCACTCCGCGCGCGGCCCGATGAGGCTCATGTCGCCGCGCAGCACGTTCCAAAGCTGGGGCAGCTCGTCGAGCCGGCTCGCGCGAAGGAGCCGGCCAATGCGCGTGATCCGGTCGTCGTCCCGCGAGGTGTACTCCGCGCCCGCGGCGTGGACCCGCATGGTGCGGAACTTGTGCAGGTTGAAGACCTGGTGGTTCTTGCCGACGCGGGGCTGGGTGAAGAACACCGGGCCCCGATCCTCCAACCAGACGGCGATCGCGATGATCGGGAGCAGCGGCAGCCCGAGAAGCAGGCCCAGGGCCGAGAGCACGATGTCGCTCAGGCGCTTGAGCCGCTCGAAGACCGGCTCGCGGGCGATCTGGAATCCCTCCTGGAACAGCCACGTCTGGTTCAGCCGGTACAGCGGGATCTTCCGCCAGTACACCTCGTGGAAGAGCTCGAGCGTGTAGGTCGGCACGCCCTGGAACTGCAGCTCGATCAGCCGCTGCATCACCTTCGGGGGCAATTCGTGGCTCGTCTCGCGCAGGATGATCGCGTCGAGCTGATCCTCGTACTCGGAGAGATACCGGGTGACGTCGCCGATCTCGCTCGCAACATGCGCGGGCCGGGAGGCGGACGGCCCGAGCAGCGCCTCGTGGGTGGCGTACAGCACGCCCTGCTTCATGCGGGTCTTGCGGCATTCCTCCTTGAACGCCTCGCACGCCTCGGGGCTGCCGAGGAACAGGAAGTAGTGCTGCCCCTGGTGGGACTTTTGCGCGCGGTAGATGACACGCCGATAGCTGAGCGTCACGGGAATCAGCAGCACGTACGACATCGTGGTCACGAACCGCGAGGTCTGCAGGGTGAAGCCCGCGGGAATGACGGCGTGAACCAGGAGCAGCGTCGCGAGCAGCACCGCGAAGAGGGCGATGGTGTGGTGGCTGGTGTAGGTGACGGACATCATGTCCGTCCGCGGATTGTAACCGTCGATGAGGTGGACGCCGAGGACGTGCAGGAGGGCCGGCAGCAACAGCGGCTCGAAGATTGGCAGGTGGAGCGGTCCGAAGCCGCGCAGCCAGAGCCAAGCCACGAGGTTGAAGGTCAGGACCACGGCGACGCCGTCGAGCAGGAGGAGGCCGAGGGCGGTCAGTCTGCCTTGCGTCATGTGTCCCGACGCTAGGCGCAGGCTTCGCCGCGTGGCAAACTGAAGTTCCGACGGCCGTCGCCGTCCGGTCAGGTCGCGGCCGCGACGGAGCGCAACAGCGCCTCCCAGCGCGCCACGGCGCCGGCGAGGGTGAACGCGCGCTCGTAGGCGGCGCGGGCGGCGGCGCCGAGACGCGCGGCCTGGGCGGGATCCCCGGCCCAGGCCGCGATCGTCGACGCGAGCCCGTCATCGTCTCCCGGCCGGAACGCCGACCCGCAACCCCCGTGCACGGCGGCCGCCGCGGAGCCCTCGGGACCGACAAACAGCACGGGGCGACCCGCGGCGAACGCGCCGGCCAGCTTGCTTGGGCTGACCAGCGACCCGAACGCCGGCCGCAGCGTCACGAGATGCGCGTCGGCCGCCGCGAGCGACGCGGCCAGTCCGGCGCGCGGCTGTGGCGGAAGGAACCGGACGTTTGCCAGGCCCGCCCGGGCGGCCGCGGCTCGGACCGCGGGCAGGCGGGGGCCGTCCCCGATGACCGCGAACGCGATGTCCGTCCGGTCGCGCAGCCGGGCGGCCGCGGCCAGGACGGTCGCGAACTCGTGCACGCGGCCGAGGTTGCCGGAATAGGCGACGACGAAACGATCCCCGAAACCCCACCGCGCGCGCTGCGCCTGCACGGCGGCCGCGGCCGCCGGCTGATCCAGCTCGCGGGGGGCCCAGTTCGGGAGCACCGACACGCGCGGCGCCGGCACGCCCTGGGCGAGGACGTGGCGCGCCATGTCGGCGCTGACCGGCGCGCACGCCGCGGCGGCCCGCCACGCCCGGTTTCGCCGCCAGCGCAGCGGCGCCAGGGCCGGCCAAAGCCACCGGCCGGCATGCGCCGCCACGATGTCCGGGTAGATATCCTGAATCCAGTGCACCGTCCGAGCTCCGCGCGCCGCGGCCGCGTCCTGCACGGCGACCGAAAGGAGCGGAGGATCCGTCATGGCCACCGCCACATCGCCCGGTGCCAGCACGCCGCCCAGCCGCCGGCGGACGGCGGCGTGGAAGGCGCGGTCGTCCGCCGCGCGCGCCAGGATCCCCCGTCGCGGGCGGGTCGGGCCGGCGCGATGGACCCGCACGCCGCCGACAAGCCCTTCGTCGTCGCCGGTGGCGACCACGTCCACCGGCCAGCCCCGCGCGGCGAGCGACTCGGCCAGGTCGGCGAGCAGCTGCGCCGTCGCGGCCTCGGACGGCCGGTAGACCCGGTTGACGAAGACGAGGCGGGGGCGGTCGCCGGCCGCGCTCATGAGCTCCGTGGCGCACGCCGCAGCTCCGCCGCCTTCGTCGCGCAGAGAAACTCGTACCAGGCCATCAACCGGCAGAAGACGAATCCGCGGTAGCCGTCGAGGAACCCGGCGCGCAGGAAATAGTGGTAGAAGAAGCGCAGCGCGGGCCGGAACGGCAGCCGCCAGGCCAGCCGCCGCCAGCGGCGCTTGCGCGCCAGCCCGGGGTCGAGCGCGGCCCCGCCGGGGTCGGCGCCGGCGGCGATCTGCAGGCGC
>DASPMS010000010.1:0-4604 GCA_035626915.1 Opitutaceae bacterium
GCGCGCCGTCGCGCTGTCCAACCTCGGCAGCGCCCTCCTGCAGGCCGGGCAGCCCGGAGCCGCGCGGGAGCGACTCGAGGAAGCGGTGCGGCTCGCGCCCGACCTGCCCGACGCCCGCTTCAATCTGGGCAACGCGCTGCTCCAGGCCGGCGCGCCGGCCGCCGCCCTGGCGCATTATGAGGCCGCGCTGGCCGTCCGGCCGGACGACGCCGAGTACCGGGGCAACTACGCCAACGCGTTGATGGAGCTCAATCGGTTCCCCGCGGCGGTGCGCGAATTGGAGCGGGTCGTGCGCCTGCGCCCCGAATCCGCGGAGGCCCACAACAACCTGGGTGTCGCGTTCGCGCTCGCCGGAAGTCCGTCGCAGGCCCGCCGGCATTTCCTGCGCGCCGTCGAGCTCGCCCCCGACTTTCAGGAGGCGCGCGCAAACCTGGCCCGCGCGGAGCGCGACCTGGAACTGCACCGCTAAACCGCGGCGATCAGCGCACCTGTTCGCTCAACCGGGCGATCACGGCCGGGAGCAAGCGGTGTTCGGCGGCGTGAACCTTGGCGGTGAGCGATTCCAGCGTTTCGCCGGGCTCGAGCGGGACCCGCGCCTGCTCGATAATCCGCCCCGCGTCGACCTCGAGCGTCACCTCGTGAACCGTGCAGCCGGTCTCCTTCACCGCCGCGCGGAAGGCCTGGCCGATGCCGTCGAGTCCCGGAAACAGCGGCAGCAGGCTCGGGTGGAGATTGATGATCTTTCCGGCAAACGCGTTCAGGAAACCCGGCTTCAGCACGCGCATGAAGCCGGCGAGCACCACGAGGTCCGGCTCGGCCGCGCGCACCGCGGAGATGAAGCGCTCCTCCCCCGCCCCCTCGAGCTTCGTCTTGAATGGCGCGGGATCCACGTACTCCGCCGGCACGCCGAATCGCGGCCCCAGCGCGAGGATGCCGGAATCAGCCCGGTCCGAGAGGATCCTGACGACGCGCGCGCGCCCCAGCCGCCCCTCCGCCTGCGCCCGCAGGATCGCCTCCGCGTTGCTGCCCCTGCCGGATCCCAGGATGACGACCCGCATGCTCAGAGGGATCCCGCCCGCTTGATCTTCTCAATCAGCAGCGTCGTGCTGAATCCGGGCAGGAAAGGCATGAATTCGATGCGCGCGCCGACCCGTTCCAGCGCGGACCGCTCCTCCGGATCGAGCTTTTCCAGCGTGTAATCGCCAGCCTTCACATAGACGTCCGGCCGCAGGGCTTCGATTTCGTTGGTGAGCCGCTTCGCCCGGAACACCACGACCGCGTCCACGCAAGCCAGGGCCCCCAGGGCGAACGCCCGCTCCTCCTCGTTCTGCACGGGCCGCGCGGGCCCTTTCAGCTCCTTCACGCTCGCGTCCGAGTTCAGCGCAATGAACAGGGCGTCCCCGCGTCCCCGGGCGGCCTGGAGGTAATGGAGGTGGCCGGTGTGCAGCAGGTCGAACACGCCGTTGGTGAGCACCACGCGCCGTCCGGCGCGGCGCAGCTCTTCGCGCCGGCGCACCGCATCCTCGAGTGTCACCAGCTTGGGATTCGCGAGCTTCATCCGCGCTCAGAAGAACTTCTTCGCCTTCTCAAAGAAGCTCCGCGAGACCGGCTCGTCGATATCCCCGCTCACGCGCGCGAATTCCTCCAGGATCTTCCGCTGCTCGGCCGTCAGGCTGCCGGGCACCTCGACGTGCACCCGGATCAACTGGTCGCCGGCCCCGCCGCCGCGCAGCTGCGGCATGCCGCGGCCCTTGAGCCGGAAGGTCGTGCCTGACTGCGTGCCGGCGGGAATCTTGAGGGACGCCTTGCCCTGCAGCGTGGGCACCTGGATGGTGCCGCCGAGGGTGGCGAGGGTGAACTTTACCGGAATCTCGGTGAACAGGTCGTCACCGTGCCGCTCGAACACCTCGTGCTCGCGGACGTGGACGACGATGTAGAGATCGCCCGCCGCGCCACCCATCACCCCCGCCTCGCCATTGCCTTGGGAACGGAGCTTCGAGCCCGTGTCGACCCCCGGCGGGATGCGAACATTGATCTTGGCCGTTTCGTTGAGCCGACCGTCGCCGCGGCATTTCACGCAGGGCTTCTCGAAACTGGCGCCGGTGCCGTGGCACTTCGGGCAGACCTGGCGGACGTGGAAGAACCCACGCGAGGTCGTCACCTGGCCCGCACCCCGGCAGGTGGGACATGTCGTCTTCTTCGAGCCCGGCTCGGCCCCGGATCCATGGCAATGGCTGCATTCGCCCAGGCGCCGGAACGTGATCTCCTTCTCGACGCCGCGCGCGGCCTCCTCGAGCGAGATCTCAAGGTCGTAGCGAAGGTCCGAGCCGCGCCCCGCCCCCCCGCCGTTGCCGTCGCCTCCGCCGCCGAAAAACTCGTCGAAGATCCCGCCTCCGCCCCCCTGGCCGAAGACTTCGCGGAAGATGTCGAACGGGTCGTGAAATCCCCCGCCGCCGGGGCCGCGCGGCCCTGCGCCGGCCTGCTGGAACGCCGCGTGCCCGTAGCGATCGTAGGCGGCGCGCTTCTCCGGGTCCTTGAGCACCTCGTAGGCCTCGGAGACCTTCTTGAACATCTCCTCGGCCTCCTTGTTGCCCGGGTTCTTGTCCGGGTGAAACTGCACCGCCTTCTTGCGATAGGCCTTCTTCAGCTCCTCCTCCGTGGCCGTCCGGCCGACGCCAAGAAGCTCGTAGTAATCGTCTTTGCCGGTCGCCATGGGTCAGGCCTTCCCCGCGGGCTGAGCCGGGCCGCTCGAGACGATGACCGAGGCCGGCCGCAGCAGGCGGCCGTTGAGCGTGTAGCCGAGGCGCACGACCTGCATCACGTGCTCGGCCGGCACATCCGGGCTCGGCTGGTGGGCGATGCACTCGTGCAGATGCGGGTCAAATGCCGCGCCCGCCGGATTGACCTCCTTCAGGCCATGCCGCGCGAGCGTGGCCTTGAACTGCTCCAGCACGAGGGACACCCCGTCGGTGATCGCCTTGCCGTCGGCCTGCTGCTTCGCCGCCGCGAGGCCCAGGCCCAGGTTGTCGATGACGGGAATGATGTCCTCCATCACGGCCGCCGTGCCGAACTGCCGCACCTCCTCCTTCTCCCGCACCGCGCGCTTTCGGAAATTCTCGAGGTCGGCGACCGCGCGCAGGTAGCGCTCATGGTTCGCAACCGCCTCCTTGCGCGCCTGCGCGAGCTGCGCATCCCCGCCGTCGGCGGGCGGCGGCACCGCCTGGGGTGCGGTCTCGCCGGGTTTTGGACCGTCGGCCTGGGTCTCGTTCTCGGTGGTCTGACTCATGGAGGCCGGCGACTTAATTCTTCGGCTTCAATTTATCAAGGAAGCCTTTGACCGTGTCGGTCGCCTTCTGGCTCGCGTCCTTCAGGGCCTCGCTCGTGCCCTTCAGCATCTCCACGCTGTCCTCGAACATCCCGCCGAGCGCCTCCGTCACCACCGCCACGTTCGCGGTGTACAGCGGGCTGATCAGCTCCGCCACCGTGTCCACGTCCGTCAGCTCGCGGTCGATGTTGACCGGGTAGTCCCGCACGGCCGGGCGCGCCCGGGAATGGTCGGCATAGATGATGCGGTCGACCTTCACGTGGAGGCGCTTGATGAAGAACTTCGTCTCCTCCGCCGGGGCCGGCGCGGGCTTCGGCTCCGGCGCCGGGGGCGCGGCGCCGACGAAACCATCCTTGAACTTCACCGCGTTCAGGACCCCCGCGCGGTCGCGCACCAGCGTGACCTTGGCCACGTTCACCACGACGTCTTCGGCCTCGAGCCGATCCCCGAACAGGGAGAAGAGCTTCACGTCGGCCTTGAACTCGCGCAATTCCACGAAATCCCGCAGCGGCCAGTCCTCGGGATTGCGGAGCACCGCGCCGCGGACGGAGACGTTGGCCGTGAACGGATTCATCCACAGGCGGTCGACCGCGAGCTCGAAGCCGGTCCTGCTCCGCACCGTCGACGCGACGATGCGCGGCAGCAGCAGCACCCACGCCGCGACGGCGAGCACGAGGAGGAGCACCGCGATGGCGATCAGCTTGACGCTGCAGCCGCCGCGTTCGGCGGCCCGGTGGGCATGGCTTGTTTTCATCGTTTCAGGATTTGGCGAAGCCTTCCGTGACCAGGACGGTGCTTGGCTCCGCGGCCTCGAGGTCCACCGCCGCCGCATACGGCACGAGCGCGTTGTCGCCCAGCCGGAGGCCGCCGCCGTCGATGTCGGCGCCGCAGAGCCGGCCGCGCACGACCGAAAGGATCCGCGGCTCCGCGCCGGCCGGCAAAGCCAGCGTCGCGCCGGCGGGAAGCTCGATCCGGCGCATCCGGAACTCCGGGCACTCGGCCAGCCGTTCCGCCCCGCCGCCGACGAGGGCGGGCGCCGCGAGGCCGGCCGCCGCGCGCAGGCACTCCAGCGATTCGCGCACGTGCAGGGCGCGCGGCTTGCCGTCGAGGCCGACCCGCCCCCAATCGTACACGCGGTACGTGGTGTCGGAATTTTGCTGGATCTCGAGGATCACGTTCCCGGCATCGATCGCGTGCATGACGCCGCTGCGGATCAGCAGCGATTCACCCGCCCGGACCGGCAGCCGCCGCATGCAGCGCTCGGCCGTGCCGTCGCCCA
>DASPMS010000011.1:0-84894 GCA_035626915.1 Opitutaceae bacterium
CTGGCGGAGATCGCCACCGGCGACGCGCCGCGGCGCCGCGCCGCGCGGATGCGGCGGGCCTCGCGCACCGAGCCGTCGGAGGACGGGACCCCGGCCGGGCGCCCCGCCGGCGCGCTGGCGTTCGTGCCGCTCATGAAGGCGCTCGGGGTGATGTCGGTTCCGTCCGGGGCCTGGCGCTGCGAGATCAAATACGACGGCTATCGCGCCCTGGCGGGCGTCGTGCGCGGGCAGCGGCCCCACCTCTGGTCGCGGAACGAGAAGTCGCTCGCCGCGGACTACCCCGAGATCGTCGCCGCCCTCGCGAAGGTGAAGTGCCGCGACGCGCTGCTCGACGGCGAGATCGTGGCCCTCGACGCGGAGGGCCGGTCCCGCTTCCAGCTCCTGCAGCAGCGATCCGCCGCCGGGGCGCGCCCGCCCATCGCGTTCTACATCTTCGACCTTCTCCGGCTCGACGGCGTCGACCTCACGTCGGAGCCCCTGGAACGCCGCCGCGCCGTGCTCGACCGGCTCCTCGCCGATCCGCCCGATCCGCTGCGCCTTTCGCCCGCCTTCGAGGTGGAGCCGGCGCAGCTGCTGGCGGAGGCGGGCCGCCTGGGACTCGAGGGGATCGTGGCCAAGGCCGCCGGATCGCTCTACGAGGCGGGACGTCGTTCCGGCGCGTGGCTCAAATGCCGCATCGCGAGCGAGCAGGAGTTCGTGATCGGCGGGTTCACGCCGCCGGAGGGCGGGCGAACCCACCTCGGCGCGCTGCTGGTCGGGCATTACGACGGATCCCGGCTCCTGTACGCCGGCAAGGTCGGCACCGGTTTCAGCGACCGCACCCTGGCCGAGCTGGCCGGGCTGCTGGAGCCGCTCCGGCAGGAGGCGTGCCCGTTCGCCAACCTTCCGTCGGCCAAGCGCTCGCGCTTCGGGGCGCCGATGAATTCCGCGGCCCTGCGACACATCCGCTGGGTGCGGCCCGTCCTGGTCTGCCAGGTGAAGTTTTCGGAATGGACCGACGACGGCCGGTTGCGCCACCCGGTCTACCTTGGGCTGCGCAAGGACAAGCGCGCCGAGGAGGTCGTGCGCGAGGCGCCGGGCGTCAAAGCTTCTGCCGGAGCTCGAGCACGGGGGCGAACAGGTCGCCGTGCTTCCGCACGCGGGCCAGCACCGCGTCGGGCGAGAAGCGCAGCTTCCCGGGGCCGGACTTGAGCGCCGCGGTCACCTCGGTCCAGGCGAGGGGTGTCGACACGCCGGGGCGCGGCGTGGCGCGCAGCGAGTACGCGCAGACCGTCGTCTTGTGGTCGTCGTTCTGGCTCCAGTCGACGAGCACCTTCCCGCGGCGGAGCGCGCGGCGCATGACGGCCGTGACCTCGCCGGGGTGCGCGGCGGCGAGGGCCTCGGCCATCTCCCGCGCGGCCGCCTTGGTGTGGTCGAAGCTCGCGCGCGGCGTGTTGAGCGGCACGTAGACCTGCAGGCCCTTGGAGCCGGAGGTCTTGGGGAAGGCGGCGAGACCGGACGCGGCGAGCCGGTCGCGAATCTCGAGGGCCACGCGGGCGCAGTCCACGAGGTCCGCGCCGGGCCCGGGGTCGAGGTCGAAGACCATCGCCGTGGGACGCTGGGGCGTCTTGGCGCGCGCCATGGGCACGTGCAGCTCGAGGTCCGCCAGGTTGGCCGCCCACACGAGCGCGGGCAGCGTGTCGACCACGCAGTAGTTCGTGCCCTCGGGCTTGCCCGACGACGGCACGTTCGCCGTGCGGATCCAGCGCGGGCGATGGGGCGGGCAGCTCTTCTCGTAGAAGAAGAACCGGTCCACGCCGTCGGGGTATCGCTTCAACGTCAGGGCGCGGCCGGCGAGGTGCGGGAGCAGGACGGGCGAGACCGCCGTGTAGTAGTTGATGACGTCGCCCTTGGTGAAGCCCGCCTCCGGATACAGCACCTTGTCCAGGTTCGAGACCTCGAGGTCGCGACCCCCGACATGGAGAACCGTCTTGCGCCGGCTCATCGCGCCGCGGGGCGTTTCCGCCGGTTGCGCGGAAGCGAGCGCCCGGTCAGGAGCGAGAGCCGCTCGAGCGATTCCTCCGCCGGCCCGGACATCACGGAGCCGTCCGGCTCGAAGCGCGACCCGTGACACGGGCAGTCCCAGGTGTGCTCGGCGGGGTTCCACCCGACGATGCACTGCATGTGCGGGCACACCGCCGAGCAGAGGTGGATGCGTCCGCGCGGATCGCGGTATGCGGCGACACGCCGGCCGTCCATCTCCAGGATCCGGCCTTCGCCGCGGGGCAGCTCCCGCACCGACTCGGCGTCGGGCGCGACCAGCCGTCCGCGCACCAAGTGGTAGGGGTAGTCCTTGTTTTCTTTCAGGTAGCTCCACAACCCGCCGCGGACCTTGGTGCGGTGCGGGTCGAACACGCGGCCCCACGGGTGGGTGCGTCCGAGGACGAAGTCGACCGCCATCATCGCGGCGACCGTGCCGAACGTCATGCCGTTGCCCGAGAAGCCGGTCGCCACGAACTCCCGCTCGGCCATCTCGCCGATGAACGGGAGGCCGTCGTTCGTCTCGATCACCTGGCCGGACCAGCGGCTCTCGATCTTCGCCGGCAGCGCGAACGCGCGGAGCCGGGCCTCGAGCCGCGCATAGGCGGCGGGCGTGTCGCTGACCTGGCCGGTCTTGTGGTCCTCGCCGCCGTAGATGAGCAGGTCGCGGTCGGGAAGGTTCTCCACGCGGAGATACCGGTACGGTTCCGCGGTGTCCCAGTAGCTGCCCGCCGGGATGCGCCCGGGCGGGAGCTCCGCCGCGATCGCGTAGGTGCTGTACAGGGCGAGCTTGCTCTGCAGGAGCGTGGCGCTGGCGAGACTCGCCCGTCCCTGCAGCGGATTGTGCGTGGCGAAGATGATGTGCCCGCAGTCGATGCGGCCATGCGGCGTCACGATGCGGCGCGGGGGATCCTCCGCCTCGTGCGCGTCGCTGAGCTCGAACACGTGCGAGCCGCCGCCGGGAATGGTCGGCAGCAGGCCCGCCAGGTAGCGCAGCGGGTGGAACAGCGCCTGGTCGGGAAACCGCACGCCCGGCACGCCGAAAGGCGGCACGGCGTCGACCCACTCGGCGGCGATGCCCAGCCGCCGGGCCGCCTCGAATTCGGCGCGCAGCTCGCCGGGGTCCTCATCCCGGCGGGCGGCATGCAGGAAGCCGTCGCACCGGGCGAACCGGCAGTCCACGCCGCGCGCCCGGGCGAGCGCCTCGATCTTGTCCACGGCCGTCATGCCCGCGGCCCAGACGACGCGGGCGACCTCGGGACCGAACTGCCTTTCCATCTCCGCCAGGCGCAGGTCGGTGACCGCCGTGCAGTGGGCGGTGGTGTGGCCGGTGTCGACGCGGGCGCACCGCCCGCGCTCCACCAGCGCGACCGTGAGCCCGGCTTCCTTGAGCAGGAGGGCGGTCGTAATCCCGGTGATTCCGGCGCCGATGACCGCCACGTCCACCTGGAGGGTTTCCTCGAGCCGGGGGAAGGCCGGCGGCGAGGAGGACTTCATCCAGTGGGACGTCGTGTCCACGGGCTCAGCGGCGCTTTCGCGAGGAGCCGCGGCGCTTTTTGCCGCCGCCGTCCTGCTTGTTGACGGTGGCCCAGGCGCGCGCCTTCGCGGTGCGCGAGCTCGTGCCGCGCTTCTTGTAGCTCCGCTCGATCTTGGCGGCCTGGCGTTTCTGTTTTCCGGTGTAGGAGCCTTTGCTTCCTTGTGGCATGGTGGGGATGGGTTTGGACGGGACGGGAACCCGCAGAGCGACGCTAACCCGGCGCCCGGCCCGCCGCCATCGGGTGATTCCCGGACGGGCCCGGCAGGTCTCTCCTGACCGGGGTGGACGGAATGAGCCTGATGCCGCGCGTTCCGGGCGCGGGTAGAGTGCCCCGCCATGACAGCCGATCTCACCATCCTCCCCGTCGGCGGCAATGCCCACCTCGGGACCGTACTGGCCGACGTCCTCAAGGCGGTCC
Source organism: Opitutaceae bacterium (assembly GCA_035626915.1). Classification (GTDB taxonomy): domain Bacteria; phylum Verrucomicrobiota; class Verrucomicrobiia; order Opitutales; family Opitutaceae; genus Didemnitutus. Next base: position 3,975 of record DASPMS010000011.1, read on the forward strand.
GCCGCCAAGGCATCACCTACCAGCTCACCGGCACAACGACCTGCCTGGAAGGCAGCTGGGAACAGATCGTGGCCACCGCCCGGCAGTGCCACGACGTTGCCCGGTCCCACGCGCCGCACGTGGTCACCATGCTGCGCATCGAGGATGACATCGAGGGGCACAACGACCTCCAGTCCAGCATCGAGGCCGTGAAGGACCTGGCGGAGGAGAACTTCAACAGCCGTCCGCCCGCGGAGGCGCCCCCGATGGTCAAGGCCGAGGCGCCTCCGGCTCGGTCGACCCGCGCGTAAAGTCGCTCCAGGTATACTCGATCCGCCGGCCGAACCGGTTCACCACCGCCTGCGCCGTGCCCTCCGGCTCGGCGGCTTCGCCTTCCTTCTCGTCGGGAGGCAGCGTCAGGTCGAGCTCGAGCTCCATCACGCGGGCGAGGCCGAGCGCGACGCGGAAGGGGCCGTCGATCTCGACCCGCGCGCGCTCGATCGCGCGGTGCTCCTTGTTGATGGTCACGAACAGCTCGATGCGTCCGGTGGGGACGATCCAGTCGTTGCCGCCGCGCAGCGGGACTTGGTAGACGATCTGGGTGTCGTCCTCGGAGAGCGCCCGGGCGCGCTCGAGGTCGACGTGCGACGCGATCGGCTTCGGCGAGTGGCGGGGCGGGCGGTTCTTGCGCCGCTCGAGGGCGCGGCGCTCGGCGTCGGTGGCGTCCCGTCCGTCGACTTCCAGCAGGCGCCACCGCTGGTCCATGCCGCGGTTGGGGTCGTAGCGCTCGAGGCGCTCGGCCACCAGGCGATCGCCGTCCCATTCGCGAACGCGCTGGGTGAACGCCCAGCGGTGGCGCTCCTCCTCCCACCGCGCGACCGCGTCGGCGAGCACGGACGGCGAGTCGGCGGCAAGCGGGATGCCCGCCAGGACGGCGGCGAGGGAGAGGAGCGTGCGCATGCGAAGTTGGATGACCGCGCGGCGCCCCGGTTTCCCATCCGCTCCCCGGCGGGTTCCGGGCCGAGGCATCGGGGGGCGTCCCGATGGGCCGACTGGTCCCGCGCGGCGTAGGGCGCTTCTCCCGCTGCCGGGTGCGGCGACTCCCGGGTCCCGCGACCGTCGAAAGTCGACGACCAAGCGCCCGTGTGGGCGCAGCAGATCGAACCGGCGCGACGCTCATCCGCGATCCTTGCGCAGCTCGGCCGCCGCGGGCCTCAGAGCTGCGAGCGGAACAGGCCGCAGAAATGGTCGGCGAGCTTCTGCCACCAGCCGCGGTCGCGGAACTGCTCGAGCGTCAGCCGGTGCGACTGCGCGATGTCCTCGTCGAAATGGCGCCGCGCGGCGCGGGCGACCTCGCGGTCGAGGATGTTGACGTTGACCTCGTCGTTGATGCGGAACGAGCGGTTGTCGAAGTTCACGGACCCGATGGTCACGAACAGGTCGTCCACAACCATGACCTTGCAGTGGTACATCGCCGGGTCGAAGCAGTGGAACTCCACGCCGGCCGCGAGCAGCCGGCCCCAGCGGGAGCGGGCGGCGGCGCGCCCGAAGGCGGAGTCGTTGATCGCGGGGACGATCACCTGGACGCGCACGCCGCGCTGCGCCGCGTCGATGAGCATCTCGATGGCGAGGTCGTCCGGCACGAAGTAGGCGTGCTGGATCAGGATCGACGAGCGCGCGGACGCGATCGCGAAAAGGTACGACACGCGGGCGTTCTCGGGGTCCTCGTCCGGCCCGCTCTTGTAGCACTGGGCGAGCGCGCCCTCCGCGGGCGGCGGTTCGGCGGGAAAGTAGGCCTCGCCCATGAGGAGGCGCGACGTGGTCTGCAGCCAGTTGGCCATGAACACGGCCTGCATCTGGCGCACGACGGGCCCCTCGACCCGCACGTGCGTCTCGCGCCAGAGCTTCACCGAGTCGGCGTCGCCCTGCCACTCGTCGTCGATGCACACGCCGCCGGTGAATCCGACCTTCCCGTCCACGACCAGGATCTTCCGGTGCGTGCGGTGGTTGATCCCGGGCTTGAGCTGGTACCAGTGCTCGCGGCCGTACGCGACGAACTCCACCCCGGCGTCGAGCAGCTGGCGCTGGTGGTCGTCGTGGAACTTGAGCATGCCCACGCCGTCGCAAAGGACGTGCACCTTCACGCCGGCGCGGGCGCGCTCCGACAGCGCCTCGACGAAGCGGTCGCTGACCTCGCCCGAGGACCAGATGTACGTCTCCAAGGTGATGCTGTGGCGCGCCGCGGCGATGGCCTGCAGCATCGAGGGGAAGATCTCGTCCCCGTTCTTGAGCAGCGTCACGCGGTTGCCGCGGGTGAATTCCGCGCCGAGCAGCGGCCCCAGCGACAGCATGAAGCGGGGGTCCTCGGGACCGTAGTCGAGTTCGATGGGTTCGTTCACGAGCCGGGCCGTGGTGAGCCAGAAGAGGAGTCCGATGAGCGCCACGCCGGCGGCGATGAGGAGGGGCGGACGGCGCCAGAGGGGTTTTCGCGCCGATGCGGCCGCCGCCCTGGTGGTGCGCCGCGGCTTCGGGCGCAGCCTGGCGAGTAACCGTATCATGCGTGGGGTGGTGACCCCGTCTGACGTGATTCCGGCGGGGCCTGCCCATGGACCCCGGGCGGGGCGCGCCGGTTCCGGGGCGGGGGCAGTTTCCGGTTGCCACCGCGGACCCGTTCGCCGGTCTCAAGATTGGGCCCCGGCCGGCCCGCTCATGCCTCCTGACAAACCATCCCGCCCGCTGCGCGCGCCGCGGGCGCGCGCGAAGCTGGTGGTCCTGCTCGCGGCGGTGGCCGCGGCCTTCGTCGTGCTGGAGGTCGTGGAGTTCGAGTGGAGCTCGATGCCGGAGCTGCTCGCGCGCGTGGACCGCGGGGTGGCGCTGGCGCTGATGGCGACGCTGCCCGTCGTCGGCTTCCCGATCAGCCCGGTGTACGTCGGCGCGGGCGCGCTGTTCGGCCCGGGGCCGGGCGCGCTCGTGGTGATGGGCGTCACGGCGGTGCACCTCGTCGCGACGCACCTCCTCGCGCGCACGGTCCTGCGGGGCTCGATCGAGCGCTGGCGCCGCCGCTGGAGCCGGCGGCTGCCCGTCGTGCCGCCGGGCGAACGGGTGACGCTGGTGGCGATGGTCGTGATCGTGCCGGCGCTGCCGTACATCGCGCGGAACGCGCTGCTCGCGTTCTCCGGCGTGCCGCTGCGGCTGCTGCTGGGCGTCGCCGTGCCCCTGTACACGCTTCGCTCGCTCGTCTCGATCTTCCTCGGCGACGTCGGCCGCGATCCCTCGCGCCGCGCGCTGCTGGTGCTGGCCGGCGTGTTCGTGGTGAAGCTCGCGGTCAGTGCGCTGCTGTTCGCGCGCCTGCGGCGGCGGTGCGGGCCGCCGCCCGGCGACGAGGCGGAGGATGCCGAGGACCCCGTGCCGCTCCCGGCGCCCCGGTCGGGGGCATCCTAGCGCACCAGCTGGTAAAGGCCCCACGTCGACGCCGCGGTGAGCGTCACGGCCAGCGCGGCGAGCGCCACGCGTCCGGCGGAGGGCAGGCGTTTCCACGCGCGCGCGGCCAGCGCGGCGCCGCGCCGGCCCCGCACCTCGAGCCAGTCGAGCAGCCGCGCGACCCAGAGCCACTCCGTGGCGAGGAGCATGGCCGCGGCGAGCAAGAACAGGACCGCGGGCCCGGGCAGCACCGTGAGCGGCACCGCGATGGCCGCCGCGGCCGCGGCCGCCACCAGCCGCACGGCGCGCGCCAGCCACCGCCGCTTCGGGCTGCGGCGGTGGTTGCGCTCATAGCGGTCGCGGAACCGCCGCCCGGGCGTGCCCCGGGTGAATTCCCGCCAGTGCGCCTCGAGCCTTTCGCGCATGCCCCTTCTGACAGCGGAAACCCCGGGGCGGAACCGGGAAAAATGCCCGCAACCGGGGCGCGGTGCGCGGGGTCCAAGGGAGCACATGCCGCCCCCCTCCCGCAAGTCGTCCGTGCCGAAGGCCGTGCTGGCGGCCGCGGCCGCGATCGCTCTGGTCGGCTGGTGGTGGGCGCGCGGCCGGTCCGACCTGCAGGCCTTCCACGGCGTGGCGCTCGAGCTGCCCGGGCCGGGCGTGTTCCTCGCCCTCGTGGTGCTTCCGCTCGCGGGCTTTCCCGTGAGCATCCTGCACGCGCTCGCCGGGGCGAAGTTCGGCGTGGGACTGGGCCTCGTCCTCGTCGGCGTCTCGATCGCGCTGCAGCTCGCCGCCGCCTATGGCGTCGTGCAGCTGGCGCCCGGGTTCTTCGCGCGGCGCTTCGCCTGGCTGCGGCGCCGGCTCCCGCCCGCGACACACCGCGCGCTGACGGTGTTCGTCAAGGTCCTGCCCGGGGCGCCCTACGTGGGGCAGATCTACGTGCTCCCCCTCGCGAACGTGCCGTTCGGGATCTATTTCTGGTACGGGCTGCCGCTGCATTTCGTCCGCGCCATCATCGGCGTGGTCTTCGGCGAATGGAGCGGCGACATGTCCGACGGGCGCGTCGCGGCGTTCGCCGTCTATTCGATCCTCATCACGCTGACTTGCGCGTGGGCGTTTCGTCGGCTGCTGGTCCGATTGCAAAGTCCACCACCAGCGGAAGGTGGTCGGACGCTACCCGCGTGACGCGGTCGCGCGGGACCACGATCCGCTCCGGGACGAAGGCGGCGCTCGCGAAGATGTGGTCGATGCGCGCGAACGGCTGCGTCGAGCTGAACGTGCGGAGGGGGCTGTGGCCCTTCAGGCTGGCCTGCGCGTCCCGCAGCGTGCGCGCGGCGAGCCGGTAGGCGGGGGATCCCGGCGTCGCGTTGAAGTCGCCGCAGAGCACGACGTCCTCGCCGGCGGGCACTGCCCCGATCCATTCGGGCCCGACCAGCGCCTCCATCTGGAGCCGCCGCTCCTCGAGCCCGAGGCCGAGGTGCGTGGTGATGACGTTCAGCCGGCGCGCCCCGATGATGATGCGGGCCCAGAGCGCCGCGCGGGGCTCGCGCCACCAGCCCCCCGGCGCGGCGGGGAGGAAGGCGCGGCGCACGACCTCGATGGGCCAGCGGCTGAGCAGGGCGTGCCCGTAGTGCTCCGCGCCGCGCGTCACCGTCGGGCAGAACACGAAGTGCATCTCGAGCAGCTCGGCGATGATGGCGGCCTGGTCCACGGCGCGCGAGCGGCGGCGGCCGAGGTCGAGCTCCTGCAGCGCCACGATGTCGGGCGAGCGGGCGCCGATCACCCGCGCGATCCGGCGCGGCGAGACCCGGCCGTCCATGCCGTGGCAGCTGTGCGTGTTGTAGGAGAGCACCCGCAGCGACAGGGTGTCGCCCGCGACCGGCACGGGCTGGGTGCGGGCCAGCGGCGCGCGGCCGAGGAAATGCAGCGCGGCCGTGCGCAGGGTGGCGGGCCGCAGGTGCGTGCCGGTGCCCGGCGGCAGCCGCACGCCGGGCGGGAGGATGACGAAGCCGCAGGTCTCCTCCAGCCCGATCCCGCCGTGCGCCCCGCGCTCCGGGGCGAAGCTCCAGGAGCGCGAGCCGGGACTCCAGCCGAGGAGGACCAGGTCGCCGGCGTGAGGGTGCCGGACGAGCTCCGCGAGATCCTCAGCCATCTCCGCGCGCACGGGCGCCGGATGCGGCAGGAGATCCGGGACCTCCCCGGGCACCGCGGATTCGCCGCCGCCATGGAACCAGGTGACCGCTCCGTCGTCCCGCTTCAGCAGCACGCCCGGCACCCCCGAGCCGACGAGGCGCCGCGCGACGGCGGCGCGGCGGTCCTCCGCGAGCGCCTGCGCGAAGTACACGTGCGCCAGGGGGCCGATGCCGGCGACGGTGAAGCTCGCCTCCTCCCCCGGCGTGAGCTGGCTCGTCTCGGTCCACCGCGCCAGGCGGCGGTCCGCGCCGTCGCGCGGCCGGCGCCACCAGGCCGGGAGGGGCCGCCGCTGCGAGCGGGTGCGCCACGCCGGGTCGCGCTTCTGCGAGAGCTCCAGCGCGGAGCGCAGCATCTCCTCCACGCCGCCCGGGACCTCCTGGTCGAACGATCGGACGCGTTCCTGGCCGTGGTCCGAGAAGATCCAGATGGAGTAGTCCCGGCGCCGGGACGTCTCGGCCGCGTGGTACAGCGCGCGCACGGCCCGGTCGATGCCCAGGAGCGACCAGTGGGCGAAGGCCGAACCCGGCCCCCGGCGGTGCGCGTTCTCGTCGTAGCCGAGGTAGTTGACGTGCACGACCGGCAGCCCGCGGGCGAGGTCCGAGGCTGCGCCGATGGTGACCAGCTCCCGCAGGCCGATGCCGATGAAGACGCGCGATGCGACCACCAGCATCTCCGGCCACACCCGCTCGCCCTGCAGGACGCCGACCACGAGATCCCAGAGCGCAAGCAGCAGCTCGAGCACGAGCAGGCCCGCGAGGAAGAGCGACTGCAGCGGGTGGAGCAGCAGGAACATGAAGATGCTGCCGATCCGGCCGGTGCGCCAGAGGTCGCCGAGGCCGATGCTGGCCGCGCAGAAGTGGGCGTCGTCGAGACTCGCGCCGCCGGCGTAGATGTTCGACCACGAGCTGCCGCCCTCGAGCAGGCCCGGCGCCTGGGCCGCGCCGGCGGCGTCCACCTCCTTCGCCCACTCGGGCGAGCACATGACGACGTGCCGGCGCTTGATGCGGTCGTAGAAGCTGTACGCGGGCACGGCGGCGCGCACGCCGTAGTACAGCTCAGCCTGCACGGCCGCGGTCGTCGAGGGCAGGCCCGGGTAGAAGGAGCGCAGCTGGCCGCCCTCGTGCCGCAGCAGCCGGCGGAGGAAGGGCATGCGCCGGCCCGCCACGGCGCGCTCGAGCTGCGTCCGCGAGAGGCCGTCGATCTGGATCAGCAGCAGGCCCGGCGCCTCGCCGTGGAACTCGTCCTCCGGCGTCGGCCGCCGGCCCGCGGCCCATTCCCGGTGGCTCAGGCGGCGGCGGATGTGCCGGAAAAACGACTCGACCTTCGCGAACATGCGGGCGGATTCATGAGGCGAGCGCGGTGGTCAGCGCCCGCGCGTTGCGGGCGAGGAGGTCCCACTCGACCCCGATGCGCTCCTGCAGCGCCAGCCAGGGGTTCTGGCGGGAGAGGAGCCGCTCGCGCCGGGTGGCGCCGCGGACCTCCTGGTAGAACTCGAGCGCGCGCCGGGCGCAGCGCTCGCGGGAACAGTCCTCCGCCGTGGCGCGCGCGGCCGTGGAGAAGGCCCGCACGCGGGCGGGCTCGGCGTGGAGGCGGGCCAGGTGGCGCGCGAAGACCGCCGGGGCCGCGCCGGACGGGAGGAGGAATCCATTGACGTCCGGCGCCACGACATCGCGCACCCCGGGGGCGCGGAGCGCGACCACCGGGAGCCCGGCGGCCATGGCCTCCGTGACGACCAGGCCCTGCGTCTCGCTGAGCGAGCTGAAGGCGAAGACATCCATCGCCCGGTAGCCGTCGGCGAGGCTCGCGCCCGTGTGCGGGCCGGCCAGGACGAGGCGGGCCGCCAGGCCCGCCGACTCGAACGCGGCGCGCAGCGTGGCTTCGGCCGGGCCGCCGCCGATGACCAGGAACCACGCTTCGGGCGCGGCGCGGAGGAATCTCGCGGCCGCGTCCGCGAGGTAGCCGAGGTTCTTCTCGGGGGCGAGGCGGCCCACGTGGCCGACCACGAACGCGCGCGGAGGGATGCCGTAGCGCGCGCGGAAGCGGGCGCCGTCGCCGCCCGCGAACGCGGCGGTGTCGACGCCGGTCGGGACGACCGCCACCGGCACGGTCACGCCGCGGCGCCTGATCAGCGTCGCGATGCTGGGCGAGGGCGCGATCACGCCGTCGCACAGGTTCGCGAACTCGGTCGAGAGCTGGATCGCGGCGCGCCGCAGCGCCGCGGAGGCGAACGGCACGTAGTGGACGTAGTCCTCGTACCGGGTGTGGTGGGTGAAGACCACGGGGATGGTCCGGGTCGTCGCCATCCGCAGCGCCGTGTCGCCGAGGAGGAAGGGGTGGTGCGCGTGGATGATGTCCGCCGCGAACGAGTCGAGGCGGTCGGAAAGGCCCGCCGCGAGCGGGAGCCGGACGGAGAAGTCGCTGCCGTTGAAATTCTGGATGGCCGCCACGCGCTCCACGATCCGTTCGGCGCGGCGCGACACCCGCCCGGGCAGCCGGGGCGCGACGACCAGCACGTCATGGCCGAGGCGCAGGTACTCCTCGGCGAAGGTGCTGACGGATCGCGCCACGCCGCCGACGTGCGGCAGGTACGTGTTGGTCATCATGCAGATCTTCATCGGGCGAAGGGGAGAAGATAGTCCGGGCGCGACCCGCCAGCCGGGACGGCGAGCGGCGCGCACCCCGGCACCTGGAGCTCGAGGGGCGGGGCGCCGGCGCGCCACCGGGCGTCGAGCCGCACGCGGACGCCGCCGGTTTCGCGGGCGAACCGCACCGAGACCGGGCCCGCCGGCGTGAGCGTCGGGCCGAACGAGACTTCCCCGCGCCCGAGCCACGTGGGCGCGACGCCGGCGCCGACCACGAGCCCGCCGCCCTCCTCGCGGACGCAGCAGTTGCGCAGCAGCAGCAGCCATTCGGCCGCGGCCCAGATGTGCTGGCCGTCGCCCATGCAGCCGCCGCCCGTCCGGGGATGGATCGCCTCGGGCCACTGCCCGGTGGGCGAGGCGAGGTCGGCCGCGCGCAGGATCAGGCGCTCGACGTCGGCGCTCCGGCCGGCGCGCAGCCAGACCTGCGCGATGTGCAGCGTCAGGTAGATGTTCAGCCCCGAGTGGATCATGTCCTGCATGAACACCCCGCGGCGGAAGCAATGGTTCTGCAGGTACTCGGCCGTGCAGACGATCCGGGAGTCGCCCGGCGGGAACAGCTGCAGCGGGTAGTCGGCCACGATGGAGCCGATCGCGCCCGAGTCCATGCGCCGGTAGGGGGAGGCGGGGATCGCCCCCGGGAAGCGGCGGTGCGGGCCCTGCGGGATCGAGCGCGCCACGTCGGCCATGAGCTCGGCCGCCAGGTCGCGCCAGCCCTGCGCGCGATCGGGCTCGTGCGCAAACATCCGCGCGGCGGCGTGCAGGCCCGCGACCGCCCAAAAGTCGTCCCAATAGTAGTGGTCGTTGGGCCCGAGGTGCTCCGCGCTGAAGCCGGCGGGCAGCAGCCCGGCCTCGGGCTTCCCCAGGTCGCGCGGGAGCCGCTTGCGGCGGATCCACTCGCAGCCGCGGCGCACGACGCCGCGCCATTCCTCCGGCAGGGTCTCGCCCGTGAGCTCGAGGAACCGGCCGTACATCCAGAGGGCCTCGCCGTTGCTGTCCCACTCGCCCTCCTGGGAGAGAAAGTACCCGTCGCGGCGCTGGCGGGGCGCGAACTGGCGGAGGCAGCGGCGCGTGCGCTCGACGCCGCCGAGCGTGAGCAGCGCGTTCAGGACGAACACGGCGTCGCGGAACCAGAAGCGCTTGTATGTGTACGGGCCGGGATAGACCTCGTCGGGCGCGTGGAGCACGAGGCTGGCCCGCGCGAGATCGTAGAGCCGCTGGATGCGGGCGTCGGGCACCTCCAGCCGGGCGAGCGGGGCCAGCGCGCCGGTCCACCCCGTCGAGGTCACCGCGGGCCGGCGCTTCGGGCTGAGCTCGTCATGGAGCGGCACGCGCAGCCGGAGCGGACGCGCCGCCAGGTCGGCCGCGGGAAACATCGCGACCGCGGTGGCCATGCCGGCGGGGCACTCGACCTCCCGCCGGTCTGAGCGCTCGCGCAGCCGCAGGGACACGTCGCCCTCGTCGTAGGTGGAGAACAGCTGCGCCGTTGCCGGCCGGTCGAACCGGACCTCGCTGCGGCCGTCGATCCGCCAGCCCGGCGAATCGAGCGCCTCGATCGTCTCGATGAAGCTCACGCCCTCGGGATTGTACGGGCGGAGGGCGACGGCGACCTGCCCGCCCCCCGCGCGGTCCGGGGCGACCTCCACGAGGCAGCAGGGCACGCGGTCCTCGATGATCATCTCCACCCGGCTCGTGAGGTTGAGGCCGTCGCGGGCGGCGACCGAGGTCACGCGGAGGTTGTCGGTCAGCGCGTAGTCCTGGTCGAAATACGCGAGCTTGGACGGGTAGACGGGCTCGCCCTGCTCGGGCACGTGCCAGAAGTCGAGCGACCAGCCGTCGAAGAGCGGCGTGACCAGGCCGCGGGGATCGACGATCGGGTAGTACGGGACGTCCGGCTGACCGACCGCGGTCCAGTTGCGGTGGGTCAGGTTGATGTGGCTGAACGAGAACGCGCGCGGGATGAACGACGAGTCGTTGGGGTTGAACTGCCGCTCCACCCAGTACGGCCAGACCCAGTCCAGGTTGTGCTGGATGGCCTTGGTGTTCACGAGCCCGCGGGCGTGGAACAGCATGCCGGCGCGCAGGAGCTCGATCGGCTCGCCGACCTCGGATTTCCGCGCGAAGCCGCGCAGCCGGCCGAGCAGCGCGACCGGGTCGAGGAAGCCGTAGGCCCGCGCCAGGCGCGTGACTAGGAACCGGGCCGGCTTGAGGTGGAATTTCATGCCGTCACCTGTTCAGTCCGCCACGGATGCGGCGGGTGCCGCCGAAATTTCAGCTTTGGGCCGGAACATCGGCAGCGACGGTAAGATACGCGGGATGCGGCGAAGCGCGAAACGCGGCCTGCACGGCGGCCCCCGCGACGGGGGCGGCGGAGGCGGGAACCGTCGGGACCGGATCGGCGGCGTGGCCGCCGGAGGGGGGCGGCGCGTGCGCGGCCAGCGCCTCGCGCCACGCGCCGGCCAGGGCGCCGGGCGGGCGCGTCCACACGTCCCGGTGCAGCCGGACCATCGCGACCGGGTCGCTGAGGAGGAAGTTGCGCTCGGCCGCGCCCAGGGCCGCGGGTCCGTCGCGCAGGGCCTTTTCCGCCAGCTCGGCGAGCCGGGCGCGGGTCGCGGCCGGCTGGCGCCGGCGCTCGCGCTGGAGCGCGCAGTGCAGCGCATTCGCCCGCGGCTCGACCACCGCCCGCACGAAGCCCGGCCGGCGCGCGGGCGCGGCTTCGGCCGCGGCGAGCAGCGCGGCGAGTTCCCGCAGTTCCCGGGAGGGCGTGAGCTCCTCGGGGGTGGACAGGATGCCCTGGCGCGCCAGTGCCTGCCCGAGCGACGTGCGCGATGTGAGCTGCGAGAACGGGATCGAGAGCACGAGGCCGAGCAGCACGGGCGACATCCAGGGCAGCAGCCCCGGGGCGAAGGCCGCGAGCAGCGCGGTCCAGGCGAGCCCGACCGCCGTGTGGCCCCAGTGGACCGAGAACGCCTCCGCCCATGTGGTGCAGCCGGCGCGGCGCTGGGTGCCCCAGCGGACGCCGCGCCCGAAGAGCGTCGCGAGGACGAACTTCGCGTGGAAGAGCATGAGCACGGGCGCGAGCAGGGCGGATGTCAGCACCTCCAGCAGCACGCCGGTCCACAGCCGCGCCGGCCCGCCGAAGGAGGCGAGCCCGCCGGCGCGCAGGCGGAGGTCGAGGACGGCGAGGAACTTCGGCCCGAAGAGCAGCGCGAACGTGAAGGCGGTCAGGCAGGCGTACTGCAGCGTGGCGCTCGCGCCCACGGCGTCCGCCAGCGCCGGCTGCGGCAGGAAGGTCAGCCCCGTGCGCGCGAAGCCGATCGCCAGCAGCGTGCCGAGCACGAGCGACGTCAGCCACAGCAGCGACGACGAGTACGAGAACACGCCGAGGAACAGATGGACGCGGCTGATGCCGTGGAGTCCGCGCGCGAAGAGGATCCAGATGTGCTGCAGGTTGCCCTGGCTCCACCGCCGGTCCCGCCGGGCCAGGTCGATGAGCGTGGGCGGCAGCTCCTCGTGCGTGCCGCCGAGCTCCGGGGCGAGCCACACGCCCCACCCGGCGCGCCGCAGCAGGGCGGCCTCGACGAAGTCATGGCTGAGGATGTGCCCGCCGAACGGCTCGCGGCCGGGCAGGCCGGGCAGCGCGCAATGTTTGATGAACGGGCCGACCCGGATGATCGCATTGTGGCCCCAGTAGTTGCCCTCGCCGAGCTGCCAGTAGTTCAGGCCCGCCTGGAAGACCGGGCCGTACAGGCTCGCGGCGAACTGCAGCGTGCGGGCGAGGTACGACTCCGCGCGGATGAGGGAGGGCGCGGTCTGGATGAGCCCGACCGCGGGATTGCGCTCCATCAGCCGGACGAGCTGCACGAGCGTGGCGCCGGACATGATGCTGTCGGCGTCCAGCACCACCATGTAGCGGTACCGGCGTCCCCAGCGTCGGCAGAAGTCCGCGATGTTGCCGGCCTTCTTGTTCGGATTCGCGCGGCGGCGGCGGTAGAACAGGCGGTCGGCCAGCCCGAGCTCCACGACGAGCCGGGCCCACCCCAGCTCCTCCTCGACCCAGGCGTCCGGATCGGTCGAGTCGCTGAGGATGAAGAAATGGAAGTGCTCCGGCTGCCCCGTGCGGGCCAGCGAGCGCAGGATCGACTCGATGCCAGCGAAGATCCGGTCGGCCGGCTCGTTGTGCACGGGCAGCACGATCGCCGTCGGCGCGAGCGGCACCTCGCCCTCGGCGGGGTCCGGCAGGCTCTGCAGGATCGAGCAGCCGTCGACGCCGCCGCGCCGCGCCATGAAACCGAAGACGGCATGCGCGGCGCCGAAGGCGACCAGCAGGAACAGGACGGTGAACAGGCCCCACGCGAACCAGGCCCAGCCCTTCACCGGCGAGCCCCAGAGCAGGTCGGCCATGAGGAGCGACGCCAGCCCGGTCATGAACACGACGAACGTGAGCACCGCCATCCGCCGGCGGGTGATGCGGGCGGGCGTGATGAGCGCGGGCTGGAAGGGCGGGTGGGTCATCTCAGAAGCGGACCGTGTACAGCACCGCGGCGAGGAGGCAGAAGAAGAGCAGCCAGATGGTGAGCGCGCGCAGCACCGGCCATTTGTCGTACGTGCGCCACGTCCCTTCCGCGACTTCCGACACCGGACCGAGGTCGAGCGGCTGCGGCACCATGCTGGTCGTGTCGCGCAGGTCGGGCGTGGCATGCAGCGGAATCGCGGAGATCGCGGCGCGGGCCGGCGCCGGCAGGACCGGCGAGAGAAAGGCGGAGGGCCAGCGGGCGGGCAGGCCGGCGAGAAGGACGCGCGCGCGGCCGCGGGCGGCGCGGTGGGCGTGGGACTCGTCGCGGAAGGTCGTGCCGTAGGGCGCCGCCCAGTCATCCAGGCGGTCGTGGAGCGCGGCGAGGCCCTGTTCGAGCGGCAGGTGCCGGTCGACGACGTCGCGCGCGTGCGTGCGCGCCAGCGCGGCCGCCTGCGCGGGCGGCAGGCCGCAGGCGGCGAGGTACGCACGGATCGGGCGGGCGCACTCCTCGAGGCGGGCGCTGCGTTCGTCCGGCGTCATGGCTGCCAGCGCGTCGTCCAGGTCTCGCTGATGGCGCGCTGGTCGAGCATCAGGCGCGCGCGGATGTCCACCGCCGGGCCGCCGGGCTTCGCGGCGAGCCGCAGGATCAGCCGCCGGCGGCCGTCGTCCTGCCGCCGCATCACCTGCACGTGGCGGATCTCGGCGGGGCCCGACACCGAGACGTCGGCGGTGATCGCCGCCTCGGCCGGGATGGACGCGAGCGAGCCGCCGTCGAAATCGACCACGTACTTCGTGAGGTCCGGCCCGCCGTCGTGCACCGTGCGGCGCGTGGCCTCGACCCAGCCGGGCGGGCCGCCGAAGTGCTTGGCGGAGGTCCAGCGCTGGCGCCAGGCGAGCTCGTACGGCTCGCCCGGCTCCACCGGGTTCTGCGGGACCCAGAAGGCGGTCACGTTGTCGTGGTACTCCGTGTTCGAGGGGATCTCGACGAGGCGCACGCGGCCGGGCGGCCAGGAGCCGATGGGCTCGACCCAGACGGACGGGCGCGCGTCGTAGCGCGCCTCCGGGTCCTCGTAGTTGATCATGGCCCGGTCGCGCTGGAGCAGGCCGAAGCCGGTGAAGGCGGTGGTTTCGAAATCCGTGTGCCAGACCCCGGGCGGGTTGAGCAGCGGACGCCAGAGCCGCGTCTCGGGGTCGGGGGCCACGAGCAGCCCGTCCGAATCGTGCACCTCCGGACGGAAGTCGCCGTAGCGGTGCGGCGACGCCTCGCCGAACCAGAACATGCTGCTCAGCGGCGCGAAGCCGACGACGTCGACCCGGCGCCGGAAGAAGAGCGTCGCGCGGGTCTCGATCACGGTCTCGTCGCCCGGCGTGATGTTGAACGTGTAGGCCCCCGCCACGCTCGGGCCGTCGAGCAGCGCGTGAATGTGCAGCGTCTGGTCGTCCGGGATCGGCTTGCGGATCCAGAACTCGGTGAACGCCGGAAACTCCTCCGGCGCGGGCCCCCCGGCGTTGAGCGCGAGGCCGCGGCCCGACAGGCCGTAGAAATGCCCCTTGCCGAGCGCCCGGTAGTAGCTGGCGCCGAGGAAGGAGATCATCTCGTCCCACTTGTCGGCCCGGTTCAGGGGATGGAGCACGCGGAAGCCGGCGTAGTTGAGCCCGCGCTGGCTGAACCACGGCACCTCGATGTCGTGGAAGTCGAACAGGCTCCGCGCGAACGGGATCGGCTGCGCGTGCGAGTCGGTGATCTCGTGCATCTGCAGCGCGCGGGTGAACAGGTACCCGGGATGATAGAACTCGAGCCGGAACCGCAGGCCGGCGTCGTACCAGAGCGCCTGCTCCCGCCGGAAGGTGATCCGCTGGTAAGTGTCGTAGTTCATCTGCCGGTAGAACTCATGGACCTCGCCCCGGCCCGGCTCGTACGCCGCCGCGGCGCGTTCGCGGGCGAGGCGCGCGACGAACGCGTGGTCGACCGACACGCGCTCGACCCCCCGGACGGCGGGAAGGAGCGCGAGGGAAAGGAGGAACAGGATTCGGACGGGCATGGGAGGAGAGTTTGTGCGGCCGGGCCGTCCTCAGTCCCCGCATTCGGCGTTGAGTTCCCGTTCCAGTGCGTCACGTGACAGACCGGTGCGCTCCTGGAGTCGCGCCAGCAGCTCTTCCTCGCGGCCCTTCACGTACCCGAGGTCGTCATCGGTGAGGCTCGCGAAGCGTTGCTTCAGCCTGGCTTGGGCGGCGCGCCAGCGCGCCGAGAGGTCGGTCTTGTTCATGTCTCTTCCCCGGGTTGTGGTCGGCCGGCTCGCCGGGGCGGTCCCGGCGGGGCGAACGGGAGGGCGCGGACGCGGCCGCGGGCGGGACCGGTTGGGCCGGGGCGGGCTCCTCCGGCAGGCGCGGCGTGGTGGCCTCGCCGAGCTTCGCGGCCGAGACGGCGCCGCCGGGCTGCTGGTTCACCGCGGGGTCCACCCCGAGGACCTGGCTCTGTGCCTCGAGCCAGATCGCGACGTCGCGGCCTTCCGGGCGGCCATACCGTTCCCACAGCTTCCGGGCCTGCGCGGAAATCGCATCGTGCAGGGCGAGCGCGCGCGTGTCGGTCGGCACCGGGCCGGGCGGGATCGGCTTCATCGGGGGACGATACCACCCGGCCCGGCGCAGGGGCATCGGGGAAAGGCCGGGAAAGGGCGGATGGTTTCTCCTACCCGGCTGGCAGGACATGTGCGGGTGGCAGGGGCTGGGTTTGGCAGGTAAAGTGCGGGCATGCCCCGCACCCTTCCGTCCCGCCGGTCCGGACCGGCCGGTTCGCGCGTTCCGCGCTTTTCCCGCAACCTCGTGGCCGCCGGGCTTCTCTTGCTCGGCGGAGCCGCGCGCGCCGGGGATCCGGGTTCCGGAGCGCCGCCGTCGGCGCCGGCCGTCGCCGCGCCGCAATTTTCGGAGTCCGACCGCGCCCGCTGGCGGGCGTTGCGGGAGGCGAACGACCGCATCGGCCGCCTCGCGGCCCGCGCGCTGAGATTCACGCCGACGCCGGACGTCCTCATCCTGGCGCACCAGCTGAGGGACGACCATGCCCGGATGGCGGGGGAGATCGATCGGATGACGCCCGACCCCCGCAGTGCCACCGGCGGCCGGCCGCCGCCGCTCGAAGGGAGCGTCAGCGAGGAGTTCGACCGGCAGTTCCTCGCCGGCGTGGCCGAGGAGTCCGAGCAGGCGCTCGAGCTGTGCGCGGAGATCGTGCGGGCGGCGGAGGCCCCGGTGCTGCGGGCGTTCGCGACCGACGCGGTCGTGACTCTGGACCGCAACCTGCAGCGCGTGCGCGAACTGCAGAAGCCCCAGACGAGCAGCACGAAATGATCAGCCCATGGGGTGTTCACCCACCCGGGGACGGCGTTGGAGTTTGCCTCGCGCGCGACCGGAGGTGCAGGCTCGGCATGTCCGGGCCGGGTCGCGCCGCCCCGGACCTCGTACACGCCGTAAATGAAGCTGTCCCCCGCCGCCTCGTGGACGTTTCGGTCCGTTTGTCGTCGTCGCCTCGTTGCTTTCTTCGCGCTCGCCGTGCCCGCGTCCGCGTCCGCGCAGGCCGTGCTGACGCCCGCGCAGCTCAAGGGGCTGTCGGTCGAACAACTGCTGGAGCAGGAGGTGCTTTCCGTCTCGCGGCGCCCGGAGGCGCTGGGCGAGGCGGCGAGCAATCTCTACTTCCTGAACGCCGGCGCGGGCCGGCTGACCGGGGCGCTCAGCCTGCCGGAGGCGCTGCGGCTGGCCACGAACCTCTTCGTCGCGCAGTCCTCGTCGCACCACTGGGGCGTGACCGCCCGGGGTTTCCTCCGCACGAACGCGCACTCGAGCAAGCTGCTGGTCCTGATCGACGGCCGCTCGACGTACTCGCCGCTGTTCTCGAACGTGTTCTGGGACACCACGGACACGTTCCTGCCCGACGTGGAGGCGATCGAGGTGATGAGCGGCCCAAGCGGCGCGAACTGGGGCGCCAACACGGTCAACGGCATCATCAACGTGCGCTCGAAGCCGGCGCATGACACGCTGGGCTCGCTGCTGCACGTCACCGGCGGAAGCGAGGTCTGGCAGGTGGCCGCGCGGCAGGGCGTCCGCTTCGGCAAGGATGGCGCGGTGCGTTTCTACCTCACGCGCACGGAGCGCGAGCCCACGCTCTCGCCGCAGGGCACGGAAGACAACGCCGACGGCTGGCACGCGACGATGGGCGGGTTCCGCGCGGACTGGGGTGCGCCCGCCGGGGGCCGCTTCGTCCTCCAGGGCGAAGGGCTCGTCGGCTCCTTCGACACGCGCCCGCTGCCGCGCGCCGAGCACGACGCGGGCCACGCGATGCTGACGTGGCACGGGCCGGAGCGCAGCGGCGCCCACACCTGGGGGCGGCTGTATTACGACTATAGCCGGCGCAACATCAACGACGCCCTGCTCCAGACCACGCACACGGTCGACTTCGAGTTCCAGAACGGGATGGAGCTGGCGGGCGGCCAGCGCCTGCTCTGGGGCGGCAACTTCCGCCGGATCCGCGACTCCGCGGAGGACACGGTGGGCTTCGTCATCCTGCCCGAGAAGCTCTGGTACAACGTCCTCAGCGGCTTCGCGCAGTACGAGCTCCCGTTGCCGGACGACGCGTGGCGGGCGACGCTCGGCGCGCGCGTGGAGGACACGGGGCTCGGGGACGTGGAATTCCAGCCCACCGTGCGGCTGGCGTGGCGCGGCGAGGACCGCACGGCGTGGTTCAGCGCGGCGCGCGCCACGCGGACGCCCTCGCGGCTGGACCGCGGGTTCCACGCGCCCGCCGCGCCGCCCTATTTCGTCACGGGCGGCCCGGATTTCGGATCCGAGGAGCTGTACGCTTTCGAGCTGGGCTGCCGGGCGCAGCCGCGGACGAACGTCTCGTGTTCGCTGACGGCCTACCTCCATGAATACGACAGCCTCCGGAGCGTGGACCCCGTGCCGCCGATCAACATCGAAAACGACGTGGAGGGACGCAGCTACGGCATCGAGGCGCAGTTCGACTGGCAGATCCGGACCGGCGTGCGTGCGCGGTTCGGCGGCTTTTGGATGCAGCAGGAGACCTGGATCGAGCCGGGCGGCACCGATTCCGAGGGGGCGATGGGCGAGTCGAGCGTCCCCGACCACCAGGTATTCGCCCGCGTGATGTACGACATGGACGAGCGCACGCAGCTGTGGCTGGGCCTCCGGCGCATCGGCGAGGTGCCCGCGGCGGCCAACGGCGGCGGAGTGGTGCCCGCGTACACGGAGCTCGACGCGCAGGTCACCTGGCAGGCGCGGCCCGGCCTGGAGCTCGCCCTGGTCGGGCGCAACCTGCTCGACCGGTCCCACCCGGAGATCGGCGGCCTGAACACGCGGCGGGAGATCCCGCGCAGCATCTACGCCCGGGTCCGCTGGCGGCACTGAGGCCATGACCACCGGCGCCCATCTGCCCGCCTTCGGTTGGTCGTCGCTGCGCGCGGCCGGCGCGGCGCTGGCGGCGCTGCTGCTGGCGGCCGCCGCGGTCGGGCAGCCGTCGCGCGAGTACGACCTCAAGGCGGTGTTCCTGTACAACTTCGCGACCTTCGTCGACTGGCCGGAATCGGCCTTCCCCGGCCCCGACACGCCGTTCGTCATCGGGGTGCTCGGCGACGACCCGTTCGGCGCGGCGCTGGACGAGATCGTGGCGGGCGAGCGCGTGAAGAACCGGCCGCTGGCGGTGCGCCGCTGCCGCGACCTCGCCGAGGCCCGGGCCTGCCACATCCTGTTCATCAGCGCCTCGGAGCGCGACCGGCTGCGCGAGGTGCTCCGCGACATGGCCGGCCGGCCGATCCTGACCGTCGCCGACGTGCCGCGATTCGTGGAGTCGGGCGGCATGATCGGATTTTCGACCGGCGCCCGGGTGCAGCTTCACGTGAACGCGGGGGCGGTCCGGAACAGCGGGCTCACGATTAGTTCTAAGCTCCTGCGCGTGGCGGTGGTCCGCGAGGTGGCCGCCACGCCGTGACGTTGCTCGCCGACATCCCAGTCCAGCGCAAACTGCGCTACGCGATGCTGCTCACCAGCAGTCTCGCGCTGCTGCTGGCGTTCGCCGTTTTTCTCGCGGTCGATTTCGCGAACTACCGGAGGAATCTCGTCCAGGGGGTCGTCACGCTGGCGAAGGTCACGGCCGACAACAGCACGGCGGCGGTGGCGTTCTCCGATCCGGTGGCCGCGCGCGGGACGATCGAGGCCCTGGAGGCCGACCCGCAGATCGTCGCGGCGGCCCTCTATGCGGGCGACGGCACGATCCTGGCGCGCTACCTCGGCTCCCCCGACGCGACGATCCCGCCGACGCCCCCGGGCCCGCCGGGCCTCACGGTCCGCGGCGGCTCGGTGATCGTGGTGCAGCCGGTGGAGGAAAGCGGCCGGATGCTCGGCCTTCTCTATGTTCACGCGACCGAGGACCTGATGCGCGCGCGCATGCGCACCACCGCCTGGGTCGCCCTGGGCGGCCTGGCGCTGTCGCTGGCCTTCGCCGCGGTGATGGCCGTCTGGCTCGGTCGCACGCTCGCGCGCCCGATCGTCGAGCTCGACGCGACCGCCAGCGCCGTCACGGCCGAGCAGGACTACTCGCGCCGGGCCCGGCAGTACGGCCGCGACGAGCTGGGCCGGCTCACCGCCGCGTTCAACGCCATGCTGGAATCCGCGCAACGGTCGGTCGCGGCGCTGCGCGAAAGCGAGCAGCGCTTCCGCGTCCTGGCGGACCATGCGCCGGTGCTCATCTGGATGACCGATCCGCAGCACCGGCTGGTCTGGGTCAACCAGCGCTGGCTGGAGTTCGCCGGCGGCACGCTCGAGGAGCAGGTGCGCATCGGCTGGGCCGAGGGCATCCACCCCGAGGACCGCGACGAGGCGGTCAGCCGGTTCCAGGCCGCGCTGCGCGAGCGCCGGGAGTTCCAGCTGGAGTACCGCCGGCGGCAGCGGGACGGCGAGTACCGGTGGATCATGAGCAAGGGGATGCCGCGGTTCGACGCGGCGGGCCATTTCCTCGGCTTCATCAGCAGCGGCATCGACGTGTCGGACCGCCGGCAGGCGGAGGAGGCGATGCTGAAGGCGCGCGACCGGGCGCTCGCGGCCTCGCGCGCGAAGGACAACTTCCTCGCCGCGCTTTCACACGAGCTGCGCACGCCGCTGACGCCCGTCCTGCTGCTCGCGAGCGAGGAGGCCGTGAACCCCCGCCACGCGCCCGCCGTCCGCGCCGATTTCGAGATGATCGCGAAGAACGTCGCGCTCGAGGCCCGGCTGATCGACGACCTGCTCGACCTCACCCGCATCACGCGCGGCAAGCTCGCCCTCGACTGGAGCCCGACGGACGCGAACGTCGTCCTGAACGACGCGCTGGCCGCGGTCGGCGCGGAGTTCGAGGAAAAGAAGATCGAGCTGCGGCTCGAACTCGCCGCCCCGCGCCACCGCCTCATGGCGGATCCGGTCCGCCTGCAGCAGGTGTTCTGGAACGTGCTGAAGAACGCGGCGAAGTTCACGCCCGCGGGCGGCCGGGTGACGATCGGGACGTCGGTCGTCGACCGCTGCCGGCTGCTGGTCCGCGTCACCGACACGGGCATCGGCATGACCGCGCCCGAGCTGGCGCGCGTGTTCGAGGCCTTCGCGCAGGGCGACCATGCGGAAGGGGGCCACCGGTTCGGCGGGCTGGGCCTGGGCCTGGCGATCACCGAGCGGCTCGTGCAACTGCACGGCGGCTCCATCCGGGCCACCAGCCCGGGCCGCGGGCTCGGCTCGACGTTCGAGATCGAGCTGCCGCTGGCCGAGGTGCCGGAGGAGCAGGAAACCCCGGGGTTTGCCCGGGTCTGATTCCGGGCGCCAGGCGGATGGCGGGCCCCGGAGTCCGGGGCTACGGTGACCCATGTTCGGCTACATCCTGGCGTGCCTCATCGGCGGCGTCCTCCTCGTCCTCCTGGTGGCGAGCCTGTCGCGTGCGCGGCCGGCAGGACAGGACCGTCCCGAGGGGCATGCGGTGCAGCGGGACAAACCCGCGGCCGACGAGCCGACGCCCGACCGCTCCGCCACCGCGCCCGAGGGCGCCGTGCGCGCGGCCAAGCGCCGGATCCCGCCCGCCTGACTCCGCGACCATGGCCCCGGCCGCTTCCAAGACTGACGGACGATCCCGACGCCCGCCCACGCGACGCGTGGGGCGCGTCGCCGCGGTCGCGGCGGGCGCGCTCGTCCTGCTCCTGTTCGCCGTGCAGTTCGCCGGCTCGGCCATCGCGACGCGCCTGGCCAACCGCCGGCTGGCCGACCTGCCGGAGTTCGGCGGCCGCGTCGGCCGCGTTCACGTCGTGCCCTGGGGCGCGCGCGTGGTCGTGCGCGATTTCCTGCTGTGGCAGCGCGGGCAGGAGGGCGCCGGACCGATCGTGGCGGCGCCGCGCACCGAGCTCGACCTGGCGTTCCTGCCCCTGTTCGCCGGCAGGATCCGAGGCGAGATCCGGATCGTGGATCCGGCGATCACCCTCCGCCGCGAGGGAATCGCCGCCGCTCCGGAGAAGGAGGAGAAAGACGAGGCGGCGGAGAAGGCCGAGCGGGACCGCCGGCTGGGCGAGATGCGCCGGTGGCAGCAGGTGATGCGGGATTCGTTCCCGATGGAGCTGTCGCGCTTCGAGGTTTCCGGCGGCACGGTGCGGGTCGAGGACCGCGCGGCGCAGCCGCCTTCGACGGTGGAGCTGACGGGCCTGAAGGTGGTGCTCACCGATCTTCGCACGAAGCCGGCGGGCGATCGGCGACGGCCGTCCACCGGCCGGCTCGAGGCCCTCGTCGCCGGGAGCGGGCGGCTGCAGGTGACGGTGGAGGCCGATCCGGCCGCCGACACCCCGGAGTTCGGCGCCAAGCTCCAGATGGACGGCCTGGCGCTGACCGGCCTGCGCGACTTCCTCCATTCGGCGGCGAAAGTCGATGTCACGGCCGGCACGTTCGACGTCTACATCGAGGTCGACGCGACCGGCGGGGCGTACGAGGGCTATGTGAAGCCGTTTCTCAAGGACGTCGAATTCGAGCCGGTGAAGGACCCGAATGAACCCGCGGTGAAGCGGCTCGTCGCCCAGACGGCCGATGCGGTGACGGACCTCCTGAAGAACGAAGAGGAAAAGGTCGCGACCCGGGCGCCCTTCCAGGGCAATTTCGCGGACAACCGCGTGGATGTCTGGACGACCATCGAGAACCTGCTCCGGAACGCGTTCGTGCAATCGCTGCGGGAGGGGCTCGAGGCCCGTCCGCGCGGGAAGTAGCGGGCGCGGGCGCCCGGGATCAGCGCCGCGCGATCGAACGCGAGGCACCGGGCCGCGGGCGCCGGCGCTGGACGGGCGGGGCCCGTCTCCCGCGGGAAGCCCCCGGTCGGTTGCGCGCCGGGCCGGGAACGCGAGCCTCCGCTTTTCCGACGCGGCCGCGCGCGGGGCGGGGGGGCGTGGTCGCGCGTCTCCGCCAGGCCGGCCAGACGGTCCGGGCGACCTCCGGGATCGAGGCGACGGGCGGGGCGGCCGGCGGCCGCGGGCCGCGGCCCAGGAAATGAGCCAGCATCATGGCGTCGAACGGCGCGCGAACTTTCACGTCGTTGTCGAAATACACGAAGACGTCCCGGCCTCGCGCCCGGCGCGCCGCCGGGGGGCCGATGCGGCGGGCGCCGCGCGGGTCGCCACCGCGGGCCCACGCGCGGATCTTCCGTGCCCATTCGCGCAGCGCGGCGTCGGTGTAGCCGCTGACATACAGCTCCGCGTCGCCGTGCAGCCGCGCGTAGACGAAGTCGGCCGTCACGTCCTCGAGGAACGGCCATTTGCCGGCGGTGTCCGCGACGACCAGGGCGATGCGGTGCCGGCGCAGGAGCGCCACGAACTCCGGCGTCACGAACGAGGGATGCCGCACCTCCAGGGCGTGGCGAAGGGGTCGCCGCGGGGCGTCTTCCGCGCGGAAGGCGGGCACGCGGTGGTCGTGGTCCCGGGCCAGCTCCGCGGCGGCGTGGGTATCGCGGGGCAGAAGCTCGAAGAACGCCGCGAGACGCGCCGGGTCGAAGGGCAGGCTGGGCGGCAGCTGCCAGAGCAGCGGGCCGAGCTTCTCGCCGAGGAGCAGGACGCCCGAGGCGAAGAAGTTGGCGAGCGGGGTCCGGACATCCCGCAGGCGCCGGATGTGCGTGATGAACCGCGGCCCCTTGACGGCGAAGACGAAATCGTCGGGCACCGCGGCGGCCCACGCCCGATAGCTCGAGGCCCGCTGCAGCGAATAGAACGTGCCGTTGATCTCGATCGACGCGACCTGGCGCGAAGCGTGCGCCAGTTCCTCGCGTTGCCGCAGCCCCCGGGGGAAGAAGGTCCCGCGCCACGGCGCGTAGGTCCAGCCGGAGATTCCGATGCGGAGGTCCGGCATGGCGGGATCACTCGTGGGGCGCTCCGGCCTCGACCGGTTCGGGCGGCCGCGTCGCCGGACGCATCCGGCGCTGCCGCGCGCTCGGGCGGCGCGCCTTCCGGAAGGGCGCGAGCCGCACGCTGCGGCCCGTCCGGTCGGACGCCACGATCGCCTCGATGATGCGAAGATCCGCCAGCCCCTCGCGGCCCGAAGGCTCGAGCACGCGCCCCGACCGGATCGCCTGCGAGAAGGCCTCGATCTCGCCGGCGAACTGGTCCGTGTGGCGGAACGTCCGGCGGTGGGTCCGGCCGTTGGCCGTGAGCTCGAGCCGCAGGGCTTCCGCGTATTCGAAGGCCGGCTCCAGCACGATGCGCCCCTTGGTGCCGACCAGCTCGCAGCGCGACACGTCGGCCGCCCCGAAGCTCACGACGAACGACGCGACGCGCCCGCCGGGGAACCGCAGGATCGCCGCGGCCGTCTCCTCGACCTCCCGGAAGCGGCGGTCGCCCGACCGCGAGAGCATGCCGGTCACCTCGACCGGCTCGTCCTGCATGAGGTAGCGGGCGGCGTTGATGCAATAGATGCCGATGTCGTACAGCGGGCCGCCGCCGCGCACCAGCCGGAGACGGATGTTGCGCGGGTCCGTCACCTGGTAGCTGAAGCTCGAGTTGAAATACCGGATCTCGCCGATCCGCCCGGCCTTGACGTGCTGGATGGCCGCCAGCGTCGCCGGCTCATAGTGGAGCCGGTACGCGGTCATGAGCTTCACGCCCGTCCGCATCGCGGCCCGGATCATTTCTCGCGCCTCGGCCGGATCCAGCGCCAGCGGCTTCTCGCAGAGCACGTGCCGTCCGGCCGCGGCGGCGCGGACGGCGAAATCGAGGTGGAGGTCGTTCGGCAGTGCGATGTAGACGGCCTCGACCTCTGGGTCAGCCAGGCACGCGTCGAAGCGATCGTACAGGTACGTGCGCGCGACCCGGTATTTTCGACCCAGCACGGCCAGCTTGTCGCGATTTCCCGAGACCAACGCCACCAGGCGCGATCCGCGCGCGTGGCGGAAGGCCGGCAGCACCGCGACCTGCGCGATGTGGCCGAGTCCGACGACGGCGTAGCCGACCGGGCGTTGGCGGGCGCTGCTCATTGGGGCCGGAAGGGGGCGGCGCGGGTCCGGCCGCGCCGCCCGGGGCGTCTCAGCGGTGGCGCGGTCCTGCCCGGCGGCTGCGCGAACCCTGCTCGCGCTCGGCTTCGTCGTCACGGCCGTACCCGCGCTCGTCGCGGTAGCGGTCATCCTCGCGGCCGCCCCGGAATTCGGACTGGCCCTGCCAGCCGGGGCCGTAACGGTCGACGCCCTCGTCGTAGCCCTCGGCGCGGCGGAAGTCGCTGGCATAGCGCTCGCGGCCGGTGCGCCCGTAGTCGCGTTCGCGCGCTCCGTAATAGTCCCAGTCCTGCGGCCGGTAGTCGCGCTGCTCCTCGCCGTAGGGCGCGCCCGCCCGGCCCGGCTGCCGGCCACGCGGAAACTCGCGCGACTGCATGCTCGGGCGCCAGTCGCTGAAGTCCTCTTCGCGTTCCCGGCGCGGACGGCCGTAGTCGTCCTGGTGCTCCCCGCTGTGCCAGGGCTCCGCCCGCCACGCGCCGCGTTCCGACGGACCCTGGCGGGCCCGGTAATCGTCCTCGGCCCAGCGTTCGCC
The DNA here is from genome assembly GCA_035626915.1 of Opitutaceae bacterium. Lineage (GTDB taxonomy): Bacteria > Verrucomicrobiota > Verrucomicrobiia > Opitutales > Opitutaceae > Didemnitutus. Next base: position 28,778 of record DASPMS010000011.1, read on the forward strand.
CCGGTCCGTGCGGCCGCGATAGTCGTCGTTCTCCCACCGGCCGGCGCCGCCCTGCGACGCGCCGCTGCCGCGATGCGCCGTTTCCCAGTGCGAGCGGCCCTCCGGCCCGCGCTCGCGACGATAGTCGGACGATTCCGCCGCGAACCCGCGGCCCCGGCGCTCGTCGTCGTTCCAGCCGCTGTCACGGCGGCCCATGCGGCCGTCGCCGCGACGCGAGCCGGAATCCGGTTCGCGCCGCCGGTCCTCGCCGCGGTCCCGGCCCGTGTCGGCGCGGCCGCCCTGCACGCGGCGGATGGAGCTCGAGGTGTCGCCGGACGCCCGGCGGGAAGTGAAGCGGCCGCTGCTGCTGCGCTGCTGCGTGCGCTGAGATCGGGTCTTGGTAGGCATGACTTCTGTTCTCCGTTCGGGCGGGGTTGCGTGAAACCGACGTGTTTCGCCCGGGCCGCGTCGGCGCTTTGATCGAAGCTAGCTGCCGCCGCCGAGCCGCGCTATCGGGCCGATGTCCGAGGCAAAGACCGAGGAATCGCCCGCCGCGCGCGCGCTGCGGCGCGCAGAGGGCGACGGCGTAAAGGGCGAGAGAAAAAATCGCGCTAGGGTTTGACCCCACTGTTCGCCGGCGTCGAACGCGCTATGCTTGCAGCATGACTCCCACCAAATCCGAACTGGTCTTCGTTCAGGCGCGCTCACTGGCGACCCTTCGGCTGAAGGTCGCGGCTCGTCTTGCCACCGGCTGGATCGTCGATGGCGACCAGCTGGTGGTCACTGACTACCTGCCGCGGCGCCCGGTGAAGCGCTATGTCCAAGGTATGATTCGTCCGCTGCCCGTCATCTTTCACTGGTCGGCGGTGCAGTGATTCCGCGGTCGCGCGCACCCTGCCGCGGCGCGCGACCGAGTTTCCCCATGTCCGCGTCGGCGCGTGGCCTGATGGCTGCGGGACGCGGCTCGCGGTAGGATAAGTCCTTCCTGCTTGCGGCGTTTCCCCGACCGCGCCTTCCGTTCCCCAAGTCCGATCGTACGCCGCGGGCGCAGCCTAAGGGGGAACTTCCAAACCAGAAAGCAACATGGCCAAATCAGCACAAACCAGCCGTTCCCGCGGCAGCAGCCGCAGCTCGAAATCACGGAGCGGTTCCGGTCGGACCGCAGGCGCCCGCGGCGGCTCGCGCAGCATGAGTTCACGCCGCAGCGGCTCGCGCAGCCTCAGTTCGCGCGGCGGCCGCAGCTCGGCCAGCGGCCGAGGCGGTGGCGATGGCGGCATGGGCCGCAGCCGCTCGAGCACGCGCGGGCGCACGCGCATGTCCTCGCACGCGGAGGGCGACGAAAGCGGCGACTAGCGCGCGGCGCCCGTCGGCCGGACTGGCTTTTCGGCGAGGGTCGCCGCGCCGCCGACTCATTGGCCCGCGTCAGGCGCGAGAGGAGCGTCCGCTCGGCCGGACTGAGCCCGTCCTTCCGCCGGGTGCGCGATGCGCCGGCCGGGATCCCCATCGCGACGCCGGCGAGGTAGTCCGCCACGATGTCGGGGTGGACGTAGCACTTCCGGCAGATGGCGGGGGTGTTGCCCAGCCGGGCGGCGACGTCCGCGATCACCGCGGCCAGCCGCCGCTTGGTTCGCGGCTGCCCGGCCAGCGCGGGGTCGCCGAGCAGCCCCGCGGCGACGACCGTGCCGGCCCAGGTGCGGAAATCCTTCGCCGTCACCTCGAGGCCGGCGGCGTCGCGAAGGTAGTCGTTCACGTCGGCGGACGCCACTCGGCGGATCCGCCCCCGGTCGTCCACATATTGGAAAAGGTCCTGGCCCGGCAGGTGCTGCAGTCGGCGCAATTCTTTCGCGAGGCGCGGGCTTCGCAGCTCGAGCGCGTTCCACTTGCCGCTTTTGCCGCGGAAGTGGAACCGGAGCCGGTCGCGCCGCACCGTGACGTGGCGGTCGCGCAGCGTGGTGAGCCCGTAGGAGCGGTTGGCGCGCGCGTATTCCTCGTTGCCGACACGGATGAGCGTGCGCTCGAGCAGGTCGACGAGGGTGGCGAGGACCGCCGGACGGGAGAGCGGGGGGCGCCGCAGGTCCCGGGCCACGCGGCGGCGGATCGCCGGCAGCGCGCGACCGAACTCCGCGAGGTGATCGAACTTGGCCTCCTCCCGCACCTCCCGCAGATGCGGGTGATACCGGTACTGCCAGCGCCCACGGACGTCGCGGCCCGCGGCCTGGAGGTGGCCGTCGGGTCGGGGGCAGATCCACACCTCCGTCCACGCCGGCGGGATGGCGAGGCGGCGGATGCGGTCCAGCTCCCGGGGCGCGGTGACGAGCCGGCCGTCAGGGCGCCGATAGCGGAAGCTCCCGCGGAACCGCTCGCGCCGGAGCCCCGGGGCGAATCGCGAGACGTACCGGAGCGAGCGAGGCAGCGCGGCGCGGACCTGCGCGGGCGTGCTGGCGAAGCCGACGCCGGCGGGCGCCGGGGCGGTTCGGGCCGGGGCTCGCGCCATGGAACGGTCAATCCGAGACCGCGCGGACCAGGCCCGCCACGTGGCCGGGGCGGCGCGAGGTGGCGTCGGCGAAGTCGCCGCGCAGGAATTTCAGGGCGAATCGCTCGCGGTCGATCTCACCGGCGGTGCGCACGCCCAGGCGCCGGAGCAGCGGCACGGGCGGGCACCAGCCCCGCGCGCCGTGCAGCAGGAGGAAGCCGAGCACGCCGCCGGAGAGCAGCAGCCAGCGCCGGCCGCGCAGGAATGCCAGGATCACGCCCGCCAGCGCGAGGGTGGCGGCGTTGGTCTGGAGGGTCCGCTCCATGTCCCATTCACGGTCCAGCGCGGCGATCCGCGCGTTCAGCTCCTCCGGCGCGGCGCGGGCATGGCGGTGGATGGATTCCGCGATCCGGTCGTCGATGCGCCGGTTCGCGCGCGGAGGGGAGTGCCGCCGGACGCGGTCAGGTTCGCCGGAATTCATGCCGGCAGGGTGCGCGAGCGGACGCGGTCACGCCATCGGGCCGCGACCGGAAATTCAGCCCGGACGCGGAGGTCGGTGAATCCCCCGGGGGATGGTATGGGAATCCCCCGGCACGCGGGGACGAACCCCGGCGGCTATAGTGGGTCACACCGCGACATCATGAAACCGTCCGATCTCCGCCCCGCGCTCGTTGCGCTCTGCCTCGCCGCCGTCCCCGCCGGCATCGCGCAGGTGCCCCCGCCCCCGATCGAGAGTGGCGCGCCCGACGAGCCGACTCCGGGTCCCGGCCAGGCGCGGCGGGAAATCCAGCCGCCGTCCGGCCCTCTGGTCCCGAGTCCCTTTCCGGCACCCGATCCCGCGGCGCCGCCGCGCGCCGGCGAGGTGTCGTCGCCGAGCGCGGCCAATCCCGGGCTGCCCCAGCTGGGCGTGGGTTCGTTGAACATCGACGCGCTCGCGGCCGGGGGCGTGGATTCGGCGCTCGATCCGCGGGCGACGATCGCGAATTTCAACAGCGCGCCGCGGGCGGACCAGGATGTCGCGCTCGCCGACGTGCGCACGCGGGTGGACGCGACCCGGCGCGCGCTGATCGAGCTGCGCGCGCGGTCCCGCGCCGAGGGCGCGGAGGTCGACTCCACCCGGCAGGGCCGGCTGGAAGCCGAGCTCGAGGAGCAGGAGGAGGCCTTGAAACGCACCTTGGCGACGGCGCCCGTGGCGCAGACCGACGACGAATGGCGGCGACTGCAGACCGAGGTATCGTTGCAATACGAGGCCTACGCGAATGCGGTCCGGCGCGTCCAACTGAACCTGCAATCCAAGGAGGCGGAGATTCCGGCCGAACGATGAAAACAAGCCCCACCCCGACTTCCGCGCGGTCCCCGGCGGACTCCCTGCCTGTCCTCTACGTGAAGACCGGCTGCCCCTGGTGCGAGGAGGCGGTCGATTTCCTGCGCGACCATGGCATCGGCTACCGCGAGCGCGTGGTGTCGGGCGATTCCGGCGCATTCGCCGAGATGCAGCGGGTTTCCCACCAGACGAAGGCGCCGGTGCTCGACTGGCATGGCGACGTCCTGGCGGACTTCGGCGTCGACGAGCTGGTGCCGTTCCTGCGCGGGAAGAACGTCAAGCTCGAGGACAGCTGAGGATCGCGCTCCCGTCCGTTGGCAAAAGTCTGTCGCATATGCGACAGACTTTTGCCAACGGGCCCGAAGCACGCCGTCGATGGACCTGCGTCCCCGGAGCGTCGCGAAAGGGCACGGCCGAAGGTCTGTCGCATATGCGACAGACTTTTGCCGGAGAGAAACGCCGAGCGAAACGCGGCGGGCGGAGCCGGCGGCTCCGCCCGGGATGATCCGACGGCGTTCGGGCGCCGGCTATTCGGCCTCGAGCTCCGGGGCTTCCCAGCTGATCTCGCTCGCGATGCTGGTGAGCAGCTTGTCGGTCTTGCCCTCTTCATCGAGGGTCTGCTGCAGGACCTGCGCGACCTCGTCCTCGCCGGCGAGCTCGGCGAGCGTGCGGGCGGTGCCGTAGCCGGCGATCTCGTAATGCTCCACCTTCTGCGCGGCGGCGATGAGCGCCAGATCGAGCATCGCGGGTTCGGCATCCTCCTTCATGGTGTGCTGCCCCTCGGCGATGAGGCCCTCCATCGCCAGGCACTTCTTTCCCTTCGGCGACTCGTCGAGCTGGTTCATGATGCCCTCGAGCCGCTCGGCGTGCCGCATCGTCTCGGCGAGGTGGGTTTCGAACGCCTGCTTGAGCTCGGGGGTCTCGGCCTTCTTGGCCATCTTCGGAAGCGCCTTAACCAGTTGGGTCTCGGCGCTGTACAAATCCTTGAGTTCTTCGATGAGAAGGTCGCGGGGGGTGGAGATCTTGGACATGTGGATAGAAGTTGAGGTTGCGATGACAGTGGCGCGGGGAGGATAGCCGCGGGCGCGGCGAGCGTCCATCGGGGGCCCGGCGCCCGGGCGGCCCCGAAAAGCTCGGCGAGAGCCTCACGGGTTTCCCCCTATGTCCTTGTGGCCCGGGGCGCGGTAGAATAGCCGCGCAATGAAACCCTCACGTTCCGCTGGCGCCCAGAACCAAGGGCGCCGTTCCGCGACCCGGGCCGAAACGACGCCCGCGGCCGCGCCCCAGACCGGCGGGGCCGGCTCGTTCCAGCCCCTGCCTCCTTCGCACGACGACATCGCTCGTCGCGCCTACCAGAATTGGGAAAACAGCGGCCGGCCGGACGGGACCGACCAGCAGCACTGGTACAACGCCGAGCAGGAGCTGCGCGGCTCGTCCGAGCCGGACCGACGCGGCGCGCAGGAAAGCGAGTCGGCCGAGACCGAGACGCGCCGGAGCGAGCCCTGAGTGGGTCGGTCATCAGCCGCGCGACCGGGTCCGACGACCGGTCGCGCGCCAGGCGAGGACCCAGAGCGCGACGAGGCCGAATTCGAGCGCCGCATCCGCCCAGTAGATCCGGGTCGTCTCGGGCAAGGGGACGCACAGCAGGTCGGCGACTCCCAGGAGGAACGCCGAGCCGGCACCGAGAGCGGCGAACTCGGCCGCGAAGGGGCGCTGTCGCGCGGCCGCGACCAGCACGCCTCCGATCAGCGCGATGAGGGCGCCGACGAGCTGCGCGAGCCAGAAGTTCGTCTTGAAGCCGGTGAGGGCCTGGAAGCTCGTCCCGTGCATGAGCGGCCAAACGCCGGTGACGACGAAGTACGCGCCCTGCGCCCGCGCGAGCTGGGGCACCGACGGCAGTTTCATGCCTTCGCGACCTTCGCGCCCGCGGGCGGTTCCGACCTTCCCGTCGCCGAGGGAGGTCTTTGACCGCCTATTCGGGAGCGCCCGCCTTTGCGACCCTCAGCGCCTCGATGGACCCTTCGGTACCCCCGTCCGCCCGACCCGAGCCCAGCCGCATCGCGGTGTTCGGCGCCGGCATCGCCGGGCTGACCGTCGCGCACGAGCTGGCGCGGCGGGGCCACCGCGTGGCCGTGTACGAAGCGGAGGCCGTGCCGGGCGGATTCTTCCGAAGTGAAAGGCGGCCGGAACACGCGGGCATGCCCTCGGAGTACTCGTGGCACGGCATGGGCCCATGGTATCACAACGTGTTCGACCTGCTGCGGCAAATTCCCTACGACGCGCGCGGGACGGTGTACGATCGCGCCTTGTCGCGGCCGATCGACTTCGGCGTATTTCCGGACGACGCCCCCGCCCGGTTCTACGACCGGGGGCTCGCGAGCATCCCCGGGATGTTCCGGTTGCGCGGCGCGCAATGGCTGCCGTGGGCCTGGCTCATGCTGAAGACATGGACGGCCGACCGGCGCTCCCGCGAGCACTACGCGCGGCTCAACGCGGCGGAGGCCTGGGGGCGCCGGCTCGATCCGGTGGCAGCGCGGACCTGGCGGGCGTGCTTCGGGCCTTGGGTCGGCTCGGACTGGACGCGCTGCTCGCTACACACCGCCGGCAGCTTCTTTCGAAAGCAACTCATGACGCGACCGGCGCATTTCCACGCGCCGGACGAGGATGGCCCGGCCTGGTGGCACCAGGCCGGGGACGGGTGGCTGCTCCTGCGCGGGCCGAGCAGCGAGGTCTGGTTCGACCGTTGGGTGCGGGCGCTCGGGGCCGCTGGCGTGGAATTCCGGTGGAGCGCGCCGTTGGAGCGGATTGATGTCGGCGGCGAGCACGTGACGGGCGCCGAGGTGGGCGGCGGCGAGCGCGTGGTCGCGGATTGGTACGTCCTGGCGGTCACCCCGTTCGCCGCGGCGCGGATCCTTGCGCGGACGCCCGAACTCGAGCGCCGGAGCGAGCTCGCGCGGTTTCGGCCGCTGATCCAGGACGGCCCGCACGTGCAGGTGTCGTTCCGGGTGGCGTTCGGCGAGCCGGTCGCCTTTCCGCGCGCGCGCACCGCGGTGGTGCTCGCGGACTCGGAGTTCAACCTGACGGTGTTCGCCCAGGAACAGGCGTGGCGCCCGGAAGTGTTCCTCGGCGAGGGGGTGAAATCGCTTTGGACGGGGACGAGCTGTGCCTCGACCCGGCCGGGGCGGTTGTACGGAATTCCAGTCGAGAAGTGCACGCGCGAGCAGTTCGTCGCCGAGATTCGCGCGCAGATCATGGGCTGCGGTGCGTTGGACGCGCTCGTGCGGGAGGCGAACGGCGGCCGGGGGCTCGCGGACTTCGGGCTGGAGCGGATCGAGATATGGCACGAGTGGGAGTTCTCGCCGGGCGGCATCCGACACCGGCAGCCGAAATGGGTGACCACGACCCGGACCCAGCCGCACCAGCCGGGGCAAGTGAGCGGCGTGCCGAACCTGCTGCTGGCGGGCGCGCACACGCGGACGGCGGCGGACGTCTGGAGCATCGAGGCGGCGGTGGAAAGCGGCCGCCGCGCCGCCCGGGCGATCGACCCCCGCGTGCGGGTGGTCCCCCAGCATCGGCCCGCGGTTTTGCGCGTTTTCGGCGCGGTGGACGACGCCTGTTTCCGCCTTGGGTTGCCCCACGTGCTCGATCTCCTCGCAGGCGCGGCGCTCGGGGCCGCGGTCGGCGGGATCGCGTGGGCAATCCTCGGGCTGTGAAAACGGCGGGGAGCGACCGGGCCGCCGGTTCGGGCCCCGGCCCGATTCCGTTCCCTCCGAGGCGAGGCTAGGGTGCCCGACGCGGATCATCCGCGCCGGAACCATGAAGCCGCTTCTCGTCCTCCTGATGCTCCTCGCGTGCGCCGCCGGCGCCGGAGCGCAGGCGCCCGCCTTGAAGGCCGACCCGCTCGCGAACGTGGGGGGCGAGGAGTTCGACGGACGGTTCCTCCGGCTGATGATGGAGCATCACCGCCAGGGCCTCGAGATGGCGCGGCTGGCCGCGGAGCGGAGCGAGCGGGACGGACTGGACGAGCTCGCCGCGCGGATGTCCGGCCAGCTGGAAAAGGAACTGGCCGAGATGGAGCAATTGGCGGGACGCCCGGGCGAATCGCGATCCGGGTTGGGGCGCGCGGGCGGGGCGGCCGGCACCAATCCCACGCCCGACCGCGGAGGCGAGCGTCCGACCGCCACCCCGGAGGACGACGTGGCCGGCCGGCATGCAGAGGCGATGGCGCGGCTGCGCGCGGCCGGGGGCGAGGAGTTCGACCGGCTGTTCCTCCAGGAAATGACGAAGCACCACCACGCGGGCTTCGAGTTGAACCAGGTCGCCGCCGGCCGGGCCGGCGATCGGGAGGTCGCGGCTTTCGCACGGCGGTCCGCCGCCCAGCAACAGCAGGACATCGAGGACATGAACGCCCGGTACGCCGAGTGGTTCCGCTGAGTCCCGCGCGACAGGCGTTCGCCCCTGTATGCCGCCCGAGGCGTGACTTCGGCCGCCGGACGCGAGAATCGCGGCGGGAGGTGGGGCGCGGCGCCGGTCCGTCGGGAGAGATTTTCCCGATCGTCCTACGCGAAGGCGACCGGATACCGGCTGGCCCGGATATCGTTACGATGAAACGCATGAAAACCGCATCCCTCTTCCTCGCTTTCCTGACTGCCACCGCCGTTTTCGCGCAGGAGCCGCAGCCCGGGGTGACCGCGCCCGATCTGCAGGAATCGCAGAAGCCGCGCCGGCAGGACCAGCCGCAGGCCGGCGCGCCCCGGCAGAGCGAGGCCTCGCAGGATGAGCTGAAGGTCACGCCGGAGGAGGCGAAGAAGGAGGTCACGGATGCCAACAAAGCCACGAACATAATCGGGATGAAGGTGGTGAACCGGCAGAACGAGGACCTCGGCAAGATCAAGGACCTCGTCGTGGACCTCGAGAGCGGCAAGGTGGCGTATGCGGTGCTGTCGGCGGGGCGCGGCGGGTTCTTCGGCGGGGGCGGCAAGATGGTCGCCGTGCCGATCTCCGCGCTGACGCCCCGGCAGGGCGAGGCCGGGTTCGTGATCGATGCCGATCGTCAGCGCCTCGACGAGGCGCAGGGATTCTCGGACAGGGACTGGCCGGCGATCGACGCCGCCATGGATCGCACGGTCGGGCTCGTGCCCGAGTCGCGGGACGACAAGGACCGGCGGAAGACCGACGAGACGGACGACCGGCGCCGGCAGGCGCTCGATCCGAACCGCACGCAGCGCGAACGCGATCGGTAAGGCCGCCGGGGCCCCGGCGGCGTCGGCGCCTACCGGGCCAATATGCGGCAGGAGCCGTCGGAGACCGCCGGCGGGTCCGGGCGGAAAGCCGTCGCGACGGTCACGTACCAGGCCCGCTCGGCCAGCGCGTGCGCCGCGCCGGAGCGCGCGGAGCTGCCGTCAGGAGCCAGTCCCTGACGGCCTGCATCAGGCGGGGTCGCGAGCTTCGCTGAAGGCCGGCAGCGGATGCGGGCGATCCGACGTGTGACGCAGCGTAATGAGCCGCGCGGTGTGGACACCGGGGGTGCTCGCGGCGTCCCAGAAGCAATCGAACGAATTCGCGAAAGACCGGGTGCATTGCGCGACGCGCTGACCGGCCTCGTTGCAAAGGAGCCAGTACCAGGTGCCGGGAGCGTGTTCCGTCAGATATAGTGCGTTGGCGTCGATGGAGAGGGTGTCGTAAGTGCGGGACATCGTTGGCGCTCGGCCCGGGAGCGGGTCTTTGATAACTGACGGACGGTGACATCCAAATGGGGCGAAACCCTACCCCAGGAGGGCAATCCGGCCCCGAGCGAGGCGAGGCGGCTTCGCTTCGGGCGAACCCGATTCGGCGAAGTTTTGCCCGCCGGATTGATCGCGTCGGCCCGCATTCGCGATGCGGTCAACCGCGATTTGCCCGCTGTCCTGGCGCCGAACGCGGGAGATCCGCCGGAAAGATATACTTAGAGGTTCTGAAGTGACGGACCGGAACGCGGCACAAATAACTGTGTGCTACATAATTATCTTCGAAATTCCGGGGTTGCCGCAACGATGGGGAGCTGGTCGCGCCCACCGTCCCCCACGCACGACGGGTTCTGACCTGTGGCAGCTTGTGATCGCGCGGCAAGTTCGCCATCCCGCGTTCATGCCCCTCGTCCCTGCGCGCGCACACGTACCCGCCTGATCAATTCCAAGCCATCAACGCGTGGGTGACTGGATTCCTTGGCTTGCCCGGGGAATGACCTGGAATCCGGCGGCGGGCGTGGCGGCCAGATTTTTCGCCGTCCACGCCGGCCGTTGCGACGGCTGGCCTGAACACCTACCTCGCCGCCCGGTCGCGGGCCGGCGGGGGACTGCCGCGGCGGGGGGCCTTCCCACCGGCCCGACACCGGGACTTGCCTACTGGGCGGGACCGGCGACCTCCGGCACACTGGCAGCATGGTAAACCTCAACGCTGCTTCCTTTTCGGCCGACGACTTGCCGGTGGTCGGAGCGGCCGCCCCCGAGAACCTCTCCCGGGAGGATTACAACCGGATGATCGGCCACCTGAACTACGCGCTCATGGTTTTCGGGCAGGCCAACAAGATCCTCTGCGCGGCGGAGATCCGGACGAAAAGCCTGATCAATTCCGTCAAGACGGAGCTCGAGCGTCGGCAGAAGGAATTGCCGGCGCCGTCGATCACCGAAGCCTTCCGGGCCTGAGGGCGATCGAGGCCGTGGCGCGCCGGGACGGCGCGCACCACCGCCGGGGGCACGCGCGCCCCGCCGGTGGCACGCGCGGTCCGGCGGGTGGCACGCGCGGTCCGGCAGGTGGCACGCGCGGTCCCCGCGCGTTTCCAGCGGGCGGTTGTCGGTCATGCGCCGGAGTTTTCCTCGGTTGCCATGGGCGGAGGAGGCGGCAAGTTCGACGGCCGGTTCAGCCGTCGCCATGCGAATCCGGAATTGCGCGATCTTGATTGCCGTCGCCCTGCTGGCCACTGGGCGCGGAGTCGCGGCCGGCGATGTCGCGCTCGTGGGCGGGAAAATCTACGTGTCGCCGACCGGGCCGGCGATCGAGGACGGCGTGGTCGTCGTGCGCAACGGGCGCATCGCGGCCGTCGGTCCGCGCGCGCAGGTCGTCGTGCCGCCGTCGGCGGAGGTCGTCGACTGCCGGGGCGGGGTGGTGACCGCCGGGTTCTGGAACTGCCACGTGCATTTCATGGGACCGGCGGTGCTGCAGGCCGGGACGCGGGACGGCGCCGCGCTCTCGCTCGCGCTCGAGGAAATGCTCACGCGCTGGGGTTTCACGACCGTCTTCGACCTGGCCTCGAGCTTCGAGAACACCGCCGAGCTGCGCCGGCGCATCGACGGCGGCGAGATTCCCGGCCCGCGCATCCTCACGACCGGCGAGCCTTTCTACCCGAAGGACGGCACGCCGATCTATGTCCGGGGCTTCTACGCGGCGCATCGCCTGCCGTCGGCGGAGGTCGCGACCGCCGACGAGGCGCGCGCGCGCGTGCGGCGGCAGGTGGGCGCGGGGGTGGATGGGGTCAAGTTGTTCGCGGGGTCGTTCGTCGAGGGGTGGAAGATTCTGCCGATGCCGGACGATGTCGCGCGGGCGATTGCCGACGAGGCCCATGCCGCGGGCCGGCCCGTGTTCGCCCATCCTTCGAACCCAGTCGGAATCGACGTCGCCCTGCGAAGCGGGGTCGACGTCCTCGCCCACACTACGTCCGTGGGCGGTCCCTGGCCGCCGGAGCTGGTCGCCCGGCTCACGGCCGCCCGGGTCGCCCTCGTGCCGACGCTCAGCCTGTTTGGGATCGAGCTGAAAAAGTCCGGGGCCTCGCCCGCGGACACGGAGCGGGTCCTGGAAACAGTGGTGGCGCAACTGCGCGCGTTCGCCGCGGGCGGAGGCCAGGTCCTGTTCGGCACGGACGTCGGCTACACGCAGCAGCACGATACCACCGAGGAGTTCACGCTGATGGCGCGCGCCGGGCTGGATTTCCAGGCCATCCTGGCGGCGCTCACCACGGCGCCGGCCGAGCGGTTCCAGCGCGCCGGAGAACTCGGCCGGATCGCGCCCGGCTACCTCGCCGATCTCGTCGTGCTCGAGGCCGATCCCGCCGAGGACATCACCGCCTTCGCCCGCGTGCGGCGCACCGTTCGCGAGGGGCGGGTGGTTTATTCCCGGGCAGGGCATCGGTAGGACGCCTTCTCCCGGCGGAATTGCGGGCCGGTCCGCGCGAGCCACGCGTGCTCCTGGACAGGGACGATGGCGGAAGCGCCGGCCGGAAGCTTCCCGCAAGCGCATTCGGGGGAAACCGGCGGAGCCGGCATTTGCGGGCGGCCGGCACTCGGTCAAGGTGCGGCATGGATGCGGTGACGCGACAACGCTTTCCCCTCCCGGGCGGCCCCGAGCTGTCCTACCTCGTGGCGGGCGACTCGTCGAAGCCCGCCGTGCTGCTCCTGCACGGATTGCCGAATTCGGCGCGCATGTTTCGCGAGGTCATGACTCCGCTGGCGGAGGTCGCGTATGCGGTCGCGCCGGACCTGCCTGGCTTCGGCGAGTCCGATCTCCTGCCGGTTTCCTCGTTCGCGGCGTACGGGGAGGCCATCGGACAGCTGCTGGACCACCTGGGGATCGGGCCTTGCCACATCTTCCTGCATGACTTCGGCGCACCGGTGGGCTTTCACCTCGCGATGCGGGCGCCGGAAAAGGTCCTCGGACTCATCATCCAGAACGCGAACGCGCACCGCACGGGCATGGGACCGCAATGGGCCACGACGGAGGCGTATTGGGCCCAGCCCACGCCGGAGAACGAGGCGGCGGCGACGAAGCACCTGAGCTTCGAGGGCACGCGCGAGCAGTACGTCTCCGGCGTGCCTCCGGAGATCACCGCGGGGATTCCGGCGGAGCGCTGGGAGGAGGACTGGCGGGTGATGCAGCTGCCAGGCCGGATGGAGATGCAGCGGGCGCTCCTCCTCGACTATGGACGCTACGTCGCGCGATTCGGCGCGATCGCCGGCTATCTCAAACGGTGGCAGCCTCCGGCGCTGCTGGTCTGGGGCCGGCACGACATTTATTTCGAACTCGCCGAAGTTCTTTCCTGGATGCAGGCCCTGCCGCGCATGGAAGCCCATGTCCTCGACGCCGGCCACCTCCTGCTCGAAACCCACTCGGCCCAGGCCGCGCCGCTGATGGTGGAGTTTCTCCGCCGCACTCGACGGAACGGGACCGCGCCGGGCCGCGGGTAGCGGCTGCCGCGGGAATGGCGTCGCGACTCGACTTGGGACGGGCCGCGATCGGGGGCGCCGCGCGGACGGGCGCCTCGGTCCGGTGGAATCTTTTGCGCGTCAGGCACCCCGGCGCGCGGCCTCGATCTTGGCGATGTCGATCTTTCCCATCTCCATCATCGCCTCGAAGGCGCGCTTGGCTTCCGCGCCGCCCGCGGCAATCGCGCGGGTGAGCGCGCGCGGCGTGATCTGCCAGGAAAGTCCCCAGCGGTCCTTGCACCAGCCGCAGGCGCTTTCCTGCCCGCCGTTGTTCACGATGGCGTTCCAGTAGCGGTCGGTCTCCTCCTGGGAGTCGGTCGCGACCTGGAAGGAGAAGGCTTCCGAGTGCGAGAAAGCCGGCCCGCCGTTGAGCCCGAGGCAGGGAATGCCGAGCACGGTGAATTCGACGGTGAGGACGTCGCCCGCCTTGCCCGACGGGTAGTCGCTCGGCGCGTGGTGCACCGCGGTCACGTGGCTGTCGGGGAAGGTCGCAGCGTAGAAGCGCGCCGCGTCCAGGGCGTCCTTGTCGAACCAGAGGCAGATCGTGTTTTTCGGGATCGGTTTGTTCATGGGTGGTTGGGGGTAGCGACCGGTGCGGAGGAAGGGGGTTCGGGGCGGCGGTGCGCGAATTTCACGTCAGCGCGCGGCGTTCTCGGCGGCCAGTTTTTGGCGGCGCGCCAGCTCCGCTGCGGACGGGTGATCCGGCGCGAGCGATTGCCGGGGAACGGGCCGGGCCGCGCGGTAGGTGTTGAGTAGAACGCCCTTGGACCCCCGGCGCGAGTCCATCAGGCGAAGGCCGCGCGGTGGCACGCCATGTTCGAACAGCCGTTTGCCCTGGCCGAGAATCAGCGGGTAGACCCAGACGCGAAACTCGTCGACCAGGTCCGCGGCGATCAGCGTCTGCAGCAGTTGGCCGCTGCCCCAGATGTGCAATTCGGGTCCGTCGGATGCCTTGATCCGGCGGATGCCGTCCGCGGCGTCGCCACCGATCCGCTGCGATTCCGCCCAGTCGAGCCGCGCGAGCGTGTGCGTGACGACGAGCTTCTTCGCGCGGTTGAAGGCGTTCGCGATGAAATTGTCGCCGGCATAGGGCCAGTACGCCGCGAATATCTCGTAGGTGCGGCGCCCGAGGAGCAGGTCGAACCGGCCGGCCATGATCTCCCGTAGGGCTTCGAAAACCGATTCGTCGCCGGAGGACATGGCCCAGCCGCCGTGCGGAAAGCCCCCGCTCGGGTCCTCCTCCGGTCCGCCGGGGGCCTGCATGATGCCGTCGAGCGTGACATGGGTGATGGCGATGATCCTTCTCATGGTTTCCGTTACTCAACCGACGAACGACCGGCGGGCGGGCGGACATGGAGCTAAGAGTTTCCCGGCCCAGGCACGCATTTTCGGCCTGGGTTCCGGCGGATCGAGCCAACCCGTGGCATCCGCTGGCATCCCGGCTTCACGACCCAGGGATCGCGCACAAATTCCCGTGGCGGCAGGCGTTTCGAGGTCCGCACCCGGCTCCGTCGGTGGTTTATTACCCGCGCAATCGTTTGGTCCGCGAGAGCTTTGCCGCAGTGCGCGGTCGGCGGGGCGGAATGTCGTCGTGATTCCAGGCGGGCGTTTATAGGTTCATGGGCTTGGCCAAGTGACGGCGCCATCCGGCCTGCACCCCCTTACCTACATGAGAAACGACTACATCCTGGAAGCTTCGAAGGTGATCGATGATCCCTACGTGCTCATCAACGTCGTCTCGCGCCGCGTGAAGCAGCTGCGTCACGGTCATCGCCCGCTGGTCGAGTCGCTGGAAAAGCTCTCGCTCGAGGACACGGCACTGCGCGAGATCGCGGAGCGCAAGATCACGTATGAGATTCCCACCGCCGAGGCGCTCGAAGCGGCCCGGCCAACCTTGCGCGTCCCGGTATCCGGCCCGGATCTGCGGCGCCGGACTTCCTTCCATGCGCACAACATGCTGGTTGGTTCGGAGGCCAAGTTGGCGTGATGCCGGCATCATCGCCGATGCGGCGAGTCGCTGCGGTCTCGCGCGCACCGCACTGCACGATCGGCTGGCGTCATTCTCGCCGCCCCGGCCCTCTCTGGCCTTCGTCGGTGGACGTCGGAGCGCCCCGCCCGTCGCGCCCGGCACGCCGCGCCACCGCTGACGTGCCTTCCATGCAGGTTGCGGTGACTCCCTCCGCCGCGGGTTCCGAGGCCGGTGGGGGGGTGGGGAAGCGGCAGCCCTGGACGGGGGCGGGCGGGCCGCCATCCGGGCCCGCGGAGGCGGCAATTTGCCCGGCCCCGGCAACCAAAGCCGCCGGGGCGCGGTCAAAAAGGGCATGGAGAGCGATCCGCCAGCAGTCGTCGCCGAAACCGAGCACGAAGAGTTTTCGCTGCCGCTGTTCGTCCTGACCGTCCTCGCCAGCCTGGTGGCGCTCCTTGCGGCGTTGCGCCTGTTTGCGCCGGACGTCTGGGCGGCGCAGTTCATGGCGCCCTTCGGGAAGGCGCTCGCCGCCTTTTTCTTGGTCAGCCTGTTCAACGCGTTCATGGAGTATTTTTTCCACCGGTATGTCCTGCACATGCCGGCGATTCCTTTCCTGCGCCGGCTCTACCGCCAGCATACGTTGCACCACGCGCTCACCCGGATCGCCCGCAAGCCGAGCCGCGACGGCAGGGGAATCCTATTCATCGAGAACAAATTCCCCATCGTGGAGCCGGAGCAGAACGAGGCGGCGTTCTTTCCCTGGTACTCTCTGGCCGTGTTCGCGCTGGTGCTCTCGCCCTTGCTCGCGCTGCTCCAGTGGCTCCTGCCGTCGTACCCATGGTTCCTGGCCGGCTTTGCCGCCCTGGCGGCATCGCTCACGCTCTACGAGATCCTGCACGCCATCAATCACTGGCCGTTCGAGAAATGGGAGCCGTTGATCACGCACCCGCGCTGGGGGAAATTCTGGCAGTCACTCTACGGCTTTCATCTGCGCCATCATGCCGTGATCGACTGCAATGAATCCATCTCCGGATTCTTCGGCTTGCCGGTGGCGGACTGGCTTCTTGGCACGTGCATCATTCCCCAGACCGTTTACGCGCAGGGCGAGGAATGGTTGCCGGAGAAGTTCCGGAATCCGCGTCCGCGCGGATTCATCCGCTGGCTGGATGCCTGGGCGGCGCGCGTGGTGCAGCAACGCCGTCTCCGCGGCGCCGAGCCGGAGGCCGAACCGTTGCCCGCGCCGCCGCTGCCTCGCACCTACACCCGCGGCGAAACGATCGCCGACTGGCTGACGCATGGCCTGGGGCTCGTCCTGAGCATTGCCGGCCTTACCCTGCTGATCGTGTTTTCGAGCCAGCGGGGCGACGCCTGGCATGTCGTCACGTTCACCGTTTTCGGCCTGACGCTGCTGCTGCTCTACACCGTTTCCACCGTCCATCACCTGCTGGCCGCCGGTCGGGCGAAGCAGGTTTTCCGAAAGCTGGACCATGCCGCCATTTTCCTGCTCCTCGCCGGCACCTACACGCCTTTCCTCCTGACCAACCTGCGCGGTCCATGGGGCTGGACGCTCTTCGGGATTGTCTGGGGCCTTTCCGGAGCGGGGGCGGTGTTCCAGTTGTTCTTCGGGGAGCGCTACCGGCTGACCTCCACCGTGGCCTATTTGTTTGTCGGATGGATCATGGTGGTCGCGCTGAAGCCGCTGGTGACCAGCGTGCCGCCGGGCGGGCTGTGGCTCCTGTTGGCCGGCGGCCTTTGTTACACCTGCGGCGTCGTGTTTTATCTCTGGCAAAGGCTTCGCTACCACCAGGCCGTGTGGCACACGTTCGTCCTGGGCGGCAGCACCTGTCATTTTCTCGCTGTGCTCCTGTTTTTGCTGCCTCGCACGCCCCCCTAACAGGCCGCCGGCATGCGGCGTGAATCCGGCCGCTGGTCCGCCGAAAACTTCCCGCGCCCGGTTGCGCCGACGGGCCGGAGACCTGATCGCGTCCGGTGGGCTAGGCCGGCAGCCGCAGGAGCGCGCCGTAGAGCGCGACGGCGGCGGCGAGCGCCGTGCGATCGAGCCACTCGTCCTTGGTGTGCGCCTGGGCGATGTCGCCGGGACCGAGCACGAGCACGGGGGCTCCAGCTCCGGCGTAATTGCTCGCGTTGGTCGCGTAGCTCGCGCCGGCCGGCGCGGCATCGAGGCCGACCGCGGCGAAGGCGGGCCGCATCCAGTCGTGCAGGGCGGAGGAGCGGTCCGGCGGGAGGGGAGGGGCCAGGTATTCCTGGTCATGCTCCACCGCGAGGCCGGCCAGCGCGGCGTCCCGCTCGGTGATGATCTGCGCGATGTCCTCCCCGGGCACCAACCGGCGCTCGCAGAGGATCTCGCATGAGTCCGGGATGATGTTCACGGCCGAGCCGCCGCGGATGACGTTGATGCTCGCGGCCGCCCGGCCCGTGAGCGGGAACTCGCGTCGAGCGAGCGGGATGAAGCGCGTCTCCAGCGCCGCGATCACCCGGAGCATCGCGGCGATGGCCGAACGGCCTTTGGTCGGGTCGGAGGAATGGGCCGCCACGCCGCGGGTCGTGGAGCGCCAGCGAAATGCGCCGTTGTGGGCCACGACGGGGCGCAACCTCGTGGGTTCGCCCACGACGATCCCGCGGAGCTTCGGGAAGTCGCCCAGCGCGCGGGCCGCGAAGGCCTGCGCTCCGGTCATGCGCGCCTCCTCGTCGACGGTGAACAGGACGCCGGCGCGCCGGGGACGCGGGCCCGAGGCGGCGTAGTCCTTGAGCGCCCACAGCATGGCGGCTCCCGAACCCTTCGTGTCGCAGGCGCCGCGTGCGTGCAGTCGGCTGCCGCGAGGGGTGAGCTCGAACGGGGCGACGCTCATGCCTTCGATCCCGACCGTGTCCAGGTGGCTTTCGAAAAGCAGCCATTCGTCGCCGGCTCCGGCCTCGCAGGCGACGAGCAGGTTGAACCGGTCCCCGTCGACCGGGTAGCGGCGGGTGCCCAGGCCCCAGGAGGCGGCGAGGCCTTCCAAATACGTCGCCAGCCGGGTCTCTCCGCCGGCGGGGCCGCCGAACTCGGGGTTGACGGTCTCGAAGGCGACCATTTGGGCGAGCAGCTCCTCGGGCGATCGGGGCGGGGGCGGGGTCATGGCGGGCGGACAGGGAAAACGGATCCGGCGCACGGGGCGAGCGCGGCGTGGTTCGCCGGGCCCGGGCTTTTTTGGCGGCGGCGGCGTTTTAGGATTGCCAAAGGGGATCGTTCAAATGCGCATGTGAATATGCTGTCAACCCCCGCTTTGTCCGCCGGATGCGCTCCGGCGCGTTCCGTCCGGCCGAGGACGGCGACGGGCGGCCCGAGCGGGGCTGTCCGCCGGCGCGAATCGGGGCTCCGGGCCCGCCCTCCATGCTGACGCAAGTCGATCACGTCGTCATCGCCCTGTTTTTCGTGTTTCAGCTCGCGCTCGGGCTGATGTTCCGGGGGTTCGGCAAGGACAGCAGCCAGTATTTCCGGGGCGGCGGGCGGATGAGCTGGTGGCTCGTCGGCACGTCCGCCTTCATGGGCGCGTTCAGCGCATGGACGTTCACCGGCGCGGCGGGCCTCGCGTACGAGCACGGGTTGATCGTGCTGGTGATCTACTGGGCCGGCGCGCTGGGGTTCTTCTGGAACGGCCTGTGGTTCGCCGCGTGGTTCCGCCAGTCCCGCGTGATCACCGCGATGGAGGCGGTGCGGGCGCGGCTGGGGGCGGGCAACGAGCAGTTCTTCACCTGGCTGACCCTGCCCATCGGCATCGTGATCGCGGGGATCTGGCTCTACGGGCTGGCGATCTTCTGCGCGCCGATGTTCGGGTGGGACCTCCAGAAGATGATCATCGTGTGCGGGATCGTCGTGGTCTTCGTTTCGGTCGCGGGCGGGCAGTGGGCGATCGTGGCGGCCGATTTCACGCAGGCGTTGATCCTGATGGCGATCACCACCGTCGCGGCGATCGCGGCCTGGATGAAGGTCGGGGGCTGGGAAGGATTTCGCACGGGCCTGCCGGAAACCCACTGGGATCTCACGGCGGGGCACAGCCTGGAGTACGGCTGGTGGTGGGTGCTCGCGATCACGGTGGAGAAGTTCTTCACGCAAAACGCGCTGCACGGGGCCAGCCGCTACCTCAACGTGCGCGACGGCCGGGAGGCCCGGGCGTCCGCGATGCTCGCGTCGGTCCTGTTCGTCGCCGGATCCGTGCTGTGGTTCATCCCGCCCCTCGCGGCGCGGGTCCTGGGCTACGACCTGGCGGCGCAGTTTCCCGGCCTGGCGAAGCCGGCCGAGGCCTCCTACGTGGCCATCGCCGCGCAGGTGCTGCCGGCCGGCCTCACGGGGCTGATGATCACGGGGATCATTTCGGCGACGACCTCCTCGATGGACCACGGCCTGAACCGCAACGCGGGCGTCTTCGTGCGCAGCGTCTACGTGCCGCTCTTCCGACCGAAGGCGTCGGACCGCGAGCAGGTGCTCGCGGGGCGGATTTCGACGCTGGCGTTCGGCGGGGTCGTGATCCTCACCGCGCTCATGTACAGCACGTGGAAGAACGTCGGGGTGTTCAACCTGATGCTCGGCTTCTCGTCGCTGCTGGGCGTGCCGTACGCGGTGCCGATGGTCTGGTGCCTGGTCCTCCGCCGCGTGCCGGACTGGGCGGCCTGGTCCAGCGTGATCGTCGGGATGGGCGCAGCCGCGCTGGCCGGCAACGCGCCGGCCTGGTGGGCGGCGCTGGCCGGCTCCGACACGCCTCCCGGCGGCGTCCTCGGCTGGCTGGCGGACCACCGTTACGTGGGCGTGGTCCTGGCCGGCAGCCTCGCCAGCACCGCGTGGTATTTCGGGGCGTCGTGGCTGTTCGGTCACCGCATGCCGGCCGCGCGCGTGCAGGAGATCGACGCGTTTTTTCAGCGGGTGCGCACGCCGGTCGAGCCCGAGGACGCCACGGTCGAGACGATCAACACGCGCGGCACCGGCGGCATCGGGCGGTTGTGCGGGATCTACGGCGGGTTCATCGCCCTGCTGGCGCTGCTGCCGATCGGCTGGTCCGCGCGCGGCGCCGTCCTGGGCTGCGCGCTCTTCGTCGCCGGCTGCGGCTACCTTTTGATCCGCGCCGACCACCCGCGGCGCTGACCCGCCCGGTGTCCCGCGAGGGAAGGGGATCGGTGCGCGCGGACAAGGTCGATCCGCGGGCGGGCCGCGCCCCGGGGGACGCCGGGCGATGGCCGACCTAATCCAAGCGGCATGTGATCCCACGGACACTAGGAGAAAATCCTGATTGACAGACGAAATCCAATGCGCATTGGTCCTGGCGCAGCCCCGTCGGGTTCCCCGGTCCGCCGGCGTGGTCCGCCCCGCCAACCCCAACCTACCTCCATGATGTCCGTCACCTTCCCTTCCCGTGAGCGCAGGCTCGCTCGCGTCCTTGTGCCCTGCCTTGCGCTGATCGCTCTGCCCTCGGCGCCGGGGCAGACCCCCGCCGGCACGCCGGCGGATCGCGAGGAAGAGGTGGTGCAGCTCTCTCCGTTCGAAGTGAACTCGGAGCAGGACACCGGTTACCTCGCCAGCACGGCGCAGTCCGGCACGCGCCTGCGCACGGACCTCAAGGACATCGCGTCGTCGATTTCGGTCGTCACGAAGGACTTCATGAACGACATCGGCGCCAAGGACCTGGAAACCCTCCTGGTCTACACGCTCGGCACGGAAGTGGGCGGGGTGGGGGGCAATTTCTCGGACGCCGGCACGGTCAACAACCCGAACGGCGCCGAGGTCGACTACGACGCGGCGTTCGCCAGCGCCGCGCCCAGCACGCGGGTCCGCGGGCTGACCTCGGCGGACCTGTCCCGCGATTTCTTCATCAGCGGCCTCCCCATGGACGGCTACAACGTCGACCGCGTGGAGATCAGCCGCGGCCCGAACGCGATGCTGTTCGGCCTGGGCAGCCCGTCGGGCATCATCAATTCCTCCCTGATCGCGGCGCGGATGAACCGCAACCGGACCGAGCTCGAGCTGCGCACGGACCAGTACGGCTCGTTCCGCTCGACGCTGGACCACAACCAGGTGCTGATTAAGGACAAGTTCGCGCTGCGTTTCGCGGCCGTCTACGAAGACCAGTCCTACAAGGTCGAGGAGGCCTGGCGCCGCAACAAGCGGGCCTTTCTCACCGGCACGTACCGTCCGTTCCACAACACCACGCTCAAGGCCTCGGCGGAGCGCGGCAACGTCGACTCGAACCTCCCGGAGACGCGTCCGCCCTACGACGTGTACACGCAGTGGTTCCTGATGGGCCGCCCGGCCTGGAATCCGTCCAACGCGACCGGCACGCTGCTCGGCACGCCGGCCCCCGGCTGGCCGACGACGGTCTTCACCTCGGCCGGGCTTCCCGCGAGCACGGGTGGCGTGGCGTTCGACGGCTCGACGACGCTGAACTCCGGCAATCTGTTCGGCGGCCAGGTGGGCGCCATGGGCAACGGCTCCCGGCAGATGGTGACCGTGTTCAACGATCCGAACAGCAGCAGCCCCAGCCTGGGCCTGCCCGGCTCGACCGCCCAGGGCTACCGCAACGGCAACTACGAGCGGCTGTTCCGCCAGCCCAACGGCACCTTCGCCGCGGCCACGAACACGGCCCAGCGCGGCGTGCGCGACTGGAACTACATCCTCAACCGCGTCCTCCACTACAACGATCCGACCTACAACTACTGGCGGAACCAGCAGATCACCGACCCGGCCTACTTCAATTTCTACGAGCACATGCTCCATGGGCCCAACAAGCACGAGTGGGCCGATTTCGAGGCGTACAACGTCTCCCTCGAGCAGCGCTTCCTCGAGGGGAAGGGCGGCGCCGAGCTGTCGGTCTATCACGAGCTGCTCGCGAACGGCAACACGACCAGCCTGGACAGCACGATCTCCGGCTACGCGCTGCGCGTGGACATGAACTCGCACCTCGGGAACGGCCAGGTGAACCCGAACTTCGGGCGGCCGTTCGTCGTGGGCTATTCCCGGGCCAACGTCCGCGACTACTCCAAGGGCGCCGTCCGCGGCACCGTGTATTACGACCTGGACCTGCGGGACCAGGGCTCCCCCTGGCTCGGCAAGCTGCTGGGCCGCCACCGCCTGACCGCCACGTACACCGAGCTCGATAACAAGACCTTCCTGAGCAACAACAACTTTGCCCAGATCTCCGGCACGGACTACCAGATGGCGGAATTCGGCGCGGTCAACAGCGCCGGCGGCGCCAATCGCGCGTCGCCCATCGTGCGCTACCTCGGGCCCAGCGTGGCGGGTTCGGCCACGCCGGTGACCGGCATCGTCTCCGCTCCCACCACGCAGAGCGTCCGGGATCTCGAGTCGGTGAACATCCTGTATTACAACACCCCGCCGGCCAGCTCGACGGTGCCGGGGACGTGGTCGGAGCGCACGTTCAGCCTCCTCCGGGCCGGTGAGAAGGACGTCCGCGACGTCATCCGTAACGCCTCGCGGACCCGCGAGAAGATCGACTCGCTCGTCGGCGTGGCGCAGAGCTACTGGTGGGACGGCACCCTCGTCAGCACGCTCGGATGGCGCAAGGACCAGGTGCGGACCTACGACGCCGGCACGGTGCAGATCAATACCGCGACCGGCCTGGCGATCCTCGACGGCTTCGAGCCGCTGCCGGTCGCGGACGAGACCCACACCAGCTTCAACTACGGGCTGGTGCTGCATGCGCCGGCGGTCGTCACCCGCCGCCTGCCGGAGAGCACGACCTTCAGCCTGATCTACAACCAGGCGGACAATTTCCGGCCGGCCCAGCAGCGTTACGACATCTACGACCGCGCGCTCCCGGGCGAGACCGGCGAGACGAAGGAGTACGGCATCTCGCTCAGCACGCTCAACGGGAAGTTCGTGTTCCGGGCCATGCGCTACGAGACCACCTCGGCGCTCTCCTCCTCGCTGCTGACGAGCCTGACCACGCCGCTGAACAACCTGGTCTCGCTGATCGACAACCTGCAGACCGAGAACCTCCGCGGCACCAACGCCAGCCGCCCGGCCGGCGTAGCGGCCTGGAACGAGTGGTTCGACGGCCCCGTGGGCTCCGCGCTGCGCGGCACCTTCCGGATCCGCCAGACCACGCTGACCAACGGCCAGCCCGACATCCTGTCGGAAAACCGCTCCGGCGAGGTGGTCTCCACCGCCGACGTCGTGTCCAAGGGCGAGGAGTTCGAGGCGATCTTCAACCCGACCCCGCAATGGCGCATCGCCTTCAATGCGAACCGGGCCGAGGCCGTGCGCAATCGGGTCGCCACCGAGCTGTACGACGTCGTGTTCAACTCATTCGTCCCGCTGATGGCGGGATCGGCCGGCGATCTCATTCCCTCCTCCAGCAACGCGACCTTCGATGCGCGCAGCCGCTTCCGGCAGCAGGTCTACGTGCAGATGCTGCCCGAGCTCCTGAGCCAGGGGGCGCCGACGCCCGAGCTGCGGGAATGGCGCTTCAACGCGATCACCAACTACACCTTCAACCGCGGCCGCCTCAAGGGCCTGAACGTCGGCGGCGGTGTCCGCTGGCAGGACGAGGTGGCGATCGCCTATCCGATCATCAACGACCCGGTGCTCGGGGCGGTGCCGGACGTGGCCAATCCCTACCACGACAAGGCGCTGACGGACTTCGACGCCTGGATCGGCTACACGCGCCGGTTCGACCAGTTCACGTTCAAGGTCCAGCTCAACGTGAAGAACATCGGGGTGGGCGACGAGCTCGTCGCGGCCGGGCCGAACGCCGCGCAGCCCGACGGCACGATCGCCACCTGGCGCATCCGGGAGCCGCAGTTCATCACCCTCCGGACCACGTTCACGTTCTGACCCGCGCGGGCCCGCCACCCGCGGGCCCGTCCGGGCGCGGCGTCGGCCCCGGGCGGCCCGATCCGGCCCGCCGCGCCTCACGGACCCATGGGCCATCTGCATTTCTTCGACCTGCTGGTGATCGGGGCGTACCTGGTGCTGCTCATCGTGCTGGGACGCCAGGCGGGCCGGAAGTCGAGCGCGCGCGGCGAGGAGGGATTCTTCCTCGCGGGGCGGACGCTCGGGAAGTTCTACCAGTTCGTTCTCAACTTCGGGAACGCCACCGACGCGAACAACGCCGTCAGCACCGCGAGCCTGGTGTATCAGCAGGGCGTCTCCGGCGCGTGGCTTTCGTTCCAGATGGTTTTCATGAACCCCTATTTCTGGTTCATGAACGTGTGGTTCCGCCGGGTCCGGCTGATGACGATGGCTGACCTGCTGGAACAGCGCATGAACAGCCGCGCGCTCGCGCGCTTCTATGCGCTCCTCCAGATCCTGGTGACGGTCATCATCACCGTCGGCTTCGGCAATCTCGTCACCTACAAGATCAGCACCGCCGTCGTCGTGAAACCGGAGTCCGCCTGGACGGCGGCGGAGCGCGATTCCGTCGAGAGCTACGGAACCTGGCGGCGCCTGGAGGCCGCGGCGGCCGCCGGGGTGCTGGACGCCGTCCAGCGGGGCCAGCTCGACGTGCTGCGCGAACGGGCGGCGCGCGGCGAGCTGAAAAACTCCGTCAGCCCGTTTGCCCCGCTGCCGTTCTACCTGGCCTACACGCTGGTGGTCGGCACCTACATCCTGATGGGAGGGATGACCGCGACGGCCGTGAACGAAATCGTGCAGTCGGTGCTGATCATCGTCTTTTCCGTGATGCTCCTGCCGGTCGGGTTGCAGGCCATCGGCGGATTCGACGAACTGGCCCGCAAGGTGCCGGCGGCGATGTTCGAGTTCTTCGGCTCCAACACCAGCCAGGTCAGCGGGCTGACGATCGCCGCCGTGTTCCTCGTCTCGTGGGTGCAGATCACGGGCATCATGGGCAACATGACCATCGGCGGCTCGGCCCGCAGCGAATTCTCGGCGCGCTTCGGGGCGGTCGGCGGCACGTACGCGAAGCGGTTCATGGTGATCCTCTGGTCGTTCTGCGGGCTGGTCGCGTATGCCCATTATT
This sequence comes from Opitutaceae bacterium, assembly GCA_035626915.1. GTDB lineage: Bacteria > Verrucomicrobiota > Verrucomicrobiia > Opitutales > Opitutaceae > Didemnitutus. The sequence goes on from DASPMS010000011.1 coordinate 53,739, forward strand.
CGGGCGACAACCGGCTGGCCGACGCCGACCTGGCCTGGGGCATGATGTCGCGCGACCTGCTGGGGCCGGGGCTGCTGGGCGTGATGCTGGCCGGCGTGCTGGCCGCGAACATGTCGTCGGTGTCCGCGCAGGCGATGTCGGCCTCGGCCATCGCGGTGCGGAACCTCTGGCAGCCGTGGCGGCCGGGGATGACGGAACAGCAGACGGTGAACGCCGGGCGATGGGTCATCACGGCGCTGCTGCTGCTTGGGATCGCCGCCGCGCTGCTCGCCCAGGACATCTTCACCTTCTTCCAGCTGATGCTCACGATCAACGTGCCGTTTGGCGCGGCCGTGCTGCTGATGTTCTTCTGGCGCCGGCTCACGGCCCCCGCGGTGTGGTGCGCCGTCCTGGTCTCGACGGCGCTGAACATCGTCGGGCCGCTGGCCCTGGCCCGCATCGACGCGGTGGCCACCCGCCCGAGCCTGACCGTGCGCGCGCCCGACGCCGCGGGCCGGCTGCAGCCGGTGTATTTCGAGAGCGTCGCGCGCCTGCGGCCGGACGACCCCGCGAGCCCCCTGGAGGGCCGGGTGCGCTTCCACGCCGAGCTCTATGTGCTGAAGCTGGCCGGGCTGTCGGTCGAATCCCTGTCCCCGGGACACCGTTTCGCGGCGCGCCTGATCTTCAACGCGGTCCTGCCCTTCGCCCTGCTGTTCGGCGTCAGCCTGGTGACGCGTCCGCCGCCCAAGCCGATGCTCGACCAGTTCTTCGGGAAGATGAAGACGCCCGTGGCGGAGGATCCCGAGGACGACCGGGCCGCGATGCAGGCGACGGAGCGCGATCCCGCCCGGTTCGATCACCTCAAGCTGTTCCCGAGTTCCTCCTGGGAGTTCACCCGCTGGAACCGGCTGGATGCCTGGGGATTCCTGACGTGTGTTGCGGTTTCGGGCTCGATCGTGTTCCTTTTCTGGGCCCTGCTCCGGCTCGCCGCGTCGTGATGATCGGGCGCGCAGTCCTGCCTGGCCGGCACGCTCCGGGCGACCGTCCCGCCCGATCGCGCCAGCGTTCGGAACCGCCTCCGCCATGAGACTCTTCCCGCTTCTATTTCTGCTGGCCTGTCCCTCTTTCTTGCGGGCCGACTATCCGATCGGCAGCCCGGAGGTTCCGGAGGTGCGGATCCACCCGGATCCGGCGGCTTTCGCCGTCCATGCGCGGCATCCGCGCCTGTTCTTCCGGGACACCGATCTTCCGGCCATCCGCGCGCGCATCGGCGGGGCGTATCGGGATGAATGGCGGGAAATGACCGCCCACCTCGAAAAGGCGGGCCTGGCCAAGGCCCCCGCGGAATTCGCGCGCCAGCCTTACCTCAAGGACTGGGAGATCGTGCGGAACATCACGTTCGCCGCGGCGGTGACGGGCGAGGACCGTTACGTCGACTGGGCGAAGGAATGGGCGCGCTGCCTCGCGGCGGCGGGCCCGGTCGGCAACGACACCGAGTACCGCGGCCGGCTGCAGTGCCTGGCGATCGCGTACGACTGGCTGCACGACCGGCTTTCCGAGTCCGAACGGAAGGTCCTCGCGGACGCGATCCTCGCCCACATCGACCGCGCGTGGCATTTCGCGGAGGGCGGGACGAACTACGTCGGCGGCCACTCGCGCTGGGGGAACTTCGCGCTCACCGCCGGCGTGCTCGCCCTGGTGTCCGAGCGGCCCGAGCTCCGGGCCAAGCTGCTCCGGCTGCGCGAACACTGGGTCGACGGCTATTTCCCCGCGCAGGGCTGGATCGCGCAGGACGGCGGCTACCACATGGGGTGGGCCTACAGCGCGGCCTACCTGACCGCGAGCATCCACTACGTGTGGTCGACCGCGACCAACGAGTGCGTGTTCTTCCCCTGGCAGGCGCGGATCCCCTGGTTCTGGATCTATGGCCGGCAGGGCGACGGCACCTATCCCAACGCGGGCGACGCCTACACGGTGGTCGACGACCTGAACACGTACCAGTCCGACCTCCTGATCCTCGCCGCCGGCGTGCTGAAGGAGCCGCGGGCGCGGTGGGCGCTGCGCGACCGCACCAACCGCTTCGCCGACATCCTCTACCTGGACAAGGCCGTCCGGCCGCGCGCGCCCGACGATCCCGCCGATCCGCTGCCGCTGAGCCGCCACTTCCGCAACGCCGGCGTCGTCGTCGCCCGCGACCGCTGGGGCGCGCGAACCACGCACTTCCAGTTCACGTCGACGCCGTTCTATTCGACCAACCACCTGCACCGCGACGCGAACTCCTTCACGCTCCACTACCGCGGCGCGCTCGCGGTGGATTCGGGGTTCTACGACGAGAACGGCCGGAACAAAGGGGGCTACGGCGGGACGCACTGGCGGAACTACTTCACCCGCACGATCGCCCACAACGCGATCACCGTCTTCGACCCGGACCAGAAGATGACCGTGCTCGGCGAGCCGGCGTCGAACGATGGCGGCCAGGTGTTCCGGGAGGATCCGACGAAGCTCGCCGACCTCCTGCCGGGCGGGTCCGCCAGCCTGGACGGCATCGTGGCGTACGAGGCCAACGACGACTACACGTACGCCGTCGGCGACGCCACCCGGGCCTACGATCCCGCGCGGGTGCGGCTCGCGCAGCGCGAGGTGGTCTACCTGCGCCGGTCGGCGCGCGCGCAGCCGGTCGTGGTGGTGTTCGACCGCGTGGAGAGCGCCCAGGCGCGGTTCGAGAAGCGCTTTCTCCTCCACACGGTGCGTGAGCCCGCGATCGCCGGAAACACGGCGGTCGCGGAGAACCACGGCGGGCGGCTGACCTGCCTGACCCTGCTGCCGGCGGACGCCCGCCTGGAGGCGATCGGCGGCCCGGGAAAGGAAGCGTGGGTCGACGGCCGGAACTATCCGTGGGACGAGACCGCGCGCAAGCGCCCGCAGCGCGAGCTCGCGATGTGGCGCGTGGAGGTGAGGCCCGGCGCGCCGCGCCTGCGCGACGACTTTCTCCACGTGCTTTTCGTCGACGACGCCTCCGCGCCCGCGCCGGCCGCGGCGGACGCGCGCCTGATCGAATCCGACGGAGCCCGCGGCGTGGAGGTGGCGGGTTGGCGGGTCCTTTTCTCCCGCGAGTCCGGCCAGAAGGCGGTCATCCAGCGGCTGCCCTGAGCGTGCAAAGCCTGAGTCTCATCCGTGTCCGTCCGCGCAATCCGTGGTCAAAAAGGTCTGACCACTGATTGCCGTCAGAAAACGGCTTGGGAGATGTGTTTAACCCCGTGCGCGTGCGGCCGCAGGGATTCATTTTCCGGCGAGCTGACAAGAAGGCGCTCACGCTCGCGGGAGGCGAGCAATCGTCCGCGCGGGGCTCACTCCCACGGCTGGATCTCGAACTCGAAGCGCACCTTGAAGCGCTCGGTGGTCCCGGCGGGCACGGGAAAGCCGGCGAAACCGACCAGCTTCTCGAAGATGACCTTGTCGGCCTTCGCCTCCCAGCCGTCCTTGTTGTTGTGGATGATTTGGCGCCTGGCCGCGGCCGCGGCGAAGGGCTGGTCGTAGAAGAGCTTGAGGAAGATCGGCTGGGTCCGGCGCAGGCGGAGCTGGGCCTCCAGCGGATAGTCGACGCCCTCGGGCAGCGCGGTCGCCCCGTCCCGGCCGCTGGACCCGCAGTACACCCAGCCGCCGCGGCCCTGGGTGCGCATCGGCGTGAACGCGCCGTGCGAGTCCGCGATCTGCGTGCGGTCGAAATGCGGGTCGAACGCGATCGACGAGAGGTCGATCAGCGCCGTGAGCGAGCCCTCGATCTGCACCCCGGCGGGCGTGAACGTGTAGGTGCGCTCGTGCGTGTAGTGCCGGTTCGGCGAGGGCCCGCCGACCGCGATCACGATCCGCTCCGGCGCATGCTCGCGGAGCTCGAAGCGCTCGACCGGAAAGCGCGCGTAGTTCTCGCGGCCCTTGGTCATCGTCCCTTCGACGCCGAGCGAGTTCTTCGACATCACGATGGTCAGCGGCCACTGGCCGGTGCGCGAGCCGAGCGGGCGCGGGTGGTCGGCCGGGACGTGCAGCGCGCTGATGTTGCCCGCGTCGTCGCGACGGACCACGGCCTTCCACGACGGGATCCCGAGATAGCCGCCGCGTCCGGAAAATTCCACGGTGTACACGCCCGGTTCCTCGGCGAGCTTCAGGACGCCGCGATCGGGCTCGGCGGCCGGTCCGGCGCCGGGTGCGCAGGAAAGGAGGGCGGCGAGGAGCGAGGCGCGGCCGAGCCGGCGCCGGAGGGGGTGGGGCGGGGTGGGCATGGGAATTCCTTCAGCGCGCCGGGCCGCGTCCCGGCACGAACTCGGCGCGGCGGACGGAGAACGCATCGTCGCCGGAAAAGAGGAGCCAGCCCCCGCGCCCGTCCGGGTCCAGCCACTTGGACGGGAAGTGGCTCGATTCGCCCGGCCCCATGTCCCAGGTGTCGGTGAAGAATGCCGTGGTCCACGGGCCCCAGGGCTCCGGCGCGTCGTAGATGCCGAAACCGCCGGCGTAGCGGGTGTCGGTGCCCCGCCCGGTGGTCGTGAGCAGGTAGCGCTTCAGGCCCGGGCTGTACGTGATGTGCGAGCGGTAGCAGGCCCCCGCGTTCTCGAATATGCCGCCGCGCTGCGCGATGTCGCGGCTCCAGGTCGCCGCGCCTCCGGCGTCGCGGCGGACGAAATACTCGTAGGCGGCGGGGTCGCGCAGCCGGCGCCGGGGGACGCGCGCGAGCACGAGCCGGTCCGCCCGTTCGTACGCCGTGTCGGCGTCGGGGGAGACGACGTACACGTAGCCGTCGCGCGCGCCGGCGTAGTTCGCGCCGAAGTTGACGAACGCCGGGCAGCCGAAGCTCTCGTTGAATTTCCAGTCGCTCCACGCCCACGTCGCGCCGCGGTCCTCCGACCAGGCGAGCTGCGCGTTGCCCGCGTTCCGGGCCAGGAGGTACAGCACGCCGTCGATCATCAGCAGTCCGCTCGACTTCCGGCCGCCGCGGCCGTCGCCGTGCTGCTCGCCGGAGGGCGAGCGAAGGTTGGCCGCCGCAAGGGCCGGCGGCCGGCCGGCGATGCGGGCGAAGCCGAGGCTCAGCTTCTCCGCGGTGAAGGGCGGGAATCCGTTGCCGTCGCCGTAGGCGGTGTAGAGGTGGTCATCGTCGCCCCAGGTGGAGGGCCAGTTGTCGCTCCCCGGCGCGAGGCGGATGACGGAATCCGCGGGGGCCCACCGGACCTCGGCGATGAACGGGCTGGGCGGGTAGGGCGCCCGGGTCTCGCGGAGGAGGGCGTCGAGCACGGGGTTGACGACGAGCCTTTCCATGGCGCGGAGCGTGTCGGTGTTCGGCGGGAGCCCGGCGCCGTTGCGCACGACGATCAGGTCGAGGCTGGGCGCCACGAACAGGAATTGTCCGCCGGCGCCCAGGCCCCAGAAGGCGTCGTCGGGCGCCTGCGCGAGCACGCGCGCGCCGTCGGGCCGGCGGTTCACCCACCAGGCGAGGCCCGAGAAGTTGGGCAATCCCGCGTGCCGGGTCGCGGCGGTCGCGAGTTCGAACGGGATCACCTGTTCCTCGTCCCAGTCGCCGCGCCGGGCGAGCAGGCGGCCGACGCGGGCGGCGGCGTTCGGGCTGAAGTTGGCGCCGCCCCAGATCCCGACAGCCGAGAGTCCGTCGAGCGCGATCGGCCCGTCGTAGCCGGCGGACCACTCCGCGTCCGGCACGCCGATGCGGCGCAGGATGCGCTCGCGGATGAGCTGGATCACGTCCCGGTGCGGCGTGTCGCGCAGGCGGGCGGCCAGGCAGTAGCCGAGCGCGGCCATGCCGGGATTGCTGTAGCGCGCCTGCTCGCCCGGGGGAAAAAGCACGGGTGCGTCGATGAGGGAGATCGTGAACGGATCGCGCGGGGGAGGGAGCCGCTTCCAGAACTCCCCCTTCCAGCCGGGCAGGTCGCGGTGCGCCACGCCGGGCTCGTTCGCGTCGTCGAGGCCCGAGGTGTGGGTCGCCAAGTGGGCGAGGGTGATCCGGCTCTTGTGCGGATCGTCGCGCCAGGCGGGGATGAAGTCCGCCGCGGCGTCGATCGGTCGCAGGTAGCCCTCGCTTTGCGCGGCGAGGAGGCCGAGCCCGCCGACGAGCGCCTTGGCGAGCGACGCCGTGTAGTGCGGCGTCGTGCGGCTGAAGCCCGGGGCGTAACGCTCGAAGACGACGTGGTCGGAGCGGATGACGAGGAAGGTCGTGGTGCGGTTGAGTTCGAGGACGCGCCAGGCGCCCTCGAGGCGCGGGCCTGAGAAGCCGTGTTCCTCCGGCGGGGCTTCGGGCCAGTCGGCGCCGAGCTTGGCCGGGGCGGCACGGCCGCCGGGAACGGACCCCAGCAGCGCCAGGGCCAGGATTCCGCGACGCCAGACCGGGGGCACTCGACCGAGGGGAATCACACGAGCTCGGAAAGTTGCCGGGCCGACGGTTTCAACACCAGCAGGGAATCGAGCGCGACCGGCGCGCCGGAGGCGATGCTGGCGTTGGCCGCGATCCCGACGAGGATCGACGCCGCGCCCTGTTCGTGGCCGGCCGAGCGTCCGAACGGATCGGCCGGCGGCCGCGCCGCGAAAATCTGCTCCTGCAGCAGCGGATCGCTGCCGCCGTGGTCGCCGTGGATCACGGGCACGGGCACCGCGTACGGCGCCTTGAAGTGCGGGAAGACCTGGAGCTCGTGCACCTCCTCCTGTCGCTTCGTGAGGCTCGTGCCGCCCGCGGGATCGAAGAGGTGCGCGGCGTGGAATTCCCGGTACTCGATGCGGCCGCGGTCGCCGGTGAAGGCGACCCGGTAACCTTCGTAGGGGCTGTACGCGTTGAGCGAGTAGCTGAGCAGGGCGCCGGTGCGGTAGCGCACCAGCACGTTCATCGTGTCCTCGATGTCGATGTCGTCCCGGAACACGTTCCGGTCGCGCACGTAGCCGGATTCCTGCTCGGCGGCGCCGAGGTAGAGGCCGCGCTCCATGGACGTGTCCTGGATCATCGACTGCTCGTAGGTGTAGGCGAACGGGTCGTCGCGGCGCGCCTGCGGGTAGTAGCGCGGGTAGGCGGCCAGCGCGTGGTCCCCGCGGCGCTCGGCGTTGGCCCGGCCGTAGAACATGAGGCCCCCCTGGGCGAACACGTCCGCCGGGATCGCGTCGATCCACCAGTTCACGAGGTCGAAGTGGTGCGTGGCCTTGTGCACGAGCAGGCCGCCGGAAAATCGCTTCTGGGCGTGCCAGCGGCGGAAGTAGTCCGCCCCGTGGCTCGTGTTGAGCAGGTACTCCAGCGTGACATGCCGCACCTGGCCGATCGTGCCGGCCGCGATCAGCTCGCGGACCTTCGTCACGCCGGGATTCCACCGATAGTTGAACGCCACCCGGACCGTCCGTCCGGTCGCCTGCACCGCGTCCAGGATCTGCCGGCATTTGGCCGCGTCGGTGGTCATCGGCTTCTCGGTCACGACGTCGCAGCCGGCGCGCAGGGCCTCCACGATGTACCGGTGGTGCTCGCTGTCCACCGTGCAGACCACGACCGTGTCCGGGCGCGTCTCCCGGAGCATGCGGCCGAAGTCGGCCGCGGCATAGGCCGGCACGTCCGCGTAGCCGAACTTGGCCTTCAGCCGGTCGCGGTGGAAGCCGGCGCGGACGAGGCTGGAGTCGCACAGGCCGACGATGGCCGCCTCCGCCCGGAAGCGACCCGCCACGGGGTCGAGGAACATCCGCACGCGCCCGCCGGTGCCGACGTAGGCGAAGCGGGCGGGAAGGGACCGCCGGTCGGAGCCGACGGGCCCGGGCGGGGCGGCAAGGGAGGGAGCGGGGCGGAACGCGGTCATTGATGGCGAAATCAAATGCGCGTTAGAAAAGCCCTTGGCAACCAAATTCCCGAAAGGCGGCGGCTTCCCGAAGGAGCCGGCGCCGCCGGAGGGACGGCGGTCGGAAGTTGGGCTTGCTATCGCCGGCGGAAATCCAACGTTGGATTTGCGGCAGCCCACTCGGCCCGCCGCCCCTCCTATGCCTTCCCCTGGCCCCTCCGCCTCCAAGAAACGCCCCATCCGGCCGGCCACGAAGGCGATTCTCTCCATCTCCGATTTCGCGAAATACCTCGGCCTGTCCAACTGGACGGTCTCCCGCGCGATCAACGGCCACCCGGAGGTGAAGGAGAAGACGCGCCGCCGCATCATGGCGGCGATGGACGAGGTGGGCTTCCGCCCGAACCCGCTGGCGCGCGGCCTCGGCGGGCGGCGGACGAGCATGGTGGGCGTCTGCTTCATGGGGCTGGGGAATCCGATCCTCGACCAGAAGGTTTTCCACCTGCAGGAATTTCTCCGGCGCAACCAGCTCCGGAGCCTGCTCGAGATGCGCCCGCGCGACGTGCAGCACGAGATCCATGCGATCGAGGACTTCCAGCGCATCCGCGTCGAGGGCGTCGTCCTGCTCTATTCCGAGCTCGATGCGGCGACGGCCGCGCAGATGTTCGCCGGCCTGGCCTGCGTGCAGGTCGATCCGCATTACTCGCAGACGATCCCTTCCGTCGCCCTCGACCGCCGCCGGGCGATGCGCCTGGTGCTCGAGCACCTGCTCCGGCTGGGCCACGAGAACTTCGCCTTGCTCGGCTTCCGGAAGGACGACCCCTGGCGCTGGCCGGCGCTCGTCGAGACCGCCAAGTCGCACGGCATCGATCCGACGAAGGCGCTGCGCTTCGTGGAGAACATCCCGCAGGTGAACAGCCCGATCGAAAGCGGCGGGCTGATGGCCGAGGAGGTCCTGCGCTGGCCGAAGCGGCCGACCGCGATCATCGCGATCGACGACCGCACCGCGCTCGGCGCGATCCAGGCGCTCCGCACCGCGGGCGTCGACGTGCCGCGCCAGATGTCCGTCACCGGCTTCGATAACCTCGACTTCGCGCGCCACCTCCACCCGACGCTCACGACCATCGACCAGAACCCGCTGCGGCTCATGGAGCGCGCCGGCGCGATCCTCCTCGAGCAGATCAAGCTGCCGCCGGAAAAGCGCGGCCACGCGGAGCCCGAATTCGTCGCGCCCGAGCTCGTGGTCGGCGAGTCCACCGGCCCGGCCTGACGCCGGCGCCGGCGGGACCGGTCTTTTCGCGGCGCCGTCGCCCGGGCGGCCGCAGTTCGGCAAGCGGGCGCCCGGCCGCGCGGAGAATTCGCGGCTTGCCTGCGTCCCGGATTCCATCGAAGAGAAACAAATGCGCATTGGGACACGGTTGGCCGGGCGCTTTCTCTCCTGGGACGCAGCGCGCGCGCTGCTGGCCCTCGGGCTCGCCGGCGCCGGGGGTCTCGCGGTCGCGCTGCCGGTGGTGCCGGGCGCGGTCGGCTTCGGCACGGACACGCCGGCGGGACGGGGCGGCGCGGTCCATCGCGTCACGACCCTCGCCGATTCCGGCCCGGGCTCGCTGCGCGAGGGGGTCGAGCAGCTCACGGGGCCGCGGACCGTCATCTTCGACGTCGGCGGGGTGATCCGGCTCCGCTCCGACCTCAGGATCCCCGCCGGCGGCGGATTCCTCACGATCGCGGGCCAGACCGCGCCGCCGCCCGGCATCACGCTCGCCCATGGGGGCATCTCGATCCAGGGGAGCGACATCCTGATCCAGAACCTGGCGGTGCGGCCGGGCGACCGGCTGCCACCGGTGGAAAACCGGGACGCCCTCAAGCTGGAACCGGCCGAACGGCCGGTGCACCACATCGTGATCGATCGCGTGTCCGCGAGCTGGGCGGTGGACGAGACGTTCTCGACCTGGGGCAGTCGCGCCGATGTGCATGACGTCACCCTCTCGCGGAGCATCCTCAGCGAGCCGATCATCAACGGCGGCCATCCGAAGGGTTCGCACCCCTACGCCGCGTTGGGCGGGAGGCGGACGACCCGCCTGACCCTGCGGGAGAACATCTTCGCCTTCGCGCTCGGCCGGAATCCGCTCATCCGCGACGAGACCGGCGGCGCGCAGGTCGTGAACAATTTCATCTACCGGCCGGGCGTCTGGTCGAACGGCGTGATCTACCTCGGCGACCTGACCTTGCCGCCGCACGCGGTGTCGGTCGTCGGCAACGTCGTCATCCGCCACCCGCTTCCGCTGGTGCTCGAGCAGACGAACGAGCAGGGCGTGCGGGCGCCGGTTTCCTACGCGCTGAGCGATTACCGCAACACCGGCATCTTCGTCCACAAGGCCACCTCGCCGGCGGCGGGGCTGTTCCTCGCCGACAACCGCTTCTTCGACCCGCACACCGGCCTGTGGCATCCGCGCGACGGCGATCCGTGGAACCCGGTCGTCTTCCACGACAACGCGGCCCACCCGGTGAAGCGGCTCGCGGCCGACCCGTACGCGGGCTCCGGCGGAACGCCGTGGCGGCCGCTCCCCGCGGAGCACGTCGAGAGCTGGGTGCTGGGCGTGGCGGGCAAGACCCCCGCGACGCGCGATGCGCTCGACGCCGGCCTGGCCGACAAGATCCGCCGGCGCACGGGCTCGTTCCGGACCGACCTGGCGTTGCCCGGCGAGGACGACCCCTGGCAGTCGGTGGATGCCGCGGTGACGCGCCGCCTCGCGCTCCCCGCCGATCCGGCGCGGGATGCCGACGGCGACGGCTACACCAACCTCGAGGAGTGGCTGCAGCAGCTCGACCGTGGCGTGGACGACGACGGCCGGGCCTGGCTCGCGACCGAGCTGGCGCACGAGACGTTTGCGGACGATTCCTGGCGGAAGCGCTGGACGGTGGAGGGGCACGCCACGGCGGCCGCGTCCGACGGAACGCTGCGGGTCGTCACCACCCCGGCGCCGGACGGCGCCACCCCCGGCGCGACGCTCTGGTGGCACGAGGAGCTGCCCGCCGATGTGCTGATCGAGTTCCTGGCGGGGGCGGACCTTCCGGCGACGGACAATGCGGCGAATCTCAACCTCATCCTGCACGCGCGGGAGGCCGATGGTTCGCCCTACCGCCCGGGACGGAGCGGCCGGTACGACGAGTACCACGGGCTGCCCAACTACATCTTCACGCTGACGGGCGGGTTCCAGGAAGGCTGGGCCCGTCTGCGCCGCAACCCGGGCTTTGGGCTGGTTTCCGAAAACCGCGGGATTCGATCGGAGCCGGGCAGGAACTACCATGTCCGCCTCGCCGTCACGGGCGGACGGCTCCGCTGCTGGCTCGACGGCCGGCTGATCCACGACGCGCGCGACGACCGTCCGCTCCCCGGCGGCCGCCTGGCGCTGCGGACCTGGCGCTCGCGCGTCTGGTGGTCGGCCGTGCGCATTTACGCCCTGCACCCCGCGGCCGAGGCGCGCTGAGCGCGCGGGTCAGAGCACGCGGTTCTCGCGCATCACACCCGCGTACCAGAGCGCGCTGAGCTTCGGCGTGCGCCGCTGCGTGGCGAAGTCCACGTGCACGAGCCCGAAGCGCTTGGTGTAGCCCTCGGCCCATTCGAAGTTGTCGAGGAACGACCAGGCAAAGTACCCGCGGCAGGGAATGCCCTCGGCCGTGGCCCGCTGCACCTGCTCGAGGTGGGCGCGCAGGTATTCGCGACGGTGGAGGTCGTTGACCTCGGCCCCGCCGCGGGCGGGTTCCTCGTAGCCGGCGCCGTTCTCGGTGAGGAAAAGCTTTCGGGGCCGGTAGACGGCATGGCAGTGGCGCAGCGCCCAATACACGGCCTGCGGGGCCAGGCGAAGCCAGGCAAGGCCGGCCGTCGGGTAGCCCGGAGGAAACGGCACGACCTCGTGCGTCGTGCGGTCCGCGGCCCGGACGAACTCGCCGCTGTAGATGTTGAGGCCGAGAAAGTCCGTGGGGGTGGAGATCAACGCGAGATCTCCCCGCCGGACGGCCGGCTGCGGCCGCCGGGCGGCGCGCATTTCGGCCGTCGCGTAGCGGCCGAAGTAAAGCGGGGCGAGGATGTGCGCGTTGCGTCGCCTCAGCTCGCGCTCGGCCGCGGCGATGTCGGCCGGCGTCTCCGTGACGGGAATCGGGACGCTGAGATCCTGGGCGAGCCCGACTTCGGCGCGCGCACCGCCGAACTCGCGCACCGCGCGCACGGCATGCCCGTGGGCCAGCAGCGCGTGGTGGTGGCACTGCGCGACCACCGCCGGCTTCTCCCGGGCGCCCGGCGCGTGGACCCCGAGGCGGTAGCCGTGCCCGATGAAGGTCGGGATCTCGTTCAGGGTCATCCAGTGCCGCACCCGGCCGCCGAGGCCCCGGACGGCGATCTCGGCGTAGCGCGCGAAAGCCTCGGCCGTCCCGCGCGACCGCCAGCCGCCGGCGTCCTCCAGCGCCTGGGGCAGGTCCCAGTGATAGAGCGTGACCCAGGGCGTGATGCCGTGGTGGTGCAGCGCGTCGAGCAGCCGGCGGTAGAAGTCGAGCCCCCGCGCGTTGACGGGCCCCCGGCCGTCCGGCTGCAGGCGCGGCCAGGCCAGCGACAGGCGGTAGTGGCGCACGCCCAGCTCCCGCATGAGCGCGAAGTCGGCGCGATAGCGGTGGAAGTGGTCGCATGCGACGGCGGGCGTGTCCCCGTTCACCACGGCGCCGCGCCGGCGGGCGAAACGATCCCAGATCGACTCGCCGCGCCCGCCCGCCGTGGCGCCCCCCTCGATCTGCGGCGCGGCGGTCGCGACGCCCCAGACGAACCGCGGCGGAAAGGCGCGGGAGCGGAGCGAGGCGCGAAGGTCCATGCCACGCAGGCAGTCAGCGGGGCGGGGAGGGTCAAGGAATTTCACATGCGAATTAGATTCATCCCGCCTGCAACGAATTTTATGTTTGAACAAACGTCACACGCGCATGGGAGTAAGGGGATGAACCCGCCGCCCGTCCTTCCGCCGCTGCCGGACCTCGGGTCGGACGTCGACGAGTTCCTCAGCCGGCCATCGGCGGCGCTGGTGGCGTCCGCCGGCCGTTGGTCGGGCCCGTTCCTCGTGCTCGGCGCGGGGGGCAAGATGGGGCTGCACCTCGCCGGCATGCTGCAGCGGGCGCTCCGCGCCGCCGGCCGCCCCGAGCGGGTGATCGCGGTGTCGCGGTTCGCGACGCTGCGCGACCGCGCGGCCTTCGACGCGCAGGGCGTCGAGACGCTCGCGTGCGACCTGTCGGTGCCGGCGGCGGTGGAGGCGCTCCCCGACGCGGCCGCCATGTTCTTCCTCGCCGGTGCCAAGTTCGGCACCTCGGGCGACCCGGCGCTCCTGCGCCGCATCAACGCCGAGATGCCGCGCCTCGTGGCGGAGCGCTACCGCCGGGCGCGCGTCGTCGCCTTCTCGACCGGTTGCGTCTACCCGTTCGTCTCGCCGGCCAGCGGCGGGGCGGCCGAGACCGCGCCCGTTGATCCGCGGCCGGGCGAGTACGCGGCCTCTTGCCTCGAGCGGGAGCGCGCGTTCGCCGACGCCGCCGCCCGCCACGGCACGGCCGTGGCGCTGATCCGCCTGAACTACGCGGTGGAGTTCCGCTACGGCGTGCTCGTCGACATCGCCTCCCGGGTCTGGCGCGGCGAGCCCATCGACGTGACGACGGGTTACGTGAACGTGATCTGGCAGCCCGACGCCATCGACCTGAGCCTGCGCGCGCTGGATCTCGCGGCCGCGCCCGCGGTGCCGGTCAACGTGAGCGGCCCGCAGATCCTGCGCGTGCGGGAGCTGGCGGAGGAGTTCGGGCGGCTCTTCGGGAAGCCGGTCACCGTGGTCGGAAAGGAAGCCGAGACCGCCTGGCTGAGCGACGCGTCCTGGGTGCGGCAGCGTCTCGGCGCTCCCCCGACGCCGGTGGCGACCATGCAGCGCTGGATTGCGGCGTGGCTCGGGCAGGGCGGGGGGACCTGGGGCAAGCCGACGGCCTTCGAGCGGCGCGACGGGCAGTTTTGATCGGTCCGGTCCCCCATGAAAGCCAACCTTCCGCCCGTCGACGTGCGCCGCCATCTCCTGGCCGGCCAGGTGATACCCGCGCTCCCGCTGGCGCTGTCGCGCCGGCGCCGGTGGGATGCGCGCCGGCAGCGCGCGCTCGTGCGATACTATATCGACGCCGGGGCCGGCGGCCTCGCCGTGGGCGTGCATTCGACGCAGTTCGCGATTCGCGACCCGAAGCACGGGCTCTTCGAACCCGTGCTCAGCCTCGGCGCCGAGGCGGCGGCGGAATGGCTGCGGTCCGCGCCGCGGCCGTTTCCTCTCATCGCCGGATTGTGCGGAACCACGCGCCAGGCGATCCGCGAGGCCCAGCTCGCGCGCGGGCTCGGGTATCATGCCGGACTGCTCAGCCTCGGGGCCTGGCCGCGCGATCCGGAGGCCGACGTCCTCCGGCACTGCCGTCGCGTGGCGCGGGAGATTCCGCTCGTCGGCTTTTATCTCCAGCCGGCGGTCGGGGGCCGGACCTTCACCTACCGGTTCTGGCGCGCGTTCGCGGAGATCCCGCAGGTGGTCGCGGTGAAGGTCGCGCCATTCGATCGCTACCGCTCGCTCGACCTCATCCGCGCCGTGCTCGAGGCCGGGCGCGACGACGTCGCGCTCTACACCGGCAACGACGACAACATCATCGCCGACCTCGCGACGCCGTTCCGATTCGCCGGGCGCACGCGATTCTTCGACGGCGGGCTGCTGGGCCAGTGGGGCGTGTGGACGCACACGGCGGTGAGGCTCTTCCGCCGCCTCCAGCGCGAGCGCACCGGCGCGCGGCTCCCGGCGCGCTGGCTCACGGCCAACGCGGCGCTGACGGACGCCAACGCGGCGGTCTTCGACAGCGCCCACGGCTTCGCCGGCTGCCTGCCCGGGATTCACGAGGTGCTGCGCCGCAACGGACTCCTGGCGACGACGGCGTGCCTCGACCCGCACGAGCGGCTTTCGCCGGGCCAGGCGGACGAGATCACGCGCGTGGCCCGGGATCATCCCTGGCTCACGGACGACGCGTTCGTCGCCCGGCACCTTTCCCGTTGGCTCTCCTGAGCAAAGGGACTTTCCGTATCCTCTCCCCCTACCCCCATGCCGAGATCCCTCCGCCTTCTCCTGGCCGCCCTCCTGGCCGTCCTGCTCGCCGCATCCGTCTTCGCCGACGCCGTGTCCGGCCGGCGGGTGCCCGGCAATCCGAAGTTTCCCGCGATCGCCGCGGAATACCTGCTGGAGCGGGAGGACATCCCCGGGTTCTGGATCAGCGACGTCGAGGGCGTGCACCGTTTCCTGCGCGAGAAGGTGAAGAAGGGGAAGGTCGAGACCATCGGGCACACGGCGGGCGGGCGTCCGATCCTCGCCGTGGCCTACGGCACGCCGCGCCAGGGCCGGGGCACGTCGACGTTCTCGGGCTCGCTCGGTTTCTTCGACGTCCGCGCCTATCTCGGGCCGGACGCCGGCAAGAAGGTCTTCATCGCCCTCGGCGCGGTGCACGGCGGCGAGTTCGAGGGGATTGTCGGCATCGTCAACCTGATCGCGGTGCTCGAAACGGGCCGGGACCTGCGCGGCCGGGAGTGGCCCGAGCTGACCGCCGCCGCCGGCCGGCTCGACCGCATCGTGCTCGTGCCGATCGTCAACGTCGACGGCCGCGCCCGGATTCCCGTGCGGATGGAGCCGTTCGCCGGCACGGACAAGCGCTTCCACGAGTATTACAACACCGGCTGCTGGGCCGACGGAAAGCACATCGGCTGGCCCATGGTGAAGGAGTTCATCCCGCTCGACTTCGCGCGCACGCAATTCCCCGGCGGGTACCCGAACGACGCCGGGGTCAACATCCAGCATGACGACTTCCTGGGGGCGCGGCAGCCGGAGACCCAGGCCCTGCTGGATCTCGTCGCGCGCGAGAAGCCGGACCTGATGTTCAACATGCACACGGGCGCGCCGCCGCAGAACTATTACGTCCGCGTGCACCGCCCGCCGGTCGAGCAGAAGCTCGCGCCGGTCTTCGACGGGCTGTACCGCACGGTGCACACGGCGCTCGCCCACGCCGGGCTGCAGGAGACGCGCGATCCCGAGATCGAGGCCACGCCGCCGACGCGCCCGAACGGGCCGATGAACCTCGAGACCGCGATGAACCTGCACTGCGGCGTGCTGCCCGTGCTGATCGAGGCGCCGTCGCACAGCTTCGCCGGGCACAACCGCAAGGGCGAGGTCGTGCCGCACACGCCGGACATGCTGGTCGACGCGCAGCTGGTCTGCCACCAGGCCGGCATGGGCTTCCTGGCCGAGCACGGGGGGCGCGCGAAGTGGGCGCCGAGGTGATCCTGCGCCGCGCCGCCTCGGTCGGCGCGGCCTGCCTGCTCGTCCTCCGCGCGCCGGGCGACGAACCGGTTTCGCCCGCCGAGCTCGAGGCCGCGCGGGCGGCGCCCGTCGAGGTCCGCGTGACGCCGGACCGCGCCGACCGCCTGTACGCGCCGGGCGCGCCGGCGAGCTTCCGGCTCGCCGTGCTCAGCGACGGCCGGCCGCTGGCGGGCGCGACGATCCGCTACGCGGTCGGGCCGGAAAATCGGCCGGCGGAGGAGAAAGCTGTGCTGGCCGACGCCGGCGGCGTGGTCGTCGCCGGCGGCACGCTGGCGGAGCCGGGGTTCATCCGCTGCGTCGCGAAGGTGGAGGTGAACGGGCGCAGCTACCGCGGCGTCGCGACGGTGGGCTTCGCGCCGGAACGCATCGTCCCGACGCAGGGGGAACCGGCCGACTTCGACGCCTTTTGGGACCAGGGCCGCGCCGATCTCGCCCGCGTGCCGCCCGACCCGCGGCTCGAGCTGCTCCCCGAGGCAAGCACGGGCGCGATCAACGTTTACCACGTGAGCTTTGGCAACTGGAGCCGCACATCGGGCACGCGCGGCCGGATCTACGGCATCCTGTGCGAACCCAAGGCCCCGGGCCGGTACCCGGCGGTCCTGCGCCTCCCGCCCGCGGGCGTGCGGCCCTATCGCGGCGAGCGCGAACTCGCGGCGCGGGGGGCGATCACGCTCGAGATCGGAATCCACGGCATTCCGGTGAACGGCCCGAAGGAGATCTACGACCAGCTCCGCGCGGGTTCGCTCGAGGGATACGCCCAGTTCAACCTCGACGACCCGTCGCGCTACTTTTACCGCCGGGTCAACCTCGGCTGCCTGCGGGCGGTGGATTTTCTCGCGAGCCGGGCGAACTGGGACGGGAGGAACCTGCTCGTCTTCGGCGCCAGCCAGGGCGGCATGCTCGCCGTCGCCACCGCGGCGCTCGATTCGCGGGTGACCGGGGTCGCGGCGATGATTCCCGCGTACTGCGACACGACGGGTTATCTCCACGGCCGGGCGGGCGGATGGCCCCATCTGTTCCGCCCCACGGAGCGGGGGGCCGCTCCGCCGGAGAAGATCCGGACCACCGGCTATTACGACACCGTCAATTTCGCGAGACGGCTGCGCGGGCCGGTCCTCTTCGCCGTCGGCTACAACGACGAGAACTGCCCGCCGACGTCGGTCTACGCCGCCTACAATGTCGTCCCGTCCCCCAAGGAACTCTTCGTCGACCTCGATGCCGGACACACCATCACGCCCGGCATGGACGCGCGGGTCCGGGCCTGGCTGGCGCAGCAGGCGGGGCTTGCGTCGGAGCGGTGACCGCCGACCGGCCCGCTTCGGGGGGGCGGTGGCAGCGGCGCGCCCAGCGTATGGTTCGCGCTGGCGCTCGTCGTGGTGACGGTCATTCGGCGCGCGCGCTGCGGCTAGGGGTCACGCCAAAAGTCTGTCGCATATGCGACAAATTTTTGGCCCGCGGCGCCGGCGCCAGACCGCGCGCCGCGGCGACGCTCAGCGCGGTGCCGCGAAACGCCGGACCCGGGCGTGCACGTCGGCGCGAAACTCGTCGATGAGCCCCGCGATGTAGTCCGCGGGATCGAGGCCGTCGGAGTGGACGAGCGGCGTCAGGTCGACGCCCCACGTGAGCGAGTTCGCCGCGTCGACGGCGTGCGGCTGGTGAAACGTGGCGTGGGCGAGGCGGCGCCCCTGCACCGCAAGGTCGTAGCGCTTGCCGCCGGCGATCTGCGAATCGAACGCGCCGAGCAGCGCCGCCGCCAAGTGGGGCCGCTCGTGGGTGGGCAGGGCGACCTTGCGGTCGTCGCCCAGCCAGTCCAGATCGCGCCAGACCTCGCAGCCGATCACCCGCGGCGGGCGGTCCTGGACCGGCAACGAGCGGAGCGCCTCGAGGCAGCGTTGGAAGACCGCGATGTGCGTGTCGTGCTTGTCCGCCGGATTGTGCAGGTAGAGCCAGTGGGGCCGCGTCGCGGCGAAGAGCCGGCGGAGATCCCCGCGCACCTCGTCGCGGGCGCCGTCCTTCACCAGCGCGCTCGGGTGATCGAGCTGGAGGCACGCCCCATAGCGCCCGACCGCCGCGGCCGCGCGCTGCTCGTCGCGGCGGACGGCGCGCATCTGCTCGTCGGTGAGGCCCGCGTACACGCCCGAGCGCGGGCTGCCCGAACCGTTGGTCACCACCACGCCGGCAAAACCGCGGTCGGCCCGGCCGAAGCAGTGGGCGATCGCGGTGTGCGCCATGATCTCGACGTCGTCCTGGTGTGCGGCGACGCAGAGGTGGGTGATCCGGGCGAAGGCGTCGGCGGCGGAACGGCTTTCGGCGGGCAGGTAGAGATCGTGGCCGGGCTGGAAGAACTTCATGGCGGGATGGGTGGCGACCGGAATTCCGGCGGAGAAAGGCGCGGCGGGGCGCTCAGGGATGCCAGCGGGCGAAGGCCTCGATCGCCTCGTATTCGGCGAGGCCCAGCGCGTCGTAGTGCTCCGCCAGCTGGCGGTTGGCGGCGGCGGCCACCTGCCAGCTTTCCGGCTGCGCCGCGCCGGTCGGGCTTTGGCTGCGCTGGCTCTTGTGATGGAAGGCGGCCCGGATCTTGTCCGAAAGCTCGCGCGGGCTCAGCGGCACCGCCATGTCGATCTCCTCGGCGGCCCACGCCTTCGCCGGCGGCCGATAAAGCCACCCGCGGCAGTCGCGCTGCCAGGCATCGCCGGCGGTCTCGCGCAACGCCGCGCGGAGCAACTCGAGGCTGACGGACGCGACGGAGTTGGGATCGTCCTGCCGTCCGGTGGCGAAGATCTGGTGAGGCTGCAGTTCGCGGAGCACGGCGACGATCTGCGTCACGTCGGCCGTGGTGCTGCGGAACTGGCGGTACCGGCCGTTCTCGTAGAACGGCAGGTCGAGGAAGCGCACGGCGTCGGGTCCGATGCCGCTGATCTTGAGCGCGGCCTTCGCCTCCTCGCGGCGGAGGCGTCCCTTGAACCGGCGGACCGCCGGGGGATCGTCGCCGTGCGCGCTCTTGGCGTCGAGCTGCGCGCGCACCTCGTGCACGAACGGCGCGGCGGGGGCGTTGTGCTGGCAGGCGACCGCGAGCGACAACCCGAGGGCGATCTTCACCTCGTCGTCGGGCACGGCCAGGCTGCCGGAGGTGAGATGGACGACGGTCACGGCGTGGCCCTGCCGGGCGAGCCGCTGCAGCGTGCCGCCCATGCCGAGGCCCTCGTCGGACGGCTCGGGCGTGAAGACCACCACGCGCTTCGGATACGGCTGCGCGCGCTCCGGGCGGTGGCGGTCGTCCGCGTCCGGCTTGCCGCCGGGCCAGCCGGTGATCGTGTGCTGCAGCTCGTTGAAGATCCGGATATTCAGGTCGTAGGCGGGGCCGTGCTCGGTGAGCAGCTCCGCCATCCCGTTCTCGGTATAGTCCTCGTCGACGAGCTTGAGGACCGGTTTGCCCGCGCGGGCGGCCAGCCAGACCGTGGCGCGCTTGATCAGCGCCGGGGTCCAGCCGACCGGGCCGACGAGCCAGGGGTGCTTGAAGCGGGTCAGCTCGACCGCGGCCGACTCGTCGATGACGAAGCGGACGCTGGGATGTCCCTGCAGCAGGCTGGCCGGCAGCGATTCGCCGGAGGCGTGTTCCACCGCGCGGGCGACCACCGAGGCCTTCGCCTCGCCCCACGCCATGAGGATGATGCGCCGCGCGGCGAGGACGGTGCCCACGCCCATCGTGATCGCATGGCGCGGCACGTTGGCCTCGCCGAGGAAGTCGCGGGCGGCGTCGTGCCGCGTGAGCGCGTCGAGCGTGACGAGCCGGGTCCGCGACTCGGCGCCCGAGCCCGGCTCGTTGAATCCGATGTGGCCCGTGCGGCCGATGCCCAGGATCTGCAGGTCGAGCCCCCCGGCGGCGCGGATGGCGTCCTCATAGGCCGAGCAGGCGGCGAAAACCTCGGCCCGCGCCGTGGTGCCGGAGGGCAGGTGGATGTTCGCGGGCGGAAGGTCGACGTGGTCGAACAGCTGCTCATGCATGAACCGCCAGTAGCTTTCCGGATGGGTGCGCGGCAGGCCGTAGTACTCGTCGAGGTTGAACGTCACCACGCGGCGGAAGCTCAGGCCTTCCTCGCGGTGCAGGCGGATCAGCTCGCGGTAGAGGCGCACGGGCGTGGAGCCGGTGGCCAGCCCGAGCGTCGTCGGGCGGCCGGCCGCGTCGTTGGCGCGGACGAGCGCGGCAATCTCGGCCGCGATGACGCGCGAGGCCGTGTCGGCGTCCGGATGGACTTCCACGGGAATGCGCTCGCGCTGCCGCGCTTCGGAAAGGGTGGGCGACATGGCGGGCTAGGGGGAGGGGCGGACGGCCGCGGACATCGCCGCCAGTCCGGAATCGAGCGTGCCGCGCGGCACGAAGCCGGCCGCGCGCAGCTTCGAGACGTCGGCGCGCGAATGCCGCACGTCCCCGGGCCGCGGCGCCGCGTGCTGGATGACGGAGCGCGAGCCGCAGAGCGCGATGATCCGCCGCGCCAGCTCGAGGATCGTGACCTGCCCGCCGTAGCCGGCATTGAAGACGCCGGTGAGCCCGGGCGTGGTGGCGACGAACACGTTGGCGGCGACGATGTCCTTCACGTAGATGAAATCGCGGGTCTGCCCGCCGTCGCCGTGGATGGTGATCGGCGCGTGGGCCAGCGCCCGCTGGAAGAAGATCGGCACGGCGGCGGCATAGGCGCCCTTCGGATCCTGGCGGGGACCGAAGACGTTGAAGAAGCGCAGCGCCGCCGTCTCCAGGCCGCGCGACTCAGCGAAGAGCTGGCAGTAGTACTCCCCCACCAGCTTGGTCACCGCGTACGGGCTCCGCGGCTCCGGCGTCATCGTCTCGCGCTTCGGCACCTCGGGGTTGTCGCCGTAGACCGCGGCGGAGCTGCTGAGGACGACCTTGCGGACGCCGTGCTCGGCGGCGGCCTCGAGCACGTTCACGCAGCCGGTGACGTTGAGCTCGGTGCATTCCTGCGGGCGGCTGACCGACTCGGGCACGCTGACCAGGGCGGCGAGGTGGAAGACGTAGTCGACGCCCTCCATGGCGCGAGCCAGGAGGCCGCGGTCGAGGATCGAGCCCTCGATGAACTCGACGTCAAGGCCGGCCAGGTTGCGGCGGTGGCCGGTGCGGAGGTTGTCGAGCACGCGGACCGCGGCCTGGCCCTGGAAGTGCTCCGCGAGGTGGCTGCCGATGAAGCCGGCGCCGCCGGTGATCAGGATTTTCATGAGGGAAGATGGCGGCGGACGATCGCCTCCATTTGGGAGCGCTGCGCCTCCATGCTGGCGACGAGAGCGAACTGGTTGCGGGCGCGGTCGAGGTTGTGCCCGGGACGCCTGGTCCGGAAATAGACGTCGCCCTGCAGGTAATCCGTCAGGAAGCGCAGCCCCACTTCGAAGGTCATGAGCTGCGCGGCGCGGGCGAGATGCTCGATCTCGGCGCGCGTCAGCAGGCTGCCGGCCGCGCGCAGGTAGCCGTCCACGAGCGCGTCGAAGATCGGCAGCTGCGCGTGCACCCGGGCCAGGTCGGTCTCGTCCTCGGCCGCCGAGTTCGTCGCCGAGCGGACCATGTCGCCGAAGTCGAAGAGCGACAATCCGGGCATGACCGTGTCGAGGTCGATCACGCAGACGCCCCGGCCGGTGGCGTCGTCGAGCATGACGTTGTTGGCCTTCGTGTCGTTGTGCGTGATCCGCTCCGGGGCGTCGCCCGCCGCCTGGAGCTTGAGGAGCACGTCAACAAGGGGTTCGCGGCGGCGGACGAAGCTGATCTCGGCCGCGACCCCGCCGGCCCGGCCGTGCGCGTCGGCCGCCACCGCCTGCTCAAACGCGGCGAACCGCCGGCGCGTGTGATGGAAGTGGGGGATCGTCTCGTGGAGCCGGGGACCGGGCAGGTCGGCGAGCTGGCGCTGGAAGGTGCCGAACGCACGGGCCGCCTCGCGCGCGATCTCGGGGGAGGTCACGACGTCGTGGGTCGAGGCGCGCTCGAGGAAGACGTAGGCGCGCCAGTAGTTGCCCTGCGGGTCCCGGTAAAAGTTCTCCTGCCCGCTGCGGATCAGCGTCAGCGCCTGCCGGGGCGGCGTTTCCGGCGGCTCGGCGCGGATCTTGCCCGCGACGTGGGCCGAGACGCGCGCGATGTTGTCCATCAGGCTCGGCACGTCCCGGAAGATCCGGTGGTTGATCCGCTGGAGGATGTAGCGCGTGGTCGCGCCGTGCCGGTCGAACGTGACCGCGAAGGTGTCGTTGATGTGTCCGTTGCCGTGCGGGACGCCGGCGACGAACCTCCCGGCGAGGGGAAAGTGCGCGCAGACGGCGGCGAGATCGAAGGCGGAGACAGCGTTCATGGGGTGCGCCGGCTAGTTTGTCGCCGGCAGGGCGACCTGGACGAGGGCGCCGTTGCGCCCGTCGTCGCCGCTTTCGTGATAGCCAAAATACATCCGGCCCTGCTCGTCGTAAACGCCGCTGCCGGTGATGCGGCCATGCCGGTCGGCGCGGGTCCCCTGCGAGCTGCCGTTGAGCTCGGCGGTGAAGTCGGCGACCTGCCGCCGACGGCCGGTTTCCAGGTCCAGCTCGTACATGCGGAGGGCGGGCGCCTCGCTCAGGCGGCTCGGGAAGCTGTAGAGCTTCTTTTCGTCGGGCGACAGGACGATCGCGTAGCAGATCTCGACCTTCAGCCCGGCGGCGCTCTGTTCGGGCGGCAACAGCGAGCCCAGCTCCTCCAGCCGCTCGTCCGCGGTATGGAAGGCGTAGAGGTTGCCGAAAAGATCGACGAGGTAGAGCTTGCTCCCGTCGCGGGTCGGCAGGGCGCCGTAGAGCATTCCGAAGTGGAATTTGTACGCGGTCTTTTCGATTTTTCCGGTGCGCGGGTCGAACGCGTAGAGCGGGGCGTCGCGGCGGTCGTAGTAGCAGAAAAAGACCCGGCCGCGCGCGCTCGCGAAAATCTGCCGGGTGGGCTTTCCGCTTTGCCGGTGTTCCGCCACGCCCGGGTACAGGGTGGTCCGCCGGCCCGCGAGGTCGTGGATCAGGATGTCGCCGAAGGGGAACGTGAAGCCGGCCAAGCAATTTTGCCCCGGCAGCACCGTCAGGCCGATGATCCCCTGCCGGACCACGGAGATGCCGCCGGCGTCGGACTTGCTCAGATCCTCGAATTTGGCCGATGCGAGGTCGTAGGAATAGAAGTGCCCGCCGCGCCGTTTCTCCAGGTCGGCCGGCCCGTCGTAGCGGTGGTAGTCGTGCGAGGAGAAATAGAACTTCCCGCCGTGCGCGCGGAACGGCACGTGGATCTTCGCGATCGTCTCGCCCTCGAGCAGGTTTCCCTCGTCGCGGCTGATCTGGCGGAGGGTGCCGAGCAGCTCCCGCGCTCCGCTCCGGGTGTCGTACCGGAAGATCATCGTGTCGTGGGGATGCTCGTCGCTCTGGTCGCTGAACGCGACGTACACCCGCTGCCGGTCGTCGATGCCCACGGCGTCCCAGCAGGTCGTCAGGCGCGCCTGGGGCGGCTTGATGTCCTCGAAGCGAATGATCCGCGCCGAGGGCCGCGCGGACCCGGGAGCCTCCTCGTCCGCCCCGGCGGCGAGGGCCAGCAAGGCGGCGAAGCCTGCGAGAGCCCGGGAGCCGAGGCGGCGGGCGGACAAACAGGGGTGGCGCGCGCCGTCCCGGCGCGCCACGGCCGGCCGCCCACGTTTGAAAGGAATCAACGGCGCGTTGGATGGGGATCCCTGAGTGCAGTTCATGTGCGTCCAGCACGGCATAGGCAGAGAGAAAATGCGAGAAAATCACACGCGAATGTGATAATCTCGGGCGCGCGAGCTGGGCAGACGTTGGCGCTTTGGGCTAACGGAGAAGGGCGGACGTCGGGCTTCAGAACTATTGAACATAAGGAAACGAAGGTAACGAAGAACTTGGTTGGTCACTCGACCGCTCCTTCGTTCTCTTCGTTACCTTATGTGAACATCCGGCCGGCCGACCCCCGGAGTGCCACTTCCTCCGCTTTCTCCTGTGAAAATCCAGCGGGCTGTCCGGGGCGCGGACGGAATCCGGTCGACGCCGCTGCCGTCCTCAACCGGCTGGGGGCGGGAGACTCAGCACCCACTCGGCGACCGCGTCCCCTTTGGGCGCGGGGCATGAGTGATCGCCCAGGACGGCGAAACCGCATTTCTGGAGGACCCGGAGCGATCCGAGATTGTGCCTGGCCACGCGGGCGGTGAGAGGCCGGGCGGGCTCGATGAGCAGGAATTCACGCAGGGCGGCGGTCGCGACGCCGCGGCCCCAGAACTCCCGGCCGATCCAGTAGCTGACGAGCCGGTCATCGGCATCGGTCCAGGCGCCGATGTTTCCCGCCACCGCTCCGTCCGCGAGGATCGTGCGGCAGGCATTTTTTGCATCGGCGAGGACCTTCCGCCAGTGCGCCGTGAAGGCTTCGTGCTCCCGCGAGGGGAAGGCCGCCAGGCGCGCCGCCTCGGGATCGCGCTGGTGCTCGAAAAAGAAGGGGAGATCGTCGGCGCGGACCTCGCGGAGGGAAACGTGCATGGCGGGGAAGGGGAGCCGGCTGGGTGGGCATGCGAGCCGGAGGCCTGGCATCGGTCTTCCAAGCCCAACGGCCCGAGCTCAACGGGAATGTCAGGCGCCGGACCGGCGCGTTCTCAAGCCCGCGGTTCCTTCCCGTCGAGGCCGCGTCGAGCGATCCGAGCGACGCCTGGCCGCCGGCTCAGGCTGGGAGCGCGCTCGCCCGGTTCAAGGCACTTTGCAGGCTCCGGGCGAACAGCGCCGCCGTGCCGGCGATGCTGCCCGCGACCAGGGCGGCGAGAAGGCACATGAAAACTCCTCCGGGCCCGTCCTCTCCGTGGCTGAAGATGAGGATGATGATCACGGCTCCGGCGACGAAACCGACCATGGCCAGCCCGCAGCGCTTGATCGCCCGCAAGTCCGCCACCGTGGCCGGAGAAAAAGAGCCCGTTCGCCGGACGTGCCCGAGCAGCCGGAACGCCCGCCGGAGCGCCAGGAAGTACGGGATCGAACCGACGTACACGTACGCCAGGAAAGGATCCTTGAAGTAGATCTCGAACGTCGTGGCGTTGACGTTCCGGCCCTCGAGGTGGGGCTCCCACAGCATCAGCCCGAGCGTGCCGAGGCCCACGAGCACGACGAGCCCCTGGAGAAACAATGCGAAACTGCCGTTCATGGTGGGCGCTTTCATGGGGCAAGGGTCGCCCGGTGCCGCGAAGGGAATATGAAGCGGCGATGAATTTCGCGTGAGATCCGGCTGGGGGTGCAGCGGGAAATCGCGGGCGCACTGCCCGAATTCGTGAAGGTCCCGGGAGCGCGCGCGTGCCAGAAATCGCGGGCCGTGGGCGGTGGGCTCGCTAGTGCGACATCGCGGCCGGCCGCAACCGCAGGAAGATCCAGAACCCGATCGGATTCTTTCCGTAGATCGCGTCCAGGTCGTCCGGGACGATGGAGTAGGTCGCCGAGGCGCCCAGCGCCAATTGGTACGGACGCCCGGAAACGATTTCCCGCGTGAAGCCCGCGCTCAGCTGCCGCACCCGGATGATCCGATCGTCGGGCAGCACCGCGAGCTCCTCGCCGGTTTTCTCCACGTGCTCGGCGCGCGCGAAGATCGAATACGGCGCCGCCATGTACGCGGTTTCGAGCAGGAAGGCGTCCGTCGGCTGATGACCATGGTCGTTCCGGCCCCAGGCCAGCGTGGTGGCGAGATGCCGCCCGTTCCCGAGTTTGTGGAGATTCATGACGGAGGCGGTCGTGCGCCGCAGGTGTTCCTCGGGATGCAGCTCCTCCGGGCTGTCGAGGTATCCGTGGGAAACTTGCAGGCTCCAAGCCGCGGAAGGATTCCACGAGAGCCGCCCCGAATGGGAATCGAGGTTCGGCTTCTCGATGTCCCAGCGGTCCTCGTCGGGTTCGCGCCCGTTGAACCACGAGCCTTCGATCTGCCAGGGACCGCGGGCGATTCCGGCCGTCAGCACGCCGAACGAAATATGGGAGGAATCGATCCAGTGGTGGCTGATCGGAGCCGCCGGATTCTCCATCGCCGACATCCGGTGGGGAAAGGCCGGGGGCCCCAGCGCCGGCTCTCCGGCGGGGGCGACATACACCGAGATCGCCGTGTCGGGCGCCACTTCGCGGCGGTACAACGCGGCCAGCTCCATGAACAGATCGTGCGGGTGCTGGCGGTCGATGAGGGGTTCCCCGTGGTAGGCCTCGCCCGACTGGAAGAGGAGCGGATAGCCGCGCGCCGTGGTGGTCCACGGCTCGAGGCTCAGCATGGTGCGCAGTGTGAGCTTGTCGTGCCCGGTTTGCCTGGTGCCCATCAGCATGAGCCAGTTGACGGAATTGAACTGCTCGTCACCCCGCGGGCCCGATTGGTCGTCGTAGGCCAGGAACGCGTTGTAATGAGTCATCAGCGACCAGTCTCCCCACCTGGCGTGGTGGGCGTGCATCGGGGTGGCGTCGGGCTGCCAGGCGGTGCCCGACGACTCCCGGGAATCAGGCACGCCAGCGAAGTCCATCGAGTGGGCGGGAGACGTCGCGGTGTGTTCCGCGTGCTCGCCGCGTTGAGCATGCCCGGCTTGTTCGGCGTGTCCGGCCTGTCCGGCTTGTCCGGCATGCCCCGCGTGTCCGGGCGGCGTCTGCGCGTGAGCCGGTGTGAAGGCCACCAGCAGGAGCGCGGTCGCTATCGCGCGGCAACGCAGTCGGGCCGGACGGGCGAGGGAGAAGCGGCGGACGTTCATTCGCGCACCATACGGGCGCACGACGCGCCTGCCATCGGGCCGGGGCCGGCCGCTGACATCGGATGCCGACGCGTGGCGCGGAGAATTCCGCGATGCTACCTTGGCGGATGAAAGTGCTCCTCGGATTCTTCGCCCTGGTGGGGTTGGCGGCAGCGGTCCTGGCGGCCGCGGCGGCGATCGTGGTCTATTCCGGCTCCTACGACGTCAGCGCCACGAGCGGACACACCCGGCTCGTCGAGAAGACGTTCAACGAACTCATGGTCCGCTCGGTCCGCGCCCATGCGCGCGACATCGACTCACCCGTGAGCATGGATTTCCGGGACCCTGCGCTGCTCGAGAGGGCGACCGGCCGGTACGAGGCGATGTGCCGCACCTGCCACGGCGCGCCCGGCCGGAAGGCCGACCCGTGGCTGTTGTATCCGCCCGCGCCGGAACTCGGCGAAGCCCTGCGCGAGAAGCGATGGACCGACTCGGAGGTGTTCTGGATCATCAAGAACGGGATCAAGGACACCGCGATGGGAGCATTCGGCGGTTCGCATCCCGCAGCGCACAGCGACGAAGATATTTGGGGGCATGACGGCCCTGATCCGGCAATTCTCCGAACTGGCGCCCGAACAGTACCACGCGATGGCCGAGGCCGCGCAGGCGAAGTCGCGCGGCGGTCACGGCGCGCAGCCGCCCTCGGAGCCGTCGCCGACGGAGGAGCAGAAAACCGGTCAGCCGACCTCGGAGCCACCGCCGCACAAGCATTAGCGGCCGGCGGGACGATGCGCTGTGGCGCGGATCGATTTGGAAATTGAGCCGCCCGGGTTGATGGTCAGCTTGGCCGCACCATGCAGCTGTCGCCGTTTGCCCGCCGCCTCGGACTTTTCGTGCACGTGGTCCTTTCGGTCGGCTGGCTGGGAGCCGTGCTCGCCTACCTCGCACTTGCGGTGACCGGTCTGGCGACTCGCGACGCCCAACTGGTGCGTTCCTCCTACCTCACGATGGAGATCGTGGGCTGGTACGTGATCGTCCCGCTCGCGCTCGGCGCGCTGCTGAGCGGGCTGGTGCAGTCGCTCGGAACTTCGTGGGGCCTGCTCCAGCACTATTGGGTGGTCGTCAAACTCGCGCTCACGGTGATCTCGTCCGTGATCCTGCTGCTGCACATGCCCACCGTGAGCCGCGTCGCTGCCGAGGCCGCGGCGATGACCCTGCCGATCGCGGACCCGGGCACCGTCGCGGTGCAGCTCGTGGTGCACGCGGCCGGCGGGCTGCTCGTGCTCGGCGTCATCACGGCGCTGTCCGTCTTCAAGCCGTGGGGCCGGACGCCCTGGGCCTAGCGCCGGCGGTGGTGTGGGTTTTGGCGCAATTCATCGCCGCCTGATGGCGGGTAGGGATCGTCGCCGTGGTTTCGGCCGGGATGGCCGTCGCGCGGCGGCGATTCCATCGGCGGATGTCCGAAATGATCCATCGTTCTTGTCTGATTTGACCATCCACGACAGGTTCTTCCCGGACGATGTCCTTCCCGATGCCGCAAAGGAGATCGTGCGCAGTGCCGTCCAACCGCAGCCGTCATGAGCCTCCGTCCCACCACGCTGAAAGAGATCGCCGGCCGTTCCGATTCGATCGGGAATTTCGGCCGGCATCTGCGCGATTGGCTGCATGAGTTGCGGCGGGCCTCGTCGCGCGCGCAGGCGGCGGCAACCATCGCCGACGAACCGCCGCCCCTGCGGGACAAATTCCCGCAGGGCCACGTGGCCGATGCCTGGCTGGCGGCGTATGCCGAACATTTGGCGGGGAAGATTGGTCGCGCGGCCCCGGAATGGGCGTTTGCCCCGTGGCGCACGTCCAGCGATCCCATTTTCGACGAAGGGAGCACGCCGGCCTTGCGCACGCTCGCGCTCGTCCGCGCGCCGCTGGCCTTCAAGCGCCGGAATATTTTCACGCCGTCGGTCGATCTCCCATTGGCGCTTCGAGCGGGCCGACCCGCGAAATCCGCCGAAGAAAAACGGCGGACCAACGCCGAGCGGCAGCGCCGCTTTCGAGAGGCGCGCCGCGACGAGCTCGTCGCATTGCGCAAGCTGGCACGAAAAAAAGGCTCCCGGCACAACGGCTAGCCCGGGAGGTGCGAAGTGCGGGAACGGTGAACCGCATCGACCCCACAGTTCGTTTCAGCGGTCAGAACCTAACGTCCCTGGTCGTAAGGGCGTACCGCCATGTAAGAGCGCTGTATACCTGGTCGTTTCCGGCGGAGATCAGCGGTCGTCCTGCTGCTGTTCCGACACAACTCGGCAGGCCCGACCGATGAGGGCCATCTCTGCTAATAAGTAGCTGCCGATCAATCGGTTGATAATGGCTGCGGATTCGGGAAAGCGATCCGTGAATTTTAGAACTAGCTGGAGGACCCTCGAGCATAACGAGCGTGCTGACTGTTACCCGAGCTGGGCGGCATGAACAAGTCCGCCGGCCCGCGAACGCCTTGAATGCGGCTGGGACTGGCTCCAGCTTGCTCTCTTGGTCTGAGATTGCGCGGTGATCTAACTCCTACGGCGTAAGTCGCTGCTGTCCGCGGCCTTTCTTGCCGACGTTAGAGCGCTGGGAGGCTCTTCTGGGGGATGGATTCCATCGAACACAAGGCGCCCTACGTCTGCCTGCCCCTCTCCTAGACATTCCTCACCGCTTGGTCTCGCGGGACGGTGTGCACGTCTATTCAGGAAAGGTGCCAAAATCCATGTGGGGACGTGAGCGCATCGCCGCGACGACAATCATGATCGCCGGCAACAATAGCCATGGCTTGGCGCGCTGGCTGACTCCCACGGGAAAGCGCCTTTGCGACTTCGTGCCTGGTGATGTGTGGGTGATCCCGGCCGGGATGGA
Organism: Opitutaceae bacterium; assembly: GCA_035626915.1. Taxonomy (GTDB): domain Bacteria; phylum Verrucomicrobiota; class Verrucomicrobiia; order Opitutales; family Opitutaceae; genus Didemnitutus. The sequence continues at coordinate 83,517 of DASPMS010000011.1, forward strand.
GACTACCTGTGAGTTCAATGAGCCCGGAGACATCATGATGATCATGGTCGAGCCCCGGCATCTCCCGAAAACACGTGCAAGTCACGCGACACTATTGTCGGAAAACACCAGCGTGGTGCCCTTGGACAATTATTTTGCCGCGGAGCCGGTGCTCCACGACATGCACTACATTCTCCGCCAGCAATGCCACGGGCTGCCCTACGCCCAAGGTGCCGGGCAAACCATCGATCACTTCGACTGCGCCAAGATTTTTGCCCGGCGGGTTTGGTTTCTGCACTACGTGGGATTGCGCGTCAGCCTGGACAACGTGACTTCCGCGCGGGTGATTCAGGAACTTCAAGACTCCTGACCTCGCGGCGGTGGAATCTTTCTCATCCTCCGCTCATCGCTTCCGGCGTCCAGGGAGGCGGCAGGCTGTCAGGGAAATAACGGTAAACGACGCCGTCCTTCTGAAACACGAGCGGCGAAGGGATGGGAGCCAAATCACCGCCACCATCGAACCCCGCCCGTGCCCAATCATTCATGAGGGTTTCTTCCTCGATTCCGTAGGCTTCTCCCAACTTCTGCTCCACCGGCAGGCCTTCTTCGGGCGGATGAAACCGACTTACCATCCATGCATTGAAGCCGTCAGTGGCAAAGCCGTTGGTGATGCACACCACCGCCTCAATCTGGCCGGTCAACGACTTGGCATAAGCCACCACCATCTGTTCGAATAGTTCCGGCGAGATGCTGTAGTAGCCGCTGTTTAAGACGATGATGCCTCCATGCAGGCTCGGGTCCTTCAGGTGCGCTTTGGTCGCCCTCACCTGGTTGGCCGCGCTCTTGATGGCGCTCCTCAGCGGCGCCCCGACAATCTCAGCATAAGTCTGAAGGTCGCGCGGAGACAGCACGGCAGGGTCGATCAGGATTTCCAGTTCTCCCGGGAAATAGGGCCGGAAGAGGTTCGCAAGTTTTACCTGGTGCTCCGGTTTCTCCATTCCCTCCTCCTGAATGTCCTTCAGTTCGATGATGTAGCCGTCGAGGAGGTAATCGGCGTTCCGCGTGAGTTCGTGATTCCTTTCCTCCGCGCTCAGGCGACGCCCGCCGGCCCGCGACAAAATCCGATCCACAAATGCCTCGGTTAGCCGCGGCGCCCGTGGCGGCGGCATGCCCGCATTGCCCGATCCGAAATGGTCCGGGAATATCTCAATCCAATACCCGCGTTTCTGGGCGACCTGATAGGCCGCCCAGACTTCCCCGCCGGTCTCGCGGACGCGCGATTCAATATAAGTGTCCCGTGCCAGGGTCTCCATCACGGTCCACCGGTGCATCGCCATCAGCCGGTTCAATTCGGCAAGCGCCTTCGCCCGGTCATCGTTTGCCACCAAGACAACCAGCT
>DASPMS010000012.1:0-6567 GCA_035626915.1 Opitutaceae bacterium
CGGGGCGGTTTAGAGCTGGATCGGGAGGCCGACCTCGATCACCTGCATCGGCGGCAGGTGGTAGAAGTCGCGGACGCCGCGGGCGTTTCGGCTGAGAAAGGCGTAGAAGCGCTTCTGCCACTCGGGCATCGGCGAGTCGCCCTCGGTGAGGATCATCTCGCGGTTGAAGTAGTACGTCGCCTCGTTGAGGCGCACGGGGACGCCGGTCTCGCGAATCGCCTCCATCAGCGCGGTCACGTCGGGCGATTCCATGTAACCGTACCGCGCGACGGCGCGCCAGATGCCTTCCCCGATCTCGGTGACCTTCAGCCGCTCGTCGGCCAAGATGTACGGGACCTCGGCCGTCATGATGCTCAGCAGGACCACGCTCTCGTGGAGCACCTTGTTCGCCTTCACGTGGTGCACCAGGACCAGCGGCGTGCCGGTCGGGATGCCGGCCATGAACACGCCGGTCCCGCGGACGCGGCCCACCCGGTCGCTGCGGGCGATGTTGCACATCTCGTCCTCGGTGATCTCGTTCGCGTACACCCGGCGGTAGATCTCCTCCTTGCCGCGCTTCCAGGTGTGCATGATCGCGATGACGAGCGCGGCGATGGCGATCGGGAACCAGCCGCCGTGGGTGAACTTCGGGAGGTTCGAGGCGAACAGCGGGAGGTCGATGAGCAGGAACACCCCGCACAGCAGTCCGGCGCGCCACGCCGGCCATTTCCAGTGCCGTGTCAGGACGAAGAAGAAGGCGACCGACGTGACCGCCATGGTGCCCGTGACCGCGATGCCGTAAGCCGCGACCAGGCTTTCACTGGAGCCGAAGGCGAACACGGCGTAGATCGCGCCGATCGCAAGGAAGGCATTGACCAGCGGCAGGTAGATCTGCCCGGACTGGTCGGGATTGGTGTGACGGATCTGGAGACGCGGGAAAAAGCCGAGTTGGATCGCCTGGCGCGTGATGGAATAGGTCCCGGTGATCATCGCCTGGCTGGCGATGATGGCCGCGCCGATCGACACGAACGTGAGGGCGAGCCGCGGCAAGCCCTCGGGCACCAGGGCGAAGAAGGTGTGGCTCATGTCGCCGGGATTCGCCAGCACCCGCGCCCCCTGACCGAAATAATTCAGGATCAGCGCCGGGTAGGCGAAGAAGTACCACGCCCGGGCGATGTGCCTGCGCCCGAAATGACCCATGTCGGCGTACAGCGCCTCGGCGCCCGTGATGGCCAGCACCACCGCGCCCAGCAGCGCGGATGCCTCCTCGGGGTGGTTGACGAGTAGACGCAGGCCGGCCCGCGGATCCAGGGCGCGGAACACCTCCGGCGCGCGCGCAATGTGCCAGAGACCGAGCGCCGCAAGCAGGAGGAACCACACCAGCATGCCCGGTCCGAAGACCTTGCCGAGAGCCTTGCTGCCGCGGGACTGGAAATAGAACAGGCAGGCCAGGATGGCGGCCGAATAAAAGGGCACGTAGTCCTTGTAACCTGGATCGAAGGTATTCAGGCCCTCCACGGCCCCGAGCACGGAGATGGCAGGCGTGATCATGCCGTCGCCGTACAAGAGCGCGGCGCCGACCAGGATAAGAAGCGTCAGGTTGCCCAGCCGGGCCCGGCCCTGACCATCGCGGTCGGCGTGGCTGAGGGCGAGGATCGAGAAAATACCGCCTTCGCCGCGATTGTCCGCCTTTGTGACGAAGAACAGATACTTGAAAATCACCACCAGGGTGATCGCCCAGAACACCAGCGACAGCGCCCCCAGGACGCCGGCCGAACGCTCCACGGGAGGCAGGTAGTTGATGCACTCGCGCAGCGCGTAAAGCGGGCTGGTGCCGATGTCGCCGAAGACCACCCCCAGGGCGGCCAGTGTCAGCCCCGCACCGGCCACGCGGCCGCCATGACTTTGGGCTTTTCCGGACATGAGGGGCGGACATTGGGCCACGGGACGGCGCGGTCCAAGGAGATTTTACGGCCGGGTTGGAACGGTGAAAATTGTTGCGCGCCAACGTGTTTCGAGTCAGGCATCCGGCATGGCCATCACCTGGAAAACCGCCAAGACCTACGGCGACATCCTGTACCAGAAGCACGGGGGGATCGCGAAGATCACGATCAACCGCCCTGAAAAGCGGAATGCTTTCCGCCCGCAGACGGTGGCGGAGATGCACGACGCGCTCCTGGATGCGCGGGAGGACCAGAAGGTAGGGGTCGTGCTGCTGACGGGGGCGGGTCCCGCCAAGGATGGCAAGTATGCCTTCTGCGCCGGCGGCGACCAGTCGGTGCGCGGGCACGGGGGCTACATCGATGACCAAGGCGTGCCGCGCCTGAACGTCCTGGAGGTCCAGAAGCTGATCCGCTCGATGCCCAAGGTCGTCATCGCGCTGGTCGCGGGCTACGCGATCGGCGGCGGTCATGTGCTTCACGTGATGTGCGACCTCACGATCGCGGCCGACAACGGGATCTTCGGCCAGGTGGGCCCGAAGATGGGCAGCTTCGACGGCGGATTCGGGTCGAGTTACCTCGCGCGCCTGGTCGGCCAAAAGAAGGCGCGGGAGATCTGGTTTCTCTGCCGGCAGTACAACGCCCAGGAGGCGTTGGCCATGGGGCTCGTGAACCGGGTCGTGCCGGTCGAGCGGCTCGAGGAGGAGGGCATCGCGTGGGCCAACGAGATCCTGCAGCGCAGCCCGCTCGCGATCCGCTGTCTCAAGGCCGCCTTCAACGCGGAGCTCGACGGACAGGCGGGCATCCAGGAACTCGCGGGCAACGCCACCATGCTCTATTACATGACCGAGGAAGCGAAGGAGTTCATGACCGCGCAGAAAGAGAAGCGGAAGCCGCGCGCCGAAAAGTTTCCCTGGTTGCCGTGATCGTGGGGCAGAGCGGACGACACGGAGGTCATCTCTCAGGTCCGCGATCAATATTGTCCCGGACGACGCGGAGGTCGTCCCTCCAAGTCTGCGCGGATTGCGTGGAGGGACCGGCTACGTCCGTCCGCGATTAATGTTTGAACCGCGATGTGTCGGGATGCGGGCGCGACCGGCGGACGACACGGAGGTCGTCCCTCCAGCTCCGCGATCTGTATTTGAACCACGATGGACGGCGCGGAGGCCGTCCCTCCCATCCGGCTTCTCGGAGAACGCCGGCTCCCGGCAGGCCCGCCTGCCTCGGTCGCCTATTCCGCCGGCACGAGCCGCACGATCCAGCCTGACGCGCCATTGAGCTGCTCCAGCGCGACGTAAAGCAGGCCGTCGGGACCGGTCCCGATGGCGCGGACGCGGCCAAGATTGCTGAAGATCTCCTCTTCGTGAACGACGCGTCCGTCGCGGACCTCGAAGCGCAGAAATTTCTGCCGGGCGAGGGACCCGACGAAGAGGCTGTCCTTCCAGCCGGGGAACCGGCCACCCGAATAGAATTCGACCGGCGAGACCGCGATCGAGGGCGTCCAGTGCCGCGCGGGCGGTTCGAGCCCCTCGGCGGCATCCTTGTCCGCGATCACCGAGCCATCGTAGTTCACGCCGTGCGTGACGAGCGGCCAGCCGTAGTTCGCTCCCCGTTTGATGAAGTTCACCTCGTCGCCGCCGCGCGGGCCGTGCTCGGACTCCCAGATCTCGCCGGTGGCCGGGTGGACGGCTAGGCCCTGCGGGTTGCGGTGGCCGTAGCTCCAGACCGAGCCGCACGCGCCCGGCCGCTGCGCGAAGGGATTGTCCGGCGGGATGGTTCCGTCGGGCCGGACCCGGTGCACCTTGCCCAGCGGGCTTTCGGGCTGCTGGGCGACGTCGTGCACCTTCCGTTCGCCGATGGTGAAGAACAGGTGTCCGCCGCCGAACGCGAGCCGCGAGCCGAAGAGCTCATAGCCCGGCGGGTACTGCTCCCGCGGCAACGCGAAGATGGTTTCCTGGTTCACGAATTCGTTTCCGCGCAGGCGGCCGCGGACAATCTTGGTCATGGCGCGGTCGCCCTCGCCAGGGTCGGCGAACGAAAGATAGATCCAGCCGTCGTGCGCGGCGACGTCCATCATCCCGCCTTCGCCTTTTTCGACGACGGCCGGAATTCCCCGCACCGGCTCCGGCTGCAGGGCGCCGCGCTCCACGAGGCGAAGCCGGCCGGCGCGCTCGGTGACAAGCATGCGCCCGTCGGGCAGCCAGGCGAAGGCCCAGGGGATCTGCAGGCCGTCCTTCACCACGTACTCGATGCGAAAGGCATGCCGCTGCGTGCGGCGCACCTCGGCGGAATCGATCGGCTTGGGGGGAGGCAGCGGGGTGGGGTTGGCGCGCTTCTCCCGCATGAACACGACCAGCGCGTGCACGTCCGCGTCGCTCAACTGCCGGCCCATGCCGGGCATGCCCAGCCCCGGAAAGCCGTCCGTCACGGCCCGGGCGAGCGAGGTCTCGTCATCGCCGTGCTTGAGCGGCCCGAGCAGCGAGCCGCCCTTTCCGCCCACGAGATCGGTCCCGTGACAGTTGGCGCACAGCTGCTCGTAGAGCCGGGTGCCGTCGGCGCGCGCCGCCGGTGCGCCCGCGAGCCACGGGACAAGCGCGAGAACCGACAAGACGATGGGGTGCCATCCGGGAAGCCGACGCATGCGCTCGGATGGACTGAATTCCGACCGCGCCGGTTCCTTGTGACGGCGATTCACCGGGAAATCCCCGGGGCGGCTCAGTCGCGCGGGTCGAACCGCAGGGCCTCGGCCGGGATGCGAATGGTCTTCTTCTGGTGTGCGTTCACGATCATCGCGGCCAGGTCGTCGACGGAGACCTTCGGCCGGGCGCCTTTGAAGAGGTGGCCGAATTCGGGGTGGGTCTCCTCGTAGTACCGCATGCGGCAGATCATGTGCTTGAGCTTCTTCGGGTAGGACCGAAAAAGCGGCTCGTCGAGCGGGCCGAGCGGCTGCGGGTCGCAGGCGCAGCCGAGCGCGAACGCGAGGATCTCGCGGACGGACCGGAATTCCGGTTTCGCGATGTGCACGTCGATGATGGCGCCGCGGACGAATTCCAGTTTCGCGTTCGAGGAATAGTCCTTCGTCCTCCAGTTCTTGCCCCGGTCGACCGCGAAGTAGGAGCGGCCGGCGCGGCAGCAGCGCAGTCCGTTCTCGAGATAGCGCGATTCGCGCCAGGACCCGTAGTCGTTGCCCAGGGTGCGGGTCTGCCAGGGGATTCCCGCCGGCACATGCTGGGCTGATTCTATGGGTGCGCGCGGGTTCTCGCGAGTGGGGCAACGGGACGATTTCGCGCGTCAGTTGGACCGCTCGGGTGGCGCGCCGGCGGGGAACAACGCGCGGCCGGAGTCCGCGACCTTGGCCGGTTCCGTGACAATCTCCTTGCCCCAGTACCCGAGTTTGATGCGGCGCGGGACCTTGTCGTAGCCGTAGAGCAGCAACACGGTGGCCGGACCGGGCGCAGCCGGGATCTCGGCCTTCACGTCAGCGAGGCCATCCGCCGTCAGCGGCCAAAGACCCGGGTCGCTGCCGTAGTTTTCTCCGGTGTCGGCGTCGATCAGGTCGATGTCGTCGAAGTCGAAGCCGTCGGCGTAGCCCGAAATCTCGATGACCACGGCGAGCACCTCGATGTTGGGCGGTCGGGGGAACGGAAGGGGGCCGTCGTACAGGTAGGCTTCCTGAATCGCGCACTTGGCGTTGGCGGAGGCCGTGCTCTGCTTTTTCGCGACTTCGCGCAGGGTGGTACGGAGATTCTCCGGCACGCGCTCCTGCGCTGCGTCCTGCTTGGAGCAGCCGGTGAGAAACACGAGAGCTGCCGCGATCCCGGCGATGCAGCCCAGCCGGACGGCAAGGTGGATTTCATCGGTCGCATTCCACCAACCCTCGGCGCGGGCGCAACACAGCAGCTCCGCTCGGGCGTGTCATGTCATGAGACGCGCGACGCTCTCGGGCCGGTTTTCCCATGCCTGAGACGTCCGTCAGTCGAACGCGGCTCCCGCCAGGAGGTAGCTGTCCCGGCCGCGATCGAAAACGAACGCGAACTCCCCCATGCCGGGGAAGAAAGGGTGGCCCTTCTCGAACTTGTCCCGGCCGACTCAGCCGCTGGTCTTGGCGCTGTCGGCGGCCGCCCACACGACGAGCCAGCCGCTTTCCTTGTCGGCGTAGACCATCGTCGACGCGCCGGCGTCGCCGGCCTCGACGTATTCGGCGCGGGCGAGCGCGCCGGCATCGGGCGACGGGCCCGACGTGAGGAAGAAGGAAAAGACGAAGGCGGCCGCGGCGGCGAGCGGGGTTGCGAGCCAGACGACCGGCGCGAGCCGGCGCTTCGGGGTGGTGCGCACTTCCGCGCCCCCTGCACGGGCGCGTTCGCCATCCTGTGCGGGGGCGGCACCGTGCAGCTGCGCGCGCAGCTTTTGCCATTCGGCGTCGGCATCCGGCACCGCGGCCGCCGCGGTGCGGGCGCGCCAGGACTCGGCGGCGGCGGCGAGATCCGCCCGGAGCTGCCGGCACGCCGCGCAGCCGGACACATGCCGATCGAGGTCGGCGCGCTGCTGATCAGTCAGCGCGCCGTCCCGTTCGGCATGAATCAGGTGCTCGGTGTCGCGGCAGTTCACGGGGATGAAGGTTAACCGGTAAAGGACGCCAATGAACGCT
>DASPMS010000013.1:0-9719 GCA_035626915.1 Opitutaceae bacterium
CGCGTGCCGTTGATCGAGAGGAAGCGCTGGGTCCGGGCCTTGACCTCGTTGATCGCCTCGGCCACGGCCGGGTGGTCTATCGTGACCCTGGATTGGCGGTTCTTCGCCAGGAAGTCTCCGACCGTCATCGGCAGGATGAAGTAGCCGTCCGCCAGCCCCTGCATCAGCGCGCTGGCTCCCAGCCGGTTGGCGCCGTGGTCGGAAAAGTTCGCCTCGCCGGCGACGAACAGCCCCGGGATCGTCGACATCAGGTCGTAGTCCACCCAGAGCCCGCCCATCGTGTAGTGCACGGCCGGGTAGATGCGCATCGGCGTCCGGTAGGCGTCCTCGGCCGTGATCTCGTGATAGATCGCGAAAAGGTTGCTGTAGCGCTCGCGCACGCCCGCCTCGCCGAGCCGCTTGATCGCGTCGGAGAAGTCGAGGTACACGCCCAGGCCGGACTCGCCCACGCCGCGGCCCTCGTCGCACATGCGCTTCGCCGCCCGCGAGGAGACATCGCGCGGCGCGAGGTTGCCGAAGCTCGGGTAGATCCGCTCGAGGAAGTAGTCGCGGTCGTCCTCGGCGATCTCGGCCGGGTTCTTAAGCCGGTCCTCCTTGCGCTTGGGGACCCAGATGCGCCCGTCGTTGCGGAGGGACTCCGACATGAGCGTGAGCTTCGACTGGTAGTCGCCCGAGACCGGGATGCACGTCGGGTGGATTTGCGTGTAGCAGGGGTTGCCGAAGCACGCGCCGCGCTTGTAGGCGCGCCAGATCGCGGTGGCGTTGGAGCCGCGCGCGTAGGTCGAAAGGTTGAAGACGTTGCCGTAGCCGCCGGTGGCGAGGATCACGGCGTCGGCGCTGTGCCGCTCGATCGCGCCGGTGACGAGGTTGCGCACGATGATGCCCTTGGCGTGGCCGCCGACCACCACGAGGTCGAGCATCTCGCACTGCGTGTGCAGCTCCACGCCGCCCGCGCCGACCATCCGCGAGAGCGCGCTGTAGGCGCCGAGCAGCAGCTGCTGGCCGGTCTGGCCGCGGGCGTAGAAGGTGCGCGAGACCTGCGCGCCGCCGAAGGAGCGGTTGGCGAGGAGGCCGCCGTATTCGCGGGCGAAGGGCACGCCCTGCGCGGCGCACTGGTCGATGATGTTGACCGAGACCTCGGCCAGCCGGTGCACGTTGGCCTCGCGGGCGCGGTAGTCGCCGCCCTTGAGGGTGTCGTAGAAGAGCCGGTGGACGGAGTCGCCGTCGTTCTGGTAGTTCTTCGCGGCGTTGATGCCGCCCTGCGCGGCGATCGAGTGCGCCCGGCGCGGGCTGTCGTGGAAGACGAAGGTCTTCACCTTGTAGCCGAGCTCCGCGAGCGTGGCCGAGGCGGACGAGCCCGCGAGGCCGGCGCCGACCACGATGATCTCGTACTTCCGCTTGTTGGCGGGGTTGACGAGCTTGATGTCCGCCTTGTGCTTGCGCCACTTGTCGGCGAGCGGGCCGGAGGGGATCCTGGATTCGAGGTTGGCCATGGCGGGGAATCAGCGGGCGGCGGACGCCGGGCCGTGCACCTGCGCGGCGGGGTGCGGCTTGAGCAGGCCGGTCACGATCGCCGCCGGGATGGCGAGGTTGCCGACAAAATAGAGCACGCAGATGACCGCGACGAGCCGGCGCAGCGCGCCGCCCCACTGCTCGGAGCGGAGCCCGAACGTCTGGAACACGCTGTCGACCCCGTGCAGGAGGTGCAGCGAGAGGAGGCCGACCGCCACGATGTAGAAGATCGAGACCGGCACGCTTTCGAACCCGCGGTAGACCATCAGGTACACGTTCCCGACCTCCGTGCCCGCCTTGATCGCCGGCAGGCCGAACATGGCGTAGTCGTCCTGCATGACGTACCGATGCTGGCCCTTGAAGTCCGCCGGATCGGTGGCGCCGAACGTGAAGTGCGCGAGGTGGTAGACGATGAAGGCGGCGACGATGTACCCGGTCCAGCGGACGTAGCGCGACGAGATCGTGGCGCGCAGCCACGTGCGCACGGCGTAGTTCTCGGGACCGCGCGCCTGGCGGTTCTCGATCGTGAGCGCCGTCGCGGCCCAGATGTGCAGGACCACCGCGACCAGCAGCCCGATGCGCGCCACCCACAGCATCGGCCCGAGGTTGTGCAGGAACTGCGCGTAGCCGTTGATGCGGTCGGGGTGCTGGAAGATCTGCAGGTTGCCCGTGAGGTGACCGATGACGAAGCCGAAGAGGACCAGGCCCGTGACGGCCATGATCACCTTGCGGCCGATGGACGAGCGGAAGAACGATCCGAGAAGATTCATCGCGTGGCGGAAAGCGGGGTGGTCGGCCGGGGTAACAGGCCCGAGACCGTAGCCGAGGGCCGCAAAACTTGTCCAGCCGCCCGGGCGGACGCGATCCCCATTATAAGCCCCCCTTAGGACGCCTGAAAAAAGGCTGGGGCGGGCGCCGGGCCGGCCCCGCGCCGCGGGACCCGCGCGCGCCGTTCGTCCCGGCGGATCGGCTCCCCCGGCCGGCTAGCGCGGGAGCGGCTTCAGCAGGGCGAACTTTCCGCTCGCGGCCGGCTGGATGAACTTGCGGCGGAAGGCCGCCACGCGGGCGCCGCCGCCGAGGGCCGCGGCGAGCGCGGACTCGAGGCCGGCGGGCGCGGTGTGCTCCGCGACGTACTGGAACTCCCACCGCTGCTCCGAGACCTGGACCAGGCTCCAGTGCCAGCACGCGAAATCACCCGGCAGCGCGGCGTCGATCTCGAAGGCGGACACGACGGTGCCGTCGGGGCGGAAATGCAGGTCGCGCTCGCGGCCCAGGATGCGGAAGCCGGCCGGCGTGCGCCGCACCACGTCGCCCGTGTGGTAGCGCAGCAGCGGCATCGCGACGCGGTCGCGCGTCGTGACCTGGATCTGGAACACCTCGCCCGCGGCCGCGCCGGCGGCGCCCGCCGGGCGCCAGGGCACGAGCTCGATGAAGGCGTTGCCCTCGATCACGCGGAGGTTGTCGGCGAACGCGTCGCCGACGAAAAGGTAGCCCGCCTCGGTCGATCCGTAGAGGTCGACCTGCGCCGAACCCGGGAACGCCTCGGCGATGCGGCGGCTGTGCTGCCGGCTCGCCTTGCCGTAGGTCAGGATCACGGTCTCGACGCTCGGCACGCGCACCTGGCGCTTCTGCAGCGCCCGGGCGAGCAGCGCGAGGTACACGGGCTCGCCCTCGAGGATCTGCGGCTGCACGGCCTGCAGCTCGAGCGCGATGCGGTCCCATTCGGCGTTCGAGAAGGCGAAGGGGTCGCTCGAGAGGTTGAGGTAGACCGTGCCGTCGAAATAGCGGTGCGGGAACGGGTGGTCCTCGTAGGGACAGAGGTTGCTCGAGCAGCCGACGGGCGCGAGCACGCACTTGCGGTGCGGCCGGTCGACGTAGGTCGCGAGGCGGGGGTGCGCGAGGTAGGCGCGGCGGGTCTGCGCGTTCCACCATCCGTCCTCCATCACCACGGTCATCGGTCCGCTCGTCGTGCCCGAGGTGTGCTCGTACTCGTACTTCTTCTGCGCGAACCCGCGCTCGATCTCCGCGTAGTCGGAGAAGAACGCCGTGTGCCCGCGCGCGACGATCTCCTGTTTCGTCAGGACCGGAATCTCGCGGTAGCACGACCACTGCAGCGGCTCGGCGTGCAGCGGGAACCGCTGCCCGTAGAGCGGGCTGCGCGCGTAGATCGCGCGGATCTCGGACTCGAGCGGCGGCGGCACGCGCGCTCCTCCCACGCCGGAGAGCGTCTCGGGCGTGTTGGCGAAAGCGGGTGCGGCGGCGGGGGATTCCATCAGGGACGGGCCGAGTGAACGCGGTGCGCCGGGGATGTCAAACGGGCCGGCGGAAGCGGTCTTGCGCACTTTCAGGGGCCGGCCGCCATGGCCGGCGCGCGATCCGCCCGGGGTCGCTTGGTCGCCCGCTTCGCACGCCCGCCGCATCACTCGGCGGGTCGTCACGCCTGCGAGCGTATCCGCTCCCAGTGGGGACGAAACAGGAGCAGCGCATCGAGCGCCATGGCGTGGGTGATCTCGCCCCGATAGGCGCGCGCATAGGCCTCCTCGACCGGCAGCGTCAGAATCTCGAACTCCTCGTCCGGGTCCCATTCGAGCGCCGCGGTCGGGCGGGCGTCGGGGACGAGCACGAGGTGGCAGTGGTTGTTCTGCATCGCGGGGTTCGGCCGCACCGTGCCGAGCCGCACCGGCGGCCCGCCGACGAAGCCGGTTTCCTCCTCGAGCTCGCGCACGCCGGCGACGACCGGATCCTCGCCCCGTTCGACGACGCCGCCGGGAACCTCGAGGGAGAACTCGTTCGAGCCGTAGCGGAACTGGTTGACCAGGACGAGCTGGTGGTCGGGCGTGAGCGCGACGACGTTCACCCAGTCGGGCGCCTCGATGACGACGAACTCGCGCTCGGTGCGGCGCACGGGATGGCGGAAGCCGGTCAGGGTGAGCTCGAGGATGCGGGTCACGGCGAGCGAGCGGCGCGCGAGCCTTTCCCAGCGTTGCGGGGCGGGAGGATTCATGGGGGAAAATAAAAATGCCTCCGCGACCGAGGTCTGGGAGGCATTCGCGAGGGAAAGGGAGCGGATCAGCGGCGCGGGATGCGGATCTTCTGGCCCGCGCGCATGCGGGTCGGCTCGAGGCCGGGATTCTCCGCGAGGATCGCGTCGACGCGCTGGCCGAACTTGGCGGCGATGCGCGTGAGGTTGTCGCCCGGGGCCACGGTGTAGGTGCCGTCCGGGTTCAGCACGCCCGTCGGGGCGGGCGTGGCGCCGGCCTTGCCGCCGTTGGCGGCCTGCGGCGCGGGCTTCTTCATCGCCTCCTCGATCTTGCCGAGCTTCGTGTTCACGTCGGCGAAGGTCGCGGAGACGTCGTTGAACGCCTTCTGGATGTTCTCGCGGAGGTTCCGCAGGTCGGTCTCGGACTTGGCCGAGGCGGAGCGGATCTCGGTCTCCAGCGTGGCGATCTTGGCGATCTCGTCGCCTTGGGCGGTGACGGCCTTGTCGACCTTCGTCGCCTTCACCATCGTGAAGATGCCGAGCACCAGGGCGATGCCACCCAGGATGACGCCGGCCAGGGGCATGATGCTGCTCGAGCTGCTGCTGTCGCGGGAGAGAGTGTCCATGTGGTTAAAAGATTGAGCGTGCGTGTTTAGGGGCGGGGGTGGGGTGAAGCAAGAAACAATTGGCCACGCGCGACTTGGGAGAGCGCGCCTGACGGATTTGGTTTCAAATCATGGATTAACGCGATGGCGAGTCCACAATGCCGCCCGCCGGCGTTCCCAAAGGCGCCATTGACAGAAAAGAGCCCCGGAACCCTCATGCGGGGCACAACTCGGGGTGTAGCTTAGCCTGGTAGAGCGCCTGGTTTGGGACCAGGAGGTCGAGAGTTCGAATCTCTCCGCCCCGACCAATCTTACGTCGCCGCCGCAAGGCGGGGCGGCGTTCGGCGGGGCGACGCGGGCGGCCGGGGGCCGCAGCGGTGAATGCGAGCAACCTCCGCGGAGGCCTCCTCGGCGATCGCCGCGGCCGCTCAGATGCCCTCGAGCGGATCGTTCCTGAACCGCTCGGCCAGCGCCAGGAAGGCCGGCTCGGCGTGCGGCCAGCGCGGGTCGGTGCGGATCTCGGCCATCGTCTTCGCGGTGTGGTTCAGCACGAGGTAGCTGGTATTTCCGATCTTCAGGCCGGCGTCGTGCTGCGTGCCGTCGGCCCGCGCCACGAAATCGAAATCCCCGGTGCCGAGCGGCCGCCGTTCGAGCGCGGCCCGCAGCAGCGCCACGTCGCTCTGGAAGTGGTCGACGAACTCCGCCGCCCGCATCCCGTGGTACGCGACGATGCCGCCGTGTTTCGCGCCGATGACCACGATGGCCCATTCGTCGAAGACCGGCCGGTAGTAGGCGACGCGCATGCGATCCAGCGCCTCCGTGATTTCCCGACGGGCCGTGGCAACATCCATGGACCCTTCTAAGCGTGCTTTTCGCCCCGGTGGCAAGCGGGCGGTTCGACGGCCGCCCGATCGGCGGCACGCGCGGCCCTCGCGCGTTGGCGTACTTCCGATGTCTGACCAGCGCGCCGGGACGGCGCGCGCCACCCAGCCGATAGCGTTCGCCGTTCAGGTACCCCGTCCCCGCCGCGCCGGCCATCGCGCGAGGGAACGCGCTCCGGATGCTCGGGATCCACCGCGATGGTGACTTCCTTCGCGATGCGCCCAATCCGCCGGCCGGCCCATCCCTCACGGACCCGCGATAATTTCCCGGGGCGGGTTTCGCTCCCGGGAAATCCTGTAATCCCGTCGCTTGGCATCGCGCGGGCCGCCCCGCACGATCAAGGCGCGTCAATGAGGGGCACGTTGGCGGCGAGAACTTCAACCGCATCCCTCATGAAATCCGTGTGCTTCGCCCGCGGGGCTCCGCCCCGCCGCAGCCGGCTGCCGCTGGCGCCCATCGTGTCCCTCCTGATCTTCGCGGCCGCCGCCGCCGTCCGCGCGCCCGGCCAGCTCGTCGTGTATTCCTTCGGACCGACGGCTGCGCCCACGGCCGCCGCGACCTTCATCGACCCTGGTCTCAGCGCGAGCGTCTTCAGCGGCCTGGCCGGCGGAGCCGGCACCGGCACGGGCACGCCCGTGTTCACCGCCGGGAGCGGCGGCGGCTTTTTCAGCGCCAGCGCGTGGAACGGTGCCGCCCCGGGCCCGAATTTTTTCGAATTCACCATCACGCCCGCGGCCGGAGTCCAGTTCACGGCCACGGCGGTCTCGTTCGGGTACCGGGCAACCGGCTCAGGACCGACGGCTTTCGCCGTCCGGGCGAGCCTCGATGCGTTCGCCAGCGATCTCGCGACCGGCACCTTCCTCACCGACTCCACGTGGCACGACACCGGAGCAGTCGCGCTGTCCACCGGGGCGCTCGACACGGCCACGACCTTCCGGATCTACGCGTCCGGCGCCTCGTCCTCGCTCGGCACCTTGCGCGTCGACGACCTCGCCCTCGCGGGCAGCATCGGCGCCGTGCCCGAACCGGCGACGTGGGGCGCGGTGCTCGGCGTCGCCGCCTTGAGCGTGGCGGTGCGCCGACGAAGGCTGCGCTCGGCGCCGCCGAGCCCCGCCCCTCCGGAGCGTGGGAATGCGGCGGGCTAAGGATAGCCCGCCCGACCGCGGACATCGCGTGTCGGCCGGGTGCGACGCGTTATCCCTGACGCACCCGTTCGATCCGCGATCGGGTGTCGACCGAGGTAGGGCGCGTTATCCTTAACGCGCCGGGCCGATGTGGCACCGCGTTTTCCTAACGCCCGCCCCGGCTTTGGCGCAGACAAAAAAGCCCGCCGGAAACCGGCGGGCCAAAGGTGCTTCAGTGATAGCTCACTCGCCGCCGGGCTTGAAAAGCGAATCGCCGGCCGGCGCGCCGGCGGGCGCGGCCGCGCCGGTCTCGGCGCGCACGAGGATCGACTCGGCGCGCATGGCCCAGCGCCCGGCGGGCTCGATCTGCTTGATCTCGTTCGCGAGCTTTACCGCATCCTCTTTCTTGCCCGCGGCGAGCGCGAGCGTGGCGCGGTGGAAGGTGGCCTCGGCCCGGACGGAGGCCGGCAGTGAGGTGTCGGCGCTGACCGCGGCCAGGGCGGCCTCGCCGCCGGCGCCGTCGCCGCCCTGCAGCTTGCTCACGGCTTCGCCGAGGCGCGCCCGGCCCGCCAGCACGCCGAGGTCGCCCGCCGCGAGGGCCTTGGCGTAGCCGTCGGCGGCCCCCTTGAAATCGCCCGACTCGAACTTCTGGTCGGCCAGGATCAGCTGCGCCGCGCCGGCGAGCGGATGACCGGAATGCTCGGCCGCGAACCGGCCCAGCTTCGTCGCATCGGTGCCCGCCTGGGCGAATTCCGCGCGGATGGACTCATCGCGCGACGCCTGTCGCCAGCGCCAGCCCTCGATCGCGACAATCGCGGCGATGCCCGCCACGCAGCCGCCGATGATGACGGCGCGGTTCTTCTCCCAGAACGTCTGCACGTTCACGGCCAGCTCGGCGGCGCCGACGACGGGGGCAGGGGCCGACGGGTCCTGCTGCGGATTCTCGGCGGGGGGAATCGTGGTCATGAGCCGCGCAGATTGAAAAGCCGCCCGGGCCCGCACAAGGCTAAAGGCGCGCCAGGCACGAATGCGGTGGCCGCGATTACTGGTTAATGGTGATGGCTTAGCAAACCGCCAGCCGGTCCACCGCACGCTGAACCCGCCGCCGGCCCGCCGCGAGCCCGGCGGGCGGTCCGCTCAGTCGAACACGACGGTCTTGTTGGCGTAGACGAGCACCCGGTTCTCCAGGTGCCAGCGCACCGCCTGGGCGAGGACGAGCTTCTCGAGATCGCGGCCCTTGCGGACCAGTTCCTCGACGCCGTGCCGGTGGGTGACGCGCGCGACGTCCTGATGGATGATCGGGCCCTCGTCGAGGTCGCGGGTCGCGTAGTGCGCCGTCGCGCCGATGAGCTTCACGCCGCGGGCATGCGCCTGGTGGTAGGGCCGGCCGCCGGCGAACGCCGGCAGGAAGGAATGGTGGATGTTGATCACCGGCCGGCCGAAGGCGTCGAGGAACTCCGCCGACAGGACCTGCATGTAGCGGGCCAGGACCACGAGCCCCACGTCGAGGCGCCGCAGGAGCACGAGCTGCCGCTTCTCGACGTCGGCCTTCGTGGCGGCCGTGACCGGAAACTGGTGGAACTTCAGGCCGTAGTCCGCGGCGGCGCCCGCCAGGTCGGCGTGGTTGGAGATGACCGCGACGAGGTCGCACTCGAATTCGCCGGCGCGCCAGCGCAGCACGAGATCGTGGAAGCAATGGTCGGCCTTGGAGACGAAAACCGCGACGCGCGGCCGGCGCGCGGAATCGACGACCGTCGCGTGCATCTTGAGCTCGTCCCGCGCGAACGCCCGGAACGCCTTCTCCTCGGCGGCCATGCGGATGCCCGGGCCCGGGTGCCACTCGAGGCGCTGGAAGAATATCCCGGCCTGCTCGTCGCGGTGCTGGTCGGCGTGCAGGATGTTGCCGCCGCGCGCGAAGATCCAGCCGGACGCCCGGGCGACGAGCCCGCGCTGATCGGGCCCGTGCAGGAGCGCGACGAGAGTGGCGGGAGGGGTGTCGGGCTTGGCGGCCATGGCGGAAGGTCAGGTCCGAAGCAGGGCCTCCGTCACCGGAGCCGCGGCGGCCCCCGCCCTCGCTCGCCCTGCCGAATACCGCGGTCCCCGGTGGTGCATGTTCCTGGTCGCCGCGTTTCCCGGAGGCGTCACGCCATCGGCGTGACGCTGGACTTGTACTGCTGCACCGGGCGGACGTCGACGCGCTTGGCCTTCATCGCCCGGATGCCCTCGAGCGCGGCCCGCGCGCCCGTGATCGTGGTCATGATGCAGACATTGTTGGCCCATGCCGCCGCGCGGATGGCGTTCTCGTCGTGGCGGGGAATCATCCCACGCGGGGTGTTGATCACGAGCTGCACCTCCCCGTTCTTGATCATGTCGACGCAGTTCGGGCGGCCCTCGTTCAGCTTGAAGACCGGCTGCGCCACCACGCCCTGGGCCTGCAGCAGCTTGGCGGTGTTCGTGGTCGAGCACACCGAGAACCCGAGCTCGATGAACCCGCGGGCGAGCGCGACGACGTGCGGCTTGTCGGCGTCCTTGACGCTGATGAACACGCGGCCGGACAGCGGCAGCGCCGGCTTGGCGGCCATCTGGGTCTTGGCGAAGGCGATCCCGAGGTCGTCG
>DASPMS010000014.1:0-33458 GCA_035626915.1 Opitutaceae bacterium
GCGAGGACCGCCGCGGTCGCATGCGGCACGGCATAGTGGACGTGCAGGACGTCGAGCCCGTGATCGCGCGCGACCTCGGTCATCTTCACCGAGAGGGGAAGCGTGTAGTCGGGGTAGCGGAAGAGGTCGTAGCTGTTGACCGCGACGGGGTGGAAGTGCACCCGCGGCCCGACGGGCATGCGGAACGGCTGCTCGTAGCTGATGAAGTGAACCTCGTGGCCGCGCTGCGCGAGCTCGTCCCCCAGTTCGGACGCGAGAATGCCGCTGCCGCCGACGGACGGGTAGCAGGTGATGCCGACCTTCAGGGTAGCGGGCATGCGGAGGAATGGCGGCGCCTCAGAACCGCCGGCCGCCGCGGGCGAGCGCGCCGAGCTCGTCGACGAGCATCGGGCCGTCCGGCCAGAGCGGCTGGGCGTGCTCCACGCCGGCGCCGAGCCCGTGCACACGCGCGCGCGCGAGCTGCAGCTCGACGTAGTTGCGGGTCTTCATCTGCGAGGCGTGCGCCTCCATCGCGGTCGTCCAGGCCGCGAGCACGTCGGCGCGGGAGACGTCGATCAGGATGGGCGGGACGCCCGGGGGCTCGGCGTTGGGTCCGAGGGCGTAGAAGAAGAGCTGGCCGATCGCGTGGGGGGCGGGCTTGAGGTCGTCGAGTCCGCCGTAGCGCGCGAGACGGCACGCGTCGCGCACGAGCGTGCCGAGGCGCCAGTGGTCGGGGTGCTGGGCCTGCTCGAGGGTCGGCGCGAGCACGGGACCGGGCCGGACGTTGCGGATGATGCCGGCGAGGCGCAGCGCGTGCGCCGCCCGCAGCTCGAGCCGCGCGTCGCCGTCGAGGTCCACGAATTCCAGGGTCGCGCCGAGCAGCCGGGCCGCGCGCGCGGCCTCCTTGGTGCGCTGGCCCGGCGTCCCGTTGGTGCCGGCCTCGCCGCGCGAGCAGACGGCGAAATGGACCGGCCGGCCGGCATGCGCCTCGCGGGCGATGATCCCGCCGGCGCCGAACTCGATGTCGTCCGGGTGCGCGCCGAAGGCGAGCAGGGGCGGGGGTTCGGGGATCGGCTCCTTCGGGGGCATGGCCTAGCGGTAAGGGCGCAGGGCAAAGAGGCAAGGGCGCCGGCTCAGCGCGCCTCGAATTCCGTCCACGCTTCGTCGGAGCGGTCGACCGGGTCGCGCGGCACGAAGGTGATCTCCGGGGCGTCGGCCGGGTTGAGGTACGCCTGCTCGCCCGCGCCGCAGACGTAGTGCGTGCAGCGCACGACGGACTGCATCCAGCGCAGGCGGGTGTCGCGCGTCGGGCTGACCTGCTCGGCGGTGAATGGCGCGGCGGGCAGCGTGAGCCACGCGTCGCCGCCCTCGTGCAGCTTCAGCGCGCCCTCGACCTGCCGGGCGCGGACGACCTCGCCCTGGTAGGGCACGTCGACGAAGAAATCCGGCACGGCGCAGGCCTGGCGCCGGAACGCGGGGTCGCTCGAGCGGGCGACGCGCACGCCGTCGAGGAGCCCGAGCGCGCCGTACATCTCGAGGCAGAAGTCGGCGACGTGGCCGGCCCGGGCGGCCTTGAAGGCGTCGACGGCGGCGGGCTCGACGTACGCGCCGAGCTGCCGCGCGGTGTTCGCCTGCCAGCCGGCGGGGATGCGCTTGAGGTAGAGCGGGGACCACTTGCGCTGGACCTTGTTCTCGAAGGCGAAGTTCAGGGTCGCGGGTTCGCCGGTCCTGCGGTGCCGCAGGATGGTCTGCGTTTCGCGGCAGTCGTGGTCGCTGTCGTGCAGGAAGAACACGATCTCGCCGCCGATCTCGCGCTGGAGCCGGCGCGCGGTCGCGAACTTCGCGTGCAGGAACCGCCGCGGGAAGATGCCGCAGGGCTGCTGGCCGAGGCAGATGACGGGGGAGGAGGGCACGGACCGGGAGCGGAGGGGGACGGTGGATCGGGCGGGCGCGGCGCCGCGCGTCAGCGCGGCCCGCCGGCGGACTTCCCCGGCAGGACGGCCTGCAGCACGAGCGCGAAGGCGACGCAGGCGACGCAGCCGATCGGGTTCAGGTAGAGGTAGGCGACGGATTCCTTCGCAAAGTGGAAGAGGCCGAGCAGGAGCAGCTGCGTGGCGATCGCGGCCCAGAACACCGCGGTGCCGCCCACCTTCTTGAAGAAGAACGCCACGAGGAAGACGCCCGCGAGCGGCGGATAGAACACCGAGGCGACGATATTCAGCGCCTCGATGAGGTTCTCGGCGAAGCTGGCGAACAGCGCGAAGCCGATCGCGTAACAGCCCCAGGCCGCCGTCAGCCACTTGGCCACGCGCACGTTCCGGGCCTCGTCGTGCGCCGCGAGCGGGCGGACGGCGCGCCACAGGTCGATCGTGCTGGTCGTGCCGAGCGCGTTCAGCTCGCCGGCCTTGGACGAGAGCGCCGACGCGAACATCACGGCCACGAGCAGCCCGATGAGGCCGTGCGGCAGCTGGCTGAGGATGAAGCTAATGAAGACGTAGTCGGAGTCGCGGGTCTTCCGGGTCTCCGGCGCGGCCTCCTGCAGCGCGGCGCGCGCCTCGTTGCGCACCGCGAGCGACGCCCGCTGCGCGGCGGCGAGCTCCGCCCGGGCCGACGCCTCGGCCGCGGCGTCGCCGCTCCCGCGCGCGGCCACGAAGGCGCGGATCCGCGCCTCCTTCTCGGCGTGGGCCGCGGCATGGCGGCTTTCGAGCTGCTGGAAGCGCGCCGCCTCGGGGCCGCGGAGCTGCGCCTGCCAGGCGGGCTGATTGAAGACCACCGGCGTGCCGGCGTGGACCTGGTAGAAGACGAAGAGCAGCGCGCCGAGGATCACGATGAAGAACTGCATCGGGATCTTCAGCAGCGCGTTGAACATCAGGCCCAGCCGCCCCTCGCGCAGGCCGGCGCCGCCGATGTAGCGCTGGACCTGCGACTGGTCCGTGCCGAAGTAGGAGAGCGAGAGGAAGAACCCGCCGAGCAGGCCGCTCCAGAGGGTGTAGCGCTGCCGCGGATCGAGGGAGAAGTCGACGGCGTTGAGCTTGCCCATCGCCCCGGCGATCGCGAACGCGTCGTCCGGCACGCGCCGCACGAGGATGACGAACGCGCTGATCATGCCGCCCCAGATCACCGCCATCTGCCACCGCTGCGTGAGGTTCACCGCGGCGCTGCCGCCGGTGACGGTGTACACGATGGCGAGCACCCCGGTGCAGACGATCGTCAGGTCGAGCCGCCAGCCGAGGACGGTCGAGAGGATGATGGCCGGGGCATAGATCGTGATGCCGCTCTGGATGCCGCGCTGGAGGAGGAAGAGGGCGGCGCCGAGCAGGCGCGTCTTCTGGTCGAAGCGCTGGCCGAGGTACTCGTAGGCCGTGTAGACGCCGAGCTTCCGGTAGATCGGAAGAAAGACCGCGCAGACGAGGATGAGCGCGAGCGGCAGGCCGAAATAATTCTGGATGAAGGCGATCCCGTTCTCGTACGCCTGGCCCGGCAGCGACAGGTAGGTGATCGTGCTCGCCTGGGTCGCGGCGACCGAGAGCCCGATCGTGAACCAGCCGGTCGCATGGTTCCCTTTCAGGTAGGTGTTGAGGTTCCGGGTGTGGCGCGTGCGCCAAGTCCCGTAGGCGGCGATGCCGAGCATAGTCCCGAGCAGGACGATCCAGTCGAGGCCGCTCACGCGAACACCTCCCGGAAGACCGTCAGGCCGACGACGACCAGCACGAACACGACGAAGACGAAGAGGTACACGCCGCGCCACGTCCGGAAGCCGGGGACGTCGGGGGATTCACCCGCTTCAGGATCCCGGATCGTCAGGGGTTCGCGCGATTTTTCCGGCGGCTCCATCGTGCGTAGCGGTCAGAGGACAGGGGTGAGTGGACAGCGCAGGGACGGATTTCGGCCGAATCCGTGCTCATCCGTGAAATCCGTGGTGAAAAAAAAGCATGCGCTCGCCGCATCATTTCCCGAGCGAGACCAGGTTCGCGAGCAGCCGGTAGGCGCCGGGGACGCCGGCGGGGAGCTGCCGGAAGAACGCGAGGCTCGTGTACACGTAGTACCCCCGCCCGTGCTGCGCGACGAGCACGCTGCTGTGCGGCTGCGTCTCGCCCGGGTCGTTCATCGCGAGCAGCGCCACGTAGTTCGCTTCGTCCCACTTGCTGGGAAAATACGCGCCACGCTCCTGCACCCAGCCCGAAAAGTCGGCCGCGGTGATCTTGTTCGGCACGTTCAGCGCCGGGTGATCGGGGGCGAGAAAGCTGACCGCCGCGGTCTCGTCCGTGACGCGGTTCTGCGGCGCCGGTCCCTGGATCGACAGCTCGTACGGCCCGAGCCGGTCGGCCAGGAGGCCGTTGGGCCGGTTGTACTGCGCGACCACCGTGCCGCCCTGCTCGACCCACGCGAGGAGCCCGGGGAACGCGGCCTTGAGATCGTTGCGCTCGTTGAAGGCGCGGACGCCGATGACGACGGCGTCGAGGCCGGCGAGCTTCTCGGGCGTCAGGTCGGCGCCGCTGAGCACCCGGATGTCGCAGCCGAGCTGGGCGAGCGCCTCGTCCGCGCTGTCGCCCGCGCCCGGGAGGAAGCCGATGTGCCGGGCCTCGATCGCGACATCGGCCGCGACGAGCCGCGCGCGGGCCGGCGGCTGGAGCAGCTGCGCGGGCAGGTGGTCGTAGCGGAGCTCGAGCCGCTGGTGCGAATAGGGGCGGCCGCGGACTTCGGCGACGGCCAGGACCCGGCCCGAGGCGGGCTGGGCGGGCGCGGTGACCTCGAAGGAGAAGCGGGCCTTTCCGCCGGCGCTCGGGATGCGGAAATCGTGTTTCGCCGGCGAGAGCTTCCAGCCGGCGGGAACCTCGAGCCGCACGGCGCCCATCGTGTCGGCGCGGGCGGCGGTCACCTCCACCTGGACCGGCTTGGCGGCGCCGGGAGCGACCATCAGCACCTCCGCGTCGAGCCGGAGGGACACCGGCGGGACGACCGCGACCCGGCGGAGCTCGCCGCCCGCCGTGCGGTGGAGCAGCTCGCTCGTCACCTGAAACTGCTGGCCGTCGACCTCGAAGGTCTGGCTGACCCGGGTCACCTCCTCCGGCAGCCCGATCAGCCGCGCATCATCGACGCGGGAGATCCCGGAGCTGCCTTCGGCGCGGAGCCAATACGGATGGGTGACCGGCTGGGCGTCGATCGCGGGCCCTTGGAGAGCCGATCGCTCGACGAGGGGCTGTCCCGGCCGGATCTCATCGCGGCTGCTCAGCCCGCCGCCCACGACCCGGACCACGGTGCGATTGGCCCGCAGCGAGGTGGTGCGCGTGTGCATCGGGTTCTCTCCGACAACGAACTCGGCCTCGTCGAGCACCATCTCGACCGTCAGACCGAGGCAGGCCTGCAGAATGCCGTCGAGTTGCCGGCGCTTGTCCGCGACGACGGCGTCGCCGGGCAAGGCCGCGAGTTTTCTGCGGAGCTCGAGAATCGCGGGAACGTTGGCGTCGAGGTCGGACGGGTTGAAGGCGGCGACCAGCTGATCCGCGAGCGCCTGGATCTCCGCGCCGCCGGGATAGCGGTTCCAGGAAGTGTCGACTCCATCCATCAGGTCCGAGCCTGCGACCGGTTCGCCCGCCAGGAGCATGAACGCCTGCTCGTTCGCGCCGGTGCGCGCGCGGTTGGCGGCGCCGAAGAGCCCCTGCGTGCCGTGCTGCGAGCGGCTCTTGGCTGCGATGGTGCCGAATTCCTCGCCGGTGACGGGATCCTTCCCGCCGATGTCCTGGCGGTGGACCGGGCCGTCGAGCGATCCCGGGCCGGCGGCGCCGATGCGGAAGGAATTCCAGAGGACGCGCTTGGGCTGCCAGGGCCGGAGGCCTTCCTTGATCTGTTCGGGATAGGCGTTCGGGTCGCCGGAAATCTTGAAGGCCTCGACGGCGAGAATGCCCGACGCGGTGTGATGCCCGTGGCCGCCGCTGCCGGGCGGGATGGGAAAGCGGGTGACGACGACGTCCGGACGGAACTGGCGGTAGATGCGGACGACGTCGGCGAGGACCTGCTCGCGGTTCCAGAACTTCAGGGTTTCCTCGGGATTTTTCGAGAACCCGAAGTCGATCGCCCGGGTGAAGAACTGGCGTCCGCCGTCGATCTTCCGCGCGGCGATCAGCTCCTGCGTGCGGAGGACGCCGAGCTTTTCGTCGAAATCCTTGCCGAGCTCGTTCTGGCCGCCGTCGCCGCGCGTCAGCGAGAGGTACGCCATGCGGTACCCGCGTCCGCGCGAGAGGTAGGTGATCAGCTCGGTGTTCTCGTCGTCGGGGTGCGCCCCGACGTGCAGCACGGTGCCGGTGTTGGCGAAGCTGCGGAGGTCCTGGAGGACGGCCTTGGGATCGGGTGACTCGGCGGCGGAGAGCAGCGGAAGCGTGGCAGCGGCGAGGGCCGTGAAACGGGTCAGGGGCGGCATGGGTGGCAGAGAATCACGCCGACGGGCGGAGGACGGGCGGGAGCGGGGCGGGGTGGGCGTGAAACCGCCGCCGGAGAGACGTCCCGGCCGCGGCCGGGTTTCCGCCGCGGGCCGGCGTGGGCGCCGACCCGCGCGGAAAATCGCGGGAGCCTTACTTGAGGCTCGCGATGAGGGTGTCGTTCAGGCGCACGTACTCGTCCTTGAGCGACTGCGGCTGGTTCGAGCCGAGGGCGAGCTCCTTGGACTTCTGCGCCGCGGCGAGCGCGCCGGCCTTGTCGCCCTTCTTGGCCAGGATGAGGCCCTTCCGGTAATGCATCCAGAAGGCGTTGGGTTGCGCGGCGAGCCCGGCGTCGACCCACTCGGCGGCCTTGTTCAGGTCGAGGTTGTTCTCGTAGTAGAACATGGCGGCGCCGAAGTACGGCTTGTCCTTCGCGTCGGAGGCCATGACGGACTCGATCTGGGGCTGGAGCTTGGCGATGACGTCCACTTCGATCTCGACCGGCACGCGGGCCTTCTCCCACGAAAGATAAAAGGTCGCGGCGGTCGGCCGGAGGTTCGAGAAGCCGATCGAGAAGGTCTCCAGAGGATTCGACAGGGTCACCGGCTTCACGGTGACGCGGGCGACGTCCTTCGACTGGTCGTAACCGTACGAGCCCCAGCCGGAGGCGCTGTTGAGGATGACGGTCCACTCGTTCTCGCCCGGGATGGAGAAGAGGGAATAGGTGCCGGCCGGGACGTCCTTGCCGCCGAACTTCACGTCCGTGCTGAACGTGATCTTCGTGGCGTTGTTGGCGCCCGTGCGCCAGACGGCGCCGTACGGCTCGAGGCCGCCGGGACCGAAGGCCTTGCGGCCCTTCAGGCTGGGCCGGGAGTACTCGACCGTGATGTCGGTGATGCCGACCCGTTGCTTGAGCGTGGCCGCCGGGCTCGGCTGGGGAAACTCGAGTTTCGGGGCAGGGTTTTGAGCGAACAGGCCGGTCGCGAGGACCGACCCGGCAGCGAACAAGGCAATAACCTGGCGAAGGGTACGCGTGGTCATGGAGCCGGTAAGAGAAGCCAGAGGATCAACGAATTCCACATTTTTCCCGTCCCAATTCCGGGACGCGCGGCTCAGGCGGGGCGACCGCCGGGTCGGGTTTTGCCCCATGGGAAATGGAGTGGCAGCCGGACGGCGGCGAAGGGCCGGTTGCCTCTGGCGCGGGACCGCAGGCGGACCGCTATCGCCGGTGCGCGGGCGTGGCTATGCTCCGATGGTGGGGCTGATGAAGTTCGATCGAACGTTTTGGCCGGTGGGTTTCCGGAATCCCCCGGCCTGACCAAAAGGAAAGGTTAACGGGGCGGTGCGGTCGCACGCACCGCCCCCTACCGGACGGCGACCCGAGACGGGCCGCGCGGGGGAATCGGGCGAATCGTAGCGCCATTCGGGAGCGGTCTTCCGGAGCGGCGGCGGCCGGGCGCACGGTGGCCCGGAGCGGGATTGCCACGGGGCGGGAACCCGGGAATGGTGGTCGCGCCATGTACGATCCGCTCCGGCGGCTTGCGCTGAGCTTCCTGAAAGTGCCGCACGATCCCGATCCGCCGGCCGGGGATCCGGGCTCGCTTCGCGTCTTCCGGGCGGGCCGCAACTACCTGCGCCTCCGGCTGGCCGGCTGGGCGATCGGGCAGGTGCTGGCGTTCGCGGCCATCCTTTTCTGGACCGGGCTGCTCATCGGGCTCGAGTACGAGATCAAGACGCGCGGCTCGCCGACGGCTCCGACCCGCCATGCGACCGCCCAAACTCCGCCGGCCGGTCCGGCCGAGCCGGCGGCGGCGGTTGGCGCGCCGGCGAAGGCCCCGCGGCGGGCGCGGCCGAAGAATCGGGTGGAGCAGTTTGCCGAGCGCATGGAGGAGACGGCACGGCGGGCCGAGCGCGCGGCGCAGGCCGAGCGGGGCCGGGGCAGGGTCGCGCAGTGGAAGGCGGGTTACACGGAATTCGTGATCGCGCTGGGGTCGATGATTCCGGCCTGGGCGTTCCCCGTCCTCTGGGTCCTTAAGGTGGTCGGCATCGTCGCGTACGTGGTGCAAATGCCGCTGACGTACGCCGTGCGGCGGCTCGACTACGAGATGCGCTGGTACCTCGTCACGGACCGGAGCCTCCGGCTGCGGGAGGGCGTCTGGACGGTCGCGGAGACGACCATGAGCTTCGCCAACCTGCAGGAAGTCGTGGTGACGCAGGGGCCGCTGCAGCGGCTGCTCGGCCTCGCCGACGTGCAGGTGAAATCCGCGGGCGGCGGCGGCGGCGCGCACCCGCGGGCCGCGCACGACGACCTGCACACGGGGCGGTTCCACAGCGTCACGAACGCCGCCGAGATCCGCGACCTCATTCTCCGGCGGCTGCGGCGATTCCGCGACGCCGGCTTGGGCGACCCGGAGGACCGGCCGGCGGCAGCTTCCGAACTTCCGCCCGCTGCGATGCCGGCCGGTCCGGCGAACCGGGACGTCCTGGCCGCCGCGCGCGAGGCCATCGAGGAGGCCCGGACGCTCCGGGCCGCGGTGCGCTGAGGCGGGCCGCGCCCGCTAGCTAGCGCCCGAGCGTGGAGCGGAAATCGCGGAGCCGCGCGCGATAGCCCTCCAGCATGCCACGCTTGCTCGTGACGAATTTCGCGGTGTCGATCGAGAAGTAGAATCCGTTGTCGCCGCCGTGGCTGGCCCAGCCGATGCAATACTTGTTCGCAAAATAAAGCGACACACCGTGACCCAAGTCGTCGACGCCCTCGCGGTCCGACGCGAGGCTCGTGAGGGACACGCCGATCGGAAGTTTCTGATTCCAGAAGTTGACGCCCACCCACTCGAGCGCGATCGCTCCGCCGATCTGGTCGCCGTCCGGAGCCGCCTCCAGGG
The DNA here is from genome assembly GCA_035626915.1 of Opitutaceae bacterium. GTDB lineage: Bacteria > Verrucomicrobiota > Verrucomicrobiia > Opitutales > Opitutaceae > Didemnitutus. Next base: position 9,278 of record DASPMS010000014.1, read on the forward strand.
ATTCGACAACGACATTGGGGCGCAGCAGGAACCATTGCCGGGGCGGGGGCCCGACCAGCTCGTCCCGATTGAGGTGCCTCCGCTCGGCCACCGTGGTGGCGAGGATGTCCAAAGGAGACTGCGGTCGCGCGCGTTCGAAATAGTCGTCCCATTCCGCCGAGATCCTCAGCGCGTAGTCGCGAGCCTGGGCCGCCTCGTCGCTCGCCAGCGCCTGACGATAGGGCGCGATCGCCTCCTTCAGGCCGGAGAGGGCGTCCAGCCGGCTGAGCCGGATCACGCCGACGCCGGTCGGCAGGTCGAACTCGCGCCCCGGGTCGGCGATCTCGCCCTGGAACGCGCGCCGGTCGGTGAAGAAGTACAGAACCGCGCCATTGTTCAGGTTCGGCACCGCCTCGAAGACCGGCAGCGGATGCGGCAGGCGTTCGTCGACGGCGAGGCTGAGTTCGAAGCCCTCGAGCTGCGCGGTGATGCCGGGGAACTCCCGCTCGGGCAGCTTTGCGCCCGCATCGCTGCGCACCAGGCGGGCAAAGCGGACGAAGTCGCCCAGCGGGAATTCGGCCGAGACGTCTTCGCGCGTGGGGATGCCCAGTTTCCGGAGGCGGTCCAGGGCGCCGGCGGCGAAGGCGTCGAGCCTCTGGGCCTCCGCCAGGATGGCGGGAAACGGCTGCTCGGCGGTCGGCCGTTCCCGGGCCCGGAGGGCCGGGGGCAGGACGACGAGCAGAACGGCGGAGAGGAGTCGGAGCGGCGCGCTCATGAGGGGAATTTTCCTCCGAGTTCGAGGACGGCCCGGCCATGGGCGGTGGCATTGACGAGAAAGTCCTTCCATCCGGCGGGCTCGTTGGACCGGACCGCATTTTCGAGCGCGTCCTCCAGCTGGGCGTATTTGCCCGCGAGGGATTCCTTGGCCCGGGCCGTCGCGGCGTCCGCGATCTCCTGCTCGGTCCCGGCAAACTTCGGGAAAAGCAGCAGTCGCGCGAGCCGCACGCTGACGTGGGGATCGCGCAAGTACTGCGTGAACGAGTGCGTGTTGGGATCGGCGACCAGGTCCGTGACAATGTTGCTGTAGGCGGTGGCGTACAGCGGACCGGGCAGCCACGAGTCGTCGTTTGCCGGGTCGAAGCAGGCCAGCCAGGTGAACGGATCGAGCTTGTGCCGGACGTTGACGAAGGTGGTGGCGCAGCCCTGGTCGCCCGGCCGCACGATCGAGGCGAGGGGGTTGGCGAACCCGGTGACGCTGTTCACCAGCCGGCTGACATTCGCGAACATCCAGATCGAGGCCAGCTGATGGGTGATCGGATTGAGCGGCTTGACCCCCCGTTCCTTCATGTCGTCGTCCAACTGCGCCTTGTACAGCACATGCAGCGTGTCGTGCGCGACGGCGGTGCCGAGGCTGTGGGCGATCAGGTGGACGTTGGCGCCGCCGTACCGGGACACGACGTCCGCGATCGTGGCCGCCGCAACCGCCCGGACCTTCGCGCCGAGGAGCGATCCGTAGAAGATCACGTCGAGCCAATGCGTGTAGAAGAACTTGTCGGAATCGAACCCGGCCTGGAGGCTGGTTAGCTTCTCGACCAGCCCGTAGGGCACGGACAGCCCGAATTTGCCGCCGAGCGCCCCAATGGCCTTTTCCATGTCCTTGCCCTGCTCCGCGAGCGCGGCGCGGACCTCGTCGAACCAGGCGTCGTAGTTGATTTCGTGCAGGTCGTAGCCGAGTTCCTCCAGGGTCTTGCCTTTGTGCGCGGCAAACGGCGCGAGATTTTCGGCCAGGGCGGCAAGAAACTCGTCCCCGAACGCGCCGGGCTTCAACGCGGCCGGCTGGCCATCTTTCGCGGCCGCCTTTTCCGGGGCGCGGTGCCGGCCCATGCCATGCACGAGAATGATGGCTTTCCGCTTCATGGCCCCGGCCTCCGTGGTGAAGTGGATAGGGGGAGCGGCGGCCGCGAGGCGGTCGTGCGACCGGACGCGTCGCAGGGTGCGTAGATAGGCATCGGCTGATTCCTCCGGACGTTCCCCCATGGTCGAGGGGAATGCGATGGCCCGCGTCGGACATGACGGGATGCCTGACGGGTGGCAAGCCGCAAGCCGGCCCGCCGCCCGCGTCCGGCCGGAATACCGCTTGCCCGGCCCTCGCGGGAATGGTTGCCTCCCGGTGGAAGCCGCGGGCCCGGCTGCCGTTGCCGCACCATGAACCTCGGCCCTCGTTCCCGCGTGTCGGTCGTCCCCCGCGAGGAATGCTCGGTGGCGCGGTGATCAACCCCGGGCCCGCCGGCCGCGCCGGCGACGGAACAAAGGAGCCTCCGCCATGAACCTCCCCGACATCCTCAACGTCGCCATCGGTCTCGTTCTGCTGTACTTCCTGCTCAGCACGATCGCGAGCCTGCTGGTCGAGCTCCTCACCGCATGGTCGCGCTACCGGGAGGAGATTCTCCAGGTGACCGTCAACCGGCTCCTCATCGGCCGGCCGGACCAGCCCTGGTGGCTGGGCACGCTGATGTACGACCGCGCCGTCGCGACCCTCCTGCCGGCGTCCGGGCCGGCCAAATCGATCGGCGAGTGGCTCCGGCCCGCCGCCGGCGCGGGGGCCACGGCGGCGGATGCGGCGGGGCGGGACGTGATCGCTCGCTTCTGGGGCCATCCGAAGATCCGCAGCCTCGTGCCGCAGGGCGCGGAGGCTCCGCCGACGCTCGCGGCCGCGACTTTCGCGCAGGTGCTGATCGACATCACCGTGCCGAAAGACGCCCAGGGCGAGTTGCCGGACAGCCGGCTCGCACTCGAGCGCGCGCTGCTCGTGCCGCGGGCGGACACGCCCGAGTCGCTCCTGGCCACCCTGCATGGCCTGGCCCTGACCAGCGAGATCCCGAGCGGCGCGACGGGCGAGGCGCTCTGGCGGCCGTTCCGCGCCGGGCTCGCCGCGTGGTTCGACGAGGCGGCGCGCCAGGCGACGCAGGTCTATCGCGGCCGGATGCGTTGGCTGCTCCTGGTCACCGGCTTTGCGCTGGCGGTGGCGCTCAACGCCGACAGCGTGCGCGTGATCCGGGTGCTCTCGCATGACGGCTCGCTGCGCGAGGCGGCGGCCGCCTACGCCACGACGCTCGCGGCCGAGCAGCAGATGGCGCCGGCCGCGGACGGCGAGGCGGCGAGGGAGATCCGGCAGACCCGCGCCGAACTCGGGGCGCAGGTGCGGAATCTCCGCGAGGTCGTCGATCTTGGCTTCCCGCTTGGCTGGACCGCCGCGGAGTGGGCCGAGATCCGCCGCGGCGGCGCGTCCGAGGCCGCCCCGGTTTCCCTGCCGGGCCTCGGCTGGGCGGTGTTCCTGAAGCTGCTCGGCTTTCTGGCGACGGGCCTCGCGGTCGCCCAGGGCGGCCCATTCTGGTACGATCTCATGCAAAAGCTCGTCGGCCTGCGCCGGGGCGCCGCCGCCCCCGCCGTCGACGAAAAGGGCGGCCCGGCGCCGGCCGCGGCCGCCACGGACGGCAGGGTCGTGCCGGCCACGCCGCTGCCCCTCGAGATCGGGTACGACCTGACCGCGCCGGGGACCGGGTTCTCCGCGCGGAAAGCGTACTGGCTGGCGAGCGCGTCGGCGGCGGCCTATGCGCCGGCGGACGAGGCGCGGACGCTCCTGACGCGGAGCTGGCACTTCCATCGGTTCGAGCCGTTCGAGGATGACGCGTCCGGGGCCTACGGATACCTCGCGGCGGACGAGAAGGTGGTGGTCGTCGCATTCCGCGGCACCGAACTGCAGGATTTCCGCGATATGTTGGTGAATGCGCAGTTCAAGTGGAGCGCCATTGCGGACGGCCTGAATCACCGGGTGCACGCGGGCTTCCTCAGCTCGTTCGTCTCGCTTGAAAAGAAGGTCGAGGCCGCGCTGCGTACTGCGCTGACCGCGCCGGGCCGTGGCGCCCGCGCCGGTTCCGCTCCGCCGCCGCGGCAGCTTTACCTCACCGGCCACAGCCTCGGCGGCGCCCTGGCGACCGTCATGTTCGCCCGGCTCACGCTCCTGCGCGCGGCGGCGGGATCCACGGCCATGCCGGTGCCGGCGCTCTACACGTTCGGATGCCCGCGCGTCGGCGACGGGAGCTTTTCCAAGGCGCTCGACAGCGCGTATCCGGAACGGATTTTCCGGGTCGTGAACGACGTGGACATCATTCCCGAGCTTCCGCCGTTCCCCGACTATCACCATGCCGGCCGCCTGATGTTTTTCGAGCCGAACGGCGAGCTGCGGACCCAGGTCAGCGGGCTCAGCCGGGTGCTGCTCCAAACGTCGAGCGCGCTCGACGCGGCCACGATCAAGCAGGTCGGGGCCGAGAAGTTCGCGGCCCATGGCGTGGCGAACTACGTCGAGCGTTGCGAGAAGCTGGCCCGCGCGCGGAACTAGGGCGACGGGCGATGCCCGGTTGAAGGTTGAGAGTTGGCCAACAGCGGCCCACATCTGTCGCAGCCATGCGTCCCCCCGCCGGAAACCCTGAACGCGCCGCTCCGCCGCCGCACCCCGCGGAGGAATTCATCGGCGCCGCCATCAAGCCGGAGGACGGCCTCTATGCGCTCGCGGACATGGCGGCCGGCGAGCCGGGCCTGCCGCTGGCATTCACCTGGGACAAGCGGCGCTACGAAGTCCTCGAGGTGCTCGAAAAATGGAAGGGCACCGGCGACTGCCATCACGGCTCCGGCGAGCGGTACGTGCGGAAGCACTGGTTTCGGGTCCGCACCACCGGCGGGCTGGAGATGAAGCTTTATTTCGAGCGCCAGGCGCGGGGCGGGAAGCACCGGTGGTGGCTCAACACGGTGAGGCGAAGCGGGGCCGATCCCGCCGCGTCATCGGAGTTCGCCGGACGATGACGCGGTCTTTCTTTCGTCTCATGAAATGGAAAATCCTGACGGGGGTCGCCGCCGTGGCGGCATGGGCAGTGATCCTCGTGGTGCGGACGGACCGGGCGCGCCGGATCCATGAGCACAACGCGCGCCTCGACACGCGGGCGGGGAAGGTGGCCGCCGAACCGTGGACCCGCATCGAAACCGACAGCTTCGTGATCTATTCCGACGCGCCGCAGGCCGTGCTGCCGCTCGCACGGGACCTCGAAATGCTGCACCGGGCGACCGAGTCGCTGGCCGTCCGCCCAGCCTTCAAGTCGGGTTCGACCATCGTCGTGCTGCCGTCCGCGCGTTCGCAGTGGCGGACCCTGGCCGCGGCGCGACCGGCGCGCGGTCCCGTGCGGCGAACGCGTTCCGGCGTCGGCGACCTGATCGTGGTGGACGGCGATTGGAGGCGGGGGCCCGGGCGGGCGAGCTCTATCGGGCCTTGGCCGCCACCCAGCTGCGGCGGCTGGGTTTTCCGCCGCTCTACTGGCATGAGCACGGCCTCGGGGCGCTCCTGGCGGGGGCGCAGATCGACCGCGCGAATTCGATCGTGATCCTCAAGCTGCCGGAGCCCGAGATCGACGAGCTTTTCGCGCGCGGCTGGCTGCCCTGGGCGGACGTGCTCGCGGCCAAGCCCGAATCGGCCCTCGTCGTCCAGGAGCCGGCGCGCTTCGCCGCCCAAAGCGCGGCGTTGGTCTACCGCTGCCTGGGCGAGCGGCCGGACGTGTGGCAGCGGGTGCGGTTGCCGCGGTGGCTGGCCGAACTGCACGCCGGGCAACCGGCCACGCCCGGGCGGCTGGCCGATTTGTTCGACGGCACCGAGGCGGAACTCAATGAATCGCTGACGGCGGAAATCACCGTGCGCCAACGGCGGCTGAGCGCCTCCACCGCGCTCCGGAACGAGCTGACGCAGGTACACGGACGCCGCGCCGCCCAGGCGGCTGAGATCCGTGAGTTGTTCATCCTGTCGGAATTGCTGGGGCGGAACGATCCGGGGGCGCGGACGGAACTGGCCGCCCTGCGCGCGGCGGCCGATCGAACGCCCTCGCTGCGCCCGATCGCGGCCGAACTTCTTCTCGATGCCGGCGACCGGGATGGCGCGCTCATGGAGCTGCGCGCGGCGATCGCGGCCGACGCCGCCTCGAGCGCGGTGTATGCCGCCGCGGCGCGCTGGCAATTCGAGCGCAGCCTGCCCGATTGGAAACTGGCCTCCCGGCTCGGCCCGGAAGCGGCCGAGATGGCGGCATGGTGCGAGCGGGCGCAGGCACTCGACGCCGACAACCCGGAGCCGGTGGTCTGGCGCGCGCTCACCCAGGCATTCGCCCCCTCGTTCACCGAGGACGAATTCCGGGAGCTTGCCGAATTGTACGCCTGGCACCGGGAGTCGGTCCGCGACGACCGGCTGAGCTTGGCGATGGCGGTGGGCTGGGCGCGCCAGGGCGATCCGCGGGGGAAAGCGGCCCGCCCCTGGGCCAAGACGGTGCTGCGTTCGACCACGTCGGACGCCGCGATCCGACGGATCGCGGCCGAGATCCTCGAAAGCATCCCGGCGGATCCGGACGAGATGACCCTCGAGGAGGAGATGGCGGCCGACCAGGCCTCGCGAAGCCCGGGCATGGGACCCTGAGCCGCGGACGCTCCGCGCCGGGGACCGCCCGATGTCTCGTTTGAGAGTCGGTGATCGGGCTTGAGCGCCGGACACCCCGGGGCACGTTGGGCGGCTCGCATGAGAATTCACTCGTTTGTCCGGTACTCCTGGATCGCCTTGCTGGTCGGGGCGCTGCCCGCGATCCGCGCCGACTTGCTCGACGACCACGTGAAACGCCTGAGGGCGGATGCCGAGGGCGCGCGAAAGGAGACCGGAATGCTCTCGGCCGGTGCGGATTTCCTGTACGGCCAGGAATATTTCGAGGCCGGGAATTTCCCGTCGGCCGTCTGGTACTTCCGCGACGCCGTGAAGAAGGAGGAGAACAATCCTTTTTTCCGCTACCAGCTGGGCGCGGCGCTCCTGAAGAGCGGTGACAAGAACGTCGAGGACGAAGCGCGAAAACATCTCGAGGCCGCGGTGCGGCTGCAGCCGGCGTTGCGGGAGCGCAGCGCGCGGGACTTTCCTGCGAGGCCGCCGGCGCCGCCGGCAGCGAGTCCCAACCCGCCGGCGAATCCCCCGGCGCCCACGGCCCGCGCGGACGGCAAGGCCGCCGCCCCGGCGGCATCCGTGCAGGCCTATGTCGACCGGCTGAAGCGCTCCCGCGCGGCCGGAGGGCCGGAGACCGCGATGAACACGCCGGGGCGCGAGGCGCTCTACGGCATCGAGTATTTCGAGAAGCATGCGTACGACAGCGCGGAGACCGGTTTTGCGCTGGCCCTCGGCGGCGACCCGGCCAATCCGCACCTGAACTATCTCATGGCGGTCGCGCGCGCCGCGCAGGGCAAGGATGCGGCGGCGCAGCTGCAGCGCGCGGTGGCCGGCGATCCCGCCCTGCGGGCGCAGTTCGACGGCGAGGTGGCGATCGCCCGCGCCGCCTGGCGAAAGGTCGTCGAGGCCGGGCAGCCGAAGACGACGCCGCCCGCGCCCGAACCTCCGGCGGGCGGCGCGCTCGTGTTCGGCAATTACGTGTGCTCGGAAACCGTCTGGAACGGGCCGAACGCCGTGCCGGCGTTCCGCCGCGAGTACCGCGGCTATTTCGCGCTGAGGTCGGACGGCACGTATCGCTGGCTCGATAACGGCGCGACCGGACGTTACCGCTATGACCCCCAAAGCGGGGTCGTGACGTGGCTCTCGGGATTTTTTGCCGGTGGCGGCGCGCCGCGGTCGACCGTGTATCGGCGCAGCGGCGACGACGGGCTGATGAGCATCACATTCAGCGACACGCTGCGGTGGAATGTGATCTGCGAGAAGAAATGAGACGCATGGGACGGTGAACGAACCCCATGCCGCGAGCGGCGGTTCTTTTGCCACGGATCACATGGAACGGAACGGATGAACCGATCGTGGCCCTGGGGGATTCGCGCGATCCATTGGATCCGTTCGAACCCGTGATATCCGTTAAAAAGAAACCTCGCGGGCAGGGCGGGATTCGCGGGCAGGAAAAAGCCCGGCGGTTGGCCGGGCTCGAGGGGGCGGATCGCCACGGCCCCGCAGGCGCGGGACCTCGCCATGAAGATGCCGGGGCATCACTCGTTCGGGATGTCGGGCTCGACGAGGAGCGCCAGCTGGGCAAGGGATTCCTGCCAGCCGAGGTAGCACATTTCGGCGGGGATCGCGGCGGGAACGCCTTCCTGCACGACGTTCACCTCGGTGCCGCACAGGACGGGCTTGAGCGTGTAGGTCGTGATCATCGTGCCGGGCAGGTTCGGATCGTCGAACACGTCGGTGACCTTCAGCTTCTCGCCGGGGACCATCTCGAGGTATTTGCCCCCGAACGAGTGGCTCTGGCCGGTGCCGAAGTTCGTGAACGACATCTTGAAGGTGCCCCCGACCTTGGCGTCGAGGTGGTGGACGGTGGCCGTGAAGCCGTACGGCGCGTTCCACTTCGCGAGGGCGGCGGGATCGATCAGGGCCTTGTAGACCTTCTCGGGCTTGGACTTCAGCACGCGGTGGAGGCGGATGGTGTGGGACTGGGCGGGGGCGGACATGGGATTCAGCGGGTTGGGTATTTCGGATTGGGTGGTTTCACCAGAGACGACGGGCGACCGGGGTGCAAACGGACACCCGCGGGAAAAAATCTTCCGACGGGGAGCCGTCCGGGCGCGCACTGGGGCGTTTTCCGGGGAGCGCGATCCCGGATAAAACGTCCGGAACCGGCGCTTTCATGCTGCGGATGGCTGGACCGACGGGTTCCAGTCCCTTGTTCCCCGGCCCAATTCCGCCGTGACTCTGTCCCGCGCGGACACCTGCCTCACCTCGGCCGGCCGCACCTCGCAGCCGAAGAGCTGCGTTCCTCCGGCCGCCGGGGGGCCGCGCGGCCGGAGGAATCGCGGCCGCGGCGGCTACTTCGCGGTCTCGGGCCCGAAGATCGCGCCGACCCGGCTGATCTTGTTGGCGGGAAATCCTCCGCGGCGGGCATGCTCGCGGATCGTCTCCTCGTCGGGCGCGACGTACACGCAGTAGATCTTCTGCGCCGTGACGTAGCTGTGCACCCACCGGATCTGCGGCCCGATGCCGTCGATCACCTTGCAGGACTTTTGGGCGATGTCCTTGAGCTCGGCGGGGGTGAGTTTGCCGGCGTTGGGAATCTCGCGCTCGATCACGTACAGGTGCTGCCCGGCCGGGAGCGTTTCCGGGCGGATGTCGGCGGCGGCGGCGCCGGGGGCGGTGAGCATGACGCCGAGCGAGGCGGCGGGAACGAGGAACTGCAGGAGCTTCATGGGTGAGGTGTTGGTTGGATTGCGTTTTTCGTTGGTTTTCCCCGGAATGGTTCCGGCGAGCTTCCATCGTACCCGAGGCGCGCTCCGCGCGGCTACGACACCGATGATAGCAACCCCCTCCATAAAATGTAGCGACCTTCGCAACCCGTGACCCATCGATACTGCCAGTTTTGCCCCGTGGCGAAGGCCGCCGAAGTCCTCGGCGAGCGCTGGACGATCCTGATCCTGCGCGAATTCCTGCTCGGCACCACCCGGTACAGCGAGCTGCAGCGCGGGCTGTCGCGGATCTCGCCGACGCTGCTCACCCGCCGGCTCCGGCAGCTGCAGGACCAGGGCCTGATCGTCCGCCGGGCGGGCGGCCGCAACGGTCATTCCGAGTATCGCCTGACGCCGGCCGGCCGGGACCTGCGGGAGGCGGTGCTCAGCCTGGGCAAGTGGGGCATGCGCTGGGCGCGCGGACAGATGGAGGACGACGAGCTCGACGTCCAGCTGCTGATGCTGGACTTCATGCGCCGCATCGACGCGGACGCGCTGCCCGACGGCACGACGGTGGTGCAGTTCAGCTTTCCGGGGCTGCCGCGTTTTGCCCACTGGTGGATCGTCGTGGACTCGCGCGGGAGGCGGGAACTGTGCGCGACCAATCCCGGCCGCGACGTCGACCTGCGGATCCGCTCCGACCTCCGCACGCTGGTGGAGGTATGGGCGGGCGACGTCTCGATGCGCGCCGCGCGGGCGGACGGCCGCGTGGAGGTCAGCGGCGACCCGGTTCTCGCCCGCACGCTCTCCTCGTGGTTGCGCAGCGGCTTGCTGTCGGGCGTGCGGCCGGCGGGGGAGGCGCGGCGACGCTAAAGGACCTTCAATGCCCGGCGCGCTCGCGTCGCCGGCCGTCGCGTCACGGTCGGCTCAGCCACCCGCCCGCGCCGCCAGCAGGTCCTGGAGCGCCAGCGCCGCCTTCGGCGCGAAGTCCTCCGCGTGGTTGTTCACGCTCACATGCACGTGCTCCGCGAGGTCGGCCAGGTTCCGGATGCGCGCGGCGATTTCCCGCAGTTCTTCCGGCGAGTAATCCCACTGGTGGCGCTCGGCGGCGGTCTTCGCCTTCGCCCAGCCCGGATTGCGCCCGTGCAGGCGCATGTAGGCGAGCTGCGGGTTCGTGACCTCATCGATGACCGGCAGGAGCGACGGCAGCGCGAGGTCGGGCAGGTCGAGCGCCACCCAGGCGAGCTTCCGTTCGCGGAAGAAGTCCAGCGTCGCCTCGCGGGACTTTCCTTCCACCCAGCCGCGGTGCCGCAGCTCGACCGCGAGCGGCACCCCTGGCGGAAGATTCTTGAGCAGCGCGTCAATCTCGGTGAGCCGGTGCCGGGCGGGTCCGAACGAGGGCGCCAGCGTCAGCAGGAAGCAGCCCAGTTTCCCCATCCGCTGCAGCGGGTCCACCGCCGCGGCCAGTTTTTCGACGAGATCACCGGAAGTCTCGGGCCGCTCCGAGAACGCCCGGTGCAGCTTGAAGTCGAAGAGGAAATCCCGGGGCGTCTGGTCCGCCCACGCCGTCATCTGCGCCGCGCTGGGCGTGGCGTAGTACGTGTTGTTCAGTTCGACCCGCGGGAACCGCGTGGCGTAGGTCCGCAGCCGCTCCGCCGCCGGAAGCCCCTTGGGGTAGAGGACCCCGACGTATTCCGCGTCCGCCCAGCTGCCGCATCCGATTCGAATGGCCATGGTTTTCCGACTGCCGGGGCGGTCATTGGTGCCGCGCGGGAGTCTCGAGGCACGTTGGCGCGCAGGCCCGCCGGAGGAAAGAAAAAGCCCGGCGGCGAAGCGTGCAGTGCATCGTGAGGCCGGCGCCGAGAAGCCGATCATCCCGATCCGGTCGCTGTCGACGCCCCAGGCGGAACCAGGTCCCCGGCGCCGGCGGGCAACGCGACGGTGAGCGCGCGGCGGAATGCTCTGATGGGGTATCGGTCATGAGGGACCGCGACGCTCGCCCTGCGCGGAACCGCCGGCAAATCCGGGTCCGGTATATCTATTGAAGAGGTGGCGGCGGTGCCGGGCCGGACGACGAACCGCGCCCCGCGGAATTGCGCCGGTGGACGGACAGGGACTCCGCCCGGCTCCGTGACTGTTGGGACTCGCCGCCGCGGAGAGAAGGCGTCGGCAACGAAAAGCCCGGCCGTGAGGGCCGGGCTTGGTCGTCAGTGGGCGGCCTGCCTTGCGCCGAGACTTCGGCGGGCAGGTCGGCGCCCTGCGTCGCGCTATCGATATTCCTCGTTCGTCAGCGCGTTGATGATCTTGAAGTTCTCCACGTGATAGTTCGGGTCGGCGCGGAAGGCCAGTTTCACGTTGTAGAGCTTCTCCATGCGCACGAGCAGGTCGGCGTCCTCGGCGCGGAGGCGCTCGAGGATGCCGGGGTGCACGTGCACGCGCAGCGAGTATTCCTTGCCGTCCTTGCGGGTCTGCAGGCGGCGGCAGACCGACGAGAGCCGGCGCTGCAGCTCGACCGACATCGTGGTCGCCGACTTCACGCTGCCGCGACCGTGGCAGTAGGGGCAGCTGGTGTACTGGCCGGCCGAGAGCGACTCCTGCTGGCGCTGGCGGGTCATCTGCATGATGCCCAGCTGCGAGATCGGCAGGATGTGCGTCTTGGCTTTGTCCTCCGACATGAGCTCGACCATCTTGTCGTAGACGGCCTGGCGGTGGCGCCGCTCCTTCATGTCGATGAAGTCCATGATCACGAGGCCGCCGATGTTGCGCAGGCGGATCTGCCGGGCCATCTCGACCGCCGCCTCCATGTTGACCTGGAAGATCGTGTTCTTCTCGTCGCCGGACTTCGACTTGTGGGAGCCGGTGTTCACGTCGATGGCGATGAGGGCCTCGGTCTCGTCGATGACGATCTGGCCGCCCGACGGGAGCGTGACCTTGCGCTGGAAGGTCTGCTCGATCTGGCGCTCGATGTTGTAGCGCTCGAAGACGGGGATGGAGTCGCGGTAGTGGACGATCTTGCCGCGCGAGCGGGTGGAGATCTGGGAGACGAACTCCTGGGTGCGGCGGAAGTCGCTCTCGTTGTCGATCAGGACGCGGTCGATGTCCTCGGTGAGGAAGTCCCGCACGGTGCGCTCGACGATGTCGGGCTCCTGGTAGAGGCACGCGGGCGAGCGCTCGGAGTTCATCCGGCGCGAGATCTCCTCCCACTTCTTCAGCAGCAGGTGGAGGTCGCGGACGAAGTACCGGATCTTCTTCCCTTCGCCGGCGGTGCGCACGATCACGCCCATGCCCTCGGGGATGGTGAGCTCGTTGATCAGCGTCTTGAGCCGCTTGCGCTCGGCCGGGTCCTCGATCTTGCGGGAGATGCCGCAGCCGTCGGAGTACGGCGTGAGGATGAGGTAGCGGCCGGGGAGCGAGAGGTTGGTCGTGGTGCGCGGGCCCTTGGTGCCGATCGGGCCCTTGGTGACCTGGATGACGATCTCGGAGCCGGGCGGGTAGAGCTGGGGGATGTCCTTGACGGTGGGCTCGTTCTTCCGCTCCGGCGCGCCCTTCTTCTTGTTCACGCGGACGACCTCGACGGAGGAGTCGGCGGCGGCCGGCAGCATGTCCCAGTAGTGGAGGAACGCGTTCTTCGAGTACCCGATGTCGACGAAGGCGGCCTTGAGGCCGGGGTCGAGGTTCTTGATGCGGCCCTTGTAGATGCCGCCGACCATCCGGTTGTCGGACTCGCGCTCGATCTCGAAGCGGTCGAGGACGCCGTCGACGAGCAGCGCGACGCGCTTCTCGAGGGGCTCCGAATTGATGACGAGTTCGCGGAAGGAGCCCTTCTCCTTTTGGAACAGGCTCAGGATCTTCTGGAGGAGGGGTCGCTGCTGCGAGCGCTCCTTGGCCTCCGCGCGAAGCTGCTCGCTGGAGACCGGCTCGGCGTGCCGCGGTGGGGGCGGAGTGGCGAGCTCGGACTCATGGCGCTGGGAAGGGTCCGACGGCGCAGCGCCGGCGGACGGGTTCGACGTGTCGTTCATGGTGGGGTTGGTCCCGTTGGGTGTGGTCGGCGGGCCCCCAGGTGCGGTCGCGCGGTGCGCAGGAGATTCCGGCAGAGCGGTCAGTATCGGCGGGAAAGGGATTCATGGTCAGAAATCCTTCCGGTAACGATAGACGCTTTGGACCAGTCCTTGCAGCAGGCCGCAGCTGAGCACGAAGGTGCCGCCGTAGCTGATGAAGGGAAGCGGTATGCCTTTCACCGGCACCAGCCCGATGGTCATGGCGATGTTCACGAAGATGTGCACGGCGAAGAGCGCCGTGACACCGATGACCAAGTATTGGCCAAAGCGGTCGCGGGCGAGGCCCGCGATCCGAAGTCCGTTCCATAGTACCACGCCAAAGAGTCCGAGGACGGTGATGCTTCCCAGGAAACCTTTTTCCTCCGCGATGACGGAGAAGATGAAATCGTTGTGGGCCACGCGGCTGGGGAGGTAGCCGAGCTTGGCCTGCGTGCCCTCGGTCCACCCCTTGCCGGTCAGCCCGCCCGACCCGACGGAGATGAGCGACTGCCGGCTGTTCCAGCCGATGCCGAGGGGGTCGATCTTGTCCGGCAAGGCGAACGCCAGGATGCGCTCGCGCTGGTAGTCGCGGAGCGGCAGCCACGATCGCTCCTGGTACTGGCCCCGGGCGTCGCGCGCGTTCCGCGAGAGCAAGTCGTTATCTTCCAAGTAACTGTAGTATCGCCAGATATCGAGGCTCACGATGCCGACCAGCAGGGCGAAGATGCCGAGGGCCGAGGCGAAAAACCGCATCGAGAGATTGGAGACATACAGCATGGCGAAGACCACCGGCGCGATGACCAGCGCGCTGCCGAGGTCGGGTTCGGCGAGTATCAACAACATGGGGATACCCACAGCAAGAGCCAACTTAACCAGGGTCTGGAGCGAGTCCCGCACGGTCCCGAGCTTGGAGCCGGTGAGGATCGAGGCCGTGGCGATCAACACGGCAACTTTGCCCAACTCAGAAGGTTGGAACGCGCCGAGGGGGCCGAGATTGATCCAGCGCCGCGCGCCCATGCCGTGGGTGGTGCCGATGCCGGGAATGAGGACGGCGGCGAGCAGGAGCAGGGCGAGCAGGTAGATCCAGTGGGCCCACCGGAGCCAGAGCCGGTAGTCGAGCAGCGCCGCGCCCAGGTAGACCACGGCGCCCATCCCGAGGAAAACCAGTTGCTTCTGCCAGTCGTCCGCCTCCGTGGCCAGCTGGGCGCTGTAAATGAAGAACACCCCGAACATCGCCAGCAGGCCGATGCAGACCGGGGTGATCGCATCCGACCGCTCCTTCGTGGAGAGCTTGATGAAGTTCGTGAGATCGAGGGCGGTCGGGAGGCGCACGAGGGAAGCGACGCGCGCACTAAAGCGGCCGGCCGTCCTTCGCGCAAGTTATCGGTGTCCGGCGCCCGCCGCCGGCTCGGGGGTTGCCGGCGCCGCTTCGCCGGAGGCGGCCGGCGCGGGCTCCGGCTGTTTGGTCAGCCGGGACGCGGCCAGCCCGGCGATCATCCAGAAAGGTACCGCACCCATCGGGCCTTCGAGCACGACGCCGAACGACGCGCTGACGACGATCACCGTGACCACGCTCCACAGCGCCCAGCCGGCGGCGTCGTGATCCTGGCGCAGGCTGCGCCACCCGCACTGGGCCAGCGCGAGGCAAACCCAGAGCCACGCCGCGACGCCGACCAGCCCGAGCCGGCCGAACACGCTCAGGTGGTAATTGTGCGGGCTGCGCGCGGTGAACTCCTCCGCCGAATCCGGGTAGTACTCCTGCAGGAAGCTGCCCGCCAGGTCCGCGCCGAAGCCGAGGCCGAGCACGGGATTCTGCGTCCACGTGTCCACCAGCACGTTTCGCCACCAGATGTACCGGAAGCGGTTGTTGTCGCCCTTGTAGCCGCTCTCCTCGCTGGCGTAAGCGCGGAGCCCAAACACGTCGGTGACCGAGCGGGCGCGGTCGGCGAACCCCGCGAGCTTCCGCTCCGCCCACGCGTTGTCCGCGAAGTGCGCCAAGCCCCCGACGACGATCGCTGCCAACCCGGCCCCGGCCACCTGCCAGAGCGGGTAGCGCCAGCGCCGGGCCACCGCCAGGAGCGCGGTGGCGGCGAGGAGCCCGAGCAACGACGCGCGGTTGTCGCCCGCCAGGACGTAGAGGAACATCCCGCTCGCCACCAAGCGGAGCAGCGGCTGCGCGAGGCCCCGCGCGAGCAGGAAGAGCAGCAGGGAGCCCGCGGCGAAATACGTGTTCATCAGGTCGCCCTTGTAGAAGACGAGGGGCACGCCATGCACCGTCAGGCGCTCGAGGAACACCGAAGGGAAAAGGGTGTAGAGCGCGAAGAGCGGCGGCAGCAGGGCGCAGCCGACGAGCGCGCAGCCCAGGAGGTAGCGCGCGGCGGCGCGGTCCCGCGCCATCTCCCGCGCGAGGAAGAAAAACAACGCATAGTACACCATCGCGGAGTCGCGGAGCGCGAGGAAGCCGAAGCGCGGGAAGTCGAACACGAGGCGGACCCCGCCGACGGCCAGAAACGCGAGGACCGCCCAGTCCAGCGCGTCGCGGCGGAACGGAAGGCGCCGCTCGACCGCCGCGGCGACGAAGCGCCAGCTGCAGGCGAGCAGCAGCGCGGCTTCCGCCGGGAGCAGCGGGATGCCCGGCGCCGGCATGAGCTGCGCGAAGCCCCGATTGCCGGCGATGTAGCCGATGAGCAGCCAGCCGCAGACGATCACGTCCAGCGGCAGGCGCAGCAGGCGCACGCTGACGGCGCCGATCGCAGCCGCTGCCGCGAGCCCCGGCCAGAAATACGAGCCTTCCGCCACCTTCCAGCCCAGCCAGACGGCGAGGACGGCGCAGAACAGCGTGATGAGCGTGGTCCGGAGGCGGGGGTTCATCAGGCGCGGTTCAGCGGGGGCGGGCCAGCGCGCGGTGCGCAAGGGTCCGGTTGACCACCCAAGGCACCAGCGGGGAAAGGGCCAGCCAAGTCTTGAACACCGCGAGCCCGGTGCCGGCGGCGGCGAGCGAGCCGGCGAAGAACACGACGCCGCCGGTGAGGTCCGGGACGAGGCAGGCATCCTCGCGCCGCGCCGCGATCAGCAGCGTGTGGAAGTAGCCCGCGACGAGCAGCGCCGTCGTGGCGGCGCCCGTCGCGAACACGTAGTCGACCGCGGGGAGATACCGGGCGTCCACCAGCGGGCCGATCAACCGGGGCATGGCCAGATGCAGCAGCGCGCTGAGGACCAGGGCGCCGGCGGTGAAGCCCGCGGCCACGCGGTCGACATCGCGCCGCAGCCGCGCCAGGGCGGCGGGGTCGCCCGTGTCGGTCGCGTACCAGTGCGGCTGCCGGAACTGCCCAAGCACCGCGGCGAGGATCGTGGGAAGGATCAGCCCGACGTTGCCGGCGAGCGTGAAGTAGCCCGCGGGCTCGGCGCCATGCGCCCAGGCCACGGCCCACCGGTTCACCGCCTGCGCGACCCAGGCGGCCACGGCCAGTAGCATGAACTGCGTCCCTTCGTACGTGGGCGGAAGCGCCACGGAAGCCGGTGCGGGCGCGGCGGAGCCCGCCCAGCGCCAGAGGACGACCGCGCCGAGGCCGGCGCCGACCAGCGCATGGACCACGTAACCGGCCTGCAGCGCGAGCAGCCCGGCCCCGGTGGCGGCATACAGCAGGGGCGGCCCGAAGGAGCGCGCGATCGAGGCGGCGCCCGCGACCGCGAAATCGCGCCAGTGATCGCGCGCGGCCTGCAGCGCCGCCTGCGCCAGCTGCGTCAGGCCGGCGAGAAACGCGCCGCCGAAGAGCAGGGCGGCATAACGGACCGGTTCGTCCGGGGACAGGATGACGCCGGCCACCGCCGCCGCGCCGGCGAGCCACGGCGTCTTGCGCAGCGCCGCCACGAGCACGGCCCGGAGCAGCGCGGGCCGCGCCGGGGAGTCCTGCCAGTGCCGGGCGAGGAAACGGACGACCCCGGCGAACACGACGTACGGGCCGAGCGGCGCCAGGCTCATGAAAATCCCGTAGGCGCCGTAGTCGGCCGGGTCCACGAACCGGGACGTCAGCCGGACCCCGGCGATGCCGCAAAGGAGGCCCACGGCCTGGGCGGCGAGAATCGGCAGAAGGCGCAGACGCAAATCCGGGCCGGAAATCTTCACGGGATGCCGCGATGCTGGGCGGGGCCCCGGGGTTGGCGATGAAAACTTTGGCCGCGTCCGTTTTATCATTGCGGCCGGCCGCACCCGCCGCGCGGCGGCGAGAAAGAGATTCCCAAGGGGCGGGCGGTCCGCCTAATGGGGGGCGGATGGCTCCGGCGCGACCAGGCCCCGTGCTGCACTACACCGGCGCCGCGGACGACGCGGGCGGGATCGTTTCGGTCGTGCGCGCGCTGGCCGGCGCTGGCCGTTTCGAGTGCATCCTCGGACTGAGCGCCGGCGGCGTGCAGCGCCGCACGCCGCGGCTGCCGGTCCTCGAGTGGCCGCCGCTGGCCGCCGAGAAGATCGGGCTGCGGACCTGGTGGCGCGCGGGCGTTGTGGCGCGGGCGGTCCGCGGCTGGCTGGCGGAAGACCCGGCGCGGATCTTTCACGGCCACTCGCGGGCCGGGCTCCTCGTGGCGCTCCGGCTGCGCGCCCGCGGGGAAAGCCGCGTCGTCGCCAGCGTTCATTGTTACGGCCGGCAGCGCTGGTTCTACCGGGCCGCGGCGCGCCGCCTGGGCTCCCGGCTGTTCTGGCTGAGTCCGGCGATGCGCGCCTACTACGGGCTGCCGGACCGCGGCTGGGACCAGTGCATCCCGGGCGGAGCGCCGCGGGCCGCCGTGCGGCGCGGCCCGGCCGCTTCGGGTTGCCTGAGGCTTGCGGGGGTCGGGATGCTGGTCCGCTGGAAACGCTGGGACCTGGTCCTGCGCGCGCTCGCGCGCCTGCCGGCGCCGCTGTGCTCGCAGGTCACGTTCACGCACATCGGCGGCGGCGACGACGCCCTCGCGGACGAGCTGCGCCGCACGGCCCACGACCTCGGCGTGGCGGATCGGGCCCGGTTCCTGGGTCCGCGGCCATCGCCCGACGACCTGTGGCGGGACGCCGATGTCCTGGTGGTCGCGTCGGACCGGGAGCCGTTCTCGATGGCGATGCTCGAGGCGCTCGCCGCGGGCGTGCCGGTGCTCGCGGCCGACTCGGGCGGGGCGGTCGACGTGATCCGGCCGGAAGAGAACGGCTGGCTGTTCCGGAGCGGAGATACGGCCGATCTCGCGGCGCGGATCGCCTCGCTCGCCGCCCGGCCGGAGCGGCCGGCCAGCGGTCCGGACCTGCCCGCCCGGTTCACCGCCGAGGGCGCGGCGGAGGCGTGGTCGCGGGTGTATCGCGCGGTGGTCGGACCATGAGCGGATCCGCCAGGCTGATACACGTCGCGGCCTGGGCGCGCACGACCGGGGGCGTCGAGACGCTGCTGGCACGGCACGCACGGAGCGACCCCCGGGCCGGGTATGACGCCTGGCAGGTCGGCCTTTTCGACCGGCGGCCGCCCGGAGCGGACGATCGCTTCGTGCCGCTCCGGTTCAGCTGGCACCGCACGCCGCGCGGCATGCGTGCGGCGATGGCCGCGCTGTTCGCGCGCCACCCCGCGGCGTTGACCGTCTGGCACAACGGCTGGGGCCTGCCCTGGTTTGCCGACGTCGACGCCTCGCGCCGCCGCATCGCCTGCCTGGTGGACGCGGAGTCGCAGTTCGGGCCGCTGCTGGCCGCGGCCGCGCCCTGGCTCGACGGCGTCACCTGCCTGTGCGAGGAGGCGGCGCGGGCGATCCGGCGGATCGCCCCGGCGCTGGCGGCGGATGGGCGGGTGGTGGTCACGCCGCTGCCGGTCGCGCCCGGTGTGCCGGATCCCGGCCCCCGCCCGCCGGGCGGGGACGAATGGGTGATTGGATGCGCCGGCCGCCTCGTCCGGGCCCAGAAGCGCTGGGACCGCCTGGTGCCGTTTGTGCGCGCGCTGCGCGCGCGGGGCGCGCGGTTCCGCGTCGAGATCGTGAGCGACGGGCCGCTGCGGCCATGGCTCCAGCGCCAGTTTGCCGGCGACGCGGCGGTGCAGTTCCTGGGCTGGCAGGACCCGATCGGGTATCGCCGCCGGATGCGGCGATGGGATGCGGCGGTCTTCTTCAGCGACCACGAGGGCGGCCCGATCGTGATGCTCGAGGCCATGGCGGAGGGCGCGCTGCCCTTTTATCCGGCCATCGGTGGGAGCCTCGGCGACGAGTACGCGCCACAGGTCGAGCCCCGGTGCCTCTACCCCGCGGCCGACCCGTGCGCCGCCGCGGCCGCGGTACACGCCGTGCTGAGCGAGCCGCCGGGCGTCGTCGCGCGGCTGAGGGAGCGGGCCCGGGCCCTCGCGGCGCGCCACGAGCCCGGCGCGTACGACGCCGCCTGCCGCGCCTTCTTCCAGCACGTCGACGCGCTGCCGCGGCGTTCGCTCGAGCCGCGGGCCGGCCGCGCGCCGCGCCTGTCCGATTATTTTCCCCTCGGCTGGCTGACGCGCTTCTGGCCGCGGGCGCTGCTACGATGAGCCGCGGTCCGGCGCGGGTCGGTCCAGGCCCCCGATCGCGCCCGCCAGCCCCGCGAGGTGGCGCTCGAGCGTGAGGTGCGCGAGGAAGTGCCGGCGGGAGGCCCCGGCCGGAGGCTCCTCGCGCGCGATCGCGCGGAGCGCCGCGGCCACGGCGGCGGGATCGCGCGGCGGCACGACCTTCACGTGCGCCGGCGGCAGATTTTCGGCCACGGCCCGCCACCGCGTCACGACCACGGGCAGGTCGTGCGCCAGCGCCTCGGCCACGACGAGCCCCTGGGTTTCGGCGGGGTAATACGTCGGAAAGACGAGGGCATCGGCCTCGGCCAGCCGGCGGTGCTTCTCCTCGCCCCGGATGAAGCCGGCCAGGACGAGCCGGCCCCCGCTGGCCGCGGCCTGCCGGTGGAGCGCGGCCGCCCGGGCGGGATCGGGGATGTCGCCGGCGACGACGATCCGCCAGCCGGCCGCCTCGGCTCCGGCGATCGCATCGAGCATGCCCTTTTCCGGGATGCCCAGCCCGAGGAAAAGCGCGGTGGGCGCCCGCCCGGCGGCCGGGACCGCCCGGGCGAAACCGGGGCACGGGTCCGCGATGCCGTTCGGCACGACGGCGATCCGCCGCGGGGCAAGCGCCGCCGCGTCCTCGCGCAGGCCCTCGCCGAGCACGATCGCGAGATCGGCCCGGCCGAGAAGGAGCCGGGTGAGCGCCCGCTCGGGCGCGCTCGCGCGCGCGCGGAGCCATTCCCCGAGGCCCGCCGCGTGCCAGTGGAGGACGAGGCGGCGGAAGAACGGACGGCACAGCAGCATGACCATCCAGTCGCGGTACAGCGCGCCCCGCTTGGCCGGCGCGGGAACATAGTAGAGCGTGTCGCAGCCGTGCGCGAAGCGATCGGCGATCGCGTGGAGGCAGGCGTCGAGCACGACCGCGAGCTTCCCCCAGCGCCAGCGTCCGATGTCGGCCTGGTCGCGCGAGAGCCGCAGGTTGACGTGGCGGAGCTCGACCCCGTGCGCCGGCAGGCCGCGGACCAGCGTGTGCACCATCACGCTTTGGCCGTGGACCGGGGGCGGGGTCTGGGCGAGGACCAGGAGTTTCACGGCTTGGAAATGTGGCGGGAACACGGATGATGCGCGGCCACCGTGGGCAAGCCAGCCGCAAAAAATTCGCGCGAGAACCGAGACGCCGTGTCGTGCGCGCAAAGCGGGCACGTGCCGGGTCCTCCCGGCGCAAAACCAGCCGTGCACTGGGTCGTCGTCGCGCTCTGCGCGGCGGCGGGCTTCGCCGTCTTCCAGTTTTTCGGGAACGCGACGCGGGGCTACATCGACACGCGCTCGCTGTTCTATTGGTGGGGCTACCAGTGGGCCAACCCGGCCTCGGAAAGCGAGCACGGCTGGCTCATCCTGGCGGTCGCGGTCTGGCTGTTGTGGAGCAACCTGCGGCGGGCGGTTCGTGTGCCGGCCGAGGCGACCCGCTCGTCGGCCCGGGCGGCGGTCGCCGGGCTGGTCGGGGGCCTGGCGCTGCATATCCTCGGCTACGCCATGCAGCAGACGCGGATCTCGATTCTCGGCTGCCTGGTGTTCGTGTGGGGACTCCTCGCGCTCGCGGGCGGGCCGCGCTGGGGGCGGGCGGCGGCGTTCCCGGTGGCGTTCATGGCCTTCGCGATTCCGATCAACATGTTCGGCGACCTCGGATTCCGGCTGCGCGCCGCCGTCATCGACCTCGCCTACCCGCTGGCGCGCGCCACCGGCATCGAGGTCATCCGCAACGGCACCCAGCTGATGGCGCCCGACGGGAGCTATTCCTACGACGTGGTCGAGGCCTGCTCGGGCATGCGCTCGCTGACCGCCCTCGCGGCGCTGTCGCTGCTGGTCGGGTACCTGAACTTCCGCGCCGGGTGGATGCGCCTGCTCGTCGGCGCGCTCAGCGTGCCCTATGCCTACGTCGGCAACGTCGTGCGGATTTACGCGATCATCCTCGCGGGCGAATGGCGCGGCCAGGCTGCGGGCGCGAAAGTCCATGACGTGTTCGGCGTCCTGATCTTCCTCATCGTGCTCGGGCTGGTGCAGCTTACGGTCGGATGGATGCAGCGACGGGGATGGGGACGGCCGCGTCCGACCGGCCGGGATGAGGAGGCCGGCGACAGGGGAGCGGCCGCGGACGAGGGGACTCCCCGCCCGCCCGGCGGCCCGGCCCATCCGGTGGCGGCGGGCGCGGCGGTGCTGCTTGCGGCCGGCGCGGTGATGCTGGGAGCGGCGCGGCTCGACGCGATCCAGGTGAGCCCGCGCACGGGGGTGAAGCTGGCGGCGGACGGACTCAACCCCGTGCGGCTGCCGAATTACCTCGGGGCGGATTGGGCGGGTCAGGAAGCCGAGATCTCCGAGGTCGAGCGGCGCACCCTGCCGCCGGACACAGGTTATTCGCGCAAGAACTACGTCTCGCTGCGCGACCGGCGGAACACGGTGTTCGTCTCGATCGTGCTCAGCGGGCGCGACCGCACCTCGATTCACCGGCCCGAGATCTGCCTCGAAGGCCAGGGCTGGACGATTCTCGACAGCGACCGGCACGTGTTCGAGCGGCCCGCAATCGATCCGGGCGCGCGCTACGGCCTGCAGCCGGTCACGCTCCTGCGCATCGAGCGCGAGGTGCGGGTCGGGAACGGACAGACGGTCCGCGTGCCCGCGCTGCTCGCCTACTGGTTCGTCGGGGCGGACAAGACGGTTGCGTCCCACCTCGGCCGCATGGCGCATTCGTCCCTGGACCGACTGCGCCACCTGCAGGCGCATCGCTGGGCGTACGTCGTCGTGCAGACCCACGCCCTCGATGGGGAGGAGGCCGCGGTGGCGCGGATGCAGGAAGTCATCGGTCAGGCGGTGCCTGTCTTCCAGGAACCGGTGGCGCCGGGCTGGGAACCGTAACTTGCGGGACGCGAAGAACTAGGGCCGGGTCTCTGCGGTGTTGCCAAGCAGGGGGTTCTCCCTACCGTGGCCGGCCCCGCATGACCGACCATCTGCTGGCCCAGTCCGAACTGGTGTCCTCCGCCACCGAGCCGCATCTGTGGACGTTCGTGGTCGCGGTCATCGCCGGGGTGGTCGGCGGCTTCATGATCGTGTGGAGCGCCACGCGGCAGACGCGCCGGATCGCGGAAAGGCAGGCCCTCGAGCAGCTGGAGCTCGCGAAGCGCGAGGCGGCCGTGGCCGCGCAGGAGCTGAAGCAAAAGGCCGAGGAGGAGATCATCGTCCACCAAGCTGAGGTGAACCGGGAACTCGACCGCCGGAAGATCGAGATGGAGATGATGCTGCGGGAAATCCGCTCGCACGAGGAGTCGCTCGGCCTGCTGGACTACCAGCTGGAGCAGCGGCAGGAGCGCCTCGCGCGGGAGGGCGCCGCGATCCAGCAGGCGCGCGACGCGATGCGCGCGATGTCGAAGAGCCTGCGCAAGCGGCTGGAGGGCGTCGCGGCGATGGACGCGGAGGAGATCAAGAAGGCCCTGCGGGAGGAGGTCATCCTCGAGTGCCAGGACGAGCTGCGGGCGCTTCGGAAGGAATTGCTCGAGAAGTCCGAGCAGGAGCTGGTGCACGAGGCGAAGCGCACGCTGCTCGCGACGATGCAGCGGCTGGCCTCGAAGCCCAACAACGACATCACCGCCACCATCGTGCAGCTGCCGAGCGAGGAGATGAAGGGCCGCATCATCGGCCGGGAGGGGCGCAACATCAAGGCGTTCGAGGCGGCCACCGGCTGCACGCTGCTGATCGACGAGTCGCCGCAGATGGTCCTGATCTCGTCCTTCGACCCCGTGCGCCGCGAGATCGCGAAGCTCGCGCTCGAGGCGCTGGTGAAGGACGGGCGCATCCACCCCGCGAGCATCGAGGAATTCGTGGGCCGCGCGCGGCAGGACCTCGACGTGCACGTCGCGTCCCTGGGCGAGGAGGCGGTGGACCGCCTCAAGATCACCGGGCTGCATCCGGAGATCATCCGGCTGCTCGGCAAGCTCCGGTTCCGGTTCTCCTACACCCAGAACGTCCTCGACCATTCGATCGAGGTCGCGCAGCTGTGCGCCATGATCGCGTCGGAGCTCGGGCTGGACCCGAACGTGGCGCGCCGGGCCGGCCTGCTCCACGACATCGGCAAGGCGATCGAGGGCGAGTACGCCGGCAGCCATGCCACCGCGGGCGCGGACTTCATCCGCCGGTACGGCGAGACGCCGATCGTGGTCAACGCGGTCGCGGCGCACCACGAGGAGGTCAAGCCGGAGACGGTCTATGCCGGCATCGTGATCCTCGCCGACACCGTCTCGGCGGTGCGCCCGGGCGCCCGGGCCGAGTCGATGACCTCCTACCTCGAGCGGCTGGGCCGGCTCGAGAAGCTGGCGATGGGCATGGACGGCGTGCAGCTGGCCTACGCGATCCAGGCCGGCCGCGAGGTCCGCGTCGTCGTCC
>DASPMS010000015.1:0-6479 GCA_035626915.1 Opitutaceae bacterium
GAGGGCGCGGACGTGCGTCAGGGCGAGGGCCTGCGGCGCATCCGGATGGCTCCCGTACCCGCGGTGCGGGCCCTTCCGGACAGGCGACACGATCCGCGATTTTTCTGAAACCTTTCCCGCGTCAGGGGGTCAATCCTGACGTCGGTAGTGTGTGTGCCAAGTGCTGCGGGGCCGTCCGCCTAGCGGGCGGCCCCGTTCATTTTCGTCAGGCGGGCGCCGGGGCGTCCGCGCTCTCTCCGGGCCGCCGGAGAAAGATTGCGACGATCAGGGAGCAGAGGGTACCGAAGATGACCGCGCCGATGATGCCGTTGCGGATCTGCGTGCCGGCTCCGGACTTCTCCCGGGCCTCGGCGATCGCGTTTTCGATTTCGTCGGGCGGCATCTCGGCCTTCTCCATCATCGCCTGGGTCCACTGGATGACGGTCTCGTTGAAATGCGGGTTGATCACCTGGGTGTAGAGCTGCTGGAGGCCGGCGCCGAAGATCCCGTTGACGACGCTGATGAGGATGCCGGCGACCAGGGCCTGGCCGTACGAGAACGGCGCGGAGCCGCGGCTCTTGCGGACGGCGCGGATGCCGAGAACCAGCCCGATGATCGTGACCGTGATGCCGGCGAGGAAGCCGAGGATCATCCCCAGCAGGAAGCGCTCGACGCTGTGGAGCCCGGCGAGGTTGAGCAGCAGCATGAGCAGGAACCCGGCGAGAGCGATGCCGAGCCCGTAAATGACGTGGATCTTCATGGCAGTTGTGTGTGTGCGCCGGGAGGCTGCACGCCGGTGCGGCCGGCTGCAATCTCCCTTTGACCGGCGGCGGGCCGGCCGGATGGGCGGCCTCTCAGGAATTGTCGCCGTCGAGGACGCGGCCGAGGCCGCCGAGGAGCGAGCCCTCCTCGCGTCCGCCGCGGCCGGTCTGCGGCGCGGCCGCGACGATGCGGCCGGCCAGCCGCGAGAACGGCAGGGACTGGAGCCAGACCTTGCCGGGTCCGCGCAATGTGGCGAAGAACAGCCCCTCGCCGCCGAACAGCGCCGTCTTGATGCCGCCGACGAACTGGATGTCGTAGTCCACCGAGGGCTGGAAGGCCACGATGCAGCCGGTGTCGACCCGCAGCGTCTCGCCCGGGGCGAGCGTGCGCTCGTGCAGCGTTCCGCCGGCGTGGACGAAGGCGAGGCCGTCGCCCGAAAGGCGCTGCATGATGAAGCCCTCGCCGCCGAACAGGCCCGCGCCGAGCCGCTTCTGGAAGGCGATGCTGATGCTCACGCCCTTCGCGGCGCAGAGAAAGGAGTCCTTTTGCGTGATGAGCTCGCCGCCGACGTCCGTGAGCTTCACCGGAATGATCTTGCCGGGGTAGGGCGCGCCGAACGCGACCTTCTTCTTCCCGCTCCCCTGGTTCTGGAACACCGTCATGAAGAGCGACTCGCCGGTAAGGAGGCGCTTCCCCGCGCCGAGCAGCGCGCCCATGAAGCCCGAGTTCTGCTGCGAGCCGTCGCCGAAAATCGTCTGCATCGCGATGCCATCCTCCATGTACATCATGCCGCCGGCCTCGGCGACGGTGGCCTCGCCCGGATCGAGCTCGATCTCGACGAACTGCATGTCGTCGCCGTGGATGTGGTAATCAATGACGTGCATGGAGGGATTCATGGCGGAATTGGCCTAGAGAACCCCCGGCGCGTTGCAAAGTCGCGGTTCGTTACGATCCGCCGGCGGGATTGGACTGCGGGGCCGGATGAAGCTCCACCAGCGTCGCGCCCCAGCCGCCGGTGGTCTCGTCGCCGAGCCGGAATCCGGCGACCTGGCGCGAGCGGCGGAGGCAGGCATGCACGGTCTCCCGCAGGGCGCCGGTCCCCTTGCCATGCACGACGCGGACCGTGACCAGGCCGCGGCGCCGGCATTCGGAAAAATAATCCTCCAGCAGGTCTTTCACCTCGCCGGGCTGGAACGTGTGCAGGTCGAGTTCGCCCGTGATCGGAATCCGGACGGGCTGGGAATCGGGCGGTTCGGCATCCAACGAAGCCGAGCAAAATCAAAAGGCCCGCCTCTGGCGAGGCGGGCCTTTGACACACACACACTCTAACACACAAAGAACGACCAGCAAAGAGGTCAGGCCTTGACCGCGACGACGAACGCGAGACCGGCCTTGGCAATGGGAGCGGGCGGCTTCGGCGCCAGCGTGGCGAGCTGGCGTAGAGGAGGCGTCATCGCCTGGGGCGCGGGCTTGGCCGACTCGCGGAGCTCGGACAGGCTCGCGTTGATCGCGCGCTCGGCCTCGGTGTAGCGCGGCGCCGTCACGACGACGGCGGGGAGCTCGATGACCGGCTCGGAACTGGCGAAAGCGGAACCCGTGGCGAACAGCGCGAGGCCGGCGAGGAGGATGAAATTCTTCTTCATAGCGTTTCAGTGGTTGAAATCCTTACACGCACGCCTTGTGCCAAGTTGCGGTGTCATTCCTAAGTGATTTAAAATAAACGATATGAAATATTTTATATCTTTGGATGGCCGCTCGGGCAGCGACCGCCGTCGCGGCGGCGAAATCGGTCGTTCCCAGCGGTGGGAAAATTCCGGTGGGGCGAACGGCTAGCGCGTGGAAACGGGTGCAGCGGCGCGCGGCGAAGGTGTCGTGACCGCGGGGGGATGGGCCGACTCCGCCCGCTCCGCGAGGTCATGGTGACCATGACCACCGGCATTCCGTTTTGGATCGAGCCCGGCGCCGGTCCGGCACGGGATATCGCCGCCCATGCTGCGCATCGAACAAGTCACCAAGCGCTACGGCGAGCTAGTCGCCCTCGCCGGCGTCTCGCTCGAGATCCGCGCCGGGGAGTTCTTCGGGCTCCTCGGGCCGAACGGCGCGGGCAAAAGCACGCTGATGAGCCTGGTCTCCGGCCTGCGCCGTCCCGATTCGGGCGTGCTCGAACTGGCCGGGCGTCCGATCGCCGCGCGGACGGCGGAGACGGTCGCGGCCATCGGCCTGGTGCCGCAGTCGCTCGCCCTTTATGAGGACCTTTCGGCCGACGAGAACCTCCGCGTGTTCGGCCGGCTGCACGGTCTCGCCGGGGCGGCGCTGGCGCGGCGGGTCGATGAATGCCTCGACGCGGTGCAGCTCCGCGACCGCCGTGGGGACAAGGTGAAGACCTACTCCGGCGGCATGCAGCGCCGCCTCAACCTGGCCGCGAGCCTGCTGCACCGTCCGAAGCTGCTGCTCTGCGACGAGCCGACCGTCGGCGTCGATCCGCAGTCGCGCAACGCGATCTTCGACCTCCTCCAGCAGCTCAACCGGGAGGGGCTGACCGTGATCTACTCGACGCATTACATGGAGGAGGCGACCCGCCTCTGCACCCGCATCGGCATCATCGACCACGGCCGGATCCTCGCGCTGGGCGCGCTGGGCGAACTGCTGGGGCGGCTGCCCTACGCGGAGGTCGTGAGCTTCCCGAGGACGCCCGAAACCGCGCGGGTGCTCCCGGCCTTCCGCGGCTTCGGCGAGCTCGTCGAAACGGACGATCAGGCCGCCCTGCGTTTGGCCGGGCAGGCGCGCCTCTCGCAGGTCTTTGCCGCCGCGGAGGCCGCCGGCGTGCCCGATCGCGTGTTCCAGCTCAAACGACCCTCCTTGGAGGACGTCTTCCTCCACCTGACGGGCAAGTCCCTGCGCGAGTGAACCCATGAAGACCGTGTTCACCCTCGTCTGGAAGGACGTCCTGCTCTTCTCGAAGGACAAGGCCGCCGTCAGCCTCACGTTTCTCGTGCCGGTCGCGCTGATCTATATCTTCGGGCACGTTTTCGGCGTGAACCGCGGTCCGGGCGGCCCGGCGCATATCCCGCTGGCGGTGGCCGATGAGAGCGGCGCGCCGGAGATCCGGGCGCTCGTCGCCGCGCTGAAAAAGGAGCCCACCTTCAAGGTGATCGAAAATGCGCGGGACGGCACCGAGGGCGCACCGCTGGTGGCCCTGACCGAGGCGGCCGTGCGCGCGGACATCCGCTCGAACCGGTACCGCTTCGCGGTTGTGTTCCCCCCGGACGCAATGGCCGACGCCCAGTTCGGGCTGCGGATGAAATTCCTCTACAATCCGCGCAATGACATCGAGACGCAGACCGTCACGGGCCTGCTCCAGAAGACAATCTTCACCGAGGCCCCGGCGGTGCTGCTGCAGTCCCTGGGCAAGCAGGCGACGCGTGCCCTCGGGGCCGAACGCGCCGAGCGCTTTCACGACCGCCTGGCGCACGTGATCGGCGACACGTTCGGGCAGAATCCCGCGGCGGTGCGCCAATCCATCGAACAGGGCACGATCCTGACCCCGGCCGGCGCGGCCGGCGCCGGCGGCGCGGACCTGCTCGACCGGGTCGTGAAGATTGAAAAGGAGCAGCTCGTCGGTGCCGAGGTGAAGAATCAGATGGCGACCCGCTCGGTGGGCGGCTGGGCCGTGATGTTCCTGATGTTTTCGCTTTCGGCCTCGGCGGCGTCGCTCTTCGAGGAGAAGAAGGCCGGGCTGTTCCTGCGGCTGCTGTCCGGCCCCGTCAGCCGCGGCGACGTGCTCTGGAGCAAGTACCTTTTCTGCATCGGGCTCGGTCTCGTGCAGCTGGTGGCGCTGTTCTTCGCCGGCCGCCTGCTCTTCGGCATCGACGTGCTGGGGAATTTCGGAAGCCTCCTGTTCGCGTGCCTCAGCGCGGCGATGGCGTGCACCGCCTTCGGCATGCTGCTCGCCTCGGTGGCGCGCACTCCGGCGGCGGCGAGCGGCCTGGCGACGTTCCTGATCCTGACCATGAGCGCGATGGGCGGGGCCTGGTTCCCGCCTTCGATGATGCCGGAGTTCATGCAGGTGCTCGGGAAGTTCACGCTGGTCTATTGGGCGATGGAGGGCTTCAGCGCCGCGCTGTGGGCGGGCGCCTCCCTCCGGGAGATGCTGCCCTGGTGCGGCGTGCAGCTCGCGATCGCGGCCGTCATCATGGCGATCAGCCTGTGGCGCTTCCGCCGCGGCACGATCTTCGAGTGAGGCGGCGCGTCCGGATGAGGACCTCGGTGCGCCGAACCTCGCCGGCGCCGCGCGAATGAGAGGGCCCTGCCGAGGGGCCGGGCCTCAATCCATCGGCTCTTCGGGCGCCGGCGGGGGCGCGGCCGGTCGCGCGGGCGTCCCGGGAGCGCCGGCGGAATCCGCCGGGCGAGGCAGGGCGCCGGCCGGACGCTTCTCCGCCAGTTCCTTGCGCTCGGATTCGTTCATCGCCTGCCGGAACTCCTCCTCCACGCCGCTGGCGGCCTTCTTGAACTCGCGCATCGACTTCCCGAAGCCGCGCGCGAGCTCCGGCAGCTTGTTGGCGCCGAAGAGGAGCAGGACGATGAACATGATCATCATCAGCTCGAGGCCGCCGATGCCTTCGATCAGGGCGAGGGGAGGGGACATGTCAGAAGGAATAGAATCTGAACCGGCGAAAATGTAACCAAAATCTTCGGGTCAGCGGAGCGTGACCTCGACGAAGAACTTCTGGGTCTGGCCGGGACCGACGAGATGCAGCCCGGTCTTGTTCTCCGGGCTGTTCGGCGGGCCCATCCAGGGCTCGATGCAGTAGAACGGGGACTTCTCGTTCTCGGTCCAGGTGACCACGGCCGCGTCGCGCGACGCCGTGTTGGTGAACCCGGTGAGGAAGCGCAGCTGCTGGCCGCTGGGGCGCTCCGTCAGGGCGAACTGGTGGCCGCGCAGCCCGGTGAAGACCGTGTCGACGAGGTTCGGGTTGGAAAGGAGCTCGCGCGGGTTTAGACGGGGTCCGTCCACCAGCCGCCCCGTATCGAGATGCTTCAGGATCTTCGCGGCCGGCACCTCGATGACGTAGTCCGCCCGCGTGAGGCCGGCGGTCCACGGCACGGTGAAGTAGAAGTGGTGGCCCGCGGACCAGGGCATCGGCGCGGTCCCGCGGTTGGTCAGCTCGAACTCGGCGAAAAGGCCAAGGCTCTCGAACCGGTAGCTGACGACGAACTCGTAGTCGAACGGGTAGGCCTCCCGCGCGGCCGCATCGGGCTGGAACTGGGCGGAAAATCCGCCCTCGTCCAGCCGCGTGACGCGGAAGGCGCCCTGGCGGGCGAGGCCATGCATCGGCATCGGGCGGCGGGCGCCGTCCTCGGCCCGCCAGTGATTGATCTCGCCGCGGTCGAACGTGCGGCCGCAAAAAGGGAACAGGATCGGGTTGCCGCCGCGGATCTTGTGGAAGTTGTCGAGCGAGGACACCTCGGGCCAGTGGATGAGGTCGCGGATCGAGCCGTCGCCGAGCGTCACGTTCCAGTTCATCAGGCGCGCCCCTTTTTCCGGCAGGGCGAGGAACGAGGACGAGCCGACCTGCCAGCGATACAGGGTTTGCCCGAGGTAGGGGATGCGCTCCATGCGCCCGTCGTAAACAGGATTGGCCCCGTCGCGCCACGCCAAAGTCAGGCGCGGGCGGCGGCCCGCGCCCAAGGCCCAGGGATTCCGGCGGCTGCCGTCCGCCGCGGCGACGCCCGCGGCT
>DASPMS010000016.1:0-48375 GCA_035626915.1 Opitutaceae bacterium
CGCGAGCATCAGGTCGGGACCGTAGACGCGGGTGATGCCGGCGTGGCGGTGGCGGCGGCCGAGCCAGACGAGCGGCATGCCGTCGGGCACGTTCAGCCAGGCCCGGTTGAGGATGGCGCGGAAGCCCGGGTCGCGCCGGCCCTCGCTCACGCCATGCACGCCGGTCGCGCACACGTAGCCGACGCGCTTCCTCCCGCGCACGCCGACGACCAGGTCGCGCGCGCCGTCGAGCGAGAGCGCGGACACCGCGGTGCCGAGGACGTTGAAGCGCGGAGGGGCTTGCACGCCCGGACGCTGGATGGATTTCCGGCCGCGTTCAATCAGCCAAGCGCGGCGCGCCCGGCCCGAAAGAACGCGCCTTCGGCGAAACCTCAGGGCCCGTGACGGTCGACGAGGTAGACGAGGGCGGCCATCGCGGCGGCCCCAAGCTGCAGCTCCCGCGGCTGGACCTTGTCCAGCGTGTCGATCGCGGTGTGGTGGTAGTCGAAGTAGCGCGGGGCATCCTGCGTCGGGCCGGCGACGGTGTAGCCGAACCGCATGAGGGGCGCCACGTCGACCCCGCCGGTGCCGGCCTGGAAGAAGTGGATGCCGTACGGTTTCAGGAGCGGGAGCCAGCGCTCAGCGCGCAGGTGGGCGTCGCCCGCGGCGTTGCCGAGGTTGAAGCCGTGCGGCGCAAAGCCGCCCGAATCGGACTCGAGGGCGAGCAGGTGAACCTCGTTCTTCTCGCCGACGACCCGCGCGTACTCGGTCGCCCCGCGGATCCCATTCTCCTCGTTCGTGAACAGCACGACGCGGATCGTGTGGCGCGGGCGGTGGCCGGCGGCCCGCAGCACGCGCAGCACCTCGAGCGCCTGCACGCAGCCCGCGCCGTCGTCGTGCGCGCCCGGCGCGACGTCCCAGGAGTCGAGATGACCGCCGACGAGGATGACCTTCTCGGGCGCCTCGGCGCCGCGAATCTCCCCAATGACGTTGTGCGAAAGCGCATCGGCCAGCGTGCGGGCGTGGATCTTCAGCTCGACCGTGGCGCCGGGCGTCTGGATCAGGTTCGCGAGGGTTTGGGCGGAGGAAACGCCCAGGGCGGCGGCCGGGATCGGGGCCACTCCCGCGGGGAAGGTGGTGTTGCCCGTGTGCGGCACGTCGTCGTCCGCGAAGGTCATCGAGCGCACGAGCGCGGCGGCGGCGCCGAGCTCGGACGCGAGCGCCGGGCCGCGCGTCCGCTGGTCGACGGCGCCGACGTACGCGGGCGCGTTCGAGATGTGGCGCCGGTCCATCGGGCGGTTGAAGAAGACGATCTTGCCCGCGACCCTCTCCCGGCCGAGCTGCCTGAGCTCGTCGAGCGACTTCACCTCGACGACCTCGGCGACCCGGCCTCCGGGCGGCGTCGCGGCGGAGTTGCCCAGCGCGAGCACGGCCAGCGACGCCGTGCGGCCCGAGGCCGAGCGGACGACGGCGCTCTCCTTCGCGCCGCGCTCCCAGTGCGGCACCTGCACCGCTTGGAGCTCGATGCGGTCGCAGCCCAGCTTCTCCAGCTCCGCCTTGGCCCAGAGCACGGCGCCCTCGAGGTTTTTCGAGCCGGAGAGCCGGCCGGGATGCTTCTCCACCAGTTCGCGCAGCTGTCCGTACATCGGGGAGTCGACCAGCGCGGCGTCGTAGATCCGGCGCAGCACGGCGGCATCCTCGGCCGCCGGGGCGGATTCCTGGGCGGAGACGGCGGTCGGAAGCAGGACGGCGAACAGGACGGCGGTCAGGCGCATGAAGCCAGCCTTGCCCGGCGGCCGGAACCGGCAAGCGGCGAGTGGGTCACCGGCCGGCGCAGTGGTGGGGTCCGCGGGGCGATGCAGTGCGAGCGGGCGCGGACGAGGCGCTCGCTCGCGGACGGCCGGCCCGGCTCAGAACCACTTCTTCTTCTTCAGGTAGATCCAGGTCAGGATCGTGAAGGAAAGGACGACGCCAAGGGCGATGAAATAGCCGCCGCGGGTCTTGAGCTCCGGCATGCCCTCGAAATTCATGCCGTACCAGGTGCCGACGACCATCACCGGGATCGTGATGGCGGTCAGCGCGGTGAGGAACTTGATGCCTTCGTTGGCCTCGAACGCGGCCTTGTTGAGGTAGATGTCGAAGGCCATCAGCAGGCGCTCGTGGTATCCCATGGCGGAGTCCTCGAAGCGCGCGAGGGTGTCGCGGAGGTCGCGGAAATACGGCACGATCGTGGCGCGGATCAGCTTCGAGTCGCCGCGGGCGAGCCGCTCGATGACGTCCCGCTGCGGACGCACGATCTGGCGCAGCTTGGAGAAGTCAGCGCGGGCGTGCAGCATCTCCGACATGAAGGATTTCGAGGAGGACTCGCGGAGCACCATGTCCTCGATCTCCTCCAGCTCGCCGCGGAGCTCGTCGAGCACCGGCCCGAAGTGGTCGACCATGAGGTCGAGCAGGGTGTGCGCGATGCGGTCGGGACCGCGCGGGCCGATGCCCGCGGCCTTGGCCAGGCGCTCCTTCAGGGTCGCGACCGACCGCAGGGGCGCCGTGTGGAAGGTGACGACGAAATCCTTGCCCAGGAACAGATCGAGCTCGGTGGTCGCGAACTTGTCCTGCCGCGTGAAATCCACCGCGTGCGTGACCATGAAGAGGTAATCCTCGTAGTCCTCGATTTTCGGGAGGTCGCTGGGCGCGACGCAGTCCTCGATGGCGAGCGGATGGAACTGGAAGACGCCCTCGAGGATGGCCTTGATCTCCTCCTCCGTGGGGTTGTCGAGGTCGACCCACAGGATCAGGCCCTTGTCGGCGCGCACGAGCCGCAGGGCCTCGACCTCGAGGTCGCGTCCGACCAGCCGGCCTTCGCTGAAGATGAACGAATGGATCATGCCCGGCGGCGATGGTGGCCGGGGCGAGCGGGCCGTGGCAAGCCCGGCGGCGCGCACGGCGCGCCCGCAGCCATCCATCCGCCATCCAGGCCGTCCGTCGAAAGGGGTTGTCAGGGAAGGGAACTAACTGGTTAGTGGCCGGCTCACCAAAAGCCTCCCCATCATGTCCTCCCCCGGTCGAATCGCCTCCATCCTGATCGCCACCGCCCTGCTGGCCGCCGCGTCGCACGCCGACGACGGCATGTGGCTGCTGAACAATCCCCCCGCCAAGCAGCTCAAGGACAAGCACGGTTTCGAGCCCACGCCGGCGTGGCTCGAGCACGTGCAGAAATCCTCCGTCCGCTTCAACAACGGCGGCTCGGGCTCCTTCGCCTCGGCGGACGGCCTGGTGGTCACGAACCACCACGTGGCGTCGGACGCCATCCACAAGCTCAGCGACGCCCAGCACAACTACCTACGCGACGGCTTTCACGCGAAGAGCCGCGCCGAGGAGCTCAAGTGTGTCGACCTCGAGCTCAACGTCCTGATGTCGATCGAGGACGTCACCGAACGGATCAACGCCGCCGTGAAGCCCGGAATGGCGGCCGGCGACGCCCAGGTGGCGCGGCAGACCGCCATGGCCGAGGTCGAGAAGGAGTCGATCGACCGCACGGGCCTGCGCAGCGACGTCGTCACCCTCTACCAGGGCGGCCAGTACCACCTCTACCGCTACAAGCGCTACACGGACGTCCGGCTCGTCTGGGCGCCCGAGCAGCAGGCCGCGTTCTTCGGCGGCGACCCCGACAATTTCGGCTATCCCCGGTACTGCCTCGATGTGACGCTGTTCCGCGTCTACGAGAACGGCCAGCCGGTGAAGGTGGACCACTTCTTCAAGTGGAACCCGAACGGCACGCGCGACGGCGAGCTGGTGTTCATCACCGGACATCCCGGCTCGACGCAGCGGCTGATCACCATGGCCGAGCTCGAGTATGCCCGCGACATCCAGGTGCCCGGCGTGATGAACTACCTCAAGAACCGCGAGGTGCTGCTGAACAGCTACAGCAAGCGCGGCGAGGAGCAGGCGCGGCGGGCCCGCGACGAGCTGCTCACGATCGAGAACAGCCGCAAGGTGTACGACGGCCGCATTTCGGGCCTGCTCGACCCGGCCTTGCTCGCGGCCAAGCGCGCCGAGGAGGAGGCGCTCAAGAAGTTCGCCTCCGACCACCCGGAGCTCGGCGCGGCCGACGCCTGGGACAAGATCGCGGAGGCCCAGCAGGTCATCGCCCTGCGCGCCCCGCGCCACAACCTGCTCGAGGCGTACGCCTTCAACTCGGACCTGTTCGGCCGGGCGCGCGCGATCCTGCGGTCCGCGGCCGAGCGCGGGAAGCCGAACGGCGAGCGCCTCCGCGAATTCCGCGACTCGGCGAAGACGGAGTTCGAGCTGGCGCTCTTCTCGGAGGAGCCGATCTACGCCGACTTCGAGATCCTCAAGGTGAAGAACTACCTCGAGTACGTCGCGATGCAGCTCGGCGCGAACGACCCGGTGGTGCAGGCCGCGCTCGGCGGCAAGGCGCCCGGCGTGCGGGCCCAGGAGCTGGTGACCGGCACCCAGCTGCAGGACCTCGCCTACCGCAGGAAGCTGTACGCGATGTCGGCGGAGGAGCTCGCGAAGGTCGACGACCCGATGCTGGCGCTCGCCCGCGCGGTGGACGCCGACGCCCGCGCCGGCCGCAAGATCATCGAGACGCAGAACGAGATCAAGCAGCAGGCCCACGCGCGCATCGCGAAGGTGCGGTACGCGAAGGACGGCGACAAGGTCTCGCCCGACGCGACGTTCACGCTGCGCATGTCGTACGGCACGGTGAAGGGCGTCACCGAGGACGGCGTCGCCGTGCCGCCCTACACGAACCTGGCGGGCACGTTCACGCGCGCGGCGGAGCACAACAACGTGACCCCCTATGACCTGCCGGCGAGCTGGCTGAAGGCGAAGGAGCGGCTGAAGGGCGACGCGCCGTACAACTTCATCCACACCTGCTACTCGATCGGCGGCAACTCCGGCAGCCCGACCCTCAACCGCAACGGCGAGTTCATCGGCATCCTGTTCGACGGGAACATCCATTCCCTCGTCTGGAACTACGCGTACTCCGACGCCGTCGCCCGGTCCGTGTCGGTCGACGTCCGCGGCATCCTCGAGGCGATGAAGACGATCTACGGCGCGGACGCCCTCGTCGCCGAGATCCTCGGCACCAAGTAGGCTGCGGGTTTCGCCACCTACGCCAGCCACGAGGCGGAGCGAAAGCTCCGCCTTTTTGGTCGGATCCCGGTGGGGTGATGGCGAGGGTCCGCCGCGGACCGGGCCGACGACCCGCCGGCCGTGGCGACGGCCGGCCTCCTGAACTGTCCGCGCGCGCCGGCGTCGACGTCAGCCCCCAGGGCGCGAATCCTCGGGGCATGCCCAGCGCCCCGCCCCGTGCGCGACCGTTCGTCCCGCTCCTGGCCGCGAGCCTGCTCGCGCTCGCCGGCTGCGGCACGTTCATCACGCCGGCGGAGGACGACGGCGGCTCCGTCGCGAGCACCGTCGGCGGGCAGTTCATGGAGGTGCGCGTGAATTCGTCGCCGACGATGGCGATGATCACGTTGAACGGCCGGCCGATCGGGATCGCGCCGCTGACGGCGCGGATGGAGGTGGACCGCAACGGGGAGCTCGTGGACGACGTCGTCCTGGGCGCGGAGTTCACCGGCGGAAGCGGCGCCGAAGGGGGCGGCCGCGTCGTCGAACAGCACTTCGCCCGCGGCACGCAGCCGCCGAGCGCGGTCAGCTTCAATCCCGAGGGCGGCAGCTACCTCGGGCGCTGAGCCGGCCGGTTCTGGTACTCGGCGATCGCCTTCGCGATCTCGGCCGCGAGCCGACGACGGCGAAAAAACCGCCGTCCGCTCAGGGCTTCTCCGGCCCGAGGATCTTCTCCTCGAGGGACCGCACGGTCGCGATGAAATCGTCGGGGGTCGCCGCCGCGAAGAGCGCCTCGCGGTTCGGCGCGTCCTTGATCAGCCGGCAGAGCGCGCCGACGAGGATGAGGTAGTCGGTCGGGTTGCTCTTCGGGGTGCCGAGCACGAACATCAGGCGGACGTTCTGGTTGCTGTTCTCGAAGAACACGCCCGCTTCGCTGCGGCCCACGGCCAGCACGATCTTCTTCACATGCTCGGTGCGCGCGTGCGGCAGCGCGATCTCGTTGCCAAGGCAGGTCGTGTCCACGCGTTCGCGCGCGAGCAGCTCGTTGTAGAAGCCCTGGAAGTTCGCCACGTCGGGATGCGTCTCGAGGAGCTTGGCGACCTCGTTGAGCGCGGCGGTGCGCTTGGTGTTCTGGACGCCGAGCGTGATGCGCGCGGGATCGAGGAGCTTGGACAGGCGGGTGGCCATCGCGGGGAGCGGATAACAGACTCGCGCGCCGAGGGTTGGCAAGGCCGGAAACCAGCGGAACGCGGCGCGCGGGGCCGGTCGCTCCCGGACATCCGCCGGCGGACGGCCCGTCTCCTGAAATCGTGTTGCCGCGCCGCGCGCGGCGGCGCTGGATGGCGCCATGCAACACCTGAGACCGAGTCGGACGCGGAGGGCGCTGCGCGCGATGTCCGGGCTGGCCGCCCTGGCGATCGCGGTCGCGGCGCCGGCGCAGGGCGACTTCACCGCGATCATGACGGCCGAGGAGCGCACCGCGGCGGGGCTGGACAAGCTGACGCCGGAGGAGCTCGCGCGCCTGAGGGCCGTCGTCGAGCGCTACAAGGCCGGCGAAGTCGCCGTCGTGCGGCAGCGGGCGGCGGAGGAGGTCGCCGTCGTGCGGCGGGAGGCGGACGCGGTCGTGGCGCAGGTCCAGGCCGCGGCCGAAAAGGCCCGCGACGCGAAGCCGGCGGCGGAAAAGAAGCCCGGATGGCTCAAGGCGCTCGTGACACTGCAGGAGGTGGCCGAGCGGCCGGACGAGCAGGAGGCCTTCGAGGCGCGGCTCGCGACGGAGTTCCAGGGCTGGCGCCGCAACATGACTTTCACGCTCGACGACGGGTCGCGCTGGCAGGTGATCGGGGACGACGACTACGTCTCGCCGCCGCGGCCGACGCCGCGGGTGAGGATCCGCCCGGGGCTGCTGGGAAGCTACTGGATGGAGGTCGAGGGCGTCCGTCCGCGGGTGAAGGTGAAACCCCTGAAGCTCTGACGGCGCGGCCGCGCGCCCGTCCATGTCACACCCCGGCCCGTTCGTCGCAAACGGATTGGCCGGATTGGCCCGGCCGGGCAGGGTGCCCGGCATGAAGATGTCCTTGGGATTTCTCGGCCTGGCCGTCGGCCTGGCCGCGGCCGAACCCGCGCGCCTGCGGGACCTGCCGCCGGACCAGTTTCGCGCGGCGGGCCTGCACAAGCTCTCGGCCGAGGAACTCGCCGTCCTCGAAGCCCACTGGGTGCGGCGGGCCGCCGCGGTCCGGGGCGAGGCCGACGAACAGCTGGCGCAGGTCCGGGAGGAAGCCGCGGCCCGGATCGCCTCCGCGGAATCGCGGGCCCGCCGGGCGGAGGAGAATGCCGACGGCGGCGACGGGAAGTCGCCGGGCTGGCTGAAGGCGCTGGTGACGCTGAAGCGCACCGAGGAGAGGCCGGAGGACGCGCGCGCCCTCGAAAGCCGGATGGCCGGCGACTTCAAGGGCTGGACCGGGCGGACGCTGTTCCATCTGGAGAACGGACAGGTCTGGCAGCAGGTCGCAGGCGGGGAATATTTCGACAAGACGCTTCGGCAGCCGGCTGTGCGGATCTATCCGGCGGCGCTGGGCGCCTACTGGCTCGAGATCGAAGGCGTGAAGCAGCGGGTGCGCGTGCGGCCGCAGAAACTGGAGTGAGGCGCCGGCGCGCCGGCGCTCAGCCGGGCACGCCGGGGGTCGTGGAGGCGCCCACGTGCGCCGTCGCGGCGGCGAGCACCGCCGCCAGGCGGTCGAGGCGGAACGGTTTGGCCAGGTAGTCGTTGATGCCCACGGCGCGGGCCAGGGCGCGGTTTTCCTCCGTCACGTGCGCCGAGAGCGCGACGATCCAGGGCTGGGTCCCATGCCCGGCCGAACGCCGGATCTCCCGGGTGGCGGCCAGGCCGTCGAGCTCGGGCATCTGGAGGTCCATGAGTATGACCTCGTGCCGCCCGGCTTTCCAGGCCGCGACCGCCGCCGCGCCGTCGGCGACCGCCTCGGCGCGCTGCCCGAGCTTCTCGAGGAAAAGGAGCGTGACGCGGCGGTTGACCGGGTTGTCGTCGGCCACGAGCAGCCGGAGCGGCCGCGTGACGACGGGGTCCCGCCGCGGCGCCTCGGCGGGCGCGGCCGGCGCCGCGCAGATCGAGAACCGGAAGGTGCTGCCCTGGCCGACCGTGCTTTCGACGGAGATCGCACCGCCCATCAGCTCGACCAGCCGCTTGGAGATGGCGAGGCCCAGGCCGGTGCCGCCGTATTTTCGCGCGGTCGAGGCGTCGGCCTGGGAGAAGGGCTGGAAGAGCCGCCCGAGGCGGTCGGCCGCGATGCCGACCCCGGTGTCGCGGATTGCGAACCGGATCTCGGCCTGCCCGGTCGGATGCGGCCGGCAGGACACCTCGACCCGGACGGAGCCGGCGCGGGTGAACTTCACCGCGTTGCCCACGAGGTTGACCAGCACCTGGCGGAGCCGGGTCGCGTCGCCGCGGATCCAGGGCGGCACGTCGGGCGCGATGGCGTGGGTCACGTCCAGGCCCCGGGCGGCGTGCGGCGCCACGGCCAGCGCCACCGCGTCCTCCACGCATTGCGCGAGGTCCAGGGGCTCGGCCTCGAGCTCGGCGTGACCTGCTTCGATCTTCGAGTAGTCGAGAATGTCGTTGATGATCCCGAGCAGGCTTTCGCCGCACGTCTCGATGGTGCCCAGATACTCGGCCTGGCGCGCGTCGAGCGGCGTGTCGTGCAGGAGCGAAGCCATGCCGAGCACGCCGTTCATCGGCGTGCGGATCTCGTGGCTCATGGTCGCGAGGAAGGTGCTTTTCGCCTGGTTCGCGGCGTCCGCCTCGCGCGCGGCCCGTTCGGCCGACGCGAGGGCGGCCTCGGCCGCGGCGCCGGCCAGCGCGGCGGAACGCCGGAGCCGGAACACGACCAGGCCGGTGCCGGCGGCGAGCACGGCGACGGCCGCTCCGCTGAAGAGACCGGCGCGGCGGATGCTGGCGAGCCGGACGGCGAGCTCGCGCGTGTTCATGTCGACGCCGACCACGCCGACGAATTCGCCGCGCGAGTCATGGAACGGCGCGTAGGCGCTCATGTAGCTGTTGCGGGAGCTCTCGACGACCGGCTGCGCGTTGACGGTCAGCCGCCGCTCCACCAGGGCCTGCCGGAACTCCGGGTCGGACCCCTCGTAACGGTCGCCGATCGGGTCGGGCGGCAGGTTGTCGCCGGGCATGCGGTGGACAAACGAGCCGTTGAGGACGAAGCGGATCTCGTCGCCGTCGAGCACGGCGGTGTACGCGTAGATGATGTCCTGGGCCGACCGCAGGAGGCGGCCGATCGGCTCGAGCGCGCGGAGGTGCTCGGGCGACCCGCTTTGGGCCTCGGATCGGATGGTCCGGTGGAGGTCGCCGTCGATCTGGGGCGCAAGCGTGCGGGCCAGCTGCTTGAGCTCCTCCTGCACGGCGGCGACCTGGTTGCGGTGGGCGGCGGTGTAGACGAGCCACAGGCCGACGAGCGCGACCACCAGCACGACGAGCGCGGCGAGAGTCGCATCGCGCCACGGCCGGACGGACTCGGTCGGTCGGGAAGAGGCGGGGGGCGCGACGGGCATCGGCACAACCGGTAGAGTTCCGTGGCGGCGGCCGCAAGAAGTGGCGTGAAGTCTCTCCTCGCCGGCGCTCCGGGCGCAAAAAAGGCGTCATCCGGAGGCCGTGCGTATCCCGCCGCTGCCGCGGCGGGCCACATCAGAGGCCCGCGATCGTCTGGGCCTGCGCGGTGCGGCCCTGCGCGGAAGCGCAGGGCGGGTCAGCTGGCCGCCGGCGGGGTGGTCGCGACCGGCGGAGTGCTGGCCGTGGCCTCGGTCTCGTCGGACTCCACGACCTTGGCGATGGCGAGGAGCTTGTCGCCTTCGTCGAGGTTGACGAGCCGGACGCCCTTGGCGCCGCGACCGGTCTCGCGGATTTCCTTCACCCGGGTGCGGATGCTCTGGCCCTTGGCGGTGAGGAGCATGACTTCGTCGGTGTCGCGGACGCTGAGCGCGCCGGCGACCGCGACGGAGCCGTCCTCGGGGAGGTCGATCGCGATGACGCCGGTGCCGCCGCGGCGGATGCGGCGGTAGTCCGCGAAGGGCGTGCGCTTGCCGATGCCGTCCTCGCGGGCGACGAGGAGGCGGGCCTCCGCGTCGCAGACCTCGAGGGCCTGGAGGTAGTCGCCCTTCTTCTTGAAGCGCATGCCGGTGACGCCGCCCGTGAACCGCCCCATCGGGCGCAACCCGAGCTTCGGTCCGTCGCCCTCCGCGTCGCCGCCTTCCGCCATCGGGGGCGTCGTGCCTTCGGCCGCCGCGGCCTCGGGGGAATCGTCGGCGCCCTCGAAGAAGCGCACGGCCTGGCCCTGGTGCGAGACGAGGATGATCTCGTTGGCGCCGTTGGTGAGGACGCAGCCGACGATGGCGTCGCCCTCCTCGAGCTTCATGCCGCGAATGCCGCCCTCGCGCGTCGCGCCCTCGTACTCGGCCAGGGCGGTCTTCTTGATCGCGCCGCCGCGGGTGGCCATGACCACGAAGAGCTCGGGCGAGAATTCCTTGAAGCAGAGCATGGCGGCGAGCTTCTCGCCCTGGCTGAGCCGGAGGAAGCTCGAGACCGACTTGCCCTTGGCGGTGCGGGTGCCCTCGGGGATGTCGTAGATCTTCTTGGCGTGGCACTGGCCGGTGCTCGTCAGGAAGAGCACGTAGTCGTGCGTCGACGCGGTGAAGAGATTCTCGACGAAGTCGTCCTCGTAGGTCTCGGCGCCGATGACGCCCTTGCCGCCGCGCTTCTGGGAGCGGTATTCGGCGACCGGCGTGCGCTTGATGAAGCCGAGGTGGGAGACGGTGATGACGGCGCCCTCGTTCGGGATGACGTCCTCCATGCGGAGGTCGCCCGCGTCGTCGACGATCTCGGTGCGGCGCGGGGAGGCGTACTTGTCCCTCAGCTCGAGGAGCTCCCGCTTGATCAGGGCCATGAGCTTCGCCTCGGAGGCGAGGATGGCGCGGAGCTCCTCGACCAGCTTGAGCAGCTCCATGTACTCCGCCTCGATCTTGCCGCGTTCCAGGCCGGTGAGCTGGTAGAGGCGGAGCTCGAGGATGGCGTTCGTCTGCGCCTCGGAGAGCGGGTACTTCGCCATGAGGCGCGTCTTGGCCTCGTCGCGGTCCTTGGAGGACCGGATGATCTTCACGAAGTCGTCGAGGTTATCGAGCGCGATGATGTAGCCCTCGAGGATGTGCGCGCGCTCCTCCGCCTGGCGGAGCCGGAACTTGGTGCGGCGGGTGACGACGTCGCGGCGGTGGTCGAGGTAGCACTCGAGGAGCTCCTTGATGTTCATCTGCTTCGGGCGCTTCTGGTCGAGCGCGAGCAGGATGACGCCGAACGACGACTCGAGGGCGGTCTTCTGGTAGAGCTGGTTGATGACGACCTGGGACTGCTCGCCGCGCTTGAGCTCGACGACGATGCGGGTGTTCTCGTCGGACTCGTCGCGGAGGTCGCGGATGCCGTCGATCTGCTTCTCGCGCACGAGCTCGGCGATGCGGAGCACGAGGGTGGCGCGGTTCACATTGTACGGGATCTCGGTGATGACGATCTGCTCGCCGCCGCCCTTGAGCTCCTCGGAGTGCGCCCGGCCGCGCATCTTCACGATGCCCTTGCCGGTGGTGAGGTACGACTTGATGCCGGCGCGGCCGTTGATGAACCCGCCGGTCGGGAAATCGGGGCCGGGGATGTACGAGACGAGCTCGTCGACCGAGATGTCGGGCCGGTCGATGATGGCGCACGCCGCGCCGATGATCTCGCCGAGGTTGTGCGGCGGGATGTTGGTCGTCATGCCGACGGCGATGCCGGTGGAGCCGTTCATCAGCAGGTTCGGCAGCGCGGCGGGCAGGACGGTGGGCTCCGTGGTCGATTCCTTGTAATTGGGGACGAAGTCGACGGTCTCCTCCTCGATGTCCTTCAGGAGCTCCTCGGCGACGTCCCGGAGCCTCGCCTCGGTGTACCGGTACGCGGCGGGCGGATCGCCGTCGACCGACCCGAAGTTGCCCTGCGGGTCGATGAGGGGGTAGCGCATGACCCACCCCTGGGCCATGCGGACGAG
Source organism: Opitutaceae bacterium (assembly GCA_035626915.1). GTDB lineage: Bacteria > Verrucomicrobiota > Verrucomicrobiia > Opitutales > Opitutaceae > Didemnitutus. The sequence goes on from DASPMS010000016.1 coordinate 12,159, forward strand.
CGTGTCGTAGACGGACGCGTCGCCGTGGGGGTGGTAGTTCTTGAGCACCTCGCCGACGGTGCCGGCGCACTTGTCGAAGGCGCGGTTGTGGAAAAGGCCCATGCGGAGCATCGCGTAGAGGATGCGCCGCTGCACCGGCTTGAGGCCGTCGCGCGCGTCGGGCAGGGCGCGCGAGATGATGACCGACATCGAGTAATCGATGTAGGCCGTCTGCATGATGTCGGTGATGTTCGCGGTCGAAAGCTTCTCGTTGGCGGTGTACACGGGAGAGGGGAAATCAGTTTCTCGGTGGGCCGTTCCCGGCTGGCTTCGGGTGGGTCCGATCGACGCGCCGGGGCGCGCAGCCAGCCTTCAAACGGGGGACAGGGAGCGGCGGCATCAGACGTCCAGGTACTGGACGTTCAGGGCGTTGTCCTCGATGAACTGGCGCCGCGGGGCGACCTCCTCGCCCATGAGGAGCGTGAAGAGAGCGTCGGCCTTGGCGGCGTCGTTGACGTTGACCTTGAGGAGCCGGCGCCGCTCGGGATCCATGGTGGTCTCGTAGAGCTGCTTCGGGTTCATCTCGCCGAGCCCCTTGTAGCGCTGGATGGAGAGGCCCTTGCGGCCGTTGCCGCGGATCTGGCCGATGATGTCGAGCGGCGACATGAGCTCGGTCTTCGACTCGCTCTTCGCGCCGGCGTTCTCGGTGAAGACGAAGCGGGGGGTGCCGTTGGGGGAGAACTTCGAGAGGTCGAGGCCGGTCTTCGCGAGGGCTTTCAGGAGCTTGGACATCTCGTTGGCCTCGAAAATCTCGTGGATGGTCACGCGACGCGGAGTCGGCACGGGCGAGAGCGTGCCGGTGGGGGAGGCGGTCTCGGGGTGCGCGGCCATGAACGCGGCGCGGGCCTTGTCGTCGGCGAGGAACTGGTGCGACTCCCGGTTGCCCTCGCGGATGCGGGCGACGTAGCGCGGAAGCTCGTGGGTTTCCGGGTTCTGGTGGTCGAGGTACTCGGCGAGCGCGGCGCCGTGGCGGGTGATGCCGCTGCCGAGCTTCTCGAGGGCGGCGAGCATCTCGACGATCTGGTCGAGGACGGCTGGCGCGAACGGCGCCGCGCCGCTGGCGGCGGGCGCGAGGAGGATGTCCTCCGCGCCGAGCTCGAGCAGGATGCGATTGAGCTGCTCGTCGTTGTCGACGTACTGCTCGCGCTTCTTGCGCTTGATCCGGTACAGCGGCGGCTGGGCGATGTAGACGTAGCCGCGGTCGATGATCCCGCGCATCTGCCGGTAGAGGAAGGTCAGGAGGAGCGTCCGGATGTGCGAGCCGTCCACGTCGGCGTCGGTCATGATGATGACGCGGTGGTACCGGGCCTTGTCGGGGTTGAAGGCCGAGTCGTCCTCGCCCGTGCCGATGCCCGTGCCGATGGCGGTGATCAGCGTGCGGATTTCCTCGTTCGAGAGCACCTTGTCGAGCTGGGCCTTCTCGGAGTTGATCAGCTTGCCGCGGAGCGGGAGGATGGCCTGGTAGCGGCGGTCGCGCCCCTGCTTGGCCGAGCCGCCGGCGGAGTCGCCCTCGACGATGTAGAGCTCGCAGAGCGCCGGGTCCTTCTCGGAGCAGTCGGCGAGCTTGCCGGGCAGCCCACCGCCGGAGAGCGCGCCCTTGCGGATGGTCTCGCGGGCCTTGCGCGCGGCCTCGCGGGCGCGCGCGGCCATGAGGGCCTTGTCCACGATGCGCTTCGCCACCGGCGTGTTGCTCTCGAAGTAGAACATCAGGCCCTCGTAGGCGGCGGAGCCGACGATGCTCTCGACCTCGGGGGACAGCAGCTTGACCTTGGTCTGCGACTCGAATTTCGGGTCGCTGTGCTTGATCGAGATGACGGCGGCGAGGCCCTCGCGCACGTCGTCGCCGGTGATCTGCGGATCCTTGTCCTTGAGCAGGTTGTTGGCCTTGGAGAACTGGTTGATGGCGCGGGTCAGGGCGCTGCGGAAGCCGGAGAGGTGCGTGCCGCCGTCGGGATTGTGGATGGTGTTCGTATAGCAGAGGACGAGGTCGTTGAACGAGTCGTTGTACTGGAGGACGATCTCGAGGTGGACCTCGGCGTCCTTCCCGTCGATCTGCGCCTTGGTCTCCTTGGCGATGCGCACGGGCCTGGGGTGCAGGGCGTTCTTGCCCTGGTTCATCTGCTTCACGAACTCCACCACGCCGTCCTTGTAGAAGTACGACTCCGGCTTGGGCTCGGCGGGGCGCTCGTCGGTGAAGGTGATTTCGAGGCCCGAGTTGAGGAAGGCGAGCTCGCGCAGGCGCTGGCTGATGCGGTCCGACTTGAAGACGGTGGTCTCCTTGAAGATCTCGGGGTCGGGCTTGAAGGTGATCAGCGTGCCCGTGCCCTTGGCCTTGCCAATGACCTCGAGCTTCTTGGTCGTCTTGCCCCGCTCGAACGTCATGTGGTGGATCTGGCCGTCGCGCGACACCTCGACCTCGAACCACTCCGAGACCGCGTTGACGCACTTGGCGCCGACGCCGTGCGTGCCGCCGGAGAACTTGTAGCCGCCCTGGCCGTACTTGCCGCCGGAGTGGAGCGTGGTGAGCACGAGCTCCACGCCCGGGACCTTGTACTGGGGGTGCAGGTCGACGGGGATGCCGCGGCCGTTGTCGCGGATGCTGATGGAGCCGTCGACGTGGATGGTGACCTCGATGCGGTCGCAATGCCCGGCCAGATGCTCGTCCACGGAGTTGTCGAGCACCTCGGAAACGCAGTGGTGCAGCGCCCGCTCGTCCGTCCCGCCGATGTACATGCCGGGCTTCTTGCGGACGGCCTCGAGGCCCTCGAGTTTGCCCAATTTGGAGGCGTCGTAGGTCTCGGCGCCGGGGATGATTTTGGCAGGAACGGGAGAGTCGTCGGAAGCGGGCATTTAGAGCGAAAAATGGGTTGCGAAAACTTCTCGGAATCGGCGGGGGCCGACAAGGCTTTTTCCCCGTTTTCCCGAGATATTTTCGGCGGGAAATCTCGCGTTATAAATCGCTTTGGCGCAGGCAATAAGAACGGCCGATTTTCCCCCGCGGGCGGACCTCGGAAACGGCCGCCGGCGCGCCCGGTTTGCGGGTCCGGACCGGCCCCTTTTTCGCCCCGATTCCGGCCCGTGCGGGACCGCGAAAAGATTCACTTTGACCGGCCTTTTCGCGCGCCCAATGTCGCCCGCATGGCTGTCGTCGATCTTTCCAAGCTGCTCGCGTTGCAGGAAGCGGACACAAGGCGGCTGGAACTCGAGCGGCAGCTCCAGGCCGTGCCGCGGGACATCGGGGCGGTCGAGGCGAGGATCGCGGCGGAGAAGCAGGCCATCGACGTCGCGAAGACCGAGTGGCGCGAGCTCGAGGCGAGGAAGAAAACCCTCGAGACCGAGATCAAGAGCGCCGAGGAGCGCGCCGCCCGCTACCGCACCCAGCAGCTCGAGGTGCGCAAGAACGACGAGTACCGGGCGCTGACGCACGAGATCGAGACGACCGAGACGACGATCGGCGGCTTCGAGGAGGAGGAGCTGAAGATCCTGTACGCGATCGACGGGGCGAAGGAGCGCTTCGCCGCGGCGGAGGCCGTCCTGAAGGCGAACATCTCCGGCCACGAGGGGCGCATCCGCGCGCTGCGGGAGCGCGAGGCGCAGCTGAAGGGCGAGCACGCCGGCGTCGCCGCCGAGGTGGCCGCCGCGCGGGCGCACGTGCCCGAGGTGGAGCTCCGCCTCTACGAACGGCTCGCCGCGCGGCCCGGGCATCCCGTGTGCGTGCCGGTGCAGGCCGGGCGCTGCGGCGGCTGCCACATGAAGGTTTCGGCCAACGTGGAGTTCGAGGCGCGCCGGGGGGAGAATCTTACGACTTGCGACCAGTGCAGCCGGGTGGTCTATTGGAAATCCTAGTTTCGGAGCCAGGCCTTCGCTCCGAGGTTCTTTGAGCCACGGAGAGGAAAGTCCGGACACCCCAGGGCAGGACTCCGCGCGAAAGCGCGGGCGCGGCGCGTCAAGGCGCCGTGACGGACAGTGTCACAGAAAACAAGTAGCCCCGCCGATTCCTCGGCGGGGTGATAGTGAAAAGGTGGGGTAAGAGCCCACCGCGCGCGCCGGCAACGGCCGCGGCATGAAAAACCCAGTCCGGTGCAAGACTGAATAGGAAGCTCGGCGGCCCGCCGGACAGCTTCGGGTAAGTCGCATCCGCCTCCGCCCCTCGCGGGGCTTCGGCGCGACGGGTCCGCCTTCGGGCGGGCCTGAGAGAAATGAAGGCCACCCCGGCTCCGGCCGGGGACAGAATCCGGCTTATCGGCTGCGAAACTAGTTCATCGCGCGGGGCGCGTCGCGAAGGCGGCGCGCCCCGCTCCCTTTGGGAGCCTCAGGCCGGGCCCCCGAATTCCACGACGACGCGCGTGCCGCGGCCCGGCGCGGAGTCGATGTGCAGGTCCGCCCGGATCTCGGCGGCGCGCGCCGCGAGGTTCGCCAGGCCGCTGCCGGTCGAGCTCGCCGCGATCTGGGCCGGCACGAAGCCGGCCCCGTCGTCGGTCACCACGAGCCGGCGGCGGCCGCCCTCGGCTTCGAACCGGACCCCGACCTCGCGGGCGCGACCATGCCGCATCGCGTTGCTGATCGCCTCGCGCACGATCTGCAGCGCGTGGAGCTCCTCGGAAGGGCTCAGGGCCGGAAGTTCCCCGGTCGGCGGAAGGTCGAGGCGGATCCGCGCCGGATGGAGGGCCTGCAGGGTCTGCAGCAGCGAACGGAGGGTGTCCACGAAGGGACGGCGGTCGTGGCCCTCCGGCTCGAGCCCCGTGATGAAGCTGCGCACTTCGCGGATCGTGCGGTTGAGGCTCGCGCGGGCGGCGTCCAGCCGGCGGCCGGCGCCCTCCGGGTCGTTCCGCAGGGCCTCGCGGGCGCCCTCGAGCCCCAGGCCGGCGGCAAAGAGCGACTGGATCACGCCGTCGTGGAGGTCGCGGCCGAGTCGCGTCCGCAGCTCGACCGCCTCGCGCAGGCTGGCCTCGCTGGCCCGCAGGGCGGCCTCGACGCGCCGCCGCTCCTCGATCTCGCCCTTCAACGCCGCCTGGTGCTCGAACGAGGTCTCGACGAGCCGGGCCAGGCGGCCGAACTCGCCGCGGTCGGCCCGCAGGTTGGCGAGGGGCGCGGGCGACTGCACCGCGAGCCCCTCCTCGAGCCGGCTCAGTGGCGCGATCACCCACCGCGTCACGCCGGCCAGCATGAGCGCGAGGACGCCCAGCCCGAAGAGCACGAACAGGAGCATCGCGCCTTTGTTCTCCACCAGCAGCCGGTCGAGCAGCGGCGGGTTGTAGTCCGAATGCAGCACGGCGGCCGGACGGCCGTCCCACCCCGGCAGCTCGCGGTCCAGGTGGATGCCTGTCTGCGCGGCAGGGCGCTGGTCGGTCGGGGGCAGGATCTCCAGGGTGCCGCCGATCGTGGCCCGCAGCGACTCGAGGTGGGCCGCGTCCCACAGCCGGGCCACCAGCATCCAGCCGCGGGGCTCGGTGACGCGCGCGCTGTCGCTCGTCGGCTGGATCGGCGCGGTGCGGACCTCGACCGGACCCGCGGGCGACGGCAGGAAGAAGTGGAGGAAGCGGTCCCGCTGGAGGCGGGCCAGCAGCTCGGCGGGCGGCAGCGGCGGCGCGGGCCAGTCGGCGTCGAACTGCCGCTGCGCGCGGAAGACCACCGTGCCATCGGTCCGCAGGACCCACAGCGCATGCGACTGGAACGTCGCGAGGCTCACCTCGAGGTTCTCCCGCGCCCAGTCCGGATCGGGCCGCTGCACGAAGGCGACGAGTTCGTCCCAGTACGAATAGTCGTTGGCGAAGTTGCGCAGGGTGAGCCCGTTCAGCTCCGCCAGCCGCGCGAGGAGATCGGCCCGCTCCGCGCGGAGCGCCGCGAGCGTCGCGGCCTCCTCCTGGCGCTGGGACCGCTCGAGCAGGCCGATGCAGGCGACGTAGATGACGAGCGCGAGAGTGAACAGGGCGGCGAGGCGGGCGCGCGTGGACATCGTGGCTTCCGAGCGTGACCCGGCGCCGGGCCGTCTCGCAAAGCTGAAGTCGGCCCTGTGCCGGCCGGGGCCGATCGGCCGGAAGGAATTCGCCCTTGACTCACCCCGGCGATTTTGGGTCTTTCGCCCTTCCTTAATTTCCTACCGTCATGGCCAACACGAAGTCCGCACTCAAAGCCGCCCGCAAGTCCGCCCGCAACGCCTCGCGCAACCAAGCCGTCAAGACGCGCCTGAAGACCCTGGCCAAGGCCGTGGCGGCGGCGGGCAAGTCCGGCGACGCCGAGAAGAGCCGCGCCGCGGCCATCGCGTACAGCTCGGCCCTCGACAAGGCGGTCAAGAGCAACGTCATTCACCGCAACACCGCGTCGCACCACAAGTCGCAGATCGCGAAGTACGTGTTCGCGACGAAGAAGTAAGCGGCCCGCATCCCGACTGCCGAGCCCCGCGCCACCCGGCCGCGGGGCTTTTGCTTTGCGGGCCCGAGCGGAATCGTGGTTCATCCGCCGCCGCATGCCCGACTCGTGTGAGCTGCACCTTGTCCGCGACTGGGAATCCGCCTGGCGCGCGCACGTGCGCCCCTGGCTCTCCGCCGGGGCGGGCCTCCGCCGGGATTTCGTCGTGGTGCCGACCCGCGGGCAGGCGCACGGGCTCAAGCTGCGGTGCGTGCGCGAGGGACTGCCGCTGCTGGGGGTGGAGTTCCTGACCCCGGGGCTCGCGCGCCAGAAGGCGCGGGCCCTGCAGCCCCCGGCGCGCCCCTCGCTCGGGCGCGAGCTCCTCCTGCTGAACCTGCGCTCGCTCATCGCCGAGCGGCTCGAGCCGCTGGCCACGACGGATCCGGCCTGGGGCTGGTGGAAGAGCCTCGAGAGCGACGCCGAGCGCGCGCTGTCGGACTATGACGAACTGCTCCACGCCGGGTACACCGCGCGGGACTTCCCCTCGCCGCCGCTCGCGGACGTATTCGGCGCCCTGGAACGGCGCGTGGACGAGCTCGGCTACGACCTCGCCCCGGTGCAGCAGATCGCCGCCGGGCTTGAGGTGCCTGCTCCGGCCGCGCCCCGGCTGCCGGGCCGGCTGCTCATCCACGGGTTCACGGCGGAGCACTGGCCGGAGTTTTTCCATCTCGCGGCCCTCGCCCGCCGGGCCACGAGCGTGAGTGTGCTGGCGGCCGAGCCGCGATGGCGCGGCTCGGCGGCCGTCGACGAAGGCTGGGTCGAGGCCTGGGCGACGCTGCTCGGCGCCGAGCCCCGGCCCGCGGAGGCCGACGGGCCGGAGCCGGCTGGCGAAGGCGTTGCCCGGCTCTGGTCGGGGGAGGGGGGCAGCGCGGAGCGCGCCCGCGTCCTGGTCGGGCGCACCCGCCGCGACGAAATGGAGCTGGTGGCGCAGGAGGTGGCCCGCCTGCTGGAGGCGGGCTCGACAAACATCGGCGTCGTGTTTCCCGCGGCGGGCGCCGGCCCGCGGCGTCTCGCCCGGCTTCTGGAGGAGCGTGGAATCCCGTTCAACGACCTCGTCGCGGCGGTCGCGCCTCCGTCCATCGACGCGCAGCTGCAGCGCGAGCTCTTGCGCTTCCATGCCGACGGCGCCCGGCTCGAAGGACTGCTCGAGCTCTGGCCTCGGCTTCGGGCGCTCAACTTCACGACGGTCCCGCCGGGCGTCGCGCGCGACGTGGCGGAGCGCGCGTTCGACCGCCGCCAGACGCACGCCCTGGCCGACGTGCACGCCGACCTCGCGGCCCGCGACCGGCCGGAGTGGCGGGAGGTCGCGCGCGTCGCGGCCGTGCTGCTCCCGGCCTGGCCGGCGCGGCTCACGTTCGCGGAAGCCGCGGGGCGGTTCGAGCGCCTGTGCGGCGAGCTGCGGCTGCCGCTGCCGGAGACCTGGCCGGGATCCGCCGGGTACGCCGAGCGCGACACGCGCGCGCATCCGCGGGCGGCGGTCATCGCGGCCCTGCGCTCGTTCGTGCCGGAAACGGCGCCCGTCGCGGACGCGCCGGGGCGCGGGCAATTCGCGCCGGTCACGCTCACGACGCGCCGGCGGGCGGCCGGCCTGGGGTGGTCGGATCTCATCCTGGCCGACAGCAACGCCGGCGCCTGGCCGGAGCGGCCGCCGGCCAGCGTCTGGCTGTCCGACGAGCAGCGCCGGGCGCTGAACCAGCGCAGCCGGTTCACGGTCGCGCTGTTCACCGCGGACGACCGCGCGCGGTTCGAGAAGGAGGGCTACGCGGACCTGGCCCGGAGCACCGCGGGTGCGGTCGTGTTCGCGGCCGCGCATCGCGACGAGTGCGACGCCGAACTCGCGCTGGCGCCCAACGCCTGGCTGGAGCGCGTGCTGCTGGCCGGGGAGCCCGCGGCCGCGGGGGTGGAGGCGTTGTTCGAGGCGCACGCGACGGCCGTGCGCGCGGCGGAGCAGCCGGAGCCGCCCGGCCTGCGCGATTGGGCCGGCGTCTGGACCCGCCGGCGCGATCCGGCGCTCGCCTTCGACGAGCATTTCCTTTGCGGCGCGCCGCCGGTCGTGCGGCCCCCGCAGCTGGCGGCCCGGCTGATCGAGCGCGGCGCGGCGGACCCGGCGGAGCTCTGGTTCCAGGGCGTGCTGGGGCTCGCGCGCACTGACTGGACCCCGCTGGTGCGCGCGCGGCGCAAGGCGCTCGGGTCGCTGGCGCACGCGCTGCTCGCGCATGCGCTGCGCGGGCCGCCGGCCGAGGGAGGCTTCCGTCAGCGGCTGCCCGAGCCCGAGGCGCGCGCCCGGCTGGGCGAGGCGCTCCACCGGTGGCGCGACCAGCGCCCGCGCGACCGGTATTGGGACTCCTTCGCCGCCGAGCTGGGGGAGCTGTCGTCCATGCTCCTGGGCAAGACCTACGCGCTGGGGGGCGGCGCGTTCGTGGGCGTCGAGCTCGCGCTGCCCGACGGGACGGAGTTGGTGCTGCCCGACGGCGCCCCGCTGCGCGTCATCGGCCGGATGGACCTGGTCTGGAGCGATCGGCCAGGGTGGGAGGGCGCCGAAGTCGACATCATCGACTTCAAGACGGGCGCCGACGCGCGCCTGTCCGTGCCCGCGATGGCGCGGGGCGCCTCGCTGCAGCTGGGCGTCTACCTGGCGGCGGCGCAGGTTCTCGGCGCGGCCCGCGGCCGGGTGTGGATGGTGAAGCCGGACGCGGCCCCGCCGTCCGTGCTGACGCTGGCGGAGCTCCCCAGGGCGACGTCCGTTCCGCTGACGCGACTGGCGCGACACCTCGCCACCGGCCGCTACGGCGCCCTCACGCCCGACCGGAGCGACTATGCCCGCGGCTTCGAATGGCCGCTGGCCTGCGCGCCGATCCGGCACGGCGTGCTGGCGCGGAAGTTCGCCGTGACGTTCCCCGACGCGGACCCGGCGGCGCCGGAGGAAGTCGCATGAGCGCGCCGGAACCCATGCGGCCGGCGGACCAGGCGGCGCGCGACCGCTTCCGGTCGGAATGGCGGACCAACTTCGCGGTGAGCGCGAACGCCGGCTCCGGGAAGACGACGGCGATCTCGGAGCGCCTGGCGACCCTGGCGCTGGCCACGGAGGCGGCCGACGTGCTGCCGAAGACCGCGGTGGTGACCTTCACGCGCAAGGCGGCGGCGCAGATCGGCCAGCGGGCGCGGTCGGTCCTGATCCGGCGGCTCGCGGCGGAGGGGCGCCGGGATTTGGCCCCGCTTGACCATCTGGAGCGGGCCTTCTTCGGGACCATCCACAGCTTCTGCCTCCTGCTGGCGCAGCGCCACGGCCAGGCGGTCGGCATCAACCTCAACCCGACGGTCGTCGAGGCGGAGGACCGGGCGGAGGCATTATGGGAGGAATTCATCGAGGCGGATCCGATGCGTTTCTCCTCGCTCGGGGCGGCGCCGATGGACGCCTTCCTCCGGCACGTTCCCCTCGAGACGATCTTCCCGCTGGCGCGCCAGCTGGACCGCGCCACGGCCGAACGCCTGGCCGCCAGCCCGCCGGTGGGCCCCGCACCGGCGCCGGCGGCCGCGGCGCTGGAGGCGATCCTCGCGGCCACGAGCCGGGGGAAGGGGGCGGAGGCGCTGCGACGGAACCAGGTCCACCTCCGGGATTGGTGCCGCCGCTACCGGGAGGAGACGGGCTTCCTGCCGATCGCGCGACCGGAGGGCACGGCGGGCAACATCGAGGACCTTTGCGCGCAGCTCTACGGACCCTTGAAGGCCTGGCTGGCGGCGGCGGGCGCCAGCCTCGCCGGAGAGCTGGCGCTGCGTTTCCGCGCGTGGCGCTTCGAGCGCGGCGTGCAGACCTATGCGGACCAGGTCGAGGGGGCGCTCGCGATCCTGCAGGACCGCGGGCTGCTGGATCGCCTGCGGGCGGAGGGTTGGCGCATCGTGCTCGACGAGGCGCAGGACACGGATCCCCAGCAGTTCGCGGTCTTGGTGGAACTGGCCCGGCCGCCGGGATCGGCGCTCGGGACCTGGCCCGACGCCGGGGGAGCCGGGCCGCGGGCCGGGCATTTTTCGATGGTGGGCGACGGGCAGCAGTCGATTTACGGCTCCCGCGCCGATGTGCGGAATTTCCAGCGGCATCTCGCGGCGTTTGCGCGAGGCGACGGCGGGGAGCTGCTGCGTTTCGACGTCACGTTCCGTTCTCCGCGGCGCCTGATCGAATTGCTCAACGCCACGCTGCCCGCGGCCTTTGGGTCCGGGCGCGACCACAACTGCGGGCTGCCGCCCGCGCCGGGAGCGCCGGCTCCCCTCCTGCAGGTGGAGTACGAGCCGCTTGTGGCGGCCGCCGCCAGCCCGGCGGGCGCCGTGCTCGTCTTGCCGGTGAGCCCGGCTGCCGACCGCAACGTGGACCCGCGGCTCGCGCATGAGGCGCGGGAGGTGGCCGCCTGGCTGGCGCGGCACGGGCCCGGCGCGGTCGGCGCGCGCCGCTGGGGCGACATCTGCCTGCTGGCGCCGCGCAACGACTGGCTCGTCACGGCCCGCAAGGAACTGGACGCGGCAGGGCTGAGAAGCGCTCTGCAGATGCGACGGACCCGGAGCGGAGACAATCCCCCGTACGCCTGGCTCGCGGGCTTGCTGACCGCGGTATGCGACCCGGAGAACACGTTCGAATGGGTTGGCGTGCTGCGGGAAATCTTCACCATTGCCGACGGCGCCTTGGCGGAGGAGGTCCGCCGCGGAGCGCTGCAATGGGACGAGCCGGCGGCCCACCCGGAGCCGATCGCGGCGGCCCTGGCGGTCTTGGAACCGTTCGTGGAACGGGTCGACGCCGAGGGCGAGCCGCTCGAGGTGTTTGCGCAGGATCTCGTTTCGGCGACGGGTCTGCGGCACAAAGCCCGGCAGATCGACGGCGGCGGCGCGTTCGAGCTGGAGCTGGACCGGCTGCTGGCCGAGGCGGCGGCGCTCGGCGCCGCTGGCGCGGGACCGAGGGAATGGAGGGCGGCGCTTATCGAGGGGCTCGAGGCCGGGCGGCCCTCGGGCCAGCCGGCGGACGACGCCATCAATCTGCTCACCTCGCAGTCGGCAAAGGGCCTCGAATGGCCGGTGGTGATTCCCATCGGGCTATGGCGGGAGATCCGGCGACCGGAGGAGCGCGGACTTCAGCTGGTCGCGGAGCTGGGGGGTTGCCGGGCATACATGGATGCCGCGAGCATGCCGGATGCGACGCGCGAGGCGCGCGACCGCGAGTGGCGGCGGGAGCAGGTCCGCTTGCTCTACGTTACGCTCACGCGCGCCCGGCGCGCCCTGGTCCTGCCCCGGGGCGAGGCTGCGGACCGCGGCAGCTTCCTTGACTACTGGGGGGCCGATCTCTCCGGACTCGACCAAGCGGAACCGGGTCGGATGCCCGAGGACCGCGGATCGCCGCCGCCAGCGAATACGGGCCCGGTCGACCTGCCTCGTATTCGGCTTTCAGGGCTGACGTACCCGCAGCGTGTGCTGCCCCACCAACTGGCGGCGGGAGCGACGGACGTCGTCCGGCGGAACCGGCACGAGACCGGTTCGGAAGAGCCACGCCCCTCGGGCTCGGCCGATCCGCTGGAATATGGCACCTGGTGGCACGAGACCATGGAGTTTCTGCCCTGGCGGGGGCACGCCGAGGCCGTCAACTCGTTCCTCGCGGAGCGCCGCGAGCAGGCTGCGGTCGCCGGCTTCGGCGTCCGGGCAGGGGCTGAGCTGCAATTGCTTATCGATTCCGAGGCTTGGGCTTCGCTGCGGGGTGGCGAGTGGCAGATCCTGACCGAGGTCAGCGTCGTGGCGCCGCTGCAGACGGGGAATTCCTGGGTGGATGGGGTCATCGACCTCGTGGCCTACGATCAAAGCGCCAAACAGGTCCTGGTCGTCGACTGGAAGACGAACCGGCCGGCCGGCGACAGGGACGCGTTTCTCGCCAAGCTTCGCGGCGAATACGCGGGCCAGGTCGAAGCCTACCGGGTTTGCCTGGCGGGGTTCTTTCCCGGGTGCGCCGTCCAAGTCGCGTTGCACGCGACGGGGCTGGGCGCCTGGGTCCGCTGGTAGCGTGGATGGAGAATGTGCTTTACAGCAATTCGGCCCAGTCGCACGGTGCGCCAACCTCATCGTCCACCATGGGAAATCTGAAGAAGAAGCGACGTCTGAAGATGTCGAAGCACAAACGCCGGAAGCGCCTGAAGGCGAACCGCCACAAAAAGCGTACGTGGCAAAAGTAAGGCGTCTCCCGAGCCAGTAATCGGGGTTTATCCGAAAACCTGCCGTCAACTTACGGCAGGTTTTTTATTTCCCAATTGGGTCGGAGGGCCGCGTAAAACGCATATTTAAGTCAAGCAATGAATGGCGTTTGCGGAATTTTTGGACTTGTCATGCCAGTCGCCCCTCTCATATCCACGCACCCCGCAACTTATTTTTACTTGGTCTGCCGACCTCGTCTGCTAGGGTGATTTTTCCCCGGCCGGCGGTCGCGGCCAGCACACACCTCACCTCTCCCCGATGCTCTTCGCGAAAAAGACCAAGGGCTACTGCGCCGAATTTGGCGAGCAATCCACTTTGGTGGCGCGGCTTTCGCAATTTGACGCGCCGATGGTGGTGGAGGAGCTGAAGGAGTTTCCGGCGAGCGACGCGGAGGGCATGCGGCAGTGGTTCCGGGCGGCGGAGGGCAAGGGTCCGATGGGCCATGCGCACACTTATTGCGCCATTTATCCCGCGAAGCGGGTGGTGCGTCGCCAGACCTTGGACGTCAAACGGATCAAGGAGCCGGCGTATTTCCCCGAGCTGTACACCCAGCAATTCCGCATCGAGCCCGACAAATACACGATGGTCGTGCTCAACTCGAACGACGGCAGCGAGTACGATGCGACCAAGGGCTCCCAGAAAGAGGTCCTGTTCTGCGGGCTCCCGGCGGATGAAATCATCGCCACCCAGGACCGCCTATTGGAGCAGGGCATCTACCCGGAACGCCTCGAGCTCGGCACGGTTGCGCTGCTGGGCGGCCTGGTGAACTACCTGAAATTCACCGGAAGCCGCACGCCGCTGCTTCTCCTGGAGATGGGCGATGAGAACACGCAGAGCTACATCCTCAGTGCCGATGGAGTCGACATTTCGCGGCCGATCGCCAGCGGCACCGCCGCGATGATCCCGATCGTGCAGAAGGAGCTCGGCCTCAAGGATGAGGATTCGGCGCGGAAGCTCTTTTACTCGAACACCTTCGATTTCACGAGCATGGGCGGCACGCTCGTCAAGAAGCTGCTCAAGGAGCTCCAGTCTTCGATCGGCTTTTATGAAGTCCAGACGGGTCAGTCCATCGGGCACGCCCTCTGCACGCAGCTGCCGCCGAGCCTGAGCTGGATCAGCACGACCATCGCGTCGTCGCTCGGGGTCTCGACTTTCAAGGCGGACATCGGGCCGTGGCTCGAGTCGCTTAACATCAAAGTGCCGGCCGGGGTTGCGCCCGGCCCGCTCGACGAACGCTGGCTGGGGCTTTTCGCCTTGGTCGCTTCCTACAACAATGCCGTCCCTGCAACAGCTGCTGAGGAAAAGAAGTGATGCCGAGCCGGTAACGGCGCCTCTCTGGCATCCGAATTTCCGCAACTACGAACGGTTGCCGGACACGAAGACCGTGCGCACGGCGTTCTTCGTGAACGCGGTCGCGGGCGGAATTGCCGCCTGCCTGCTGCTGTACGCGGGCTTCAACGAGCTCAAGATCCGGCAGCTGAACCAGCAGATCGCCGAGGCCCAGCAACAGATCGACACCCGCAAAGGCCAGGACGACCAGGCGAAGAAGCTTTCGCAGGCGTTCGTCGAGGAGGAGAAGAAGCTTTCCGAGGCCGTCACCTTCACGGCCATCGCCATGCCGCCGACGGAGTTCGTCGCGCTGCTGGGCGAGACGCTCCCGAAGGACATCGCGATTGAGTTCTTCGACATGCGGCTCGCCGAGGCCGCCGGCCCGACGGTCGTCTTGCGCGGGATGGCTTCCGGCTCGCCCGAGCAGGCCAGCGGCGCGGCCTCCAGTTACGCCGACGTCTTCCGCACGCACCCCCGCTTTATCGCGGCGGTGGACAAGGCGGACATCACGAACGTCAACCGCGACACGCAGCGCGGCGTGATCACCTTCGAGGTGGTGCTCCGGCTGAAGACGCCGGGGAAGGAGAAGAAGTCATGAGCGCCGGCGCCGAACTCCACACTCTAGTGAAGAAGCACCCGATCGGCGCGGCCGCGGTGTTGCTGAGCGTCGCGTGCGGCGTGCTGCTCTACTTCCGCAGCAGCACGATCACGACGCGGACCACCGATGCTTCCTCGAAGGCGGACGAGGCCGCGAAGATGCAGGCGAACATCACGAACTCCGCGGGCCTGGCCGAGCAGACCGAGAAGATGCGGGAGGCCGCCAAGGAGGTGGAGGCGCGCCTCGTGCGGCGTAGCCAGCTCGCGATCAACCTGCAGTATTTCTACAAGATGGAATCCGACAGCGGCGTGAAGATTCTCGACGTCCGCCAGGGCGAGCCGGGGCAGGCGCGCAACGCGCCGCGCACGACCTACACCGGCATCCCCTACAATGTCTCGGTGCAGGGCACGTTCGCCCAGACCCTCTCGTTCCTGAAGCGCCTGGAGAACGGGCGGCATTTCTGCCGCTTCATGACGGTGACTTACACCAAGGCGGGCAGCTCCGACCGCGCGGGCGGAGGCGACCTCATGAACCTTTCCATTAACCTCGAGCTTCTCGGCCAGCCATGATCGCTTCGCGCCCATCGCTCCTCCGTCCGCTCGTCCTCGCGGCGAGCCTCGTCCTTGTCGGCGCGGTCGCCGCGCAGGTCGTGCCGCCGAACCGGCGCGCCGCCGCGGTGGAGGCGGCGCAGAACCTCATCGCCGCGCGGGACACCGCGCTTCCCGCCAATCTCGTCGATCCCTTTCATCCGGTGGGCTTCGGTGCCAGCGAGGCGCCGGCCGACCCGCAGGGCAACGAGCCCGCGCCCGATCCGGCGAACCGCTCGGGTCCGCGCACTGACCGCGAGCTTCTCGCGGCGATCGCCGCCGCCATTCGGGCGCCCAACGTCATCACGCTGGGCGGCCAGCAGATTCTTGTTTTCGGTCAAAGACGGGTCAAAGCCGGCGACACGCTTACAATAAGCTTTGAAGGAACGGACTATACGCTGACAGTCACGGCCATTGACCGCACCTCATTTACCCTCCGCCTCAATCGGGAGGAATACACCAGGCCAATCAAATAAGGAACGCACCATGAGCACACGTCTCATCCTCACCGCGCTCTGCACCGTCTGCCTCGCTGCCCGCTCGTGGGCCCAGGCCGAGACCCCGCCCACCCCGGCCGCCGAAACCACGGCGACCATCGAGGGGGCCGCTCCCGTCGCGAGCACGGTCAGCCGCGACAAAGACACTCTGTCGGTCGACTTCCCGGATGAGGACATCAAGACGATCCTCCGAAACGTCGCCGACCTGTTCGAGCTGAACCTCGTCGTGCCGGACACGTTGACGGGCAAGACCTCGATCAAGCTGCGCGACGTCACGTGGCGCCAGATCTTCACGGTCGTGCTGTCGCCGGTCGGCTACAGCTACATCGAGGAAGGCAACATCATCAAGGTCGTGTCGAACGAGTCCCTCCTGCAGGAGCCGACCACGACCGACGTCATCATCGTCAACAACGCCAAGGCCGCCGACCTCGTGCCGACGGTCACGGTGCTCGTCGACGCCGCCGCGGGCGGCAAGATCGTCGTGGACGCGCGCAGCAACGCGCTCGTCATCACCGAGCGCCCGTCCCGCATGGGCCGCATCCGCCAGACGATCGAGGCCCTCGACAAGGCCACCGAGCAGGTGATGATCGAGACGAAGTTCGTCGAGGTCACCGATCGCGACATCCGCAACATCGGCGTGAACTGGGCCTCGCTGCAGGGCATGCAGCTCGGCGTGCGCGGCATCAACCAGACCTGGAATCGCAGCCGCGGCCAGTCGTTCACCGACGGCAACAACACGCAGGGCAACGTTTCGACGACCAACTCGTCGAACACGGCGACGAACTCCGGCAACTCGGTGACCTACGGCACCTCGCCGACGAACATCGACCCGGACACGGGCGCCTTCTCGACCTCGACGATCAATCCCGTGACCGGCCAGGTCGGCGGGCTGCCGGCCACGATCCCGTCGGTCACCGGCGTCTCGAACTTCGTGCCGGCGGTCCCCGGCACCCCGGCGGTCTTCGACGTCAACGGCAACGTCATCTCGGCGGCGACCCCGGACACCCCGGCGTCGTTCACCCAGATGAACACGTTCAACGGTGGCAACACGGCGACCACCACGGCCGGCACGAATGCGACGACGACGATCACGGACCTCCTGGGCCTCACCAACACCGGTGCGACCAACCGCGTGGCCTCGGCCGTCTTCTCCTCCTCGGACTTCAACGTCATCCTCTCGGCCCTCAAGACGCTCAACAACACGAAGATCGTCTCGAACCCGACGATCGTGACGCTCAACAACACGGAGGCGTTCATCAACATCGGCCAGGAGTTCCCGATCCCGAACTACACCTACAACGCCGAGCGCGGCGCGTTCGAGGTCTCGGGCTTCACCTACAAGCCGATCGGCATCATCATGAAGGTCACCCCGCAGGTGAACGCGCAGGGCCTGATCAAGCTCACCGTCGAGCCCGAGGTCAGCCAGACCAACGGCGCGACCTCCTTCGGCGGCGCCGGCGGCGCGAGCATCCCGATCATCGCGACGCGCAAGGCCCGCACGCAGGTGTCCCTGCAGAACGGCTTCACGATGGGCATCGGCGGCCTCATCACCTCGAGCAAGGATCACGGCCAGACCAAGGTCCCGGTGCTGGGCGACGTCCCCGGCCTCGGCCGCCTCTTCAAGTCGAAGGCCGTGAACGACACGGCGACGAACCTGATCATCTTCCTCACCGCGCGCACGGTCAGCGCGGATGGCGCCACGCCCGAGGACGTCTTCGATCCGAGCGCGATCAACGCGATCGGCGGCCTCACGCCGGAGAATCTCCCCGGCCAGCGCGCGCGGCGCTGAGGCGCTGGAAGTTCCTTCCTGCCGGACCAGCGGAGCGATCCGCTGGTCCTTTTCTTTTCCCGCGCCCGGCGGCTCACCACCAGCCGGTCACGTGCCCTTCGCCGAGCTTCACCACGAAGACCCCCAGGTTCTTCGCGGCGTGCGCGGTGACGCACGGCAGGAGGGACCTGGCCGGGTTTGCGGGCATGAAGCGGACGGCGTAGAACCAGAGCGAGCCGAGCACCGCCATCATCGTGCTCCACCACGCCTTGCTCGTCCCGTGGAGTTGCAAGCCGCCGTCCCCCCACGACCAGAGGAACGGGTGCAGGAGGCCGAAGGCCACCGAGGCCGCCACGGCTCCCGCCACCAGCCCCGCCCGCCCGCGGCTGGTGACGACCAGGTAGCCGCGGAAGATGAGTTCCTCAAGAAACGCCGCGGCGAGCGTGTAGGCCGCGAACAGCACGGTCATCTTGGTCTGCGCGGCGGCGACGCCCAGCGCGTGCTCGCCCGCCGTCTCAATCGCGAGGACGACAAGGGCTCCCGCTGCGCCGATCAGGTGTGCGCGGACGGGCGCTGCGGTCGCGCCGGGCAAAGGATGGGGCCGGGCCTCGGCGCGCCCGGCGGCGCGTCGGTCGTCCCACCACCATCGCGCCACGACAATCGAGGCCGCAATCGTCGCGATCAAGACGGCCGGATGGTCGGTGCCCACGCGTCATGAATCCTAATCGGGCGCATCAGACGCAAGACTGCCTCGCGTATTTGTTAGCCATTTTTCGCCCGCCGCACAGACTGCTCGCTCGATGGCTGCGTCGCCCGATTTTTCCGCCGTCCTCCAGCAACTGGCTCCGCACCTTGCCGCGTTGGACGCGTTCCTGCAGGAGCAGGTCGGGCGTTTCGAACCGGAAGTTCGCGACATGGCGGCTTATTGCCTCGAGTCCAGCGGCAAGCGGCTGCGCCCGGCGCTGGTGTTTCTGAGCGGCTGGAAAGACGGACAAGTCTCGCCCCATGTCGTGCGGGCGGCGGCGGTGGTGGAAATGGTGCACTTGGCGACGCTCGTGCACGACGACATCATGGATGGCGCGGCGATCCGGCGCAATCGGGGCACCGCGGCGCGCGCGTTCGGACCGGAGGCGGCCGTGCTTCTCGGCGACGCCCTCTTCGCCCAGGCGCTGCATGTCGCCTCGCAGTTCCCGACCCCGGCGGTGTGCCTGGCGGTGTCCGCGTCGACCCGGCAGGTATGTTCCGGCGAGATCATGCAGACGCTGCGCCGGCGCGACGTGAACATCACCGTCGCGGATTACCGTCGGATCATCGACCTGAAGACCGCCGAGCTTTTTCGCGTGTCCTGCCAGCTGGGCAGCAGCCTCGCCGGGTTCGCCCCCGCGATCGTGGCGGCATGCGAGACCTTCGGGCGCCGCCTTGGGATCGCCTATCAGATTTACGACGACCTCGTGGATTTCCTGGGTGAGGAGAAACGCGTGGGCAAGACCCTCGGGACCGACCTGGCCAGCGGGAAGCTGACGCTTCCCCTGATGCTCCTGCTGGAGCGTCTGCCGGCCGAGGAGCGGGGTGCGCTGCTCGCGTCCGTGCGGCAAGGCGGGGCGGCGCTCGGTGCCAGCTCGCAGCGCATGCGGGAACTCGGGATTGGGGCCGCGGTGGTGGCTGAGATCAGCGCGGAGCTGACCCAGGCGCGAACCGCCCTCGAGCCGCACGCCGGGGCGCCGGCGGAACGCTTGGTGCCGCTCTGCGACATGCTCGCGCATCAGGTGGCCGCACTCCACAAGCCGGCGGCCGCCTAGGCGGACATCCCTAGCAGAGTTACCTTGCTTGGCCCGCACTGCGGATTATTCTTCCCTGACCTGCACCGATGAACCTCTCGAAGGTTTTCAGCAAGACGCTTGTCGCCTCCCCGGAGCGCCAGCAGGAGGCTGATTCCGACTTTGCGGTCGTACGGCAAGTGCAGGCCGGCGACGTAGCCGCCTTCGACCGGTTGATCCTGAAGTACCGCGAACGGGTTTTCGGTGTCGTTTACAACCTCACCGCCAATCGAGAAGACGCGGCCGACCTCACTCAGGAGGCCTTCATCAAGGCGTTTCAGTCCATCAATCGCTTCCAAGGCCAGTCCTCGTTCTTTACGTGGCTGTACAAGATCGCGGTGAACAACGCCCTGACGCACCTGCGGCGGAATCGCCTGCGGACCTTCTTCAGTCTCGAGAAGCTCCAGGAGGAGCCCACGAATGCGGAAGTCATTGCGCAACTTACCGATAAGGCGGGCGCAGACCGGGAGACCTACCTTCGGGAGCTCCAGGAAAAATTGAACGAGGCGATGCAAAAATTGTCTATCAAGCATCGTACCGTCATCACCTTGTTCGAAATCGATGGGCTCAGTCATTCCGAGATCGCCGAAGTCATGGATTGCTCGGAAGGAACGGTCCGCTCGCGGCTCCACTACGCGAAGCAGTTCCTGCAGGGTGAATTAAGCCGGTATCTTCGCTGACCATTTACTGATGCAGAACAACGAACAACGTCCGCGCGTAACCGTCGAGGACCTCCTGCGCCTGAAACGGGCCGAGCGCCCGTCGGCGGAATTCTGGACCGGCTTCGAGCGCGAACTCCGCCAAAAGCAGCTGGCGGCACTCTTGGAAAAGCGTCCCTGGTGGCAGGAGCTGCCCCGTTGGGCCGCGCGTCACGCGTACCTTCCGATGGGCGCCGCGGCCGCGGTTGCCTTCGCCTTTGTGACGCTGCGCAACGGGACGGTCGTGCCGCCCGCGATCGGCGAAGCGGTGCCGGCGGAATACCCCCGCGTGGCCGCCGAACCGGTTTCCAGCCCCGTCGCAGCCGAGGTCGTGGCCGCCGTGGTGGAAACGCCGCTCCCCGAACCGGCCGCTCCCGTCGAGAAGAACGAGGTCGCCATGGCCGCTACCGTCCCGGGCAACGTCGGCGAGATGATTCCCTGGAGCGCGCCCCGCACGGTCGATACTCCGTCCTCGCGTTCCATCGCCGAAACGCTCGCTCACCTCGAGCAGACGGAGCCCGAGCTTCTCGAGCCCATCCGGACAAACCGACTTGCGACCGCTCCCCGCATGGTGGCCGTCGCCGAGCGCGCGGCCGTCGAGCTCGCCTCGGTCTCCGTCGACAGCACGGCGCGCCGCAGCAATCGGCTGCTGGTCGGCTACGAGCAGCGCGAATTTGCCCCCGAGCCGGCCGCGCCGGACCCGGTGCGGGAGCGCATTGCCCGCCGGCTCGGTGACCCCGACCTGCTCGATCAAGTCCGCCGGGTGGATGTGAGGGGCGATCGTCTTTCGCTGAAGCTCTGAGCGGCCTGATCGCCTCGTTGAAGCCCGCCGCGCGCGGGCTTTCCTTTTTCCGGATGGCCTGATTCGTTCGCGACGTGCCTGTCCACCAGACTGTGATCACCGTGGCCACGAACGGCCCGGGCCTGAGGGAATTCACCGAGGACGTCGCGCGGGAACTGAAGCGGTCATCGCTGCGTCGTGGTTTCGTCGGCGTATTCTGCCGGCACACGAGCTGCTCGCTCGTCATCATGGAAAACGCCGACCCGTCGGCGCGCCACGACCTCGAGGGGTGGCTGAACCGGCTGGTCCCGGACGATGACCCCCATTTCACGCACACCCTGGAGGGGCCGGATGACATGCCGAGCCACATCAAGATGGCTTTGACCCGCACGAGCGAACAGGTGCCCTTTGCCGACGCGGAACTGCTTCTCGGGACCTGGCAGGGCCTCTTCCTTTGGGAGCACCGCCGGGCCGCGCATCGGCGCGAGATCGTGCTGACCTTTGTCGGCGAATGACGACGGCCCCGCGCGGCGGCCGCGGCTCAGCGCTTCAGCGAGCCGGTCATGTCCTCGGGCCGCACCCACTGGTCGAATTGTTCGGCCGTGAGATGGCCGAGCTTCAGCGCGGCCTCCTTGAGGGTGAGATTCTCCTTGTGCGCCTTCTTTGCGATCTCGGCCGCCTTGGCATAGCCGATGTGCGGGTTCAGGGCCGTCACCAGCATGAGCGAATTCTCGAGGTGGCGACGGATGACCGGCTCGTTGGCGGCGATGCCGTCGGCGCATTTGACCGTGAAGGAAATGCAGGCGTCGCCCAAGAGGCGGGCGCTTTGCAGGACGTTCGCCGCGATCAGGGGCTTGAAGACGTTGAGTTCGAAATGTCCGGTCGCTCCGCCGATGCCGACCGCGACGTCGTTGCCCATGACTTGCGCGCACACCATGGTCAGCGCCTCCGGCTGCGTGGGATTGACCTTGCCCGGCATGATCGACGATCCCGGCTCGTTGTCCGGGATGACGATCTCGCCGATGCCGCAACGCGGGCCCGAACTCAGCAGGCGGATGTCGTTCGCGATCTTCATGAGCGCGACGGCCGCTCGCTTGAGGGCGCCGGACAACTCGACCATCGCATCATGCGCGGCGAGCGCCTCGAACTTGTTCGGAGCCGTGACAAAGGGCAGGCCGGTCAGCTCGGCGATCTTGCGGGCGACGAGCACGTCGTAGCCGGCCGGCGTGTTCAGGCCCGTGCCGACCGCCGTGCCGCCGAGCGCAAGCTCGCGCACCATCTCGAGCGCATTGCGGATGGCGCGCATCGAATTGTCGATCTGCTGGACATAGCCGCTGAATTCCTGGCCGAGCGTGAGCGGCGTGGCATCCATGAAATGGGTCCGGCCGGTCTTCACGATCGAGCCGAATTCGCGCACCCGTGCCGCGAGGCTGTCGCGCAGCCGCTGCAGGCCGGGAAGCGTCACGCCGCTCACCACCTGGTAGGCCGCGATGTGCATGGCCGTGGGGAAGGTGTCGTTCGACGACTGCGATTTGTTCACGTCGTCGTTGGGGTTGAGCGCCTTCTTCGCGTCCGTGAGCTTTCCGCCGGCAAGGACGTGCGCCCGGTTCGCGATCACCTCGTTGGCGTTCATGTTGCTCTGGGTGCCGGATCCGGTCTGCCAGATCACGAGCGGGAACTGGTCGTCGAGCCTGCCCGCGAGGATTTCGTCGCAGACCCGCGCGATGAGATCTCGCTTCTCGGCCGGCAGCACGCCCAGCTCCTCGTTGGCGAGGGCGGCCGCCTTTTTCAGCACCGCGAACGCGTGGATGATCTCGCGCGGCATGCTCGCCTCGGGC
Source organism: Opitutaceae bacterium (assembly GCA_035626915.1). Lineage (GTDB taxonomy): Bacteria > Verrucomicrobiota > Verrucomicrobiia > Opitutales > Opitutaceae > Didemnitutus. The sequence goes on from DASPMS010000016.1 coordinate 34,738, forward strand.
CCGATCCTGAAATTGTTGCGCGATCGTTCCGTCTGCGCGCCCCAGTACTTCTCGGCGGGTACCTGGACCTCGCCCATTGTGTCGGTCTCGATGCGGAAGTTCATGGCAACGGCGAATGCAACCCAGCCGTCCGGCCGCTGCAACCCGGAACCGGGTTCGGGGGCGGCCAGTAAGCCGCCGCGCGGGCCGCATTACCCGGGCTACAGCATCTTCAGCTTCGGCAGATCCTGCACGTCGATGTAGCCGACCGGACGGCCCCTGGCGTCCAGCGCGAAGAGGTCGGAGATCTTGAACTGCTGGAAGAGCTTCAACGCCTCGACGGCGAGGGCGTCGGCGGCGATCGTCTTCCCGCCGCGGGTCATGAAGTCGCTGACGGGGCGGGCCAGGATGTCGGTTCCTTCGCGGACCGCGGCGCGGCGGAAATCGCCGTCCGTGAAGAGCCCGACGAGGCGGCCGCGCGCGTCGGCGAGCGCCACCGCGCCGGACTTGCCGCGGGTCATCGCGAAGATGGCCGCCTGCACGGTCGTCTTCTTCTCCTTCAGCACGGGGCAGGCCTCGCCGGTGCGCATGATGTCCTTCACGCGCAGCAAAAGGGTCAGCCCCAGGGTCCCCGCGGGATGAAACTTCGCAAAATCCTCTCGGGTCAGCCCGCGGCTCTCGAGCAAGACCATCGCGAGCGCATCGCCGAGCGCGAGCGCGGCCGTCGTGCTGGCGGTCGGGGCGAGGGCCAGCGGACAGGCCTCCCGCGGCGCGCGGTAGACGAGCCGGAGGTCGGCGCCGCGTCCGAGCTCGCTGCCCGGGGCCCCGGTGAGCGCGACAGTCTTCAGGCCGAACTTCTCGAACAGGGGCAGCAGGCGAAGCATCTCGGGCGTGGCGCCGCTGTTGCTGAGAAGGATCGCGAGGTCGCCCGCCGCGCACAGTCCGAGGTCCCCGTGCAAAGCCTGGGTGGGGTCGAGGAAGCACGACGGCACGCCGATGCTGTTGAAGGTGCCCGTGAGCTTTTCGCCGATGTGCGCGTTCTTGCCCACGCCGGAAAAGACGAGCTTCCGGCCGGAGGCAATCGTGGCCTCGATGGCGCGCGCGACCTTGACGAAATTGCCGTCGAGAATCTCCGCCGTCGCCTCGAGCGCCTCCCGTTCGATGGCCAGGCACTGGCGCGCCTTGGCGAGGATGGTCTGGTCGGAGAGGGGCATCTAAATCTTGTGTCGGTAAATCGGCGGGCCAAGCGTAGGGCCGGCCGCAACCCGTTCAACCTCTTTCCCGTCGTGCCTCGTCGTATCCCGCTGCCGTCTCGGCTCTTGCCCGTTTTGGGCGCGCTGGTCGCACTGGCGCTGGCCGGATGTGGCGACGACCCTCGCCGCACCTACGCCGCTGAGGTGGACGAGCCGGCCTACCGTCAGGGCCAGTCGCTGTTGAAATCTGGACGGCGGCAGGAGGCCCTGGCCGCGTTCCTCAATGTCATCGAGCGGCGGAGCGATGCGCCGGAGTCCCACCTGGAGGCCGGTCTGCTCTACCTGCACCACATCAACGACCCGCTGGCCGCGATTTATCATTTCAAGAAGTACCTCGCGCTCCGGCCGAACAGCCAGCAATCGGCGGTCGTGCGGCAGCGGATCGATTTTGCCATCCGCGAGTTCGCCAAGACCCTGCCCGCGCAGCCCTTGCCGAGCCAGTTCGAGCGCATCGACCTGCTGGCGAAAATCGATCGTCTCACGCGGGAGAACGAGGACCTCAAGCAGCAGGTCGCCGACCTGAAGGCCGGGCGCATCGACCTCGGGCAGCCCGCGGCGGCGCCTTCGACCGTGGCCCCGCGCGGGACCGGGGAGTTCGGCCTCTCGCCGGACGCGGTGCCCACGGTGCGCACCCGGCCTTCGAACACGGTTCCCGCCGTGCGCGCGACGCCCGGCGCACAACCCCCGCCTCGTCCGGCGGCGAATGCGGCCGTGGCGGAGCCGCCGAAGGCGGCGCCGACGGCCTCGTCGCGCGGCCCGCGCACCCACGTGGTCCAGCCGGGCGACACACTCTACAAGCTCGCTCAGCAGTATTACAACGACCGGGCCCGCTGGCGCGACATCTTCGCCGCCAACCGCAATGTCATGCAGAGCGAGACCGACCTGAAGGCCGGCATGACCCTGCGGATCCCGTAAGGGCGGACTCCTCCGTCGGAGGCCACGTCGCCGGCGCTTCGGCCGGCTGCGCGCACGCCCGCGGCTAGGATAGCCGGCCGGCCGAGACGCGGAGCGCGCGCGCTTCGGCCAGGAGTTCTTCCGCCGCATTCAGCGCGTCGCCGGGAGCATTTGAGTTCGCGTCGCTCGGCTTCCCGGGCGCCGCCTGGTCGTCCGGGTCGCCGAGGCCCGCGTGTCGGAACTGCCGGAGGCGTTCGAGGATCAGGTCGCGGATTTCCGCCGCGTGCTCGACCCCGTGAAAAATCCCCGTGTGCAGCGACGGCTGTCCCTGGTGGGCCTCGCTCATTTCGCCGCCGCCGCCCGCGGATTGCACACGCACGTCGGCGAGTCCGAGCAGCCGCTGCAGCGGCCCCTGCGTGACGACAACCTGCTGGAGATTGGCAAAACTCATGGTCGATTCCAGGACCGTGGTCAGGCCCGTGCGAATCCGGAGACTGCGGTCGGTCACGATGTACCAGCGCTGCTCCCAATCGAGCCGCACCATGGCGTAGGTGACCGGGATTTGCACGAGGTACACCAGCACGCCCGCGTATTCGAGGAACCGGAACAGCGGCAGCAACCAGCCGGGCGAACGGTCCGCGATGCGCGCGAGCCCCTCGCGGCGCCGCTGATCCCGATCGGCGCGACCGCCCTTGGCCTTGGACGGAAGCCTGCGCCGCCGGATTTGCGGCGGCAGGCGCGGCGGGAGCGGTGACAGCCATGGTGTCCGTTGCCGGGGAGGCCTTCGCGGCCGCCTCCTTTCGCGCCAGCGCCTCGGCGGCCTGGCGCATGGACGCTTTCGCCTCCGTCATCGTGCGGTCGACGCCGTTGAGGAAGGAGAGGGAGAAATAGATGCCGACGAGCGCGCCGGCCTGCCCCACGGCCCAGCCAAACAGCTTCAGCTTGTAGAAGTTCCGGCCGGCCCGGAACACCCGGACGGAGCCGGGCTCGCCGGCGGGCGGTTCCGGCTCGTGCGGCACCCGCATGATGCGCATCACGCGATCGCGGAGAAAATCAAACATCGCGGTCGGGCCGCCGCGCGGCGAGGGCGAGCCGCGTCTCGCGGAGCTCCCGGGCGACCTCGCGCAACGCCGCCGCGAGCTCGGCGTCCTGCCCTGCGCCCGATGCGGGCGCGGACGCAGCTTTCGGAGCGGGGTCCTTCACGCCGCGCATGCGATCGTAAAGGAAGTCGCGGATGGCCTCGTATTCCTTCAGGCCCTCCAGCGTCATCTCGGCGCTGGCGTTGCCGCTCGCGGTCTGGATGATCACGCGGGCGAGCCCGAGCCACCGCTCCACGAAATTCGAGCGCAGGTGGATGTCCTGGATCCGGGCGTAGTTCACGATCGTCTCACGTCGGAACAGGATGCCCCAGCTCATCGAGATGCCCTCGTCCGTGAACTTGTACCGCATCGTGTGGTAGCGGAAGTATGCCGGCAGCACGACGATCGGAAACGCGGGGGGAAAGAGGACGCAGCAGAGTAGGTAGTAGGTCCAGAGGCTCTTGTCGGGCCGCTCGATCGCGAGGATCGCCTGGGGGTCGACGGGAGGTTTCACGGCCGGCAGGAAACCCGCGGGCGGCGCCCGGAGCAAGCGCCGGCGCGGGGAAATGGGCGGGAGGTTTATATCGGCCGGGCCTAGGCCGGCCGGACCGCGCCGATCGCCTCGTCGAGGACGGCCAGGAGGAAATCCGCGTCGGCCCGCGTGATGTTCATCGGCGGAGCGAACCGGATCGTCTGGCCCCAGAGGCCGCCCTTGCCGAGAAGCAGGCCGAGTTCGCGCGCGTTCTCGACCGCCGCCGCGCATTCCTCGCGGCCCGGCGCCTTCGTGGCCCGGTCCTTGACGAACTCGATGCCGAGCATCAGGCCGCGGCCGCGCACATCGCCGATGATCGGATGCTTTTCCTTCAGCTTTTGGAGGCCGGCGAGGATGTGGCCGCCCAGCTTGAGGCAGTTCTCCTGCGTCCTCTCCTTTTCGATCACCTCGAGGACGGCGGTGCCGACGGCCGACACGACCGGATTGCCGCCGAAGGTGTTGAAATGCGTTTTCTGCGCCATGACGGCCGCGATCTTCGGGGTCGTGACCACGGCCGCGAGCGGGGCGCCGTTGCCGATGCCCTTGGCCATCGTGACGATGTCCGGGATCACGCCCTGCGTCTCGAAGCCCCAGAAATGCGTGCCGGTGCGGCCGAAGCCCGTCTGCACCTCGTCCGCGATGCACACGCCGCCGGCCGCGCGCACGTGCTCGTACGTGTGCTTCAGGTAACCGGGCGGAAACTCGACGAACCCGCCCACGCCCTGGATCGACTCGGCGATGAAGGCCGCGACCTTGCCCGGCGTGGCGTAGCCGATGAGGTCCTTGACGTCGTCCGCATATTTCCGTCCGGCCTCGGGATCGTCGTAGCCGTAGGCGCCGCGGTACGGGTAGGGCGCGACGGCATGGTGCACACCGAAGGAATGCGGGGTGTTGAACTTCCACGAGCTGTGCGCGGTGACGGCCATGCCGGCCGCGTTGCCGCCGTGGTAGGCGTTGCGCAGCGCGATCACGTCGTAGTTGCCCGTGTAGATCCGCGCCATGAGCAGCGCCAGGTCGTTCGCCTCCGAGCCCGAGTTGACGAAGTAGCAGACCTTGAGGTCTCCCGGCATCTTCGCGGCGAGCTTCTCGGCGAAGGCGCCGACGTTTGGATTGAGATAGATGGTCGTCGAGTGCTGCAGCAGCGCGTTCTGCCGGTTGACCGCGGCGACGATGTGCGGGTGGCAGTGGCCGACGCTGACCGTCACGATGCCGCCAAGCCCGTCGAGGTAGCGCTTCCCGGTGCTGTCCCACACCCACTGCATCTTCCCCTCGACGATCATGATCGGCTGCTTGTAGTACAGGAACAGGCCGGGGTTGAGGTACTGCTTGCGCTGGGCAAGCACCTGCTCGAGCGAGGGGCCGGAATACGGCGCGGGCTGGAAGGAGGTGGGCGGGAGCGGGATAGGTTTCATGAAAGGGAACGGGTTCCGGGGCGGGGGTCAGCCGTTCGGCGCCACCCGGCGCAGGCCCAGGTACAGCACGAACGCGACGCCGAAGCCGACAAACCACGCGTAGTCGTAAAGCCCGGTGAGGAACGGGGGGATGCCCGCGCCGTCGACGGCCTTCACCGCGACGAGGAAGCCGGGCAGGCTTGGCAGGACGCCGGCGACGAGGGCGGCAAGCGCGACTCGGCTGACGCCCCCGCGGTACGAATAGCCGCCGGAGGCTGAATAGAGCGCGGCCACGTTCAGCTCGCGTCGCCGCCAGACGAAATAATCCGCGATCATGATCCCGCCGATCGGGCCCAGCAGCGCGCTGTACGCGATGAGCCAGGTGAAAATGTAGCCGCTCGGATCCGAGACGAGCTTCCACGGCATCATCACGATCCCGATCACGCCGGTGATCAGGCCCCCCATCCGGAAGGAAATCCGGCGCGGCGCGAGCTGCGCGAAGTCGTTCGCCGGGCTGACGACGTTGGCGGCGATGTTCGTCGCCAGGGTCGCGATGCAGAGGGCAATCATGGCCACGACCAGGACGACCGGGTTCGTGAACCGGGTGAGCACGTCCACCGGATCCCAGATCGTCCGGCCATAGATGATCGTCGTCGCGGAGGTGACGGCCACGCCGATGAAGGAGTACAGCGCCATCGTGGCCGGAAGGCCCAGGGCCTGCCCGATCGCCTGGTCACGCTGGCTCTTCGCGTAGCGTGAAAAGTCGGGAATGTTCAACGACAGCGTCGCCCAGAACCCGACCATCCCGGTGAGGGCGGGGAAAAAGAAGCCCCAGAATCCTCCGGCCTGCGGCTGGCCCTCGTCGAAGGCCGAGGGCTGCGAGAGGATGGGCCCGAATCCGCCCGCGGCCCGCCAGGCCCACCCCAGCAGCACCAGCCCGAGCGCCAGCAGGAGCGGGGCCTTGAGGTTGAGCAGCAGCCGGATCGAGTCGATGCCGCGGTAGATGACGGCCATGTTGATGCCCCAGAAGAACAGGAAGCAGGCGAACTCCGCCGCCGTGATGCCGAGGATCCGCGCCGCCGCCGGGTCGGCGAGCCCGGGGTAGAACATGGCGAGAATCTTGTAGATGGCCGCCCCGCCGATCCAGGTCTGGATGCCGAACCACCCGCACGCGACGAGCGCGCGCAGGATCGCGGGGACGTTCGCGCCGACCGTCCCGAACGAGGCGCGGCAGAAGACCGGGAAGGGGATGCCGTACTTCGTCCCCGCGTGCGCGTTGAGGACCATCGGCACCAGCACGATGACGTTGCCGAGGAAGATCGTGAACACCGCCTGCGACCAGTTCATGCCGCTGCCGATGAGCCCGGAGGCGAGCATGTAGGTCGGGATGCACGCGGCCATCGACACCCACAGGGCGGCGAAGCTGAGCAGGCCCCACTTGCGGCCGCTCGCCGGCACCGGCGCAAGATCCTCGTTGTACAGGTGGCTGGTCGCGATGTCGGCGGCGACATCGGGCGCGTTCTCGCGGAGTCCGGAGGCGGTGGACATCAGAAGTGGCTCGGCGTGCGCCGGAGGAACTGGCCGCGGCCGGGCGTCCCGACGAACCGGCCGTCGCGCGCCGCGACCTGGCCGCGCACGGTGACGACGCTCGCGCGCCCCTCGAGCTTCCAGCCCTCGAACGCGCTGTAGTCCACGTTCATGTGCTGGGTCCTGGCGGAGATCGTCCCGCGGTAATTCGGGTCGAAGACCACGAGGTCCGCGTCGGCCCCGGGCTGGATCGCACCCTTGCGGGGGAAGAGGTCGAACTGCCGGGCGACGGCCGTGCTCGCCACGTTCACGAACGTGTGGAGGTCGATGCGGCCGGCGCGGACGCCGTGCGTGTAGAGCAGGTTCACCCGCTCCTCGAGCGAGGGGATGCCGTTCGGAATCTTCGTGAAGTCGTCCCGCCCCATCGGCTTCTGCTTCGCGAAGTCGAAGGGCGCGTGGTCGGTCGCGACCGTCTGGATGAGGCCGTCGCGCAGCCCGTTCCACAGGACCGCCTGGTTCCGCGCGTCGCGCAGCGGGGGCGACATCACGTACTTGGCGCCCTCGAAGCCCGGCCGCTCGGCGTAGGTCTTGTCCAGCGTGAGGTATTGGATGAGCGTCTCGACCGCCACGCGCACGCCGCGCTGCCGCGCCGCGACCGCCTGATCGAGCGCTTCCCGGCAGCTCAGGTGGACGATGTAGGTGGCCGCGCCGGTCAGCTCCGCGAAGGTCATGAGGTGGTGCACGCCCTCGGCCTCGACCGCCGGCGGCCGGCTCTCGTGGTGCTGGGCGGGGTCGGTCTTGCCCGCCGCCAGGAGCTCCTTGCACCGCTCGGCCACGAGCGTCTCGTTCTCGCAGTGCGCGGTGACGACGACGCCGAGTTCCTTCGCGAGCTTCAGCGTCCGGTAGAGCTCCGTGTCGTCCACCCCGAACGCCCCCTTGTAGGCGAGGAACACCTTGAACGAGGAAATGCCGCGGCGGACGATCTCGCGGAGGTGGCCCTCGGTCTTCTCGTCGAACTTCGTCACGCCCATGTGGAACGAGAAATCGCAGGCCGATTTCCCCACCGCCTGGCTCATCCAGAGCTCGAACGCGGCGAGCGCGTCGTCCTTCCGCGCGGGGCAGCACATCTCGATCAGCGTCGTCGTCCCGCCGACGAGCGCCGCCCGCGAGCCCGTCTCGTAGGTGTCCTTCGAGTACGTGCCCATGAAGGGCAGGTAGATGTGCACGTGCGGGTCGATGAAGCCGGGGAAGACGTGCTTGCCCGACGCGTCGATGACCTCCGCGCCGGCCGGGGCCGGGAGGTTCCGGTCGATCCGGGTGATGGTTTCGCCCTCGCAGAAGATGTCCGCCACGTAGCGGGCGTCGGGCGTGACGATTTCGCCGTTCTTGATCAGCAGGCTCATGGTAGACAGTGGACTTTCACCGGCACGCCGGGGAACCGACCGGCCGTTCCGGCCGGACCCGGGTGTCTTTCGTTCCCGCCGCGGAGGCCGGACGACGGCCGGGCCGGACCCGACCTCCCCGTGCGCAAGGGTGAACGGTCATTTCTTCCATACGTCGCCGACCTCGCCGCCGAACCAGCGGCTCGAGACGACCTTCTGCTGGGTGTAGAACTGCACGCTCTCCTTCCCCTGGATGTGGAGGTCGCCGAAGAAGGAGTCGTCCCAGCCCGTGAACGGGAACATGGCCATCGTCGCCGGCACGCCGACATTCACCCCGACCATCCCCGCCTTGACGCGCATGGTGAACTCGCGCGCCGCGCGGCCGTTGTTCGTGAAGATGGCGGCGCCGTTGCCGAAGGCGGAGCGGTTGGCCTGCTCGATCGCGGCGTCGAGGTCGTCCATGCGCATCACGTTCAGGACCGGCCCGAAGACCTCCTCGCGCGCGATGGTCATCTCCGGCCGCACCTGGTCGACGACCGTGGCGCCGAGGTAGAAGCCGTTGGGCGCGTCCGGTACCTTCACGCCGCGGCCGTCGGCGATGACCTTCGCGCCCTCCCGCTCGCCGCTGGCGACCAGGCTCTCGACGCGCGCGCGGTGCTGGGCCGTGATGACAGGCCCCATGTCCGGCTGCGCGGGCCGGTCGGTCGGGCCGACCTTGATCGCCCGCGCGGCCTTCACGAGGTCGGGCAGCACGCGCTCCGCCGCGGCCCCGACGGCCAGCGCCGTCGACCCGGCCATGCAGCGCTCGCCGGCGCACCCGAACGCCGCGGTCGCGAGGTTCTCGACCGTCTTCGCCACGTCGGCATCCGGCATGATCACGATGTAGTTCTTCGCGCCGCCGTTCGCCTGGACGCGCTTTCCGTGGCGGGTGCCGGTGTCCCAGATGTGTTTCGCGATGGGGGTCGAGCCCACGAACGAAACCGCCCGGACCAGCGGGTGGGTGAGGAGCGCGTCGACCGCGGCGCGGCCGCCATGGACGATGTTGAAGACGCCCTTCGGCACGCCGGCCTGCTCGAGGAGCTGGCCCAGCAGCACCGCGCTGAGCGGGACCTTCTCGCTCGGCTTGAGGACGAACGTGTTCCCGCACGCGATCGCGGTGGGGAACATCCACAGCGGCACCATGGCCGGGAAGTTGAACGGCGTGATGCCCGCGCACACGCCGAGCGGGAGGTTGATCGTCTCGCAGTCCACGCCGCGGGCGATGTTCTTGAGCGAATCGCCGAACAGGAGAGTGGGGATGCCGCAGGCGTACTCGATGTTCTCGAGCCCGCGGAAGACCGAGCCGCGGGCCTCCGCGTGGGTCTTGCCGTGCTCCCGCGAGACCGTGCGGCAGAGCAGGTCGAAATTCTCCTCCACGAGCTGGCGGAACTTGAAGAACAGGCGCGCGCGCTCGACGGGCGGCGTGTCGCGCCACGCGGGGAACGCCGCGTGCGCCGCCGCGACGGCGGCGTCGACCTCGGCGGCGCCGCCCGCCGGGCACTCGGCGATGACCTCGCCGGTGGACGGGTTGTAGACCGGCGTGGCGGGGATCTTCGGGACGATCCACTCGCCGCCGACGAGCAGCGGGCAGGGAGCGAGCTTCATGGTCACCCGCGCGAGAGCGCGTCGGCCTGTTTTGCGAACTCGTCGCCCGACCACTCGGCGTCGGACTTCACGACCTTCGCCGCGGCGGCCGCCTTCTGCGCGGCCTTGCGGTCGGCCTGGCGCTTTACCAGGTCCGCGTGCGTCGTGAAATATTCCAGGCTCTTGCCGCGGAAGTCGGAGAGCCGCTCGAACTTGTGCTTCGCCATGAAGGCGAGGAGCTCGTCGCACATCGGCTTCACGCACTCGTAGCCCGCCTTCATCACGCCGGTGCAGACCTGCACGGTGTCGGCGCCGAGGAGGATGAATTCCGCCGCGTCCCGCCCCGACTCGATGCCGCCGATGCCGGAAAGCGAGCGGCCGGGGAACTCCTTCCGGATCAGCTGCGCGACCTCCATCACCATGCGCAGCGCGATGGGCTTCACCGCGCGGCACGAGTAGCCGCCCGGCGTGGTGTAGCCTTCGACCGACGGCTCGGGCCGCAGCGTGTCGAGGTTCACGCCGCAGACGCTCCGGATGGTGTTGATCGCGCTGATGCCGGTGGCGCCCGCCCGGAGCGCGGCGCGCGAGGGGTCCTCGATGCGCGTCACGTTGGGCGTCATCTTCGCCCAGAAGGGCTTCTTCGCCGCGCCTTTCACCCAGCCGCAGACCTCCGAGAGGATCTCCGGGTTCTCGCCCATCGCGGCGCCCATCTTGCGCTCGGGCAGCCCGTGGGGGCAGGAAAAGTTCAGCTCGAAGGCGTCGACGCCGGCCTCCTGGCAGCGCTCGATGATCTCGATCCACGCGTCCTTGCGGTATTCCTCCATGACGGAGGCGATGAGCACGCCCTGCGGGTGCGCGTCCTTGCACTTCCGGAACTCGTCGAGCCAGATTTTGAACGGGCGGTCGCTGATCAGCTCGATGTTCTCCCAGCCGATGACCTCCCCGCTCGTCGCGTGCAGCTTGGCGTAGCGCGGCGTGACGTTGACCACCTTGGAGGAGTCGAGGCTGATCGTCTTGGCGATCACCGCGCCCCAGCCTTCCCGGAAGGCGCGCTGGATCACGCTCAGGTTCGTGCCCGGAGGCCCGGAGCCGATGACGAACGGGTTGGGGAGATTCAGGCCGTCGACGGTCGTGGCGAGCGTGGGCATGGGCTACAGGGGTTGGAGGGGCCGCCGCAAGGCGCGGGCCGCTCGGCGCGAGGGAAGTCAGTCAGCGTGGCCGGCTTTCCCCAGGGCCGCCACGCGGTCGCCTGCGGGAATGTGGTGATTTGGTGGTTTTCATGCTGGGGATAAGCCGCTAATTTCCAAGCAGTAAGTGCCCCGATGCCGCTGAACCCGAAACGCACCGTCGCGGAGCTCAAGGAACTCCGCGCGCTCACCGGCGACGAGAATGGCGCGCAACGCGTGGCGTTCACCCCGACCTGGCAGAAGGCGCGGCGCTGGCTGCGCGAGAAGGTCGCGGGACTGCCGTTGGAGATCCACGACGACCCGGCGGGCAACACGTGGTTCACGCTCCGCGGCGAGACCGACCGTGCGCTGCTCATCGGCGGGCACATGGACTCCGTTCCCAACGGGGGCTGGCTGGACGGCTGCCTGAACGTGCTGGCGGGGATCGAGGTTCTGCGGCGCGTGCATGACGAGTTCCGCGGCCGGCCGCCCGTCACGGTGCGGGTCGTGGACTGGGCGGACGAGGAAGGCGCGCGCTTCGGCAAAAGCCTCTTCGGCTCGTCGGCCTGCTCCGGCACGCTCGACACCGACGAGGCCCGGGGATTGAAGGACAAGCAGGGTATCGGCCTGCCGGAGGCGCTGCGGGCCGTCGGCATCGACTTCGAGCGGGTGAAGGAGAGCCGCGTCGAGCTGGAGCACGCGGCCGCCTACCTCGAGCTGCACATCGAGCAGGGGCCCGTCCTGCTCGACCTCGGCCTTCCCCTCGGCGCGGTGCTCGGGACCTTCGGGGTCGAACGCCACGCCGTCACCTTCCGCGGACAGGCCGCGCACTCCGGCAGCACGCCGATGAACCGCCGGAAGGACGCGTTCCTGGCGGCCGCGCGGATGGCCCCGGAGATCTACGACATCGCCCGGCGCAGCGGCAACGGCGTCTGCACCATCGGCGCGTGCGCGACCCAGCCGGGCATCGTGACCAGCGTGGTCGAGGAATGCCGGATCACGCTCGACCAGCGGCACCTCGACTCCGGCGCGCTGGCGCGTATGCTGGCCGAGGCCAAGGCCGCGGCCGCGCGCTTTGCCCGGGAAGGAAACGTGGAGGTGTCCTGGGAACGGCTGTGGCGGATCGATCCGCGGCCTTTCCACCCGGAGCTCGTCGAGCTGTGCGACGCCGCGGTCGCCGAGACCTGCGGGAAATCGCACCGCCTGCCGTCGGGTCCGCTGCACGACGCGGCCGAGGCCTGCGGCGCGGGCATCCCGACCGTGATGATGTTCGTGCAAAGCCTGCACGGCATCAGCCACAACAAGATCGAGGACACGCGGGAGGAGCACCTGGAGCTCTGCGTCTCCGCCTTCGACCGGCTGGCCCGCAAGGCGATGGATTGGGTGCGGGCGCGGGGAACGTGACGGCGGCTTAGGGATAAGCCGCCCTACCGCCGCGGACCGCCGACCAACGACCAACGATCGCGGGATAGGGCGCGTTGTCCTAACGCGCCTCGCTGATGCCCGGTTTCCGCCGCCGATCGCCGACCGCCGGGTAGGGCGCGTTATCCTAACGCGCCGCGCTGATGTCCGGTTGCCGCCTCCGCGCGCGGCGGGCTGGCGTCCTCAGCCCGCGAAGAACTTCTGGATCTTCTGCAGCGCGAGGATCAGCGCGGTGATCTCGTCCTCGGTGTTGTAGAGATAGAAGCTGGCGCGCGACGTGGAAGTCACCCCCAGCTTGCGCATGAGGGGCTGGTTGCAGTGGTGGCCGCCGCGCAGCGCGATGCCCTCGCGGTCGGCGAGGGTCACCACGTCGTGCGCGTGCGCGCCGGGCACGACGAAGGAGAGCACGCCGCTGCGGTGATGGGCCGGCCCGAGGATGCGGATGCCCGGGACCTCGGCCTTGATCCGCGCGAAAGCGGTGGCCGCGAGCTTCTCGTCGTGCTGCGCGATCGCCTCGCGGCCAAGGCCGTCCAGGTAGTCCATCGCCACGCCGAGCCCGATCGCGTCCGCGATGTTCGGGGTGCCGGCCTCGAACTTCGCGGGCGAGGGCGCCCACTTGCTCTCGAAATAGTCGACCGAGGAGATCATCGAGCCGCCGCCGCGATACGGCGGCATCTCGTCCAGCAGCGCCGCACGCCCGTAGAGGATGCCGACGCCGGTCGGGCCGCACATCTTGTGCCCCGAGAGCGCAAGGAAGTCGCATCCCATGGCCTGGACGTCCACGGGCATGTGGCCCGCGCTCTGCGCGGCGTCCACGACGGTCAGGGCCCCCACCTTGCGCGCGGCGGCGCAGAGCTCGGCCGCGGGGTTGATCACGCCGAGCGTGTTCGAGACGTGGGTGAAGGCGACGAGCTTCGGCTTCAACCGGAGCAGGACGTCGAAGACGTCCTGGCGGAGCACGCCGTCGTCGGTGATCGGGATGAACTCGAGGTCGCCGTCCTTCTCCTGCGCGAGGAGCTGCCACGGGACGAGGTTCGCGTGGTGCTCCATCTCGGTCAGCACGATCGCGTCGCCGCGGCCGATGTTCCGGCGGCCCCACGAGTAGGCGACGAGGTTGATCGCCTCCGTGGCGTTGCGGGTGAAGACGACCTCGTGTGCGTCGGGCGCGTTGATGAACCGCGCGACCTTCGCCCGGGCCTCCTCGTAGCGCGCGGTCGCCTTCTCGCCGATCTCGTAGATGCCGCGGTGGACGTTCGCCGCGTACTGGCCGTAGTAGCCGTCGAGCGCGTCGATGACGGCCTGCGGCTTCTGGCTCGTCGCGGCCGAGTCGAGGTAGATGAGCGGCCGGCCGTGGACCGTGGTCTGGAGGATCGGGAAGTCGGCGCGGATG
>DASPMS010000017.1:0-109343 GCA_035626915.1 Opitutaceae bacterium
CGGGCCCAGGCGACCGGCCGGGTCTTCAGCGGCCTCCTCGCGCACAATCTCGCGATGGTCGGCGTGGGCGAAGGGGCGGGCGCGCGGCGCACCTTCAGCGCCCTGGTGTCGTCGAACTATTTCGAGGTTCTCGGGGTGAACCTGGTCCGCGGCCGGGCCTTCACGGCCGACGAGGAGAAACCCGGCGCCGCCGTGCCGGTCGTGATCGCGAGCCACCTGTACTGGAAGAAGACCGGCTTCGATCCGCACCTCCTCGGGTCGACGCTGAGGATCAACGAGCGGCCTTACACGGTCGTCGGCATCGCCCCGGAGAATTTCACGGGGACGATGATGCTGCTGGGACCCGAGCTCTATTTTCCGCTGGGGGTGTTCGACCAGCTGACGAACGACTTCGAGGGCGACCAACGCCGCACGCTCGATCGCCGCGACGGCCATAACCTCATTCTGGTCGGGCGGCTGGCGCCCGGGGTCTCCCCGGCGGCGGCCGAACCCGTCCTCGCCGCCGCTTCGGCGGACCTCGAGCGCGCCTGGCCCGTCGAGCAGAAGGACCAGGTCGTGGTCATCGGCCCGCTGCCCCGGCTGAGCACAAGCAACGCCCCGGCGGAGGAGGGCGAGCTCGGCACGATCGGACTCTTTCTTCTCGGCATGACGGCCATCGTCCTGCTGATCGCCAGCCTCAACCTCGCGAACATGCTGCTCGCACGCGGGGCCGCCCGCCGGAAGGAGTTCGCCATCCGCCTCGCGCTCGGCGGCGGCCGCGCGCGCATTGTCCGCCAGCTGCTGACCGAAGGACTCCTGCTTTCGCTGGCCGGCGGCGCGGTCGGCCTCGGCCTGGCGCTGTGGGCGGCCGACCTCCTGATCGGCACGTTCGCCGTCCTCATGCCCATCCCGCTGTTCTTCTCGGGCGCGCCGAACGGCGCGGTCGTCGGAGCCACCCTGGGATTCAGCGCGCTCGCGACGCTCTTTTTCGCCCTCGGCCCGTCGCTCAAGCTTTCCCGCGCCGACGTCCTGACCGACCTCAAGGAACACGCCGGCGAGGACGTCCGCCGCCGTCGCCGCTGGCTTCCGCGCAATCCGCTCGTGGTCGCGCAGATCGCCCTTTCGCTGGGCCTCCTCACCTGCGCGGGCCTCTTCATCCGCGGCGCGCTCAAGGCGGGCGGCGCCGACCTGGGTTTCACGGCCGAGAACACCCTCATCCTCGAGGCCGACGCCTCCCTCGGCGGGTACGACGAGACCCAGGGTTTCGCGCTGCACCGGGCGGTGAACGACCGGCTCGCGACGATTCCCGGCGTCCGCGCCTCCGCCATGGCGGCGACCGCGCCCTTTGGCTTCGTCACGCTGGGCCGGCCCGTCCAGCGGGCGGGATTCCACCTGGAGAAGGACGCCAAGCCCGCCAGCGCGGCCGAAGGCCTCGCTTTCGACGCCCGCTGGAATTCCGTCGGCGCCGGCTATTTCGACGCGCTCGGCATCCGCCTGCTGCGCGGCCGCACCTTCAGCGCGGCCGAATGCGACGCACCCGGGGCTCCCCGGGTAGCGATCGTCGATGAAGTCCTGGCCCGCAAGCTCTGGCCCGACGGCGATGCGCTGGGGCAGCGCATTCAGCTGGCCGACCTGACGGCGGCGCGCGGCGAAGGCGGAACGGGCACCGGCACCGTCTCCGCGAACGAAGAGCTCGTCGTGAAGCCGGGGGAGGACACCACCATGGAGATCGTGGGAATCGTCGCGCCCATTCGCACCAACCTCTTCGCGAAGACCATCGGCCACGCCGTCTACGTGCCGTTCGCCCAGGGATACCGCAGCAACGTCCATTTCCATGTCCGGACGTTTGCCGACACGCCGGCCGCCGCCGCCGCCCTGGTCGACACCCTCCGCCGCGAGGTCCGAGCCGCCGCCCCCGGCCTGCCGGTGTTCTCCGTGCGAACCTTCCGCCAACACCTCGACGCGTCGGCCGACATCTGGATCACGCGCCTCGGCGCGATGCTCTTCGCCGTGTTCGGCGCGCTCGCGCTCGGGCTCGCCGTCATCGGGCTCTACGGTGTCAAGGCGTACTCCGTCGCGCGCCGCACGCGCGAGATCGGCATACGGATGGCCCTCGGCGCCGCTCCCGGCGAGGTCCGCGGGCTCATCCTCCGCGAAGGCCTCGCGATGGCGCTCGCGGGCGCCGCGCTCGGGCTGGTGCTGGCCGCCGGCCTCGGCCAGCTGTGCGCAGGCATGCTTTACGACGTGAGCCCGGTCGACCCGGTCTCCTTCACGCTCGCCCCGGCCGCTCTCCTCGCCACCGCCCTCCTCGCCTGCTACCTGCCGGCGCGCCGCGCCACGCAGGTGAGCCCGCTTGTCGCCCTCCGGGCCGAATAACCTGCGATGCCGCTGTAACCGCAGCCCGCCGCGGCAGTTCCTTTCCGCGTCCAAAAACTGAAACCCACCCCCTGAGATCCCGATGAACCTCCCCCGCTCCCTCCGCGCCCCGTCCCTGGCCCTCGCCGCCGCCCTCGCCCTGGCCGGCGCGGCGCGCGCCGATGTCACCGAGACAATCGTGAAGACCTTTCCGCTCGCGGCCGACGGCACCGTGTCGCTGGACAACGTGAACGGCGACATCGAGATCGTGGCGTGGGACAAGGCCGAGGTCGCGATCGAGGCCGTGAAGAAGGCGCGCGACGCCGAGGCGATGGACGCGCTGCGCGTGCACTTCGATTCCGATCCGGGACGGCTGGCCATCCGCACCGAGTACGTGAAGCGCTCGTTCCGGTTCAAGGGCGACAACCGCAGCGTGCGCTACACCCTCAAGGTCCCGGCCGACGCCACCCTGAGGAAGATCGATTCGGTCAACTCGAACATCACGGTCGAGGATGTCCGCGGCCCCGTCCACCTCGAGACGGTCAACGGGCGGATCCGTGCCAGCGGCCTCGCTGCCGACGGCGACTTCGACACGGTCAACGGCTCCATCACCGCCAGCTTCCACTCCGCCGCCGCCGCCCGGAAGATCGTCCTCGATACGGTCAATGGCAGCTGCACCCTCATGCTCCCGGCCGACGCCGGCGGCCGCGTCAAGGCCAGCTCCGTCAACGGTTCCATCACCTGCGACATTCCCGTCACGCTCGAAAAGTCCGGCCGGCGCTCGCTGCGCGGCACGATCGGGCGCGGCGACACCGAGATCGTGCTCGATTCGGTCAACGGCAGCCTGCGCATCGCCGGAAATTGACCGGGACCGTTCGTCGTCGGTCCGCGGGATGTCCGGGGCCGTCCCGGCCGATCCGAAGGATCCGCATGACTCATTCCCGGCTCGCGCGGCGGGAGCCCGACGGGTTTGCTCGCCGTCGATCATGTCGCTGTCCCGTCGCGAATTCCTGACCTCGGTCGCCGCCGGCGGCGCGGTCCTTTCGCTCAGCCCCTCGCTCCTCGCCCAAACCATGCCCTATCCGAAACTCGCCCACCACGTCTTCTTCTGGCTCAAGAATCCGGACTCGAACGAGGACCTCGCCAAGCTGATCGCCGGGATC
Organism: Opitutaceae bacterium; assembly: GCA_035626915.1. Lineage (GTDB taxonomy): Bacteria > Verrucomicrobiota > Verrucomicrobiia > Opitutales > Opitutaceae > Didemnitutus. The sequence continues at coordinate 3,498 of DASPMS010000017.1, forward strand.
AAGTCCCTCGCCGCCATCGAGACCGTCCGCGGGCTGCACGTCGGCGTCCCGGCTTCGGTCGAGCCCCGCCCCGTGGTCGACGGCTCCTACAGCGCGTCCGAGCTCCTTTTCTTCGACGACATCGCCGGCCAGGACGCCTACCAAGTGCATCCCCTCCACAAGAAATTCATCGCCGAGCACGCCCACCTGTGGCGCAAAGTCGTCGTCTACGACACGGCCGCCGTTTGATCGGCGCGCGGGATTCTCGCTCTGATTTTTCCACGCGGCGGAGCCCGCAGGGTCCCATTCGTGGGACGACGCCGCCCCGTTTTCACGCCGGCAGGGCGCGGCCGGACGGAGGAGCAATATTTTAATCGACTGCCGGCCAATCGTTTAAGCGGTCTCCCCGCCTTTGGCACAAGCCGTGCACTTCCTGCGGCGTGTTGCCCGCCACCCACTCGCTGCATTTCCGCGTCCATACGCGCGTGCTGGTGACGCTCCTGCTGGTGCTGGCGGTCCTCGCAGTGACCGCCCTCGGCGAGCCGCTCCACCGCGCGCTCGTTCGCGAGGCCGGCGACGCGCTCAAGTCCGGGGATCACGCAACCGCGCTGGCGAAGCTCGAAGCCGCGCGCGCGCTGCGCCCCGACTACCCGCGGGTGCTGCTGAACCTCGCCCGCGGCCACGCCGCGGCGAACCGCCCGGCCGACGCGTTGGGCCACCTGCAGACGCTCGCCGGGATGGGCCTCGCGGTGGATATTGCCGCCGACCCCGCCCTCGCGGCCCTGCGCGACCAGCCGGGGTTCGCCGGGCTCGTCGACGCGTTCGCGGCGAACGCCCGGCTGCGCGCCGGCGCGGCCGACGAGGCCGCCTGGGCGGCGACGGATGTCACAGGCATCCTCGAGAGCGTCGCCATCCACCCGGAGACGCTCGAATCGTTTTTCGGCGACGTGCGGAACCGCTGCATTTGGTACCGCGATGTGTCCGGGCCGCACGCCGTCCTGAAAAAATTCTCCGCCGAGGCGGATGCGCTCGACGCGGTCTTCGCGGTGAAGGTCGACCCGGCGCGCCACACGCTCTGGGCGAGCTGCTCGGCGCTGCCCGAGATGGCCGGCTACGCCGAGGCGGACCGGGGCCGGGCCGCGCTGGTCGCCTACGACCTCCGGAGCCGCCAGCTCCGGCGCCGGCATGAGCTGCCTGCCGACGGCCAGCCGCACGTGCTCGGGGATTTCGCGATCGCGCCCGACGGCACGGTATACGCGACCGATTCCGCGGCGCCGGTGGTGTGGCGCCTCGCTCCGGGCGCGACGCGGCCCGAGCCCTGGCTCCGGCACGATGATTTCGCCTCGCTCCAGGGAATCACGATCTCCGCCGACGGCGGCACGCTGCATGTCGCCGACTACGCCAACGGCCTCTGGCGCATCGATGCCGCGTCCGGAGCCGCCGCGCTCCTGCCCGCCCCGGCGGGCAGCACGCTCTTCGGGATCGACGGCCTCTACGCCGTCGCGGGCGGGCTCGTCGCCGTGCAGAACGGAATCAATCCGCAGCGCGTGCTGCGGATCGACCTCGACGACGCGGGCCGCCCCGCGCGCGCCCGCGTGCTCTTCGCCGGCCATCCCGCCATGACCGACGCCGCGCTCGGCCAGGTTGTCAACGGCCGGCTCCATTTCATCGCCGACGCCGGGTGGTCGCTTTTTGGGCAACCCGGCGCGAATCCGGCTCCCCGCACCGTCACCATCCTCACGACCGCGACGGAGTGAGGAAGGCCCGCCCGCCTTTCGCCTCCCCGATCCCCAGTTCCACCCCCGCACACCCACCCCCATGGTCCTCGACAACTTCCGGCAAGACCTGCGCGTCGGCCTCCGCGTCCTGATCAAGGAAAAATCCTTCTGCGCGCTGGCGGTGTTCGTCCTCGCGCTCGGCATCGCGGCCGTGACGACCCAATTCAGCGTCGTCAACGGCGTCGTGCTGCGGGGCTTCTCGTTCCCCAATTCGGAGCGGCTCGTGAGCGTGCGCTTCATCGACCCGACGGCGACGCAGCCCAATTTCTTCGGCGCGCCGCCGAACCAGATCCTCGCCCTCGACTACCAGGAGCTGGCCGCGCACCAGACGTCCTTCGAGCACGTCGCCGCCTATACCAACCAGGCCACGGTGAACGTGACGTACCAGGGCACGCCCCAGCGCTACACCGGCGCATATGTGTCGGAGAATTTCTTCCGCGTGCTCGGCGTCGCTCCCGTGCACGGCCGCGATTTCACGGCCGCCGACAACACCCCGGGCGCCGAGAAGGTCGCCATCATCAGCCACGCCCTCTGGCAGCGGGATTTCGGATCCGACCCGAAGGCCATCGGCGCCGCCGTCCGCCTGAACGGCCGCCCGGCGACGATCGTCGGCGTCATGCCGCCCGGCTTCGGCTTCCCGCTGAACGAGGAGATCTGGATCCCGATCTTCAACGAGTACCCGCCCCGGCCCCGGCACGAGCGCGGCCTGCCGGGCGGCTCCCCGGCCGTGATGGGCCTGCTCAAGGCCGGCACGACGATGGAGCAGGCCGAGAGCGAGCTCACGCTCTTCGCCCAGCGGCTGGCGGGCGAGTTCCCCGACACGAACAAGCAGTTCAACGTCGGGCAGGCCGAGCCGCTCATCCGCACGTTCACGCCGGCCAACATCCGGCAGCTCCTGTTCCTGATGCTCGGGCTGTGCGTCGCGGTGCTGCTCCTCGCGTGCGCGAACGTGATGAACATGCAGTTCGCCCGGGCCACGCTCCGGGCCAAGGAACTGGCCGTGCGCTCGTCGCTCGGCGCGACGCGCGGCCGCCTCGTGCGGCAGATGCTCACGGAGAGCCTGCTCCTGGCGGCCATCGGCGCGGTCGCCGGGGTCGCGCTGGCGTACTGGGCGACGGACTTCCTGATCGCCACCGTCCGGAACCAGCAGACGCCGATCCCGGCGCACATCAGCTTCGCGATCGACGGCGTGGTGCTCGCCTTCGTGGTCGGCTCCACCGTCGTCGCCGCCGTCTTTTCCGGCGTCCTGCCCGCCTGGATGGCCTCGCGGGCCAATCCGGTCGAGGTGCTCAAGGAGGGCGGCCGCGGCAACACCAGCCGCGCGGTCGGCTACGTCACCCGCGGCCTGGTCGTGCTCCAGATCTTTCTCACCTGCATCATCCTCATCGCGTCGCTCCTGTGGGCCCAGTCGATCGTCAAGCAGCAGGAGATCGACTACGGGTACGACACCCACGGCTACATGACCGCGCGCATGGGCCTGATGGACGGCGACTATCCGAACGCCGAGGCCCGCCGCCTCTTCTACAACCGGCTGCTCCGCGACCTGCGCGCCAGCCCGGAGATCGAGCACGCCGCGCTGAGCAACCGCACGCGGATGGCGTTCGTCGCGACCGGCCCGGCCGCCATCGAGATCGAGGGCAAGGAGTACAAGGACGACCGCGACCGCCCGACCGTGAACGTCGAGGCCGTCAGCCCCGGCTATTTCGCCGCCTTCGCCATGCGCCTGATCGACGGCCGCGATTTTACGGAGGACGACTCCGACGCGGCGCTCCCGGTCGCGATCGTGAACTCCGGCTTCGCGAAGGCGCAGTTCGGCACCGACAACCCGATCGGCCGCCGCTTCCGCACCGTCGGCAACAACGGCCGGCTTTTCGGCCCGTGGCGCACGGTGGTCGGCGTCGTCTCGGACGTCCGGATGCTCGGGCCCTTCAACAACCCGGGCACGGAGGCCTACGGATTCTACATCCCGCTGTACTCGGCGCCGTTCGGCCCGGCCCGGCCGCCCGCGGGACCCCAGTTCGCCACGATCATCGTGAAGCCGCGCGCCGCGGCCGCCGCCCCCGCATTCGCCAACGACCTGCGCCGTGCGGTCAACCGGGTCGACCCGAACCTGCCGCTGTATTTCATCGGCACCCCCGCCGAGAACCTCGACACGTTCCTCGCGACCAACCGCGTCATCGCCACGATGTTCAGCGTCTTCGGGGTCGTCGCCATGCTCCTGGCCGCGGTCGGCCTCTATGGCGTGATGTCCTTCTCGGTCAACCAGCGGACCCAGGAGTTCGGCGTCCGCATGGCGCTCGGCGCCGCGCCCGGCCGCATCGTCCAGATGGTCCTGTCCCAGAGCGGGGTCCAGCTGCTCATCGGGCTGGGCCTCGGCCTCGGCATCACCGGCGCGCTGGCCAAGGTGTTCGACGCCGGCATCCGGCGGCAGCTGTTCAACACCAGCCCGTTCGACCCGGCGACCTATGCAGCCGTCGCCCTCCTTCTCACCCTCGTCTCGTTCATCGCCGTGATCTTCCCGGCCCGCCGCGCCACGAAGGTCGACCCGATGGTGGCACTCCGGGCCGAATGACCGCCCGCGGCATTCCGATGAACTGTTACCTCGAACCCCGCCCGCGTTTGGTGGCCCTCCGGGCGGAATGACCGTCCGCGGCACCCCCTCCATGGAATCCTTCCTCCAAGACCTGCGCGTCGGCCTCCGCGTCCTGATCAAGGAAAAATCCTTCTGCGCGCTGGCGGTGTTCGTCCTCGCGCTCGGCATCGCGGCCGTGACGAGCCAGTTCGCCGTGGTCAACGGCGTGCTGCTACACGCTTTCACTTTCCGCGACGCGGACCGGCTCGTCGACGTGCAGATGGTCGACCCGAACAATTTCTCGCCGCGGAACTTCAATGCGCGGATGACGACGGCGGATTTCGCCGAGCTGCGCGAGAAGCAGACGGTCTTCGAGGATTTCGTCGGATACCTGAACGGGTCGACCGTGAACCTGACCTGGCAGGGCGCCCCCAAGCGGCTCCAGGGCGGCTACGTGACGCATGATTTCTTCCCCGCGCTCGGCGTCTCGCCCGTGCTGGGCCGCAACTTCCTGCCGGAGGAGGACCGACCGGGCGTCGACAAGGCCGTCCTCCTCAGCGACGCGCTCTGGCGCTCGGACTTCGGCGCGGATCCGGACATCGTCGGCAAGTCGGTCCGCGTGAACGGCCGGTCTGGCACGATCGTCGGCGTGATGCCGCCGAAGTTCCAGTTCCCGACCAACGAGCAGCTGTGGATCCCGGTGAACACCGAGTTCCCCGTGCGGCCCCGCAACGACCGCAATATCAACTTCATCGCCATCATCGCGCGGCTGAAGCCGGGCGTCTCGCTCGAGCAGGCCTCGGCCGAGGTCGGCATGCTCGCCAAGGGCTTCGCCGAGGCGCACCCGGACACCAACCGCCAGTTCACCCGCGGCTACGTCCGCCCCCTCATCCAGAGCTTCACCTTCGGCGCGCTCCCCGGCCTGCTCTACTTCATGCTCAGCTGCTGCGTCGGCGTGCTGCTGATCGCCTGCGTGAACGTGATGAACATGCAGTTCGCCCGCGCGACGATCCGCGCGAAGGGACTGGCGATCCGGTCCTCCCTCGGTGCCACCCGCAGCCGGCTGATCCGCCAGATGCTGACCGAGAGCCTCCTCGTCGCCTCGCTGGGCGCGGCGGCCGGGGTCGGCCTGGCGGCGTGGGCCACCGACTACCTCGACGTGCTGGTCCACAACCTGCCGAATCCGCTGCCCACCTGGATGCGGTTCACGATCGACGGCAAGGTCGTCGGATTCGTCGTCGGCGCGACCTTCCTGTCGGCCATCGTGTCCGGCCTCCTGCCGGCGTGGCTCTCGTCCCGGGCGAGCGCGGTGGACGTGCTCAAGGAGTCCGGCCGCGGCAACACGGGCCGGGCCGTGGCGTTCGTCACGCGCGGGCTCGTCGTCGTCCAGATCGTCGTGACCTCGATCCTCCTCGTCAGCGCGCTGCTGATGACCCAGTCGATCACGCGCCAGCAGACGGTGGACTACGGGTACGACACCGCGGGCATCCTTTCCGCGCGGCTCGGGCTGATGGAGGGCGACTATCCCGACTCCGACGCGCGCCGTCTCTTCTACGAACGGCTCGTCCGCGAGCTCCGCGCCAGCCCGCAGTTCGAGGCCACCGCCCTCACCAACCGCCAGCGCATGGTCTTCTCCGGCGGCAGCCGCGTCGAGATCGAGGGCAAGGAGTACCAGAACGACTCCGAGCGCACCAACGGCCAGTTCGAGCTCGTCACCCCCGGCTACTTCGACGTGCTCGGCACCCGCATCATCGACGGCCGCGACCTCGAGGACACGGACTCCGACCAGCGCGAGCCCGTCGCGGTCGTGAACGCGCTCTTCGCCCGCAAGCACTTCGGCAACGAGTCGCCCCTCGGCCGCCGCTTCCGCACCACGGCGGCGAACGGCACGAACCCGGGCCCCTGGCGCAAGATCGTGGGCGTGGTCCGCACCATCCGCATGACCGGCCCGTTCGACACCGTGAACGACGGCGCCGGGTACTACATCCCGTTCTTCGGCTCCGCCATCGGCCCGGCCGCGCCCGCACCGGTCGCCAACCAGTTCGGCACCATCATCGTGAAGCCGCGCGGCGGCCAGCGGCCGGAGAGCCTCGCCTCCGCCCTCCAGGCGGTCGTGAACAAGCTCGACCCCAACCTGCCGCTCTACTTCGTCGCGACCCCGAAGGACAACCAGGACGGCTTCCTCGCGCAGCAGCGGATCACCGCGACCATGTTCGCGATCTTCGGCCTCATCGCCATCATCCTGTCCTCGGTCGGGCTGTACGGCGTCATGTCCTTCGCCGTCAACCAGCGCACCCAGGAATTCGGGATCCGCATGGCGCTCGGCGCCGAGCCCCGCCGGGTTCTCCGCATGGTCCTCGGGCAGGGCGCCCGCCAGCTGGTCATCGGGCTCGTCGTCGGCCTCGGCCTCGCCCAGGGCATCGCCTGGTTCTTCCGCAGCGCCATCAACAACTTCCTTTTCCAGACCAACCCCCACGACGCCCCCACCTATGTCGGCGTCGCCGTGCTGCTCAGCGCGGTCTCGCTGTTCGCCGCGCTGGTTCCCGCGCGGCGGGCCACGCGGGTCGATCCCATGATCGCGCTCCGATCGGAATGACCGCCCACCCCGGGGCCCAACCCTGAAATCCGCCTCCATGTTCACCTTCGCCCAAGACCTCCGCATCGGCCTCCGCGTCCTCCTCAAGGAAAGGTCCTTCTGCGCGCTCGCGGTGTTCGTCCTCGCGCTCGGCATCTGCGCGGTCACCACCCAGTTCGCCGTCGTCAACGGCACGATCATCCGCGGCTTTTCGTTTCCGAACGCGGACCGCCTGATGAGCGTCAACTTCGTGGACGAGTCGACCCGCACGCTCTTCGGCGTGAACGGTCAGGTCTACGGTCAGGACTACGAGGAGATGGTGGAGCAGCAGCGGTCCTTCGAGCATCTCGCGGCCTACCTCAACGGCTCGACCGTCAACGTCACGATCGGCACCGAACCGAAGCGGTTCACCGGCGCGTACATCACCGAGCACTGGATGAAGATCCTCGGGGTCGCCCCGGTGGTGGGCCGCGATTTCGCGCCCGAGGACAATCGGCCCGGCGCCGAAAAGGTCGCGATCATCAGCCACAACCTCTGGCAGCGCGAATTCAACGGCGCGAACGACGTGGTCGGCCGGGGCGTCCGCATCAACGGGCGCCCCGCCACCATCGTCGGTGTCATGCCCAAGGGCTTCAACTTCCCCACCAACGAGGACCTCTGGATCCCCCTGTTCAGCGAGTTCCCCGTCCGTCCGCGCAACGACCCGCGCGGTAACTCGCCGGCCGTCATCGGGCTGCTGCGCCGGGACGTCAGCCCCGACCAGGCGCAGCTCGAGTGCACCGAGTTCGCACGCCGGTTCTCGACCTCCTATCCCGAGACCAACAAGACGTTCAGCACCGCGGAAGTGAGGCCGCTGCGCGAGACGTTCACGCCGACCTTCCTCACGCTCCTGATGGGCGCCATGCTCGCGCTCTGCGTCCTGCTGCTGCTGAGCGCCTGCATCAACGTGATGAACATGCAGTTCGCGCGCGCCACCCTGCGCGGCAAGGAGCTGGCGATCCGCTCCTCGCTCGGCGCCACGCGCGCGCGCCTCATCCGGCAGATGCTGACCGAGAGCCTGCTCGTCGCCACCCTCGGCTCCATCGTCGGCGTCGCCGCCTCGTACTGGGCGGTCGACTACCTGACCGCCGTGGTGCGCAATCTCGAGAACCCGCCGCCGTCCTGGATCACCTTCGACATCGACGTGGCCGTGCTCGGGTTCACCGTCGCCGCCACCTTCCTCGCCGCGCTGGCCTCGGGGCTCGTGCCCGCCTGGCTTTCGTCGCGGGCGAACGCCGCCGACGCCCTCAAGGAGGGCGGGCGCGGGAACACCAGCCGCTTCGTCAACCTGGTCACGCGCGCGCTCGTCACCTGCCAGATCGGCATGGCCAGCTTCATCCTGGTGTCGTCGCTCCTCCTGGCCATCGCCATGTACCGGCAGCAGCGGATCGACTGGGGCTACGACACGCGGGGCCTCATGTCGGCCCGGATGGGACTGATGGACGGCGACTACCCCACGCAGAAGGACCGCCAGGTGTTCTACGACCGGCTCGTCCGCGAGCTTCGCCTGCACCCGGAGTTCGAGGCCGCCGCGCTCACCAATCGCTTCCGGATGACCTTTTCGGGCAACGCGCCCATCGAGATCGAGGGGAAGGAGTACAAGGACAACCGGGACCGGCCGACCACCAACTTCGAGAGCATCGCGGGCGACTTCTTCGCCGTGACCGGCCAGCGGATCCTCGACGGCCGCGCGTTCACGGAGGACGACCTCGACCAGAAGCTGCCCGTCGCGGTCGTGGGCGCGGGCTTCGCGAAGAAGCACTTCGGCACCGAGTCCGCCGTCGGCCGGCGCTTCCGCACCGTCGGGAACAACGGCACGCTCTTCGGCCCCTGGCGCACGATCGTCGGCGTCGTCTCCGACGTCCGCATGCTCGGCCCCTTCAACAACCCGAATGTCGACGAGTACGGCTTCTACACGCCTTTCTACGCGACCGTGTTCGGGCCGGTCACGCCCGAGCCCTTCGTCGCCCAGTTCGCCACGATCGTGGTGAAGCCCCGCGGCGGCGTCCGGGCCGACGCCCTGGCCGAGTCGCTCCGCCGGGCGGTGAAGAAGGTCGACGGCAACCTGCCCCTCTACTTCGTCGGCACGCCGGCCTCCAACCAGGCGTCGTTCACGGCGCAGAACCGCATCGTCACCATCATGGTCGGCATCTTCGGCGTCGTGGCCGTCGGCCTCGCCTCGGTCGGGCTCTACGGGGTGATGAGCTTCTCGGTCACCCAGCGGACCCAGGAATTCGGCGTCCGCATGGCCCTCGGCGCCGATGCCGCGCGCATCCTCGGGATGGTCCTCCGGCAGGGCGCCTGGCAGATCGGCATCGGCCTCGCGCTGGGACTGGGCATCACCATGACGCTCGGCGCGACCCTTCGCGGGCAGCTGCAGAACTTCTTCTTCAACACCAGCCCGACGGACCCGGTCGTTTACCTCGCGGTCGCCGTGCTGCTCGCGTTGATCGCCTTCGTCGCCGCCCTCGTGCCCGCCCGACGGGCCACCCGCGTGGACCCGATGGCCGCCTTGCGGTCCGAATGATCCTGGGCCCGCGATGCGACGCCACGCTATGACACGCCCGCCGCAACCCCGGGTCCGCCCGCGGGGTTATCTCTCCGGAGGGACGTCGCGCTGACTCCCGGGGCTCGTCCTTCCCCCACCTCAACCCTTCCCGCCATGCTCCGCTACGCCGCGCGTTCCCTCCTCAAGTCCCCCGGCTACACCGTCGTCGCGCTGGCCACGCTGGCGCTCGGCATCGGGGTGAACACCTCGATGTTCAGCGTGGTCGACACGCTGCTTTTCCGTTCCGCGCCCTATCCCGAGCCCGACCGGCTCGTCCTGCTCGAGCGGACCCAGGCCAACGGCAGCCAGCGCAACTTCTCCCCGACGGAGATCGCGGAGATCAACCCGCAGGTGACGGCCTTCTCCTCGCTGACCGTGTTCTCCCGCAACGTGGCCACGATGGTCGAGCCGGGCCGGCCGGCCGAGCGCATCGGCACGCTGGCGGTCTCGGCGGGCGTGATCGACACGCTCCGGCTCCAGCCCCTCCACGGCCGGATGTTCACCGAGGAGGAGTTCGGCCCCGGGAAGAACCAGGTCGTCATCCTGTCCGAGGCGTTCTGGCATTCCCGCTTCGGCGGCGACCGGTCCGTGCTCGGGCGGACCCTGCGGCTGGACGGCGAGAGCGTGACCATCGTCGGCGTGCTGCCGGCCCGCGCGGACTACAACCTTTTCTGGGGCAACGTCGGGATTTGGCGGCCGATCAACTACACCGCCGACCAGCTGAAATACCGCGGCTACCGGAGCTTCCTGCTGATCGGCCGGCTGCGTCCGGACGCCACCCCGGACGCGATCACCGCCCAGCTCGCGCCTCTCGCCTCCCGGCAGGAAAAGGAGTTCCCCCAGGACTACCCGCGGCTCCGCTACCGGGTGATCCCCTTCCATTCGGCGTCGATGGACGAGGTGGGCCGCTTCATCTCGTGGATGCTGCTGGGGCTCTCGGGCTTCATCCTCCTCATTGCCTGCGCCAACCTGGCCAACCTGCAGCTCGCGCGCGCGACCGGCTCGGTCCGCGAGTTCGCGGTGCGCGCCGCGCTGGGCGCCTCGCGCGGCCGCCTCGTGCAGCTCCAGCTCGCTGAAAGCCTGCTCCTCGCCGTCGTCGGCGGTGCCCTCGGGCTCTTCGTGGCCTTCTGGGTCAATCACGCGCTCGAGACGAGCATCCTCATCGACGGCGCGCCCAGCCTGCGCATCGCGATCGACCCCGCCGTCTTCGGCATCACCCTGGGCGTCTCCCTTTTCACCGGCGCGCTGTTCGGCCTCGCCCCGGCGATCTTCGCCTCCCGCACCGACGTCAACGCCGCCCTCAAGTCCCAGTCCCGCGGCTCCACCGCCGGCCGCGGCCACCAGCGGATGCGCCACGCGCTGATCGTCGGCGAGCTCGCGCTGGCCCTGGTCCTGCTCGGCCTCGCGGCCGTGATGAACCGCGGCTTCGCCCGGCTCCTCGACCGCCCGGTCGGCTGGGACACCGCGCGCGTCCTCACCGCGGCCGTGACGATCCCGGAAAGTCGGTACGACGGCGAGAAGCGCCGGGCGCTCTTCCGCCGCGTCGAGCAGCGCCTGATGGAGCTGCCCGGCGTGCAGCACGTGGGACTGGCCACCTCGCTGCCGCTCTTCGGCTATTCCTCGGCGCGCCAGGTGTTCATCGACGCGCCGGCGGGCGACGGTTCCGCCACGAACCCGGCCGCGGCCCATGCGATGATCGCCGGCGGGTACTTCAAGGCCATGGGCATCCCGCTGCTCGCAGGCCGCGAGCTCCCGCCCGACCTGGCGTCCGACGGTCCCCAGTACATCGTCGTGAACCAGGCGCTGGCCCGGCACTACTGGCCGAACGAGAGCGCGGTCGGCCGGCGGCTCGGCGTGATGGACAACTCCACCACCGGCGCGAATGAAGTGGTGTGGCGCGAGATCGTCGGCGTCGTCGCCGACGTCGAGGCGGCCGCGAATATCCGGGACCCCGACACGAGGTTCGTCGTGTACCGCCCGCTGGTCCAGGAGCCCTGGTCGTTCTTCAACCTCGTCGTCCGCGCCGAGAACCCGGCCGCGCTGACGGAAACCGTCCGGCAGGCCATGAGCGAGGTCGACCCCGACCTGCCGGTCGACGGCCTGGGGACCGTGCGGCAATTCGTGGATCGGACCCAGCACAACCTGCACGTCATCTCCGACCTCCTCGCCGGCTTCGCCGCCCTCGGGCTGGTGCTCGCGGCGGTCGGGCTCTACGGCGTCATTTCGCACCTCGTGGCCCAGCGCACCGGCGAGTTCGGGATCCGCCTCGCGCTTGGCGCCAGGCCGTCGGACCTCGTCATGCAGGTCGTCGGCCGCGGCGCCCGGCTCGCCGCCATCGGCCTGGTCCTCGGCCTGGTCGGCGCCTATTTCTTCTCCCGGCTGCTGGGCTCGGCCATGCCCCGGGTGGCCGAGCCCGATCCGCTCGTGCTCGGCACGGTCGCGCTCGTCCTGCTCGCCGTCGCGCTCCTCGCCTCCTGGATCCCCGCCCGGCGCGCCGCGAAGGTCGACCCCATGGTCGCGCTGCGGTCCGAGTGACCGCGCCCGCCGCCGGCCCCGCACCCCATGCGCACCGACCTGAATCTCGCGTTTCGCTCCCTGGCCAGGTCGCCGGGCTTCACCTTCGTGGCGCTGGTCACGCTCGCCCTCGGGATCGGGCTGAACACCTCGATGTTCAGCGTCATGAACCATTTCATCCTGCGGCCGCTGCCGTACCCCGACGTGGACCGGCTGGTCCGGATCCACCGCACGACGCCGCAGGACAACGGCGCGCAGCACAGCGCGTCCGACTATCTCGAGCTCGCGCGCGAGTCCGCGCCGTTCGCCCAGCTCGCGGCCTACCGCATGTGGGGCTACACCCTCGCCCTGGAGGGCCGCCCGCCCGTCAACCTGAACGGCCTGCGCGTGTCCGCCAGCTTCCTGACCGCCCTCGGGCTCGCGCCTCAGCATGGTCGCGTGTTCACCCTGGAGGAGGACGTGCCGGGGAACAACGTCGCCATCCTCTCCTTCGCCACCTGGCAGGCCCAGTTCGGCGGCGATCCGTCGGTGGTTGGCCGGATGGTCCGGATCGACGGCCAGCCGACGATGATCGTGGGCATCATGCCCGAGTCGTTCTCGACCGTCACGCTGTGGGGCCCGGCCGAGGTGCTCCGCCCCCTGGGGCTCGGCGACTCGGAGAAGCTCGACCGCACCTCCCCCTCGTTCCGCATCCTGGCGCGGCATGCTCCCGACCTCACCCTCGCGCAGCTCGACGCCCGCCTGCGCGCGATCGCCACGCGCCTCGCCGAGGCGCGGCCCCGCGAGCGGAAGGAGGACGGCCTCCGCGCGGTCAGCTTCGCCTCGACCGCCGTCGACCGCAGCACGATCGGCCTGTCGTGGTTCCTCGTCGCCGTCGCGGGGTTTGTTCTGCTCATCGCCTGCGCCAACCTCGCGAACGTGCAGCTCGCCCGCGCCGTGGCGCGCGCGCACGAATACGCCATCCGCGCCGCCCTGGGCGCGTCCCGCGCGCGCCTGCTCCGGCCGCTGCTCGTCGAGAGCGTCGTGCTCGCGCTCGCCGGCGGCCTGCTCGGGATCCTCGTCGCGTTCTGGACGAACGACTGGATCTCCGCGCGGCTCTCCGTCTTCGTCGCCTTCGACGTGGGCCTCGACTGGCGCGTGCTCGCCTTCGCCATGGGCGCCTCGCTCGCCACCGGCGTCGCCTTCGGCGTCGTGCCCGCGTGGCTGGTCTCGCGCGTCCGCGTGAACGAGACGCTCAAGTCCGGCGCGCGCGGCAACACCGGCGACCGCGCGCAGCACCGCCTGCGGCAGTTCCTCATCGCCGGCCAGTTCGCCAATGCCCTCATCCTGCTGGCCACGGCGGCGATGTTCGTCCGCAGCATGGAGCAGCAGCTGGCCCGCTCCCCGGGCTGGGACCACCGGCGGATCCTCCAGACCGTCGTCAACCTGCCCGCCGCGAAGTACCCGACGCCCGACCAGACGTACGCGTTCTTCACCCGCGTCCGGGACCGCCTCGGCGCCCTGCCCGGCGTCGAGCACGTCGCGGTCGGCTGGACGCTGCCGGTCTTCACCTACCTGACCCAGCGCGGCTACGTCGTGGACGGCCAGGACGCGCCGCCCCCCGGGCGGGAGCCGGTCGCCTCGGTCAACGCCGTCACGCCCTCCTACCTGCCCGTGCTCGGCCTGCGCGTCACCGACGGCCGCAACTTCACCGAGGCCGACCGCCCCGGGTCCGTGCCGGTCGCCCTGATCAACGAGTCGATGGCGCGCGCGCTGTTTCCGGGCGAGAGCGCGGTCGGCCGGCGGATCGGCAGCCCCGACCCGGAGAACCGCGGCTGGCTCGAGATCGTGGGCGTCGTCCCCGACACCGAGCTTGCCATCGGGTTCATCCCCTCGAGCACCCGCTTCCTCGTGTACCGCCCGCTCGCCCAGGAGACCTGGAATTACGCGAGCATCGCGGTGCGCGGCCCCCGGCCCGCCGAGCTCACCGAGCCGGTCCGCCAGGCGCTGGGCGAGCTGGACCCCGACCTGGTCCTGCAGCAGCTCGGCTCCGTCCAGCAGCTCGTCGAGCGCACGCTGGGCGGGTTCTCCATGGTCAACACCCTGCTCGTCGGCTTCGCGGGCCTCGGCCTGTTCCTCGCGGCGGTCGGGCTGTACGGCGTCGTCGCCCATCTCGTGGCGCAGCGCACCCCCGAGATCGGGGTCCGCATCGCCCTCGGCGCCCGCTCGCCCGACATCGCCTGGATGATCATCCGTTCGGGCCTGCGCATGACGCTCATCGGCGCCGGGGCCGGCATCCTCGGCTCGATCGCCATCAACTTCGCGACCCGCGCCGCCCTGCCCGACACCCCGGGCACCGACCCGGTCGTGCTCGCGGCCGTCACCGCGCTCCTCATCGCCGTGGCGCTCATCGCCTGCTGGATCCCCTCCCGCCGCGCCGCCCGGGTGGATCCCCTGGTGGCCCTGCGGTCGGAGTAGGCCGCCCGGGCCCCGCCCGGCGGAGAATGGCGAAACGTCCGCCCGGCTCCCGGGAATATCCGGGCCCGGCCGCGCCTCCCACCTGGCGACACAACTGGCCTGCGGGCGCCCCCTCCCGTCCAACCGCCCCCTCCCCGAATGACCTCCGCCCTTGCGCTCGGCCTCCGGTCGCTGCGCCGCACGCCGCTGCTGGCCTTCACGATCGTCATCACGCTCGGTGTCGCGCTCGCCGCGACCGTCCTCGTCTTCACCTTCCTCAACTCGTTCCTCCTCCGCCCGCTGCCGTATGGGGACGCCGACCGGCTGACCGTCGTCTTCGAGCAGTCGGTGAAGGGCGGGCGCGACCACTCCACCCGCGTCACCTACGGCAACATCGTCGCGCTCGAGGAACGCGCGACGAGCTTCGCGCGCACCGGGGTCTTCCGCAACGAGTCCGCGACGTTCTACGGCGGCGACACGACGGAGACCGCGTTCATCCAGCGCGTCACGGCCCACGTGTTCCCGATGATGGGCGCGCGCGCGGCGCTGGGCAGCGTCCTCGGCCCGGCCAACCTCGAGGTCGGCGGCGTGCGCGGCATCGTGCTCTCGGATTCCCTCTGGCGCCGGCGGTTCGGCGCCGACCCCGCCATCGTGGGACGAACCATCCGGCTCGACCAGACGCCCTTCCACGTCGTCGGCGTGCTGCCCGCGGACTTCGTGGTCCCCTCGGGGGACGACAACCCGCAGGCCTGGGCCGCGCTCCTGCCCGGCGACTACGTCCGTGACGAGCGGACGCAGCGCCGCCATCACGTCTGGGCCGAGCTCAAGCCCGGCGTTTCCCTCGCCGCGGCCCAGGCCGAGCTGGACGCGATCGCCGCGGCGCTGCGCACCGAGTACCCGCGCGAGAACGCGGACCGCGGCTTCTTTGTACTCCCGCTGCGGGAGCATCTCCTCGGCACCTTCGGGCGCCGCCTCCTCCTGCTGCAGGGCGCGGTGCTGCTCGTGCTCGTCGTGGCCTGCTTCAACTGCCTGTGCCTGCTGATCGCCCGCGCCATCCAGCGCCGGCGGGAGCTGGCCGTGCGGCTTGCGCTCGGGGCGGCCCGCCGCCACCTGCTGCAGCAGCTCCTGGCCGAGTCGCTCTGGCTGGCGCTGCCCGCCGCGGGGCTGGCCGTCGCCCTGGCCGCGGTCGCGCTGCCCGCGAGCGTCGCCCTGCTCCCCGCGGGCGCCGTCACCCTCCAGGCGCTGCCCGAGCCGCGCCTCGACCTTTCGGCCGCGCTGGCCGTGACGGGCGCGGCGGCCGCCATCGCGCTGACGTTCAGCGCCGTGCCGCTGCTGCAGGCGCGCGGCCTGCCGCTCGAGGCGACGCTCCGCGAGGGCGGCCGCTCGGCCGGCTCCCCCTCCGGCGCGCGGGCCGCCCGCTGGCTCGCCTCGGCGCAGATCGCGGCGGCGCTCGCGCTGCTCATCGCCGCCGCGCTGCTCGTGCGCAGCCGCCACGAGTTGGAGCGGGTGGACGTCGGGCTGCCGCTGGCCGAGTACGACCAGTTCCGCGTCGGGCTGCGCGGGGACGCCTACCGCGAGCCGCTGCGGCGGGCGCAGTTCTTCACGCAGCTGCGGGACGACCTGGCCGCGCTGCCGGGCGTGCAGGGCGTGGGCGTCGCCAGCTTCCTCTTCTCGACGCCGCCGAGCGGCTTCCAGGGTTTCACGCAGGAAGGAGACGGCCTGGACCTCGCCGACACGCCGAAGCGCGCGCTGCCCTGCTTCGTCCTGCCCGGCACGATCGAAGCGCTCGGGTTTCGGCTCCGGGAGGGCCGCACGCTGGAGGAAACGGACGCCCCCGGGCGCCCGGTCGCCGCGGTCATCAGCGCCTCGCTGGCGGAGAAGTACTGGCCCGGGCAGTCGCCCCTCGGCCGCCGCATCCGCATGGAGACGATCCGCGCCGAGTGGCTCGAGGTCGTGGGCGTCGTCTCCGACCTCGTCGGTCCGGGCAACCAGCCGCGCACGATCGACACCGTCTACGTGACGATCGCGCAGGGGAATCCGCCCGGCCTCGGCATGGGCTTCATCGTGCGCGGCGCCGCCCGCCGCGACAGCCGCGAATACCAGCAGGTGCTTTCCCGGCTCGACCCGCATCTCCAGCTTTTCGCGCACCTGGCTCCGGGCGAGATCTACGCCCGCTCGGCCTGGCAGTCGCGCTTCGTCACCCAGCTCGTCGCGGGCTTCGCCGCGCTGGCCGTCGCCCTCGCGCTGGCGGGGATCTACGCGGTCAACGCGTTCTTCGTCGAGCGGCGCATCCATGAGTTCGGCGTCCGCGCCGCGCTCGGCGCGTCCCGCGCCAACCTCCTGCGGCTCGTCCTGGGCGACAGCCTCCGGCTCACGCTGGCGGGCCTCGGCGCCGGCATGGTGCTCGCCTACGGCGTCAGCCGCGGGCTGGCGTCGCTCCTGTTCAACGTGGGCCGCCTCGACCCGCTCGTGTACGCCGCGGCCGCGCTCGCCATGACCCTCGCCTGCGCCGTCGCCGCGCTCGTGCCGGCGCGGCGCGCCGCGAAGGTCGACCCGCTCGTGGCGCTGCGCTCGGAGTAGGCCCGCGGGCCGATTGGGGTCGGGGCCGGGCGGCTTTCCCGGGCCGGCCGTCCGCCGGCTGTCCCATTCGCGGGACGCATCGCCGGCCCCGCGCCCGCGCCATCTCGCCGCGCAGCCGCTCATCCAAATAGCGGCCCGGGCCGGGCCGGCGCGCGGTTGATTCGACCCGCCGGCCACCGCCGCCTCCCTGCGTTTCCTCCAGCCCCCGCCTCCATGCACGATTTCACCGTCGCCCTCCGCACGCTGTTCAAGAGCCCGGCCTTCACGCTCGTCGCGACCCTCACGATCGCCATCGGCATCGGCGCGAACACGACGCTCTACAGCATCTTCGACCGGCTGATCCTGAATCCGGTCGCCATCCCCGAACCCGGCCGCGTCGTGGCGCTCTGGGCCGTGAACAACGAGCGCAACTTCGTCGCTCCGGCCATCTCCTGGCCGCGGTTCGAGGAGATCCGGCGCGAGGCGACCTCGTTCTCCGCGCTGGCCGACAGCGCCTTCGACAGCCACACGCTCACCGGCAACGGCGAACCCGAGCAGACGAGTTCGCTGCGCGTGACCGCCAATTTCTTCGCCACCCTCGGGCTCGCCCCGGCGCGCGGCCGCGACTTCCGGGCCGACGAGGACCAGCCGAATGGCCCGGCGGTCGCCATCCTCGCCCACGAATACTGGCAGACGCGGTTCGGCGGCCGCGACGCGGTGATCGGCGAGACCATCATGCTCAACGGCCGCCCCCACGAGGTGATCGGCATCATGCCCCCGCGCCTGACGAACCCGATCGCCGGCGTCCAGATCTTCGTGCCCCGCGTCTTCGAGACCGCCGGCCTGACGCCCGCGCAGGTCCAGGTCGGCGCCGGCTATTCCCAGCCGGTCGGACGGCTCAAGCCGGGCGTGACGCGCGAGCAGGCCAACGCCGAGCTGGCCGGCCTGACGCGCTCGTACAAGGAGCGCTTCGCCTCGAACCTGGACGCCGACAACCAGGTGGAGGCGCGCTTTCTCTCGGACACGCTCGTCAGCACCTTGCGCCCGACGATGCGGATGCTCCTCGGGGCGGTCGCCTTCGTGCTCCTCATCGCGTGCGCGAACGTCGCCAGCCTGTTCCTCGGCCGCCTCAGCGCACGCCACAAGGAGATCGCGGTCCGGCAGTCCCTCGGCGCCAGCCGCGGCGCGATCGTCCGCCAGTTCCTCGCCGAGAGCCTCGTGTTCACCGTCGGGGCCGGCGCCGCCGGCGTGCTCCTGGCGCGCTGGGCGCTGTCGGCCATCCAGCGGGTCGTGGCCAACCAGCTCCCGCCCAACACCGAGCTCGGCCTGAGCTGGCCCGCGCTCGCGGCCACCCTCGCGGTGACGTTCTTCGTCTCGCTCCTCATCGGCCTGTTCCCCGCGCTGCAGGCCTCGAAGCCCGACCTGGTCGAGGCGCTCAAGGATTCCTCCCGCGGCAACGCCGGCGGGCCCCGCGGCCGGCGCTTCCGGCACGGGCTCATCGTGGTCGAGGTCGCGCTCTCCGTCGTCCTCCTCATCGGTTCCGGCCTGCTCCTCCGGAGCTTCGCGCGGCTGCAGGACACCCCGTCCGGGTTCCGGCCCGACGGCCTCGCCGTCGCCTTCGTCGGGGCGCCGGTGCAGCGGTACGCCACGCCCGAAACCCAGGAGCGTTTCTTCAGCGACGTCATCGCCCAGCTCCGGGCCGTGCCGCAGGTGAAGGGCGCGGCCGCGGCCATCGGCGTGCCGCTCACGGGCTTCGTGCCGCAGGCGCCCTACACCGCGGGCACGGGCGCGGCGCTGCCGCTGTCGCAGCGGCCGCTGGCCGGGCTGCGGATCGTGAGCGAGGACTATTTTGCGACGGCCGGCATCGCCCTGCGCGAGGGCCGCGGGTTCACCGCGCAGGACCGCCTCGGCGCGCCCGGCGTGTGCGTGATCAACGAGTCGCTCGCCCAGCGCCTGTTCCCGGGCGAATCGGCTCTGGGCAAGGTGATCCGCCGCGGCCGCGACGCCGAGTTCGCCCACGAGGTCGTCGGGATCTCGGCCGACGTGAAGACCGTCGGCCTGGCCGCGCCCGCGCCCGACGAGGTCTACTACCCGATGCGCCAGCTGCCGCGCGTCGGCATGAACATCGTGGCGCGGATCGACGGCGATCCGGCCGCGCTGCAGGCGATCATGCGGTCGGCCGTGGCCGCGGTGGACAAGGACCAGCCGATCTCGTTTTTCCGCACGATGGACGCGATCGTCGACCAGAGCCTGGGCTTCCAGCGCATCGTGGCCACGCTCACCGGGATCTTCGCCGGCGTGGCGCTCCTGCTCGCGGCGATCGGCCTCTACAGCGTCCTCGCCTACTCCGTCGCCCAGCGCACCGCCGAGATCGGCATCCGGATGGCCCTCGGCGCCCGCGGCGGCCAGGTGCTCGGCATGGTCGTCTCGCAGGGCATGGCGCTGGTCGGCATCGGGCTCGTGGCCGGACTGTGGTGCGCGTACGGGGCCGGGCTGGTGTTCGCCACGCTGCTGTTCGAGACGCGGCCGTTCGACGCCTCGATCTACGCGGTCGTCACCGGAGTGTTCAGCGTCGTGGCGCTGCTCGCCTGCGCCCTTCCCGCCTACCGCGCGTCCCGCATCGACCCGCTCGTGGCCTTGCGGGCCGAATGATCAACCCGGGCCCGGCCGCCATTCCGCGCGGAGGCCTCCCGCCCGGATCATCCGCCGGCGGAAGGATCGATCCTGCGCCTTCCGTGAAACCTTTGCTCGCATCCGGGGTATCACCTGCGAACCTCGCCCGCGCATGCGCTTCGCCGCCTTCCTGTCGCTCGCCCTCGTGACCGCCGCCCCGGCCGCCCTCGATCCCGCCCAGCTGGCCGCCGCGCGGGAGCTCTATGGTCAGCGCAAGGACGCCGAGGCCCTTGCCGCCTACCAGAAGCTGGCGACGGAGGACGCACGCGCCGCCGAGCCCGCGTTCTACCTGGGGCTCCTGGCCATGCGCCGCGACGACCCCGAGGCCGGCGTGAAATTCCTCGAGCAGGCGGTTGCGCGGGACGCCGCCAACGCCGAATACCACCGCCGGCTCGGAGACGCCTACGGCCGGACCGCGCAGAAGGCGGGCGCTTTGTCCAAATTCGGCTGGGCCAAGAAATCCCTGGCGTCGTACCAGAAGGCGGTGGCGCTCGACCCGGCGAGCATCGATGCGCGCCTGAGCCTGATGGGGTTCTACCAGATGGCGCCGGGCATCGCCGGGGGCGCCATGGAGAAGGCGTACGCGCAGGCCGAAGAGATCCGCAAGCTCGACGCCGGCCGCGGTCGGCTCGCCCTGTCGGGACTCTACGTCACCGACAAGAAATACGCCGAGGCCTTCGCCCTCTTCCAGGAGGTGCTGCGGGAAGCGCCCGACGACTACGGGGCGCTGTTCCAGCTCGGCCGCCTGTCCGCGGTCACCGGCGATCGCCTCGAGCTTGGCGCCGCCGCGCTCCGCAAATGCCTCGCCGCGACTCCCCCGCCCGACCAGCCGAGCCACGCCGCGGCCCACTGGCGGCTCGGCAACATCCGGGAGAAGCAGGGCGACAAGGCCGCCGCCCGCGCTTCCTACGAATCCTCGCTCCAGCTCGACCCGAATTTCCGTCCGGCGCAGGAGGCGCTGAAGGCGCTGCGATAACAGGCGCCGGTCGATTGTCTCCCGCAGATCACGCGGACAAATGCGGATGGACTGAACAGGAGGCCGGAGGACTCGGAGCCCGTGAGCGTTATGCCGGGCCGGCGGGCAACTGAAGGGAACGGGGTCCGGAACGCCGACAGGCGCGAGGGGCGGAATGACGGTTCAAGCCGTCTCGAAACCTTCATCCGCGTGCATCGGCGTCATCGGCGGGCAAACAGTCCGACGATCGGACCACGGCGACCGGATTTTCGCCCGCGGATCACGCGGATAGACGCGGATGGAAGGACAGGAGGTGGCCGGATTGCCGCCGTTCGTCGCCGGGGACGGGGACCGCCTCGCTCGAATTCCGGCGTGCCCTCGCCGGCTCCGCGGCTACAATCGCCGCGATGACGATCACGCCGCAGGACGAGTTTGCCGCGAGGCTCGAGGAGAGCGTGCGCGCGGGCACGTTCGCGCGGCTGACGCTGGGCAAGCCCCGCGGCGGCGACCCGAGCCTTCAGAAAGTGCTCATCCGCCCGGTTGCGCTGAAGGCGGGCCCGCATCTGTCGTTCGTCTGGCGGCACGACACCAAGGACCTCACGAAGAACCTCCCGCCGGATGAGGCCGTGAAGGAGATCGCCCGGCTCGTCGGCACGGTTTTCCACAGCGCGCACCTGGCGACGACGCAGCAGAGCGTGCAGCTGGAGTTCAACAAGAAGGGCGAACCGCGGCTCAGCCTCGGGCGGTCGGCCAGCCCCTTTCCGGACACCGCCCACGACCGCGCCAAGCCCCGGCTGCTGCCGGCGGAGAGCCAGGAATGGCTGCAGGCGTTGGGCGTGACCACCGCGTCGGGCGCGGTCCGCGAGGGCATGGCCGACAAGCACCGCCAGATCCACAAGTTCGTCGAGATCCTCAGCCACCTCGTGGCCGACGCCACGGCGCTGCCGCAGGACCGGCCGATCGAGGTCGCCGACATGGGCTGCGGCAAGGGCTACCTGACGTTCGCCACGCACGACTGGTTCGACGCCGTCGCGCGGCGCTCCGCCCGCGTCTGCGGCGTCGAGGCCCGCCCGGACCTCGTCGGGCTTTGCAACAAGATCGCCCACGATTCCGGCCGATCGAAGCTCTCGTTCATCCCCGGCACCATCGCCGATGCGAACCTGCCGCGCACCGACATCCTCATCGCCCTCCACGCCTGCGACACGGCGACGGACGACGCGCTGGCCCGCGGGGTCGCGGATGGTGCGGCGCTGCTCGTCGCGGCCCCGTGCTGCCAGAAGGAACTCCGTCCGCAGCTCGCCGCGCCGCCGGTCCTCGCCCCCGCCCTGCGCCACGGGATCTGGCAGGAACGCCACGCTGAGTTCGCGACCGACGCCCTCCGCGCCCTGTTGCTCGAGTGGGCCGGGTACGAGACCAAGGCCTTCGAGTTCATCTCCAGCGAGCACACCGCGAAGAATCTCATGCTGGCCGCCATCCGCCGCCCCGGCCCCTTGGCGAGCGCACCGCCGCTCGATACCCGCACGGAGGACGCCGCCCGCCGCGTCCGCGAGTTTGCCGCCTTCTACGGCGTCCGCCGCCACGCGCTCGCCCGCCACCTGCGGTTCGCGCTGTAACTGCCTTCGCGGTCGCCCGCCGTTCGCCCGCCGACGCGGCCGGCCCGGAATTCCGTCGCCGACCCCCCCGGTACCCTGATTCCTGCCTCCCGTCCCCCGCTTCCCTGTCTTCTGTCCCCTGTTCCCTGTCTTCTGTCCTCTATCCTCTATCTTCTGTCCTCTCAACCCGTGGCCAACACCTCTCCAAAGCCGCCCACTTGGGAGAACCTCGACTGGGAGGTGCTCGACCGGCTCCGCGCGACCTTCCTCTCCGACGCGCGCACCGCGGGTCCGTACTGGCACACCGTCACCGATCTCGAGACATATGACTTCACCTACGGCGAGCGCATCGGCTGGAAATGGGACGCCGTGCTTCGCGTCCTCGGCGCGCGGAACTGGGCTCCGCCGGGCGGAACGCTGCTCGACTGGGGCTGCGGCAGCGGAATCGCCGGTCGCCGCGTGATCGCGGCCTTCGGCCCGGTGCGGTTTTCCCGGCTGGTCCTGCACGACCATTCCCCTCTCGCGGTCGAATACGCCGAGCACCGGGCCCGCCGCGACTTCCCTTCGCTCGTCGTCGAGCGCGCAAGCATCCGCTTCCTGCGCGGCGACGAGCCCATCGGCCTGCTGGTGGTGAGCCATGTCGTCAACGAGCTCGACGACGCCGGCCGGGCCGACCTCCAGGCGTTGCTCGCCCGCGCGGAGGCCGTCCTCTGGGTCGAGCCCGGCACCCACGAGGCCAGTCGCGGATTGATCGCTTTCCGCGAATCCGCCCGCGCCGCCGGTTTCTCGCTCGTCGCCCCGTGCCCCCATCCCGGCCCGTGCGGGCTGCTCGTCCCCGGCAAGGAACGCCACTGGTGCCACTTCTTTGCGGACTCCCCGCCCGGCGTGCACGCCGATTCCGGCTGGGTCCGCTTCGCCCAGCGCGCGGGCATCGATCTCCGGGCCCTCCCGTACAGCTACCTCGTCCTCGCTCGCCGGCCCCTGGCGGCGCACCCCGCCCCGGCGCCGGCTCCGCGCGCCGCGCGGTCGGAGGCGGACGACGAGCACGAGCCGCGAACCGGACATCCGGCCCGGGTGCTCGGGATGCCGCGGCTCTACAAAGGCTATGCAAAGCTCTTCGCCTGCTCCGCGGAAGGCGTGCGGGAACTGACCCTGCAGAAGCGCGACGCCCCAGCGGTCTTCAAGACGCTCAAGCGCGGCGATGCCTCCGCCGGCGACGACTGGATCGTCTCCGGCGACCAGATCCGGCCCACGCCGGGCACGCCCGAATCGCCGGCCGGACCCTCCGACTAGGAAACGGTTGCGAACGGCGCCCGGCGGGCGCTGTCTGTCCTTCGCCAAGGGCGCTCGCCCGGTCCGGATGATCCCGAAACTTCCCGCTCCCGTCCCGCAGATCCCCGTCCGCGACCTCGCGCGGGCGATCTCGTTCTACGAGACGCGCCTGGGATTCCACCTGGATTGGAAGTATGAGGACGGCATCGCGGGCGTCTCGCGGGACGACGTGCGACTGTTCCTCGACCGCGTCGCGGACGGTCCGGTGCATCCCGTCCGGGTCTGGCTCAACCTCGGATCGACGGCGGAGGTCGACGCGCTCTTCGCCGCCTGGCGAAAGGCGGACGTGCGCATTGCCGCCGCGCCCGCGCAAAAGCCGTGGGGCCTGTACGAGTTCATCGCCGAGGACGCCGACGGGAACTCCTTCCGGGTGTTCTACGACACCGAAACGCCGAACCAGAAATAAAAGACGCCGCGGCATCGCGGTGATATCCGTGCACCCGCACCTCTTTCCCGAAATGGTCCCATGAGCGTGTACCACGTCTTCGTCCTCGGAGGCTGGGTGTTCATCCTGGCATTGCTCTTCACTGCCGCCGTCGCGTCGCTCGCCGTGTTCAGCGTCGGCGCCGCGGTTTGCCGCTGCTGCCGGCACTTTGCGCCGTCCGATGGACGGGCGGCGTCCCGGCAAAACACCGGACGCGCCTGAGGTGGTCCGGCATCATCCCGCGCCCGGGCCGATGTGCATAGCCAGGGCGGATCGCGTCCGCACACTCGGGGCCCTGCGTCCCGATTGTGGGACGACCACGTTTCACTTCCGAGGCAGGGGCGTTCGAGCCTCCGTCTACAAGTTTCGCAACCAACTGGCTGGCTCAGGCTTAAAAACACAGGGCTCGCTGGCACAGGGGGTGCATTTTTGCCGGTGATGTCCCGCGCTGCGCCCCTGCCGGTGCCTGCCTTATCGAACGAGCCGTCCGACCTCCGCCCGTCGGCCTCGCTTCCGTTGCCTCCGCCCCGTCCGCTGCTTTAACCAGGGAGCTTTCGTGAACTCCACCACACTCGTCCGCCTCGGGACCTTGTCGCTCGCCCTCGTCGCTGCCACCGGCATGCAGGCCCAGGCGGCGGCCGGCGCCCCCGTGCTCGTGCGCGCCGCCGCCGGCCAGATCTACCTCGCCGACCAGGGCCGCATCTTGCAGATCGACACCGCGCAGCAGCGGCTGCGGCCCGTCACGCCCGACATCTCCGCGCGCCGGCTCCTGGTCGACAGCGAGAACAACCTGTATGCGCCGTCGATGCGCTACGACCCCCGCGCCGATCTCTATCGACCGACCATGTGGCGCTACAGCCCGGGCGGCGGGGTCACCGAGGCCAAGCCGGCTCCGTCCGCCGGGCAGTTCGCGTTCTCGGACGTCGTCGACGCCCAGGGCAACCTCTACTTCTGGCAGGTCGACGCCAAGCGCATGCTCTCGCGCATCCTGCTCCGCCCGAAGAACGGCGCGCCGATCCTGCTCGCCGGCCACAACTGGGGCGTGCGCGACGGCAAGGGCGCGGACGCGCAGTTCAGCCGGCTCGGCGGCATGGCCGTCGGCCCGGACGGCTCGCTCTACGTGTGTGACGACCAGTGCGTCCGCCGCGTCGCGCGCGACGGCACCGTCACCACGCTCGCCCGCGGCGGCCTGCTCTCGCTCGGCGCCGGCCGCGGCGAGGACAACCACCTCGGCGCGATCACGGTGGGCGACGGCAACGTGTTCGTCGCCGACCGCGCCACGAAGCGCGTCCTCCGCATCGACGCGGCCGGGGAGGTCTCGACCCTCGTCCACGGGGCCGACGACTGGCAGCTGGCCAGCCTCGCCTGGACCGACGGCGCGCTGTACGTCCTCGAGTCCGGCAGCGGCGGCAACCGCGTCGTCCGCATCTCCCCGGAGGGGCAGCGCCAGGTCCTGCCGCGCGCGCCGCTGCCGCCGCCGGGCGCGGAGGCCCCGCCGCTCCGCCTCAGCGACAACGGCGACACCGACGCACGCGCGCCCTTCCTCCCGATGTTCTTCATGCCCGCCACGGGCATGCCGCTCGGGATCTGAGCTTTCCCCCGACACAACTGTCCAGCCTGACCGCATGATCACCCTCCGGAACGTCGAGAAAGTCTATCCACTCAAAGGCGGCGTCTTCTACGCCCTCCGCAACATCAACCTCGAGATCCGCGAGGGCGAATTCGTGTCGATCATGGGGCCCTCCGGCTCCGGCAAGTCCACCCTGCTCCACATCCTCGGCCTCCACGACAGCGCCTGGAGCGGCGAGTACTTCCTCCTCGGCGAGCCGGTCCACAAGCTCGACAAGAAGAAGCGGTTCGAGCTCCAGAAGAAGCACATCGGCTTCGTCTTCCAGAGCTACCACCTGCTCGACGACCTCACCGTGTACGAGAACCTCGAGATCCCGCTCTCGTACCGCGACACGCCGAAGAAGGAGCGCGAGTCCGTGGTCTGCGACATCCTCGATAAGTTCGCGATCGTCGGGAAGAAGGACCTCTACCCCAACCAGCTCTCCGGCGGACAGCAGCAGCTCGTCGGCGTCGCCCGCGCGCTCATCGCCAAGCCTTCGCTCATCCTCGCCGACGAGCCCACCGGCAACCTCCACTCCGACCAGGGCCGGGAGATCATGAAGCTGTTCAAGAAGCTCAACTCCGAAGGCACGACCATCATCCAGGTCACGCACTCGGAGGAGAACGCCTCGTACGGCTCGCGGATCATCCGGCTCGCCGACGGCATGATGGTCTCCGGCTGAGCCGGGGCGCTTCCCCGTTCTCCCGATCCCCTGACGTCCCGCCGATCGCCGGCGGCGTCCCCTCCTCCGCCACCTCCGCGGTAGCCGCCACCCCCCGCGCCGCGCCTCGCCCATGAACGACCTCCGTTTCGCCCTCCGCTCGCTGGCCAAGACCCCCGGGTTCACCCTGGTCGCGCTTCTGACGCTGGCGCTCGGGATCGGCGCGAACACCGCGATCTTCTCGCTCGTGAACGCCGTCGTGCTCCGGCCGCTGCCCTATCCGGAGCCCGACCGCATGGTCTGCGTCTGGATCAACAACACCCGGGAGGGCATCTCCGACGACATCACCTCCTGGCCGACGTACACCGACTGGCGGGACCAAAGCAGCACGTTCGCGGCCATGGCCGGGTACACCAGCCCGCGCGTCAATCTCACGGGCGATGGCGAACCCGAGCAGGTCGTGGCCGGCCGCGCCGGCGAGGGCATGCTGGACGTCCTGAAAGTCGCGCCGCTGGCCGGACGCTGGTTTTCGCCCGCGGAACACCAGCCAGGCCAGGACCAGGTCGCGGTCCTCGGCCACGGCCTGTGGCAGCGCCGGTTCGGTGGCGATCGGTCCGTGATCGGCCGCACCCTGCAGGTGAACGGCGCGCCCCGGACGATCATCGGCATCATGCCGGCCGGCTTCGCCTTCCCCGAGGGCAGCGAGCTCTTCCTGCCGCTCGCGCCCGACGAGCAGCTGCGGAGCAGCCGGAGCTCGTTCTGGCTGCCGGTCGTCGGACGCCTCAAGCCCGGCGTGAGCGTCGAGCAGGCGAACGCGGACCTGACGGTCGTGAACGATAACATCCTCAAGCGCTTCCCGGGCAACGAGGGCTATCACGTGAACGTCGTCGGCCTGCATGACTACACCGTGCGCAACGTCCGCACCGCCCTGTGGGTCCTGCTGGGCGCGGTCGGCTGCGTGCTCCTGATCGCGTGCGCGAATCTCGCCAACCTGCTCCTCGCCCGCGGCATCGGCCGCCGGCGGGAGATCGCGGTCCGCATCGCCCTCGGCGCGTCGCGCCGCCACGTCGTTCGCCAGCTCCTCGTCGAAAGCGTCGTCCTGGCCGCGGGCGGGGGCATGCTCGGCCTGCTGGGCGGCCTACGGGGCCTCGAGCTGTTCGCCCGCTTCGGCGCCGGGTTCCTGCCCCGCGCGGAGACCATCCAGGCCGATCCGGCGATTCTCGCCCTCACCGCGGCCGCCAGCGTGCTCTGCGGTCTCGCGTTCGGGCTGCTTCCGGCCTGGCAGGCGAGCCGGACCGATCCGCAGGAGGCGTTGAAGGACGGCGGACGGGGGGCTTCCGCCGGTCCCGCCACGAATTTCGCGCGCGCCGGCCTCGTCGTGGCCCAGGCCGCGCTCGCCGTCGTGCTGCTGACCGGCGCCGGCCTGCTGCTGCGGAGCTTCTGGAAACTGTCGCAGGTCGAAACCGGCCTCAACGCGGACGGCCTCGTCTCGTTCCGCCTTTCGCTGCCGGCCGGCAAGTACGCCGATGGTCCGGCGCTGGCCGCGTTCCAGCAGCGCCTCGCGGAGCGCCTGGCGACCGTGCCCGGTGTGCAGGCCTCGAGCTTCACGAGCTCCATTCTGCTCGATCGGCTGCACAGCTCGTCGATCTTCACGGTCGAGGGCCGGCCGAACCCGCCCGGCGAGCGCCGGCTGGAGCTGCCCCGCGACGTGGTGAGCCCGGACTATTTCGCCACCCTGGGCATACCGCTCGTCGAGGGCCGCACCTTCGACCAGCGGGACGGCCAGGGCGCGCCGCTCAGCGCGGTCATCAACGAGACGATGGCGAAACAGTTCTGGCCCGGGCAGAGCCCGCTCGGCCGGCGTTTCCTCTTCGGCGACCCGCCGGCGCCCGACGCGAACGGCCAGACGCGCGAGCCCAACTGGATCACGGTCGTCGGTGTCGTGAAGGACACGTACCGCCAGGGCCCCGACCGCCCGGTGCGGATCGAGAGCTGGTTCTCGATGGCCCAGCGGCCCGCGCGCAGCTTCGTCGTCGTCGTCCGCTCGCCCCTTTCCGCCGCGACCCTCGCGCGCCCCCTGCGGGAGGCGGTGTGGTCGGTCGACCGCGACCTGCCGGTCCCGCGGATCGAGCCCGTCGCCGACGTGCTCGGCACCCAGACCGCGCAGCGCCGGCTGAACCTGGCGCTCGTGGGCGCCTTCGCCGCCCTGGCCCTGGTGCTCGCGACGCTCGGGCTGTACGGCGTGATGGCCTACAACGTGAGCCAGCGCACCGCGGAGTTCGGCATCCGCTTCGCGCTGGGCGCCGCGCCCGCCGAAATCCGCCGCATGGTGCTGGTGCAGGCGGGCCGGCTCGTTGCGCTCGGCCTCGGCACCGGGCTCCTCTGCGCCTTC
Source organism: Opitutaceae bacterium (assembly GCA_035626915.1). Classification (GTDB taxonomy): domain Bacteria; phylum Verrucomicrobiota; class Verrucomicrobiia; order Opitutales; family Opitutaceae; genus Didemnitutus. Next base: position 32,136 of record DASPMS010000017.1, read on the forward strand.
GCGCTGGCGAGGTTCACCGAGTCGCTCCTGTACGGCGTCGAGCCGCGCGACCTGGTCACGTATGCCGGCGTCACGGCCGTGCTCGGCCTCGCCGCCCTGCTCGCCGCCGGGATCCCCGCGCACCGGGCCGGCCGCACCGACCCTCTCGTGGCCCTCCGCGCCGAGTAATCCCCCTGCGCCGATCCCGGCCCCTTTCCCGCTCCCCCGTCATCCACCATCGCCCGGCCCTCACCCATGAACAGCCTTCGCTTCGCCCTTCGCCAGTTGAGACAGAAGCCCGGCTTCACCTGCCTCGCCGCCTTGTCGTTCGCCCTCGGCATCGGCTTGGTGTCGACCCAGTTCAGCCTCATCGACGGCGTGCTGCTGCGCGGCCTGCCCGTTCCGGAGGCCAACCGCCTGCTGCACATCGCACGCGTGCCGCCGCAGGCGCCGAATGCGGAGTATTGGGAGACCTTCCCGCATCGCGACTTCCTCGCCATCCAGGAACGCCAGCGTTCGTTCGCCCTCCTTGCCGGCGTCTCTACCTTCGGCGCGAACCTCTCCGGCGGCGGGCGGATCCCGACGACGAGTGTCGCGGCGATGTCCAGCTCGACGCTGCTCGAGACGCTCGGCGGCACCGTTCCGACGCTGGGCCGGTGGTTCACCGCCGCGGAGGACAAGCCCGGCCAGCCGCTGCTCATCGTGCTGTCGCACGGCCTCTGGACCGAGGAATTCAATTCCGACGCGGGCGTGCTCGGCCGGCCGCTCACCGTCAACGGCGAGCCCGGCACGATCGTCGGGGTCATGCCGGCCGGCTTCAGCTTCCCGGGGCCCGAGCGCATCTGGACCAACCTCCGGCCGACGCCGATGGATCCGCGCGAGCGCCCCGTCGACCGCGTCGAAATCATCGGGCGCCTGCGGCCCGACGCGAGCCGCGCGTCCGCGACGGCGGAGCTCAACGCCCTCGCCGCCGAACTGGTCCGGCAATGGCCCGAGACCAACCAGGGTTACGATCGCCTCCGCGTGGAGCCGATCCAGGAGGCGTACTCCCGCGGACCGATCCGGCGGATCCTCTACCTGATGCTCGCGATGACCGGCCTCATCCTGCTGCTCGCCTGCGTCAACGTCGCGAACATGCTGCTCGGCCGGACCGCCCAGCGCCTGCGCGAACTCGCCGTCCGGGCCGCCGTCGGCGCGAGCCGCGCCCGGCTCATCCGCCAGCTGCTGGGCGAGGCCCTGCTCCTGGCGCTCGTCGGGGCGGGCGGGGGGATCGTGCTGGCGAGTTTCGGCGTGGACATGCTGCAGCGCGTGCTGGTGGAGGAGCGCATCGTGCCCGGGTGGTTCGACTTCCGCCTCGACGACCGCGTCGCCGCCGTGGCCGTGGGCGCCACCGTCATCGCCGGGCTGCTCGCGGGGGTGGTCCCGGCGCTGCAGGCCTCGCGCGTCGACCTGAACACCGCCCTGAAGGACGACTCCCGCGCTGCCTCAGGGATGGGCGTGGGCCGGCTCGCCCGCTGGCTGGTGACCGCCCAGATCGCGTTCACCGCGGCGCTGCTCGTCACCGCCAGCGCGCTCGCGGCCACCGTCTTCCAGTCGCGCTCGGCCAACGTGCGCTACGATCCCGACACCCTCCTCACCGGCCGCATCGAGCTCCACGAGGCGACCCATCCGACCCCGGAGGCCCGGGCGCGCTTCTATCGCGAGCTCATGACGCGGCTCGCCGCCGAGCCCGGTGTCGAGGCCGTCGCGGTCTCGAGCCGGAACCTCATCGGATCGGGCGTCACGACTCAGGTGGGAATCGAGGGACAGGCTTACGCGCACGACAACGCGCGGCCCCAGGCCTTCACGGAGGTCGTCTCGCAGGATTACTTCCGCCTGCTCGGCATTCCGCTCCTTCGCGGCCGGCTCTTTGACCAGCGTGAGCATGCGCCGGACGTCCGCGCGGCCGTGGTCAACGAGGCCTTCGCCCAGAAATTCTGGCCCGGCGAGGATTCGCTCGGACGGCGCTTCAAGACCAGCGTCACCGACGATCATTGGGTCACCGTGGTGGGGGTCGTGCCCGACCTCGGCATCCAGGGCGTCTTCGCGCCGCCCGACGTCGACGCCGCGGGCTATTACCTCGCGCAGGAGCAGATGGGCTGGGGCTGGCTCGACCTGTTCGTCCGCACCAAGGCGGACCCGTCCGCGCTCGTGCCCGCCATCCGCCGTGCCGTGGCGGCGGTGGACCCCAACCAACCGATCGACACCATCGGAACCCTTTCCGCGCTCATGGTGCGCGCGGTCCGCGGCTTCACGATCATCGGCTCGATGGCCGCGGTCTTCGCCGCCATCACCCTCTTCCTCGGCGCGGTTGGCGTGTACGGCGTGACTTCCCTCGCCATCAGCCGCCGCACCCGCGAGTTCGGCATCCGCATGGCGCTGGGGGCGACGGTCAGCCAGGTGCTCGGCGCGGTCATGCGGCAGGGCGGCCGCCAGATTGGGCTCGGCCTCCTCGTCGGCCTCGGTGGCGGCTACTGGCTCACGCGTCCGCTGCAGTCGGCGCTCGGGCCGATGGTCACCGACAACCTCGCCTTGTACGCCCTGGTCGCGGCGTTGATTGCGGCGGTCGGCCTCTGCGCCCTCTGGCTGCCGGCCCGCCGCGCCTCCCGGATCGACCCGATGGTGGCGCTGCGAAGCGAGTGAGCGCCCCCGCCCGCCCATGCATCCCGCCGTTCCCATCTAGAATCCGAGATTTAGGCGGTTCCGCCTCCCGCGGACCCGCCGGCACGACTGGGCGGCTACGAACACACCTCCGCCCCGATGAACCCCCTCCTGCTCGCCGTCCGCTCCTGGCTTAAGACTCCGCGCCTGACCTTCACGCTCCTCGCCTGCATCGCCGTCTCGATCGGCGGCACGGCGACGGTGCTGACCTTCGTTCACAGCCTGCTCCTGCGGCCGCTGCCGTATCCGGAGCCGGATCGGCTTGTAATCGTGAATCCCCTGGCCGCGGGCGCGATCACCCAGGCCGCGCGGCCCTACCTGTCCTACCCCGACTTCGCCGACCTTCGCGCCGCCGCGCGCACGTTCGAGCGCCTCGAGGGCGCGACCGTTTCCCGGCTCGTCCTCCAGACCGGCGGCGGCTTCGAACGGCTGCGCGGCGAGACGGTCACGCCCGGCTACTTCGCGCTCCTCGGGCTTCAGCCCCTCGCCGGTCGCTTCTTCGTCCCGGACGAGTATGCGGGTGCGGGCGAGCGCGCCGTCATCCTGTCCGAGCGCGCCTGGCGGAATTATTTCGGCGCCGACCCGGGGCTCGTCGGGAAGCCGATTTCGACCCGCAGCGGGCCCGTCGTCGTCGTGGGCATCATGCCCGGCCGCTTCCTGGGCATCGCCGAGTCCGACGGCACGGACTACTGGCTCGCCGAGAAGCAAAACAACCACGCGACGATGCTGACCGACCGCGCCGGCCCCACGACGCTCGTGTTCGGCCGGCTCAGGCCGGGAACCAGCCACGCGCAAGCCGCGGCGGACGTCTCGGCGGTGCTCGCCGCCCTCCCCCCGGCCGAGGCCGGGGTCGCGCGGTCGCTCGTCGCGCGGGTCGAGGCCTTCGGCGAGCACTGGCGCGAAGGGCTCCGCGGCGGGCTGGTGGCGATGCTCGTCGGCTCGGGCTTCCTCCTCGCCATCGGCTGCGCGAACGTGGCCATCCTGCTCCTCGCGCGGCTGGTGGGCCGCGAACGCGAGCTCGCGGTCCGGCTTTCCCTCGGCGCCGGCCGGGGACACCTCCTCCGGCAGTTGTTCGCGGAGAGCCTCGTCCTCGCGGCCGGCGGCGGCGGGCTCGGCGTCCTGCTCGCGACCTGGCTGGTCGACCTCTTCACGCGGGTCGGCGGCGCGGAGCTGCCGCTGCAGCTGCCCGTCACGCTGGGCGCCGCCCCGCTCGCCGGATGCGGGGCCGTGGTCCTGCTCACCGGGCTCGCGTTCGGCCTGCTCCCGGCGCTGGTCGCGCTGCGGGTCGATTCCGCCTCCGCCCTGCGCGCGGGCGGGCGCGGCGTCGCCGCCTCCGCGCTGCGGGGCCGGAGCGGGCGGGCGCTGGTCGTTGCACAGACCGCGCTGGCGGTCGCGCTCCTCGCCGGCGCCGCGCTCTTCCTGCGGAGCTACGACCGCCTGCGGCACGCGGATTTCGGCTACCGCACCACGGATCTGCTCCGGTACCAGGTGTCCGTGCAGCGCGAGCACCACCGCACGCCGGATTCCCTGGAGACCTGGTGGCGCAACCTTGAACCCGAGCTGCGCGCGCTGCCGGGGGTGCGGCGGACGGCCTACATGGCACCCACGCTGCCGCCGTACGACGCGCACGAGGTCGCGATTCGGCTCAAGGGCGGCGACCTTGGCACTCCCGACGGCGCGCTGGGGATCGACCAGCACTTCGCCACGAACGAGGTCTTCTCGATCCTGGGTGTGCCGCTGCTCGAGGGCCGCTTCTTCGGACCGGAGGACCGGCGCGGCGGCCAGCCGGTCGCGCTCGTGAGCGAAACCCTGGCCCGCCGCCTCGCTCCCTCCGGATCCGCCGTGGGACGCACGGTGCTGTTCAACGACCGCGAGGTCGTGGTCGTCGGCGTGCTGGCCGACGCCCGCTGGAACGGGCAGCGCAACCGCCAGCCGAGCCGCCTGAACCTCTTCCTCTCGCTGGACCAGTTTCCGCAACTCTCGGTCGGCGTGCTGTTCGACACGGCGGTGCCGCCCGCCACGCTGATCGAGCCCGTCCGCAAGGCCATCGTCGCCCGCGACGCCTCCGTCGCGCTGCACTGGATCGACACGATGGAGCAGGCGCTCGACTTCCAGACGGTGCGGGAACGGTTCTGGTCCGTCCTGGCGGCCGCGTACGCCGGCACCGCTTTCCTGCTCGCCGCCCTCGGGCTCTACGGCGTGCTGACCCATGGCGTCGCGAGCCGCGTGCGCGAGATCGGGATCCGGCTGGCGCTCGGCGCGACCGCCGCGCAGGTCGCCCGGCTCGTCGTCGGCCAGGGCCTGCGTCTCGTCGGCGGCGGCCTCGCGGTCGGTCTCGCCCTGGCGATGGCCGGCGGCCGCTGGCTCGAATCCCGCCTGCACGGCACCACCGCGCACGACCCGCTCGCGCTCGGCGCCGTCGTCGCGCTGCTCCTCCTCGCCGCCGGCCTCATTTGCTACCTCCCGGCCCGCCGCGCGGCGAAGGTGGATCCCGCCGAAGCGCTGCGCGCGGAATGAACCGCTGCCGTCGCCGCCCCATCGCCCCGATGATGTCCTTCCGAGTCCCCTTGACCGTCTTCCCCATGATCACCGACCAAGTCCGCCCCGCCATGCCACGCCGGCTGTTCCTCCAGGCCGGCGCGCTCGCCGCCGGGAGCTTCCTGCTCGCCCGGCCGATGCCCGCCCAGACTCCGCCCGCCTCGTCGCCGCCGCGGCGTCCGCCGCCGCCCAAGCCGCCCACCCTGCCGCCCCAGGACGTGCAGGCGACGGTCGGCCACGCCCACCGGAGCCTCGACGAGGTCAAGAAGCTCGTCGACGCGACGCCCCTTCTCGCCAACGCCTGCTGGGACTGGGGTGGCGGGGACTTCGAGACCCCGCTGGAAGCCGCCGCTCACACGGGCCGGCGCGAGATCGCGGAGTACCTGCTCGCGCGGGGCGCGCGCCCGAGCCTGTTCGCCGCGGCCATGCTCGGGCAGCTCGAGCTGGTGCAGGCGTTTCTGGCGATCGACCCGAAGGCGCATCTCATTCCCGGGCCGCATGGCTTCACCCTGATGCACTGCGCGAACACCGGCGGCGACCGCGCGAAACCGGTCGTCGACTGGCTGCTCGCCCGGGGCGTTTCCGAAGAGCGCCAGCGGGAGCTTCCCTACATCTGGCCCGAGGGCGCGAAACCGGCGGGCTCCTGACGTTCATGAAACCGATCGCCTTCCTCGCCTTCTTCGCCGCGGCCGGCGCTTCGTTCGCCGAAACCGGCCCCGCGCGCGCCGATCGGCTCCTCGCCGCGATGGGCGGCCGCGAGGCCTGGGCCCGGGTGACCTACGCGCACGTCGAGGCCGTGCACGACGACCTGGGCGTGCCCGCGCCGTTCACGAACAAGATCTGGAACGACTTCTCCCGCCCGCGGGTCCGGTTCGAGGCGAAGAACGCCCAGCTCGACAGCCAGCTCGGCATCCACGACGGCCGGGGCTGGCGGCGGCGCAACGGCGCGCCGGCCGAGCTGACCGCCGACCGGCTCGCGGGCGAGCAGCGCTGGTGGGAGTCCAACATCTACCGCACGCTGCACCGGCTCGCGACGGGCGACTCCGGCCTCGAGGCCCGGGCCGTCGGCGACCACCGGCTCGAGATCTTTCGCTCCGACGGCGTCCGGCTGAACTGGTTCCTCCTCCATCCCAGCGGCGCGCCGATGCTTTTCGGCACCTGGGACAGCGAGGCGGGCACGGTCTTCGGTCCGCTCGCCACCAACGGCACGATCAAGTATCCCCGCTGGGGCGCCCGGCCGGACGGCTCGTGGCGCTATGAGATCGTCCGGCTGGTGACCGGGGAAACCGTGCCGGCCGACGTGGACTTCACGCAGCCCTGACCGGAGCGGATGCGGCGTCCAAGCCGCGCTCGACTCCCCGCCCCTCCGGCCCAATCTTCCGCCGCGCCGGCCGGGGCCGATTGGACGACGCCGTGCTGCTCACGAATCTCCACTTCCCATGAAAGTGATCCTGCCCTTCGTTCTCGTCCTGGCCGCGGCCGCCTGCGTCCGCGCCGACGATCCCGACATCCCCCGCGTCACCGCGTACGGCACGGCCGTCACCGAAGCCAAGCCCGACCTCCTCCGCTGGCACGTGAGCGTGTCCAACGACGGCCGAGATCTTCCCGCGGTTTCCCAAGCCCACACGGAGCTTGCCGCGTCGGTGCTCCGCCTGCTGGCGGAGAAAGGCATCCGGTCCGAGGAGACCCAGACCTCCGGGATGCGGTTCCAGGAGAGCCGCGAGTTCCGCGGCAGCAGCTGGCTCAAGCTGGGCTACATGGCGACGACCCAGGTTTCGTTCACGCTGCGCAATGCCGCCGAGTACCGCGATCTCTGGATCGAGCTGTCGCGACTTCCCGGCGTTTCGGTCGACAACGTCCGGTGGGACGTCGCCGATCGCATCGCCATCCAGAACACGACCCGGGTCGAGGCCCTGCGCAGCGCCCGGGCGAAGGCCGAGCAGATGGCGACGACTCTCGGCGGCCGGATCGCCGAACCGCTGGTCATCGAGGAGATCCTCACGGATTCGCCGTGGGCGCCGCAGCCGATGATGGCGAACGCGATGGCCGCGCGCGCGCCGGGGGCCGAGGGTGGCGACGTGATCGCTCCGGGCGCGGTCGACATCCGCACGCAGGTGCGCGTCGTGTACCGGCTCGTCGCGCCCTGACGTCGTCACGATCATCATGGCACCGGTCGCGCTGGCGGCGTGGCTCGTGCCCGCCCGCCGCGCGGCCCGGACCGACCCGCTCGTGGCCCTGCGAGGCGAATAGCCCGCACGCCCAGCTTGTCCCCGCCGCGGGCAGCCTCCACGCTCGCGGCCATGAATCCCACCCTCGGCTACCTCCTGCTCGGCCTGGTGGCCGGCTTTGCCAGCGGCTGCTTCGGCATCGGCGGCGGCATCGTCATGGTCCCGGTGATGGTGCTGCTCTTCCGGCTCGACTATCACGTCGCGGTCGGGACGTCCCTCGCGCTGATCATTCCCATCTCGCTGGCCGGCAGCGCGACGAACTTCACCCTGGGCAAGATCAACTGGAACGCCTTCTGGGCCGTCGCCATCGCGGGCGCGGTCGGGGCGATCGCGGGCGCGCTGCTCATCCAGAAGGTGCCCGCGCTGTACGCCAAGCGCGCGTTCGCGGTCTTCCTCCTCTACGCCTCGTACCGGTTGTGGGCCAAATAGCGGCGCCGATGCACACGCTCTGGTCGGCCCTGCGCCACGTGCGCCGCAGCCCGGGATTCACCGCGCTCGCGGTCGTGACGCTGGGCCTGGGCATCGGGTCGAGCACCGCGATTTTCACCGTCACGCGCGCGGTCCTGTTCCGCCCGCCCAGCTACCAGGAGCCCGAGCAGCTCGTGCGGCTCTGGGTGAACGATCCGGCGCGCGGGTTCGTGCGCGGCCGGATGTCGCATACCCGCTTCCAGCTGATCCGCGCGCAGCAGCGGGAGATCTTCGCCGGCCTCGCGGCCAACTGCCCCGTGTTCGTGACCGTGTCGGGGCCCGCCGGCGCGGAGCAGGTCGCCGGCCAGATTGTGTCGGCCGACTTCTTTCCCGTGCTCGGCGTGCGGCTGCGCCACGGGCGCACCTTCCGGGCCGCGGAGGACCGTCCCGACGGCGATCCCGTCGTGATCGTCACGCATGGATTCTGGCACCGCCGCTTCGGCGGCGATCCCGCCGCGCTCGGGCGCACCCTGACCGTGAACGGACGCCCGCACACCCTCATCGGCGTCCTGCCGGAGGATTTCACCTATCCGTACGGCGCCGCCGAGCTCTGGCTCACGAACACGGCCGAGCCCCCGATGTACAACGCGCAACAGGTCCGCGACGGCGCGGCCTACCTGAACGCCACGGGCCGCGCCGCGCCGGGCATATCGCTCGCGGCGCTGCAGGCGGAAATCCGCCGCCTCGACGAGGCCTACCACGACGACCGGCCGGACCGGGTCGACGCGACGGGGGTGGTCGAGGCCATCACGTTCCAGGAGGAGCTCGTCGGCCAGCAGCGGGCCGCGCTGTATCTCCTTTTCGGCGCGGTCGCCCTGGTGCATCTGATCGCGTGCACGAACATCGCCAACCTCCTGCTCGCCCGCTTCTCGGCCCGCGCGCGGGAAACCGCTCTCCGCGCCGCGCTCGGCGCGTCCCCACGCGCGCTCGTGTGGCGCTTCGCGAGCGAGAGCCTGGTCCTCGCGCTGCTCGCGGGCGCGCTCGGCATCGTCCTCGCCGCCGCCCAGGTGCGGCTTTTCGCCGGCTTCGTCAGCTCGGGCCTGCCCGCGCCCGTGGAGGCGCGGCCCGACGGCGCGGTGCTGGCGTTCACGATCGGCCTTTCGGTCCTGACGGGACTGGCGACCGGCCTGTATCCGGCCTTTCATGCGACGCGGCGGGACCTGGTCGCGCTGCTGCGCGAGGCCACGCACGGCCCGAGCGCGACCCGGCGGGCCGGCGCCTTCCGGCGGGCGCTGCTGGTCGGCGAGGTGGCGATCGCTCTCGTCCTCCTGGTCGTCACGGCGCTGGTGACCGTCAGTTTCTGGAAGCTGCGCCGGATCGACCCCGGCATGCGGCGCGAGGGGGCGCTCGTCGCCCAGATCGAGCTCCCGCAGGCCGCCTACGCCACGCCGGAGCAGCAGGCGCGGTTCGGGCGCGGGCTCGTGGAGCGAACCGCCCTGCTGCCTGGCGTGCGCCGGGCGGCGCTCACCGACACCCCGCCGCTCGGGGGCAACGGGGTGTTCTCGCCCTACGCGGCGGAAGGGCGCCCGCTCCCGCCGATGGAGCAGCGGCTCGCGGCCCTGCGGCAGGTGGTGAGTCCCGGCTGCCTGCCCGCGCTCGGCATCCCGCTGCTGGCCGGCCGCGATTTTGCCGACACGGACGACGGATCCCGGCCGACGGTCGCCATCCTGAGCGCCTCGGCCGCGCGCGCTCTCTTCGGCGCGGAAAACCCTCTCGGCCGCAAGATCATCCTCGGCGTGACGCAGCGTACCGCCGAGGTGATCGGCGTGGCGGGCGACGTCCGCATGGAGACCTTCGACCATCCCGCGACGCCGAGCGTCTATTTCTGCCTGTGGCAGCGGGCGCGGCCCTCGCTCGCGATCGTCGCCGAGACGACGGAGCCGCCCGAGATGCTGGCGCCCTCGCTGCGGGCCGTGCTCCGCGAACTCGACCCCGAGATCCCACTCGTCCGGGTGCGGCCGCTGGCGGACATCTTCCGCGACGCCATGGCGGACCGGCGGCTGCCGCTCGCGCTGCTTTCCATCTTCGCCGGCTCGGCGCTCCTGCTGGCCGGCCTCGGGATCTACAGCGTGACCGTCTACGGCGTCTGGCACCGGGCGCCGGAGATCAGCGTGCGCCTGGTGCTCGGCGCCAGCCCGGGGTCCCTCACCCGCCTGCTGGTGCGCGACGGCGCGCGCCCGATCGCGGCCGGCCTCGCCCTCGGGCTCGCGCTGTCGGCGTGGTTCGCCCGGATCTTCGAGCGGCTGCTGTTCGAGACCCGGCCGGTGAACCCCGCCGCGTACGCTGCGGTCGCCGCCTTCGTCGGCCTTGCCGCGCTTCTCGCGTGCTGGCTGGCCGCCCGCCAGGTCACGCGCATCGATCCGCTCCGCACGCTCCGGGCCGATTGAGCGCGGCGGGTTTGCGATTGAGCCGACCTTCCGGCGGCCTACGGTCCCCGCCATGCCCGTACCCCGATTACTCCGACTCGGCTGCTGCCTGCTCGCGTGCCTCGCGGCCGGGGTCGCCGCGCGCGCCGCGACGGCGGATCCGGCCGATGCCAAGCCCGCGACGGCCAAGAAGCACTACCTGTATTTTCTCCGGCTGGTGGAACGGCTCCACGCCGAGGCCGCCTGGACGCCGGCCGACGAGGAGGCGGTGGGCCGGCACTTCCGCCACCTGAAGGCGGCGGTCGAACGCGGCCAGGTCGTGCTCGCCGGCAAGACCGACGAAACGGGCGATCGCACGTTCGGCCTCGTCATCTTCGAGGCGCCGGACGACGACGCGGCCCGGGCGTTCATGGAAAGCGATCCCGCCGTCGCGGCCAAGGTGATGACGGCGGAGCTGCGCCCCTTTCACCCCGTGTTTTTGCGAAAGGGCTGACGATGCGCGCACCCGCCCTCGCCCTCCTGATTCTGGCGCTCGGCGCGGCCGCCGGGGCGCAGGAATCGCCCGCGGCGCGCGTCGCGGACCTCGCATGGCTCGCCGGACACTGGCGGGGCCTGCTGGCCAATGGCGCGATCTTCGAGGCGCACTACACCGACGCGGCGGGCGGCACCATCGTCAGCGCGAGCAAGGAGCACCGCGGTGGCCGCACGCTGGCGTTCGAGCTCGAGCTTTTTTTCGAGAAGGCCGGCCGCGTCTTCTACCAGCCCCATCCGAACGGCCGGCGTAGCGAGCATGTGTTCCCGCTCACCCACCTCGAGCCCGCCGCGCGCCGCGCGGTGTTCGAGAACAAGGAGCACGACTTTCCGCAGACGTTCATCTTCGAGCGGCCGGCCGACGACCGGCTGGTGATCATCCTCCGCGGACCGGACAAGAACGGCGGATCCAAGGACATCCGCTACGAGCTCCAGCGGGTCGAATGAAAGCGTGGGCGATTCCCATTTGTGGGATTGCCCTTTCCCGTGGCCGAAAGACGGCGTGGTTTCCGCCGCGCGCGGCGGATTGGCTAGCCGTTTCCCCGCAATCAGTTGCAACTGTGTCTCCCGCTGGCACGGCGGTTGCAAACGGGCGCACCCACACGATGCGCCCCGCCCGGATCTCCCCCGTCTTGATTCTCCTTTTCGCCGGCATGTGGCCGGCGCTTGCCGCCCAGGAACCGCCGCCCCCGGCGGCGGGTCCGGCCCCGGCCAATCCGACGGAAGTGGCACTCGCGCCGCGGCGCCTGGAACGGCTGACCCTGGAGGACGCGATCCGCCGGGCCCTCGAGAAGAACTACGTGATCCGGATCGCCGGACTCGATGCCGCGTCCACCGCGGCCGACGTCACGACCGCGCTCGGGAAATTCGACCCCGTGCTGAACGCGAGCTACACCAAGCGCGAGACGGAGGATCCCCAGCTGGCGGATCCGCTCACGGGCATCCGTCCCCCGGCCACCCTCAACGAGTCCGACGAGTACGAGCTGACCCTCAACGGCCTGATGCCCTGGGGCCTGACCTACAGCCTGGGTGCGAGCACGACCAACAGCCGCGGGACCTTCAATCTCTTCTCGGACCACTACTCGACCTTCGCCGGCGTCTCCGGCCGCCAGCCGTTGCTGCGTGATTTCGGCTTCGGCCCCACGCTGGCCTCGATCCGAATCGCGCAGACCAACCGCAGCATCAGCGACTGGCAGTTCCGGCAGTCGGTCATCGACACCGTGACCCGCGTGATCTTCGCCTACAACGAGCTGAACCTTGCCAAGGGCAGCCTCCGCAGCTCGCTGCGGACCCGCGAGCTCGCCGCGCAGCTGCTCGCGCAGAACGAGATCCGGTTCCGCGTGGGTGACAGCTCGGAGGCCGACGTCACGACCGCGCGCGCCCGCCTGGCCGTGCGCGAGGAGAGCATCCTGGCCAACGAGCGGCGAGTGCGCGACGCCGAGAATTTTCTCAAGCAGCTCATCAGCGACGAGCGCGCCCCGTCGGTCCTGGACTTCGGCTTCGACATCGAGCCCCCGGCCGCGCCGCCCGCCATCGTCGCCGACGCGGCGACCGACTTCCACATCGCCCTGGAAAAGCGCCCCGACTACCAGCAGGCCAAGCTCGCGCTGAAGCGCGCCGAGATCGGGCACCGGCTCGCACGCAACCAGCTTCTTCCCTCCGTCGACCTGATCGGCAGCTACGGGTATGCGGGCGAGGACCGGGACTTCTACACGAGTCGCCGGATCGTCCGCGCGGAGGACAACCGGGCGTACAGCTACGGCGTGGCGGTCTCGATCCCGCTGACGTCGGCCGCCGAGCGCGGCCGCTACCGCGCGGCCAAGCTGGACCGCCGGCAGGCCGAGCTGAACCTCGAGCGCATCGAGCAGGACATCGTGATCCGCCTCGGCAACGCCGCCGGCCAGATCGAAACCGCGCGCAAGCGCGTCGAGACGACCCGCTACGCGCGCGAGCTCGCGCAACTGACCCTCGACGCCGAGGAAAAGAAGCTCCGCGCGGGCCAGGGCACGACGTTCTTCGTCTCGAACGAGCAGAGCAATTTGAACCAGGCCGAGCTCGCCGAGCTGCGCGCCCAGACCGACTATCTGAACGCGCTGGCGACGTACGACCAGCAGATGGGCCTGACGCTCGAGAAGCTCGGGATCGGCATCGAACCCCCGCGCTGAGCGCCCGGGCCGCCGCGCCCGGACCTCAGTCCTTGGGCGCCACCTTGCCGGATTCGCGAGCCCCCGCGCCGGCCTTCGCCTTGGATTCGGTGGAGCTTTTCTTCGACGGCCGGGCGTCGTCGCGGAAGTCGAACTGCAGGTCCATCGCAACGTTGACCGGCTTCTTGTCCGGGCCGAGCTGCGGCGCGAACTGGAGGCTGACCGCCGCGGCCAGGGCGGGCATCTCGAACTCCGGCCAGGTCGCCTTCACGATCTTCGGGTTTATCACCCGTCCGGCCCGGTCGATCACGACCGACACGACCGCCTTGCCGCGCTTGCCCGAACCCTTGAGCGAATCCGGGTAGTTGGGCGTGAGAAGCTGCTTGGGCATCGGCCATTTCGGCATGTTTTCCGCCGGCACGACCTCGCCCTCGACATCGATGAAGAGCCGGCGCTTCGCGAACTTCTCGAGCGGGTGGTCGCCGGGGACCTGGAAGGAAAACGGGATCGTCACGCGCATGGCGGCGGGCGCGCCGTCCTTCTCGCCCGGCTTGAATTCCCATTGTTTCACGGCGGCGAGCGCCGCCTCGCCGAACTCCGGGCGGGACGCCGACACGATCTTCGCTTCGCCGACCCGGCCCTCCGGGTTGACGATGCACTCGATCACCGCCTCGCCCGCCACGCCCTGCTGGAACAGCTCGGGGGGATGATCGGGTGCGGGAGTCTTGGTGGCCACCGGGGCGGCCGAGCCTTCCGCGGCGCGTGCGACCGGCGGGACGGCGAGCAGCGCCAGGGCCAGACGGAGGCCAAGGATGGTGCTTTTCATCGGGAAGCGCCCGCGGCTCTGGACCCGCTCTGGCGGTAGGTCTCGAGCGCCTTCGGCATCAGGTCGAGCATCTGGATCATCCGCTCGGGATAGCTGGGGTGCGTCGACAACCAGCCGCCCGGGCTGGGCTTGCCGGCGTTCTCGGCCTCGAGGTTTTCGAAGACCCGCACCGCCTCCTCCGGATTGTAGCCGGCCTTCGCCATGTAGATGAGCCCGATGTGGTCGGCTTCCTTTTCCTTGCCGCGATCGAAGGCCGTCACGCCGATGCCCCCGACCATCTGGGTGCCCTGCATCGCGCTGCTGCCTGCGTAGATATTGCCGGTCTGGGCCGTGACGAGACCCCCGACCGCCAGGCCGCCGCCCTGGACGAGCATCGCCTGCGTCAGGCGCTCATGGGTGTGCTTGGCAGTCACATGCGCAATTTCGTGGGCGAGGACGGAGGCCAGCTGGTCCTCGTTCTTCGCCACCTTGAACAGGCCGGAGAACACGCCGACCTTGCCGCCGGGCATGGCGAAGGCGTTGATCTGCTGCGGGACCTCGAAGAGCACGAATTCCCACTCGGCATCGGGCAGGTCCCAGAAGACCACCCGGGCGATGCGCTCCCCCACCCGCTGCACCATCTCGATCTGCTGCCGGTTCCGCGAGATCGGGTAGCGCTTCTTCATCTCGTTGAACTGAGCGACGCTCTGCTCTTTGACCCATTTGTCGTCCACGCCGCTCATCGCCCGCCGCCCGGTCACGGGGACCTGATAACAGCCGTTCAGCAGGAGGACGCCGATTCCGAGGCAAAATGCGGCAACACGGGTGACCAAAAGCATGTCAGGGTATTAGGTCCGCCAACATAGCTTGGCTGCCGGGATTGGCAAGGCCGGCAGCCCGCCCGAGGCAAAGATTTGGCATTTGCCCGGGCGCGAATCCTGCTCAGACTCCATTCAAGAAACAACCCAACGCGCGGCGGGTCCTAATCGCCCCAACCCCCACGGCCCGCGCGCACCCTGCTGCCATGAGTGACACGCCCGACTCCGCCCCGAAGAAACGTCGTATCATCCACTGGGACCCCGAACACGGCGCGACGTCGCGTCAGCGGCGATGGACCCCGCTGCGGATCCTCGGCTGGACGGTCGGCGGCTTCTTCGGGCTCCTGCTCACGGCGGGGCTGGTGATCCGCGGCGTGAAGCTCGTGTTCGGGCCGCAGGTGTTCCAGCTCGCCGGCGCCGGAGCGGGCGCGACGCCCGAGACTCCCGGCGCCGCCTTCGTGAGCCAGTCCAAGGCGGAGCTCGCGCGCGAGAACGCCAGCAAGGCCATGGCCGAGCTGCGCAAGCTTCCCACCGACCACGATTCGCAACTGCAGCGCATGATCCTCCTCGAGAAGGCCTTTCTCGCGGGCGACAGCCTCCTCCAGTCCGGCAGCTACGCGCGCGCCTACGCGGTGTTCGACGAGCTCAACCGCCAGCTCGACGCCTATGCGCTCGAGGTGAAGCTCAAGGAGGAGACCCGCAAGGCGTACGACGAGGTCCTCGCCCGCATGAAGGACCTCGACCGGGCCCGCAGCCTTGCGCCGCAGGAATTCGAGGCGGCGTTCGCCGACGCCGGGATGGGCCGCCAGTTGTTCAACCAGGGCAGCTTCGCGCTGGCGAAGAAGGAATTTGACCGCGCGTTCGCCGCCCTCGACCGCGCCGCCAAGGCGCTGGAGGATTTCGTGGGCGAGAATCTCCGGGTCGGCCAGGAGGCCGTCGCGACCGGCCAGCGCGACGCCGCCCTTGCGGCGTTCCAGGCCGCCCTCTCGAAGGACCCGGACAACGAGATGGCCCAGCAGGGCGTGAAGCGGGCGGAGGTCGCCGACCGGGTGGTCGCGCTGCTCAAGCAGGGCACGAACTTCGAGGAGCAAAAGCAGTTCAAGGCCGCCGCCGAGGCCTACGCGAAGGCCTTCGAGATCGACGCCTTCTCCGCAGCCGCGCAGCAGGGCAAGTCCCGCGCCGAGCGCCTCGAGAAGGAGACGGAGTTCAACGCCGCCATCGCCGCCGCCGAGGCGGCCAAGGCCCAGAAGGACTGGAGCCGCTCGATCGCGGAGTACGAACGCGCGCTCAAGGTCTACCCGAACAAGGACGAGGTGAAGAAGGCCCTGGCCGACGCCCGTGCCACCGCCCACCACGAGGCCGTCAAGGCGGCGCTCGCCCGCGCCTACGATCACGAGAACAAATACGAGTGGGAGTTCGCCCGCGCCAGCTACAACGCGACGCTCCAGCTCGACGCGAACCACGAGGAGGCGAAGGAAGGCTACGCCCGCACCGGCCGGATGATCCGGACCCTCCTGCAGTACGACAAGCTCGTCGAGGTCGCCGAGCAGCGGGCGCAGAAGGCCGAGTTCCAGGCCGGCATCCGCGCGTTCAACGAGGCCATGGCCATCAAGCCCGCCTACCTCGCGCTCACCGACCGCGTCGAGCAGCTGCGCACCGTCTTGATGTCGCAGAGCCAGCCGGTCGACGTCTCGTTCCAGTCCGACGGCGACACCTGGATCTCGATCAGCACCTTCCGGATGCTCGGCCGGATCCGCAGCGAGACGGTCAAGATGCTCCCCGGCGACTACGAGATCGTCGGCCGCCGCAAGGGCTACCAGGACGTCGTCCTGACGCTGCAGGTCCGCAACGGCAACACCCCGCCTGTGGTGAATGTGGTTTGCACCCTTCGCTCCAATCGCTGACCCGCCGATGACTACCCGCCAAGCCTGCGCTCTCGTCGCGGTCGCCCTCGCCCCGGTCATCTTCGCATGGGCCCAGACCCAGGCGCCCAGCTCAATATCCAACCGCCGGCCGGCGCCCACCGCCGGCAAGTCCGCCGCGAAGGCGGTCAAGCCGGACCCCGACCTCCTCGATGGCTCGATCTACGAGGCCGAGAAGCGCCCGCTCTACGGCATGATCTCCGAGGTCGAGCTGCCGGGATCCGAGGAGAAGAGCGAACGCGTGGGCGGTCCGCCGCAGCCCGCCGGCCAGCAGGCCGCGTCGGCCTCGATGCCGCAGTTGCCGTCCGGCGGCGGCGCCCCGCCGCCGCAGCAGCAACAACAGCAGCAGTCCCAGGCCGGCAGCCCGCCGCCCATCCAGAGCGGGCAGGACGACCGCCAGGCCCAGTCCGAGGGCAACCAGGCGCAGGCGGCAGGCATCCAGGCCCAGAACCTCGAGGGCCAGGGCAGCGCCCCCAGCCCGGATGAACAGGCCAAGCCGAAGGACATGCAGATCGGCGACGCGACTCTCCAGATCCAGACGGTGCCGCAGAATCAGCAGCAGATCGTCGGCACCGAGACCACCTCGACGCAGCAATACGAGAAGAAAGTCCCGGCCGGTCAGCAGACCGACAACCGGAACCGCGGCGTCGAGAAGGGCAAGGTCATGCCGAAAGGCATCTGAGCTGCCGCCCTCGTCCATTCCCCTGACATGAAAACGCTTCTCCGCGTCCTGGCCTTCCTGTCGCTGTCGGCCGCCGCCCGCGCCGTCACCATCATCTATCCCGTCGAGGCGATCGCCGACCTTTGGCAGCTGCCTTACGACGAGTTTCGCGAAAAGTATGCCGGCATCAACATCACGGGCCTCGGACCGAGCGACGAGGGCTGGTTCGTCCGATATCGGCACGAGAACCTGACTTACCTCTTCGGGCCGCTGCCGGACTCCGAGGCCGCGCGGCGCAGCATGTGGGAGCTCGAGGCCGTCCGCGACGCCGCCATCCGCAACCGGGAATCGCTGTCGACCAGCCAGGTCGACGTCGTGAAGTTCAACTACAGCGGCGTTTATGGCCGCCGCGGCGACGGGAACGGCGGCGGCGAGGGAGATCGCGAAGGAGGCCGCGGGAGCGGGCCTTACGCCGGCGTCACGGACGATATCGACGGCAAGCCGCTGGGCGGCACCGGGGACCTCGATGGCGACGGCACGGCGGACGCCGAAGACCGCGACATGGACGGCGACGGCGTCGCCAACGAGCGCGACACCGACATGGACGGCGACGGGATCCCCAACGAGCAGGACGGGGACATGGACGGTGACGGCACCGGCAACGAGCAGGACGGCGACATGGACGGCGATGGCACGCCCAACAGCGTCGACAACGACCTCGACGGCGACGGCACCGCGAACGACGGAGACGGCGACATGGACGGAGACGGCACCGCCAATGGCGGCGACTCCGACATGGACGGAGATGGCATTTCAAACGGCGCGGACCGCAATCCCGGTCAATACAACCAGGGCCAGGACGACATGAGCCAGGACGGCGGCGAAGCGGGCGGCCAGACCGACACGGACGGCGACGGCGTTCCCAATCACCGGGACGGCGACATCGACGGCGACGGAACGCCGAACGCGCAGGATGGCGACGCCGACGGCGACGGCACGGCCAACGGCCAGGATGCCGACAGCGATGGCGACGGCGTGAACGACGCGCAGCAAGGAACGCCTTCCCCCGGCATGCCTCAGACCGCGGGCGGCGCTCAAGGCTCGTCCGGTCGCACGAGCGCCGACGGGCAGCGCGGCCAGCAGGGCAGCCGCGGACAGGCGGGCCAGCAGGGCCAGCAAGGTCAGCCCGGTTCGCCGTCCAATCCCCTCAGCATCCCCACGCCCGGCAGCCGCGGCATGCCGAACCAGACCCCCGGGATGCCCGGTCAGCCGCAGCAGGGCCAGGGTCAGCAGAGTTCGTCGTCCTCCTCGTCTTCCTCCTCGAGCCAGTCCGGCGGCCAGCCCGGCCAACCGGGACAACCCGGCCAGAAGCAGCAGCAACAACAAAGCGGCGGCATGGATATCCTGGGCCTGCTCCTGCGGATTCTCGGACTCGGCGGCTAAGCCGACTCCGGCGGCGCGGAGCACGCGCACGGACGCCGGTTCGTCCGGCTGCGTCCGTCGCGGCTTCCATCGCGCGCTTGATCCCCGAGGCCCTGAGGGCCCGGAAGGAACGATGCCGCGCGGGGACTTGATGCCCGCGCCGCGGCGGACGGCGGCAGGAGCCAGGGGCCTTCGGCCTACGGCTCGCCGCTGGGACCCCGGCCCGACGTCGTGCGATCGTCCATCTCGATGTCCTGGAGCGCGATGAACGCGCCCCCATGCTGGTAGCAGACTTCGCGGATCAGGTTCGCGTACTTCACGCCCGTGTTGCCCATCGAGAAGCCCATCTTCACCGCCGTCGGGAATCCGATCGCGCTGATGATGACCTTGCGTTCGCCGTTCTCGTCGCGCGGGTTGAGTTCGTCGAGCCGCCGCAGAACCGCATCGGCCGTGCCGGTGAACTCATCCCCCAGGATGAAGAGGCCCATCTTCATCTCGGGATCCTCGGCGTTGTGGAGCTGCCGGAGCGCGCGCATGATCCCGGGCACCGGGTTCGAGTTGCTGAAGATGTCGTAGCGGAAAAGGGCGGACTTGATCGCCGCGCGCGTCTCTGGCGTGTCCTCGAGCCAACGCTCGTCCGCCCGGCTCCCGCCGAGGATGAAACGGCCGTCCGCGTCGAGAAACTGCACCCCCTTGACCTCCGGATAGGCGTCGAGCACCTCGTCGAACTTGCGCAGGACGATCGGCCAGATCCGCTCCGAGGACGGGTCGCGCATGGACCCCGAGCTATCGATCACGAAGCAGATGTGGTTCGGCCCGGCCGGAATGCCGATGGGTGTCGGTTCGATCGGCAGCTCCAGCTCCGGCTTCTTCTGCCGCGCCGCGAAGTCCTTCTTGAGCTCCTCGATCTGCATCTCCATCTCGCGCTGCCCGAGCTGCTGCAGCTGGATCTGCTGCTGGATCTGGGCGAGGAGGGACTGTAGCGACTGCGCCTCCTCGCGCGCCTTCGCCACCTGGCTGCTGTGGACCTGCTGTCGCTGCAGCTGGTCGCGCTCGAGCCGGAACTGCGCGAGCGTGGCGAGCTGCTGCTGCATGATCCGCTGCAGGCGGTCGTTCAGGTCGCGCATCGCCTCGGTCTGCGAGCCCATGGTCAGGACGAACAGCAGGATGATCGCCCCGAACCCGCAGCAGATGCAGTCGAGGAAGGAGAGGCTGAACAGCGCGATCTGCCGGCGATGGATCATGTGTCGGGCCAGGTCTTCGCGGGGCTGACCAGCGCGCCGCGCGTGCTGCTCGCGAGCTCCCAATACAGCGCCGCCGTGCCGGGATCGCCGCTCATCGGGAACAGGATGGTGCTCACCGGGATGCGGGCCGGCAGCTGCCGCTGCGCGTAGCGGAAATAGCGGATGCGCGTGTCGTCGTCAGTCTCGCCGTTGTTCGGCTGGGAGTCGCTCGTGGTCGGCAGGCCGTCCGTGAGCAGCACGATCGAGTCGGGCAGCCGCGGCAGGTACCGGACCGCGGTGAACGCGCGCTCGAGGTTCGCGGATCCCTGCGGCACGACCTGATGCAGCTTCTCCAGCGCCTCGCGCACGGCCTGCTTGTCCTTGCGGGCGATCCAGTCGTCGCCGCGGCTGGGCAGCAGCGGCACGGTCTCGTCGGCGAAGAGCAGCACGTGGAACTTCGTCTCGGGCCCCAGGCTGGCGATCATCCACTCGATCGCCTTGACCACGCGCTGCCATTTCGGCGCCTCGCGCTTCTTGAAGTCGGGATCCTCCAGCCGGGAAACCGCGTCCTCGAGGGTCTCGCCCAGCATCGAGCCGGACGCGCGCACGATGAAAAGCACGTACTCGGCCCCCTCCCCGTCGAGCTTCACGCCCGAAAGGTATTGCCGGCGGTCGACCTCCGGGATCGGCACCGGCTGCTCCTCCTCGGTCGGCAGCTTCTGGATGTCCGTCTGCAGCTGGGCCAGCGTCTGGTGCAGCTGCTGGCTCTGCTGCAGCATGGCCTTGAGCTGTTCCTGCTGCACACGGGCCTTCTCCTTGTCGGAGGAATTCTGCTCGATGAGGCTCTTGAGGTCGACCTCCGTGACCGTCGTGGCGCGCGCGAGACGGTCGAGCTCCGAACGCTCCTGCGTCACGGCGATGTCGAGCTTGCGCACGCGCTCCTGGAGGTCCTTGAGATCCTGCTGGCTGAAGTCCACGCGCCGGCCCGTCGTGAGGATGAAGATCAGCAGCACGGCGCCGAAGCCGCAGCAGATGCAGTCCATGAAGGACATGCTGAAGATCTCGGTCTCGCGACGTCGTTTCCGGATCATGGCCGCGGTCCAGTCAGAGGGTTACGACCGGTGGTGGGCCGGCGCGCAATGGGCGAACAGGACCTCGGACTCGGCGTCGCCGCAGCGGAGGACCAGGCGATCGCCCGCCTCCATCGCCGTCCGGCCGGCCGCGTCGGTCTGGTCCTCGTCCAGCAGCCACCACCGCCCGGCGTCGCGTTCGAGCCGCACCCGGCAGTTGCTGCCGGCCGCGATGAAATCCTCCGGCAGGGGCAGGTCCACCCCGGTGCCGCGGACGCCGATCGTGAACGACGCGTGGCCGTTCAGGACGTGGCCGAGGCCCTCGCAGATCGCGTGGGTGGGCGGCGGCACGCCGTCGCCGGAGGAACGCCCTTTGAGCACGCGCAGCGACAGGTCGGCCTTGCGCCCCGCGCGCTCGGCCACCTGCGGCGCCACGGTGTCCACGGGAATCTCGCTCAGGTCGGCCGCCACGGGCCGCTGGGCCGCCAGCCTCGCCGCGCCGGTCGCGGCCGCGCCCGAGGGGAGCCGCAGCACGCGGGGCAGGCCCGCGGCCCGGAACCTCGCGGCGATGCCGGGCAGGAGCGCGGTCCGCTCGCTCAGCGCGACCGTGCAGGGTTCGACGCGGCCGCCGACGCGCGGCAGGAGCGCTTGCGCGCCCGCCACGATCGCCTGCGTGAACGCCGCGGTGTCCGCCGCCAGCTGCTCGCGGGTGGCGGTCAGCTCGTACGCGCGGTTCGCCGTGTTGATCTGGAAACGGTGCTCGGAGGCACGCGACAGAACGAACTGCTTGCACTGCCGGTAAAAGGCCTGCTCGATCCGGCCGTCCTCGAGGATGTCGAAGGTGGTGTGCCGGAGGAACCGGTTGCCCATCGACGTGGTGACGTGCCGCAGGAGTTCCGCGTAGCCGGACTGGGGGAGCAGCGAAAAGCCCTCGCGCGCAAGCTCCCCCTCCCGCCGGCTGCGCAGCAACGTGATTTCGGCGCCATGCAGGTGCACGTCCACGACCAGCACCGGCAGCGAACTGTCGAAATAATCGACCCGCGGGTCGCCGAGCGACGCGCAGGCCATGTCGACCACGCCCGCGAGGGGCAGTTTCAGCTCGGCGGCCATGCCGAGCAGGAGGCCGATCTTCTCGTCCTCGGTGGCCGCGTCCTTGAGATAGGCCCCCGGCACGGCGAGCGCGACCTTCTCCATCGGCCCGGCCGCGGTCAGCGTGTCCTGCAGGTCGCGCAGGAAGTAGTACGCCAGCTGCGAGAACGAAGGATGCTTGCCGGCGACCGCCAGCTGCGCGGTCTCGCGGGAGAGCCGGCCCCAGAAGTTGTGGCTGACCTGGCGCGGGTGCACGAGCCAGGCGTCCTCCGCGCGGCGCCCGAACCAGAACTTCTGGCCGTCGTGGTACGCCAGGCCCATCCAGCCGAGCGGCCCCTCCCCGCCCTCCGGCTGCACCGGCTTGATCTCGCCGTCGTTCGTTCCCAATGCCACGGCCTCGAAGCCGGCATCGCACAACGCAATCCCGTAGATGGGCATGGCAGGGTCCTCAGGTCAGCAGCTGGCTGGTTTCCTCGGTCGTGGGCACCTTCATGATGTCGACGAGCTTCTCGCGGCAGTAATTCTGCAGCTCGAGGATCAGCGCCTCCTGCCGGGCCTGCAGGGCGTGCAGCATGAACATGAGGATCATGCTCAGGACCAGCGCGACCAGGGTCGAGTTGAAGGCCAGGCCGAGCGAATCCGTGACCCCGGTAAGGTCACCCTTGATGGCCCGGTCGGCCTGGGCCAGCGCGTCACCGATGCCGCGCACGGTGCCGATGAAGCCGACGGCCGGAATCGCCCAGGCGACGTACCGGATGAGCGAGAGCGTCGAGTCGAGGTTGTCGGCAACGAGCTCCGCCCGGTCCTTGACCGCGCTCGAGGCATCATGGACGGACCGCGTCGCATGGAACCGATGGAGCGCCGCCAGCAGGAAATCCGGCAGCAGCCGGTCGCGCCAGCGGGGCGTCGCGTCGACCGAGTTCTTGAGCTCCTTATACCGGTCCAGCGCCTCCTCCGGAATGATGCGCTCGCCGGGCCGGGCACCCACGAAATCGTGCTTCAGCAGCTTCCGCTCGCCGGCCACCTGCACCAGCTTCCAAGTGAGGAGGATCGTGGCCCAGACCCACAGAATCATTTCGATCTCCTGCTCGGGATCCTTCATGATCACGGCAAGCGAGCGCTGCGGTTTGAACCCCTCTTCCCCGGCATTCAGGGCGCGGACGCGGTTCGCGATCTGGAAATCCTCCGCCGCCGGCCGGATGCTGACGGTGTACCAGATGTGGATGACGACGGCGGAAATGATGAAACCGACCAGCGGCACCAGGATTTCCGAGGAAAAAATCCCCTTGTTTCGAGAAAGCATAGGTCTAGGGTTGGGTCAGAAAGCAGGGCTTGACTCCATGCAAAGCGAGTTTGCTCGCGGCGACAAGACTAGCCTGCCCCCCGCCAGCTCGCCACACCCCTAGCGACGTTTGAGAAAAAAGCCAATTTGTGCAAACTGGCCCGGTTCGCGCTTCCTTCCTTATCCCGCCCATGACGACTGACCGTTTTGCCCGCCTGCTGCAGCAAGGGTCCATCACCCTCCTGGCCGTAGCCCTCGCCGTTTCCACCGGCTGCCAAGTCGCCCCCTCCAAGACCGTGTCCGGCGCCGGCAAGGGCGCCGCCGCCGGCGCCGTCGTCGGCGGCCTGGCGGGCGCCGCCAGCGGCGGCACCAACCAATCGACCACCCAGGGCGTCCTGGCCGGCGGCGCCGCCGGCGCCGTGATCGGCGGCGTGATCGGCCTCGCGCAGGAGATGAAGGAGCGCAAGGAGCAGGACCGCCTCGCCCAGGAGCGCGCGTACCAGCAGGAGCTGGCGCGCAAGCGGCAGGAGGAGGCCCGGGTCAAGGCCGAGATGGACGAGGAGCTCGCCGTCGCCCAGGGCTTCCGCATCTCCGACCTCGAGCTGCAGGACGCGCAGAAGAAGGTCGACGACGCCACGTCGCGCCTGAACAGGCTGCGCGAGGAGCGGAACGCCGCCCTCCAGAAGAAGAAGTCCCTCGACGAGGCCCAGGAGCGGCTCCTGTCGACCGAGGCCGAGATCGCCCGCCTCGAGGAGGAGCTGGCCCGCCTGCGCGGCGAGCAGCCCACCGACAGCGCCGCGGCCAAGACCGAAACTTCCCGCACGCCGCCAAAACTCTGAGCGGCAAGCTTCCCGAGGCCCGCCATGCATACCCCCGCTGCGCCCCGAATCATCCTCGCCGCCGGCGCGCTGCTGCTCGCCGGCTGCACCACGACCTACCAGGTCCAGGTCGACGCCATCGCCCAGGCCGCGCCCACCGCATCCACGGCGCAGTCCTACGAGATCAAGAACACCAACCCCCGGGTCGATGAAGACAGCCTCCGCTACAAGGAGGTCGCGAGCTACGTGAAGACCGCCCTCTCGGGCAAGGGCATGTACGAGGCGCCCCCCGGCGCGAAGGCGGACGTCGTTGTCAACGTGGACTACGGGATGGAGCCGCCGCGCGTGAAGTACGAGACCGAGACCTATCCCATCTTCGCCCAGGTCGGCGGCGGTGTGCGCTATGTCCAGATGCCCATCACGGACCGCAACGGACGCATCATTGGTTACCAGACCGTCGCCGTGTACGATCCGCCGCGCACCGAGATCATCGGCTACGAGGAGCAGGTGAAGCCCGTCATCGTCTACGAGAAATTCCTCAAGATCTCCGCCCGCGAGAACGCCGAGGCCAGCGAAGGCCGCCCGACGACCGAGGTGTGGAGCGTGAACGTCTCGGCCGAGGATGAGAGCAAGGACATCCGCAAGTACCTGCCGATCCTTGCCTCCGCGACGGCCGACTACATCGGCACGAACACGCAGGAGCAGAAGCCGGTGAAGATCAAGGAAGACGACGAGGTGGTCGGCTTCATCAAGAAGGGCATGTGACCGGGGCCGCCGCTAGCTAGAGCGGCCGCACCTTGAGATCCCGGAACATCGCGCCCCGCCCCGCCAGGGCGATCGCCCCGCGCCGCTCCCGGCCATAGCCGCGGAAGTTCGCAAACCGGCTCGCCGGCAGGGCCGCCCGCCATTCCGCGCTGCCTAGCCGGTACGACAGCAGCAGCCGCTCCCCAACCCAGTGCTCAACCTGGTCGCCGGCGACCACCAGGCGGGCGTGATGCCACACGTCCGGCGCGGGCACGAAGGCGGTCTCGGGAGCGATGATCCCGCCGTTCCCCCCACAATCCGCGTCCGGTCCCGCCAGCTGGAAGACCGGCGCGGAATGCGCCGGCAGTTCGGCGTCCTCCGACGCCCGGAAAAAGACCTCCGCCCGGCCCCCCGCGACGACCCGCCAGGAGAAGCTGAGCTCGAAGTCGCCGAACAGCTCGTCGGTCGCCAGGGCGCGCCCCTCCTCCCGCGCCTCCAGGGTGCCGTCACCGACGGCCCAGTTGGGGGCGACGCGCCGCGCGCCGAAGCTGTGCCAGCCGGAGAACCCCGTCCCATCGAACAGCAGGCGCCAGCCCTGCGCCCGGTCGTGCGCCGTCAGGCGGGCGGGCGACGCCTCCCCGGGGACGATGGCCACGAGAGCCAGCGCAACGATCAACCAGCGCCTCATCCCCCAGCGTGTCCCCGGGCGGAGAATCGGTCAACGACGGCCTTGCCCCCTCCCGGCGCCCGCTCGATGCTGGCCGGATGCCGCGCATTCCGCTCGAGGACAACTTCACCGACGTGATCGGCAAGGCCCAGCGCGGGCTCGGCCTCACCGACGAGGCCCTGGCGCGCCGCGCCGGCGTCCCAGCGGGCGACCTCGCGGCCGTCCAGCAGGGGGAAATCCGCGAACCCACCCTGCGCGCCGTGGCCCGCGCGCTGCAGTTGTCCGGCGACGCCCTCATGACGCTCGCGCGGCGCGAGTGGTACCCCGAGCAGCCGCTCTTCCCCCGCGGCTTCGCGATGTTCAACACGCCCTACGAGGACATGCGCGTGAACAGCTACCTCGTCTGGAACACGTCCAACCGCCACGCCGCGGCGTTTGACACGGGCGCCGACGCGGGTCCCATGCTCGACGCCATCGCCGCGGAGTCCCTGAACCTGCGGTACATCTTCGTCACCCACACGCACGAGGACCACGTCGCCGACCTCGCCCGGCTCGCCGGCGGCACCCCGGCCGAGATCTGGTCCAGCGAGCTCGAGCCGGTGGATCACCCCCGGGCCCGGACCTTCGCCGAAAACGCCCACTTCCACCTCGGCGACGTCGCGATCAAGACGCTCTTCACCGGCGGCCATTCCCCGGGCCAGACCACCTTCTACGTCACCGGCCTCTCCTGGCCGCTCGCCATCGTCGGCGACTCGCTGTTCGCCGGCTCCATCGGCGGAAGCCGGACCCATTTCGCGGAGCAGCTGCAGCACGACCGGCGGAAGATCATGCGGCTGCCGGCGGACACCGTGCTCGCCGCGGGCCACGGCCCGCTCTCGACCGTGCGCCAGGAAAAGGCGCACAACCCATTTTTCGCCCGCTGAACCCAAGGCGGACGCCGACCGGAACATTCGCTTCGCGCCCGCCCCGGCCCTTCCTAGCCTGCCCCTCCATGCGCCTCCGCCGATCGCTCCTCGTCATCGCGGCCCTCGCCGGCCCCTTGGGAGCGATTTCGTCCGAACCCGCCCCCGTCGTGCGGGTCTCGATCGAGACCAACGGGCTCCCCTTCTCGGACCGCGGCCCGGACGGACGGCCCGTGGGCTTCTCGGCCGAGCTCCTGCAGGCCGCGGCCGATGCCGAGGGACTCAAGCTGGAATGGGACCTCCGCCCGTGGGACGAGATCCTCGCCGACTTCCGCGCCGGCAACGTCCAGCTCCTGGGCAACGTGGCGTACTCGGAAGAGCGCGATCGGTTCATCGATTTCTCGCTCCCGAACTTCACGATGCGCGGCGGGTTCTTCATCCGCCGCCGCAGCCCGCCCCTGGCCTCGGCGGCGGACCTCCGCGGACGCCGCGTGGCCGTGCTCCGCGACTCCATCGGCCACGACCACGCGCGCGCGCGCCAGGCGGAGTGGCAATGCGAGATCGTGCCGGTGGCCGACCGCAACGAGGGCGTCGAGGCGCTGCGCGAGGGCCGCTGCGACGCACTGATGGTCATGCTGCTCGTCACCCAGCACTATCTTCGCGAGCAGCAGATCGACGACATCGTCGCCGCCTCCCTGCCGGCCGATGAGCTGAACTACCGGCTGCATTTCGGCGTGCGGGAGGGGGACACCGCCCTGCTTCACCGGGTCAACGCGGGCCTGCTCGCGGCCCATCGCAACGGAGCGTACGACCAGCTTTACGAGAAATGGCTCGGCCCCCTCGAACCGAGGCGCCTGGGGCTGCGTGACCTCCGGCCGTTCGCGCTGCCCGCGGTCGTGGTCGCGATCCTCGTCGCCGCCGCCTTCCTCTGGCAGCGCCGGATGCTGCGGCGCGCGTCCCGCCAGGCGGAGGTCATCCGCCGCAGCGAGGAGCGCCTGCAGCTCGTGTTCGCGGCCACGGAGGACGGTTTCTGGGATTGGGACGTCGCCTCGGGGCAGATCGTGCGCAGCGACCGCGTGGCGCGGATGCTGGGCTTCGAGCCACGGGAACTGCCGGAGCACCCGCGGGCGATCGTCGATCGCGTCCACCCGGACGACGCGCCGGCGCTGGCCGCCTGCATCGAGGACATCCTCGCCGGCCGGCTCGAGCACTTCTCGCTGGAGGTGCGCGTGCGCACCCGGTCGGACGAGTGGCGGTGGATCCTCGACCGCGGCAAGGCGGTCGCGTGCGGGCCGGACGGCCGCGCCCTCCGCGTGGTCGGCACGCTCACGGACATCACCGCCCGCAAGGAGGCCGAGACCGAAAGCGAGAAGCTGCGGCAGAAGATGCTCGATGCCCAGAAGCTCGAGAGCCTCGGCGTGCTCGCGGGCGGCATCGCCCACGACTTCAACAACCTGCTCACGGTGATCCTCGGCAACACGGCCTTGAACCAGCTCGATGCCTCGATCTCGCGCGAGACCGCCGGTCGCCTGGAGAAAATCCACACGGCCGCGAGCCGGGCGGCCGACCTCTGCCGCCAGCTCCTTGCCTACGCGGGCCGCGGCACGTTCACGATCGAGCGGATCCGGATGAACGACCTCGTGCACGAGACGAGCCGGCTGCTGGAAGTCACGATCGGCCGGCGCGCGGCGATCGACTACGCGCTCGCGGCCGAGCTGCCTTACATCGAGGCCGACCCCTCGCAGATGCGGCAGGTCATCATGAACCTCGTGATCAACGCGGCGGAGGCGATGCCGGGCCCCGACCCCGGCCACATCCGGCTGGCCACGCGGCCCGTGCGCCTCCCCCCCGGCGAACCGGCGGGTGCCCTGCCGGCGGGAGGTGTCGCGGGCGGCGACTATGTCTGCATCGAGGTGTCCGACGACGGCACCGGCATGACCCCGGAGGTGCTCGGCCGGATCTTCGATCCCTTCTTTACCACCAAGTTCACCGGACGCGGCCTCGGCCTCGCGGCCGTGCTCGGCATCGTCCGCAGTCACCGTGGAGCCCTGCAGGTCGAGAGCGCCCCGGGACGCGGCTCGACTTTCCGGATCTACCTGCCGGCCTTCATTCCCGGACCGGTCGTATGAGCGCGCCGGCCCGCGACCCGTACCTCGCGCTGCGTTATCCCGGCTATCGGCGCTACATCACGGGACACTTCCTCTCCAACGTCGGCCGGCAGGCGCTCATCGCGGCCGCGACGTGGCAGATCTACCAGTGGACGAACTCGGCCACGGCGCTCGGGCTCGTCGGCCTGGTGAACGTGCTGCCGCTGCTCACCTTCGCGCTGCGGGGCGGCGCCCTCGCCGACCGGTTCGACCGCCGCGTCATCATCCGCCGCGCGATGTTCGCGTCCGCGGCGTTGTCGGCGGCGCTGGTCCTGACCAGCCATTACCACGGTTATTTGCCCGGCGGCGGCGTGCTCGAGGCGGCCAACCGCGGGCTGCTGCGCCTCGCGCTGCTCTTCGAGCGGCATGCGGACCCCGCCTCCCTGCGTTTCGACAACCCCGGGCTGCCCCTGCTCTATTTGATCCTCTTCCTGCAGGCCATCATCCGCGTGCTCGCCGGCCCGTCGCGCGCCGCGATCGTCCCGCAGCTCCTGCCGGCGCCCGCGGTCGGCAACGCGATCACGTGGAACACGAGCCTGTTCGAGCTCTCGACCGTCATCGGCCCCGCCCTCGCCGGACCGATCGTCGCCTACGGCGGGTATGCGGCGGCCTACTCGCTGGACGTGTTCGCCTCGCTGGTGCTCGCGCTCGTCATGCTCGACCTGCCGCTCGCCGCCGGCGCCACCGTCGTGCGCCCGCCGGCGGTCAGCGCGCTCGCCGGCGCGCGCTTCATCCGGGACCGCCAGCCGATCCTGGCGGCGATGACGCTCGACCTGTTCGCGGTCGTGATGGGCGGCGCCACTGCCCTGCTGCCGATCTACGCGGACCGGATCCTGCATGTGGGCCCGATCGGATTCGGGTGGCTGCGCGCCGCGCCCGCCATCGGCGCGGCGCTCACCGCGATCGCGAGCTCGCACCTGCCGCCCTTCCGCCGGCCCGGCGTCGTCATGCTCTGGGCGGTCGCGGGCTTCGGGCTCTCCCTGTGCGTCTTCAGCGTCTCGACGAGCTTCGTGCTCTCGCTGGCCGCGCTGTTCCTCAGCGGGGTGTGCGACAACATCAGCGTCGTGGTGCGGCACACGATGGTGCAGCTGATGACGCCCGACTCCCTCCGGGGCCGCGTCACGGCGGTGAACCAGATGTTCATCGGGTGCTCCAACGAGGTCTCGACTTTGCGGGCGGGCCTGAGCGCCGCGCTGCTCGGCCCCGTGGCGGCGGCCGGCCTCGGCGGGCTGGGCATCTTCGGCGTCACCCTGTTCGTGGCGTGGAAGTGGCCGCAGCTGAAGTCCGTGCCTCCGCTGCACACGTTACAGCCCGACGAGGAAGCGCTGCCGCACTGACTTGCGGCCCGGTATTTCAGTTCTTGCGCGGGCTGGTTTCTTGGCCCAAGTTGCGCGCCGATTTTGCTCCGGTGCGGTAGCCAAGTGGTAAGGCCGAGCTCTGCAAAAGCTCTATTCGGCGGTTCGATTCCGCCCCGCACCTCCACTCTGAGAACGGGGCTTGGCACAACGGGGGCACAAAGGCAGCCTCTGAGCCCGTGGGCAAAATGCGCGGCTACTCGGCCTTCCCGCGAAAGGGACGGCCTCACTGGACCATCACCTACCTGTGCGCCGAAACGGGCGATTGGAGGCAGGAGGCGACCCCCTTCCGGCTGTCCGATCCGACCGGCAAGACCAAGGCCCTCCGGCTGGCCGAGTCCAAAGCGGCCGAATACTTCCGGACCCGGGCCGGCCACCGGCGCGAATCCTGGGCCGCCTGGGCGCCCCAATTCATCCGGGAGCACGCCAAGGGCTCCCCGCTCACCTTGGGCCGCTACGAGCAAGCCTGGGACCAATGGCGCACCTTCCTGGCGGACGCCAAGGTGCACCGGCCCGGCCTGCTGACCTTCCAGCACGTCCTGGACTTCATCCGCTGGCGCACCGGCCAGAAGAAGCCCAGCGGCCGGAAGGTGAGCCGCAACACGGCCCTCCTGGACGTGAAGGTGATGGGCCTCGTGATGCGGGAGGCCGTCCGCCGGAGCTTCGCCCTGACCAACCCGGCCGCCGCGACGGGGCTGCGGCGCGACCGGCCGAAGGAAAAGGCGCCCCTCACGGCGGAGGAAATCGCCCGGATTCGCGCCGCCCTGGACAAACGCGAGGGCCGGCTGCCGATCACCGAGCGATGGATGACGGTCAGCTTTGAAATCGCACTCCACCAGGGGTGCCGGCTCCGAGAGACCAGCCTGCCCCTGGAGGACATCGATCTCGAGCGCCGCACGATCACCTTCCGCGCCAAGGGCCGCAACGGCGAGCCGCACGTCTTCACCACGGCGCTCAACCCCGCGCTCCTGCCGCTCGTCCAGGAGCTTAGAGCCGCACGAAGCGGACTCACCTGCACCCTGCCCCGCTTTGCGGCGAAGGAATGGTGGCAGTTGAGGAAGGAAATCGGCCTGGGGCATACGACGTTTCACGCGACGCGGGTAACGGTGGTCACTCGGCTCGCCCGCCAGGGCGTTCCAATCCAACAGGCGATGCGCTTCGTCGGGCACTCGTCCCGGATCGTGCACCAAATCTACCAGAAGCTAGCCGCGGAAGACCTGTCGAAATGCACGGCCGCGCTGGACTTTTCCGCTCCACCCACGCGAGGCACTCGGCGTGCCGCAGCACGAAAGCCTTGAGAATGTCCGGCCAGGAGCCGTTCCCGCGGAACGGATTGTCCGGCATCCCGTGCGCGTAGCGCGCGATGATGGTCAGTTGAGAGCGCGTGAAGCCCGAGGCCGCGGAGAGCGCGGCGCGCGTCGGATAAAACTTCCGGTAGGCGTCGCTCATTCCTCGCGCAGAGGGCGGCGGAGTCGGCGGCGCGCTCGCGCGTCCGCCAACTGCTGTTTCCGTTCGCGGGCCTGCTCCAGGCGCTCCGCGTTCACACGGCACTTGATCGCCCAGGTGTAGACGTCCAGGAGGCTCACGGACTCCGGCCGTCGCGTGCCCAGCGGCCGAAGCGTGAGCACGTCGCCGGGCTCCAGGCTGGCGACGAGACGACGGCCGGCATCGCACCCGTGGAACCGATCCAGGGCTCCACGGGTGATGCGGCGGACGGGTTTCTCCAGCGGGGTCACGACTTCGCGGCTTCGATGGCGGCGAGCGTCGGCTTGCCGTCGTCGGCGACGAGCCCGCGGCGGCGGAGCGCGTCGAAGGTCTGCTTGGCGTTGGACATGCGGCGGGTGTCGCCGCGCGCCGAAGCGTACCAGTCGCCGCGCTCGTGCTCGTCCAGGATCAGCCGCTTCATCGCGGCGGTGAGGGGTGCTCCCGGCCGTCCAGCCGGCGCGCCGGAGGAATTCGCCCCGGCGGTTTTTTCTTGGGCGGACAGGGAGCGTGAGTCGGACGCGGCCGGGGCCGCGGAGTGCTCTGAGTGGCGCAGAGCGCGCTGGTGATGGAGGGTTGGTTGCGGCATGGAAAGAGGGGCCAAGGTCGGGACTCGAACCCGATTAGCGCGGCGCGCGGGGATTGCCTACCGAGCGCGCCTTCACCGTATCCTGACGGCCTTGGCCATAGCCCCGCCGCCCCGGCCCGTTCGGCCGCGACTTATGCGCAGCGGCGACCGACTGTGATTCCAGGGCGGCGGAGAATTGTTTTGGGCAGACGGGAACGCCCGACTCGCGGACGATGCGCCGATAGGCCGCGACCACCGCGGGCGCGCTGGCGACGTGATCCCGAACGGCCCTGCGCAAATTTTTCAGCGAGACGCGACGGCCGTTGGTCAGCGTATACATCCGGCCGGTTGGCGGAGGGATTTCTTCGCGAATTCGGATTTTCCTCCCGGTCCCCCACTCGTGAACCCAACGATAGCGGTAGGGGCGAAACTCGCCCGTCTGGACGTTGTAGCTCGCGTGGCCCCACTTAATCGGGGCCGGCTTCCGTTTCCGGGATCGACTGCGCGCAGTTGTCCTCACGGCGAGACAAGCCCCTCCCCGCCGGCCCGATTCGCGGCACATAGCGTGACCCATTGGCCGCTCGCGGCGCTCGGCGGGGAGGGAAAGCGTACCCCGTTCGCCACGCGGGCCTTTACAGGGTTTTCAAGACTGAGCGGGGTCACGATTTCGTCAGATACTTTAAGTATCCCGTGTGACAAGCCCTATTTCCGCTACGTATCCGGCAATGAAGCCGGACAACGCCGGGCCAGCGTTCCCAGCCCAGGTCAACGTGAAGATGACCGACGACCTGCTGGCGGGCCTCAAAGAAATCCACGCGAAGCACAAGAGCCCTCCCACAGAGGTATTGCGCGGCCTCGCAGAGCAGGCGGTCGCATTCTTTCGAGAACACGGATATTTCACGTTCCCGGTCGAGTTCTGGCCGCAGAGCTTCGCGACGGAGAGGCCCTCGGACGTCCGGGTATCGGAGCCTGCGAGTGCCGAGCCGCACGCGAAGACGGTGCATCCGAAAAAATTCAAACAGCCGAGCGACGACCGCCAACGCCGTGAGCAGGAGAGAAGGAGATCGAGACGCAGGCGGAACGCGCCCGTTTTTCATCAAAGCAGCATCGCGAAGCAGAAACTGCCGAAGCTGGCGCCTCCCTCTTCGCCGTGACTCCGAAGCCGCCCAACTGCGAGGTGTCGTGATGGGAAAGAAATCCCGAGAGAAACGGAACCGGCGCGCAGGCGGCGGAGCGTTCGGCGGACCTAAGCCCGCGGGCCTGCAACCCATCCGCGCCCAACAAATCCCCGCGCCCCAGCCCATCGAATGGGCCGAGGTCACGAATCCGAAGCAGCGGGAGGCGATGGAGGAGATGCGGCGGCTCGTCCCAAACGGCCGCCTCGTGAGGAGTGGCGCCGAGATCGGGTGGCTCTACACCTACGAGGGAGTTCTCTGCCTCGGGTCAGCCGACGAAAACGGCGAGATTCAGCTTCACTCTCACCTGACGCCGGCGTGACGCGGCCGCGCGTGGGCTCCGACGTCGGGTCACGTTCCGTGACGCGGCCGCGCGTGGGCGGCGCCGGCGGGTCACGCGGCCGTGACTCCTCGAGCGTCGCCTTCCCAGGTCCGGTCACCGTGACCGAGCTCAGGGGCTCGCTACCAGGTCAGTCACGTAACTCCACGGATCCTGACTCCATTCTCGGCGTCGGGGCCCGCTCGAGCTCGCGACTCCGGTTCCGGCGTCAGGATCCGCAGACGCCTTTTCCGGAGGCAGCGGCCGCGGCCTGGGGGCGACTCCGATTCCGGAGTCGATCGATCGACGCCACTTCCGGCGCCGCGAGGTCCCTATCTACGTCGGCGCAGCGCCGCGGTGCACACGAACAGCGCCGCAAGCACTAGAAAGAAAAGGGCGCGCCAGAAATGCGCGCGGTCTCGATCAGTGCGGGGAAGGAATTCGTTCATGTGGGCTTCACGTTGCCGGCCAGGGCGCGGGCAATCGCCCTGGCCGGCGTTGTGGGCATTCCGACCGGTAGGCCGGAAATCAGTTGGCGGGCTTCTCCTCCGGCTTCACGTCCGGCCACGGCTGCCCCTCCATCGTCGTGATGATCTTGTCCGCCTTGATGAGCGCGCCTCCGGGACCGGCCTGGATCACGACGCCCTCCATGTGGACGTTTTTCTCGGGGATCAGGCCCTTGTAATTGGCACAGCCAGCCAGCGCGAGCGCAGCGGCGAAGAGGATGACGAGTCGGGTTTTCATGGGAAAAATCACTCCTCCGCCTCGGGCTTTTTAGGCGGGGGCTTATCGCGGAGCAGCGCGCGCCAGCGCATAATGCCGAGCGGCAGGAGCGCGAAGGTCGTCACGGCGGCGACGACCACGGCCGCCCACGCCTCGACCTTTAGTGCCGTGGCGAACGCCGCGACCCCGTAGACAAATTCCAAGAGCGGATGACCGACGGGCTTCATGCGGAGCGGCGGGGGCGGTTGACGAAAATCCAAAGCGCGCCCAGGAGGAGGAGTGCCCCGAGGCCCCACTTCGCGGCTGTCGCGATGGTGCTTTTCCCCGAGTCCAGGCCCACGTCGATGCCGGCCGAGAAATCCAGCGACGTGTCCAGGAGGACGTTGGCGGGGTTCTCCGTGAGGCGGCGGCGGGCAACCTCCAGGACCTGCGCCGAAAAGCTCGCCGGGTGGGCGGCGATGTATTCGGCGAGCTGTTGATTGTAGACCTGCCGCTGCTGGAAGGTCCATTGGGTCTCGTCGTCGCCCAGGCTGAGGCGCTGGCGGATCACCCGGGCGGCCGTGCGGAGATTCGCGGCGTAGTTTTCGGCGGTGAGCATGGAGATCAGTTGACCAGGGTTCGGCTCCAGGAGAGGCGGAGCGTGAGGGAGAGGGTGTGCGTGCTGGCCTTCGTTTCCCCGGCATTCAGGAGCACGCGGAAAATTCGCTGGGTGCCGCCATTGCTCATCCACTGGATCGAGCGGATGCCGGCAGAATTACCCTGAGAGACGGACCAGGAGCCGACGTAATCCCGATAGAAGTTTCCGGATGAGTAGGCTTGCACGGCCGCCGTCGCGGAATCCGGGAGCGCGCCGCCAACCGAACCAACCTGCGCGGTGTTCATCGGGGACAGGGCGTCGGAGCCGGTCGCGAGCGTGATTCGCTTCGTCCTCGACGGCTCGAGGCCGCCGGTCTGCGCGCCACCGTCGACAATCGCGCCGGTCGTCCCAACGTAGGTCATGAGCTGGCTGGTCAGCGCGACGGACTCCAAGGCGCAGTTGCCGTTCTGGCTCCAGCCGGTGACGACGTTCGCGTAGGCGGTGGAAACGGAAGGGCCGGGGGCAAGCGACAGCTCGCAAACGACCCGGAGCTGTTGACCCGCGGCGAGCGCCACCCCGCCACTGATTATGTCGCGGCCAAACAGATTGTTCCCGGCCGCCGCGCTGGGCGACCAACCGATTTCGTTGTACACGACGACGCCGGCCTCCGCGGAGAACAGATAAGTCCGCTTGAACGTGAAAACTCCCGCCGCATAGGTCGTGTCGTTGTCGCCGCTGTCCGAACCGTAGGTGTTCGTCCGCTTCACCTCGGTTGCGTGGCCGGTCTCGTTGACGTACCAAACCGTTCCCTGGGAGGCGGCGAGCGCGCCCGAGACCCCGACCGTGACCTGGGTGGAAGACGTGAACCCGGTGACGTACATTTCCGCGCCGGAATCGAATTTGAGAAGGCGTCCCACGTCGCCCGCTTCAAAGAATCCCGCCGACGCGGTGACGACGTTTCCCGCGCGGGTGAAGGTGATCGCCCCGGAGTCGC
Organism: Opitutaceae bacterium; assembly: GCA_035626915.1. Classification (GTDB taxonomy): domain Bacteria; phylum Verrucomicrobiota; class Verrucomicrobiia; order Opitutales; family Opitutaceae; genus Didemnitutus. The sequence goes on from DASPMS010000017.1 coordinate 67,853, forward strand.
GCTTCACGGGCGTGGTCCCGGTCCCCACGGCGGCGTAGGCCGTGAGGTTGCCAATCAGATTCGTGGCCACGAGGTCCAGGCCGCTGTCGAGGATCAGATTCCGCTTCATCTCGCGGCGCTTCGCCACGGAGCCGTCCGGGTTCAGGACCTGGATTCCGTAGCGGACCCCCAGGCCAAATGACACTGCAGCTCGGTTAGGCCGGATCATAGCTTCCAGCCTGGAGGGCAGCCGCGAGAGTCGCAGTGTCCGCATGGGTTCCGCCGTTGATGATGACGAGGACATACCCGCCAGCGTTCAGAGATGCAGAAAGGTTTGCGGCGTCCGGGCCGAAAGAGCCGCCATCCACGATGACCAGGACGTAGGCGCCGGCCTGGAGAGCAGCCGCCAGAGACGCCGCGTCAGGGCCGTAGCTACCACCGTCCACCACCACCAAGACGTAAGAACCGGCCTGCAAAGCCGCGACGATAGCGGCGGCATCGGCAAACGTTCCACCGTCCACGACCGCCGGTTGATAGACGCCAGAATGAAGCGCAGCGGCAACCGCCGCCGCGTCCTCGAATTCGTACACGCCATCCCCGGACACGAAGAAAATCCGTGGCGACGGCCGGCATTGAATTTGGGGAAGGAGAGGCACACGGGTTTATTTTTGCTGATCCTCCGAGCGCTTGGCATACCGGTTCTCCGTTGTTTCCTTGCGTACCGTCTGGCCGTCCGCCTTCGGCCATGACGCGACGGGAAACCGCGCCGTGTCCAAGACGATCAGGTTTTCCACGTCGCCGTTGGCGTTTAGGATTTGGACGCGCTCGACCATAGATCAGGGCCAGAAAATCAGCCGGACGTGGCCATTTCCACCGGAGCCGCCGGCACCGGAATTCGTTCCATTCAGGGAGGCGCCGCCGCCGCCGCCGCCACCACCACGGAAGCCATTGCCGCCGACCGCTCCCGCGCCCCCACCGCCGCCACCGCCTCCCGCCCAAGGCGCGGGGCCAGTCGCCGCCGCGTTGTTTCCAGCCGCGCCGACAGCGCCGCCAGTCCCGCCGGCGTTGTTCGCGCCTCCATTGTTTCCGGTGCCAGCGTTGCCTCCCGCGCGCGAAACATTCCCGTTGTCGATTCCGCCCCCTCCGGCCCCACCGGCGGAGGCAAATCCGTTATTGGAGCCGTTTCCGGTGGCGCCAACGGTCCCGGCCCCGCCTGCGGTTCCCGAGAACTCCCCGAATTGTCCGCCGGTGCCGCCGGTGCCAGCCGCCGCGGTGCCGCCGGTGCCAGCCGCGCCGGCCTGAGCGGAGCAGAGGTTCCGACCACCTTTCACCACTGAGGAGCTTCCTCCCGACGTTCCGGCCGAGCCGTCCGTGTCGTCCGCGGCAATTGCAGCGCCCCCGGCGCCGCCAGCGCCAACCGTCACCACGAGATCACCCGCCGGTAGGTCCGCGAGCGTGTGCCTCATCCTCGACATTGCGCCGCCCTGCCCGCCGCCACCGCCGAAGCGATTGGAGCCCGCGGCCCCGCGACGGCCGGAACCGCCGCCACCCCCGCCGGCCACGCATACGACCTCGACAACCTTGTAGCCGGCGGGAACAGCGTAGGACGGGTTGCTCGACGTAAAATCAACGATCAGCGGCGAGAACGCCGTCCGCGCGGCCTTCCGTGAAACGTAGCCGCCGCCGTCATCCTTGACGAGATACAGGAAATCCGCGTCCGCCGGCGTGGCGGTTGTGAGAGCGGAAACTTTTTTGTTCGCGGGCATTATTCTTGGGCGAGAAAATCGCCGTCCTCATCCAGCAATCCGCCAACCTCCTCCTCCTGCTCCAGCACGCCGCCGCCAGGAGCGCCGGGCGCGTCAAAGATGACCGGGATCGGCCGGCATTGAACTTGTCGAGGCTCCGGCATGACTCACAGCGTCCACCAGATTTCCGAAATGTTGCAGGCGACGGCAGAGCCGTTCGGGTTGTAGCACTCGACCTGCTCCGAAATCGGGAGCGTGTAGGTCTGCTCCGGGAACACCGTCGCGAGGACGCCGCCGCCGGCGTCCCGGATTTGGAGATTGAGAACGGCGTCGAGGTTCGTGAGCTGGACGCTCTTGCGGCGGATGCGGAGACCCGTGGGAACGCCGGTCAGCGTCACGCCAGAGGTCGCGTTGAGGCTGATGGTCGCGTGCGCGACGCCGACCGTCTTCGGCTCGATCAGCGCCGAGCGTGCGTCGCGGTAGAGGGGTCCGCCGACGTACAACACGACCGTGACCTCCCCGGCCGAGGGATTGCGAACGTCCAGGCGCGCGAACTTCCCGCCATCCGGGAGATCGTTGAGGCCGGTCCCCTGGCTGTACGTCTCGAATTCTCCGCCGGGGACGCGGATTTCGATTTCGACGGGGCAGAAGACCACCCAGAAGTTGCGGCCCTCACCCTGGGCGTTCACGACGGCGCCCGCCGGGATTTTCTTGATGATCGTCATGACGTGCGGCGGTTGCGGGCGATGAACGCGAGTCCGATGATCGAGGCGACGGCCCCGATCACGTAGAGGAGAGTCTTGATGGTCTGGCTGTCGGGCGTTTGCGTGCGCTCGAGGGCGCCGGACGCGATTTCCGCCAGTCGGTCCGTGATGCCGGCCGACGATTGCAGCGCCGTGGTCGTGGTGTTCAGCACGTCGCTTCGGTCACGGCTCGCGATCTCCGCGAGACCGAAGACCGTGTTGACCGTGTGCTGGGCCAGCCGTGAGGTCGTGTCCAGGCTGGCGAGGTTCACGTCCCGGTTCGCCGCCAGGGCGGCGGCCGCCGTGCGCTCGTTGCTGCCCAGCGCCATGCCGGCGACGTTCGCGGTCGTGTTCAGCCCCGCGATGGCGGTGTCGCGCTGGGTCAGGAGCGAGCCCAGGGCGATGTCCTTGTCCGCCGACTCGATGGAGACGTTCGCGCCCGCCCCGACCGCGATTGCCCCCTCCGCGGCGTTCGCGGACTGATCCGTGAACACGTTCGTCGTGCTCAGGTTCGTGGTGGTCTTCTTGGTGGAAAAAAGGCCCATGGTCAGGAGCGGGGGCGGCGAAGCAAGGCGGCGAGCGCAACGACGGCCAGGACGGCCAGGACGGCGAGATGCCAGGGGGCGACTCCGGAACCGGCGGCGCTCGAGACCAGCCCGGGCGACGCGGCCGACGGGAGCGACGTGGAAGCGGAACCGGAACCGACGACCTTGGACCCGACGTTGATCCCGCCGGAATGAACGTCCCGGAATCCGCTGATGAGCGTGTCGGGAGCATCACTGCCCCCGGCGAATTTCGAGAGGAAACCGGCAGCCGCTGCGAACATGGCTCAGCGACGGCGGACGAGGGCGACGATGACGACCAGGATGAGCCCCACCCCGGTCCAGAGCATCCAGGGCTTCATCCCGCCGCCGGTGTCGGCGGAGGTGGCCGGCGCGGGCACGGCGGCCGGAACGGAAGCGTCCCGCCTGGAGTCCTCCTGGAGCCGGAGGACGTAGAGGTCGCGCGCGAGAGGCGCGACGCCGACGGCGAGGTCGCGGATTCCGCCGAAGAAAGAGCCGATGGCGCCGCTCAGCCCGCCCGTCGGGTTGTTCGTGGTGAGGTTGGGAGTGGACATGGGTGGAGGGGCTTTACGCTAAGGAGCCCGCCGCGCTGTGAGGCGGCGGCGGGCTCCGGGGCGCGGATGGCTATTGAAAACTTCGCTTACTGGTAGCGCGGGGCGCGGCGCTCCAGGAGGAGCTTCACGGCGCCGGCGGCGCTCTGCGTGATGGAGAGCTTGATGCTCTTCACGATGGGCAGACCGTCGAACATCTGCTGGTTCGCGTCGAAGACGACGGGGTACATCTTCCCATTGCCGGACTCGGCCACGAGGCCGTAGTCCTTCAGGAAGTCGATGTTCTCCGCCTGCGTCAGTTCGTGCACGATCTGGTTCTCGTTCACGGTGACCTTGACCGCCGAGATGGTGACGCCGGCCGCCGGGTAGATGAGGATGCGCTGGATCGGCAGGTCCGTGGGGATTTGCGGATTCAGGATGTCCGCCTGCGTGCCGAGCTGTCCCAGAAAGACCGCTTCGTGCTTGATGATGTTCAGCACGCGCTGGCCCTGCTCGTTGGTCGTGTACTCGTCGTCGTACACGTAGACGATCTTGACCGCGGGGTTGGTCAGGCCGGCCTTGGTCCGGGCCTTGATCGTCATGTTCGGCTGGAGGAACAGGTCCCAGGCGGCCACCTGCTCGTCCATCACGGACGCCCGCCAGGGCTCGACGAAGAAGATCGGGACGCCGACGCTGGCCGACGGGACGATGGTGCCGAGGCCGTTGAGCTTCGCGCGGTCGAGAAGCTCCTGCGCCGTGGTCTCGCCCACCAGCTTCGTGCCGACGTAGAACTGGATCGCGTCGATCACGTCGGCGCCGTACACCGTCGCGGGGACGGAGTTCGTGGCGCTCGCGTAGATGCGGGCCATGAGGATGCGGCGTTCCGTCGGGACCGGGGCCGTGGTGTCGGCACCGGCGGCACCGACCGTGATGCCTGCGATGGGTTCGTAGCGGCGCATGGGCTGGAGGAGTTGAGGCTGCGTTGAGGGTGACCGGCCGGCCGAATCAGGCCTGCGAGCCGGGGATCACCTTGGCGACCGGGCGGACGAGGTTCGCGACGGCGGCGAAAGCGACGGCGAGGACGGCGCCGACCGCGAGGCCGATGAGGAACGCCGGGGTCTTGATCGTGGAGAGGATGCGGGACATGGAGGGATTCGGGTTACGGTCCGACGAATTGGGCCGATTCCTCTCCGGGTCCATAGTGTGCGCCCACTTTGTGCGCCCATTTTTCGGGCGCACAGCCGGGCGCACAGCGAGGCCTCCGACGCCGAAAATGGCGTCTGCGTATCCTGACGCCGGACCCGGAGTCGCGAGCTCGAGCGGGCCCCGACGCCAAGAATGGAGTCAGGAGATCCGTGGAGTTCCGTGACTGACCTGGTAGCGAGCCCCTGAGCTCGGTCACGCCGTGACGCAACGATCGTGACGGGACCAGGTCTGGTCACGGCCGCCGAGTCACGGTGACCGGACCTGGGAAGGCGATGCTCGAGGAGTCACGGAACGTGACCCGACGTCGGAGCCCACGCGCGGCCGCGTCACAATTCGCGCCGCAGCGCGAGCTCCACCAGGGAGAGGTTGTGTCCAGGCCCCTGCTCTTCCCTGCGCCGCTGCATCCGCTTCCGGCATGACGCCTCGGCCATGACGTGCCGGCCTTCGACCGGCCGGCCGCAGCCGCAGATGCACACGCGCACCAAAAGCCGAGCGACTCGCGCGCGGACGGCGCGCGCGAGCACGCGCGCCATGTAGACCGGCACGCCGTTTCCCACCGCGCGGTATTTCGCGGCGAGGGACAGCCCGGGTAGATTGAAGGTCCTGGGAAGCCCCTGGAGTTCGCAGAAGTCGGGCCATGCGCGCCGGGTCTGCTGTGACCCCTCGATCGCCAGCGCGGCGGCTTCGGTCACGGCGCCCGGCTCAGGCTTCCGGCGTTCAACGACCAGGATGCTCCCGTCCCTGCTTCCAAACTGAAAGCAGCGGTTGCGCCGCTGGCGCCCGCCGCATTCCGCGGCCGTCAGATTCAGACGCTGGACCGTGTACCCCGGGACCTGGATGTCCGGGACGCTCGGGACGTTCTCCGCCAGGAACCACGCGGCGCCGGACTCCGCCACCACGCGGGAATATTCCCGAAGCATCGCCTCCCCTTCTCCGCTCGGTTCGCACCGACGCTCGGATGAAAAATCCTGGCACGGCGGCCCGCCGATCACCCCGTCAAACCGGCCGGGCGTGGGATGAAATTCCCGAATGTCCCCGCCCCAAACAATGTCAGGACCTCGGACAACGCAGTAGCCCTCCGCCTCGAATCCTCGGCCGAGGAGATCAGCGCCGGGGAACAGGGAAAGCACGAGATCGCGGGTCATCGGGACGCGCCGGGCGTCGCTTCGCCCAGGGACTTCATGACGTCCACCAGCGCCGAAAATAGCGCCGCCCGGGACAGCGGAGCCATGCGAAGAAACCGCTCCCGGAGCCTGCGGCGGCGGCGCTCGACATTCCACCGCTCGCGACGATCACGACCAACAAACCGGGTGTCGTGAAGGACCGTCGGGCGCGGGAAATTGAACCACAGGCACTCCGTCCGCGGCCGATGGTTCCGCGTCCATGCGCGGAAGGTCTCGACGCTCCAGTCCTCCAGCTCGCGCGCGTAGAGGTCCGAGGGGTATCCGGACAGGATCACCTTCGCCGGAATCCTTTTGAGCACGCCCAGGAGCCGCAGGTGATCCGCGTCGGACATTTCCGCGCGGTAGTAGCGCCGGCCGCCGCGCGTGCTTAGCAAGTAGGGCGGATCGGCATAGACCAGCTCGTCGCCGGTCCAGCGATAGCATTCCAGAAATCGGACTCCGCACTCCTGCAGGAGCGCCAGATTCGGCGCCGCGGACCTGAGCGCCGGAAACAGCGTCGGCACGAGGTCACAGCCGATGGACTTCTCCGCCGGGGCCTTCGTGCGCAGCACCGCGCCGCTGCCCAGGAACGGCTCGATATAGACCCGGTGCGGCGGGATGAGATTGATGATCCGCTGGGCGACGCCTTCGGCGTTCTTACCCCCGATGTAGCGCATGGGTCAGGCGACGCGCTGGAACTTCTCCAGGAGCCGCGCGCGCGCGATCTCCAGCGCGGAAAGCCGGCGCTCGATCAACGCCCGCTCCCGCCGGCTCGCCTTTGGCTCTGGACGCTTGAGCTTTTTCATCTCGAGACAAACCGGGCACAGCGTGTGCCCCTTCTCCGGCGCGCTTTCGCCGCAGCGCGTGCAGCGGTGGAGCCGGCGAAGACGCTGGCGGCGGCGACGAAAGTAAGGGGCGCGGGTGCTCATTTTTGGACGACCTTCCTCCAGCGTTGGCCGACAAACTCCCAGGTCTGCTTGCAGTGCCGACAATGCCGGCTGTGATATTCGCTCCCGGGTGGGCCGAAAAGGGGCGCGCGCAGCATCCAGACGAAATCGTGACCGACCAGGAGGCAGCGGAGTTTTTTCATGAGGAAAGTCGCATTTTCCTCGCGCGGACGCCGCGCGATGGGATGTAGAAAAACGAGTGCTCCGCCGGATTGAGCGCCGAGGCGCCCAGGAGCGCGTCATCCGCGAATTCTTCGGCCCAGAGCTTCGCCGCCTTGGTCGATACGGCAAAGAGGCAGAGGCTGGTGCAATTCTCGCGGATGTTCGGGTGCACCTGGGCGGCCCGCTGACTCAGGAAATAGCAGCGGTGCCCTTCGTGCCGGCCCTGGGTGAAACACTTGTGGAAACGGGTGTCGGACGCCTCAACATCGGCGTCCGCGAGTTCCATGAAGCACGCGCAGGACTTGGCGGCCCAAAACATCCGCAAAAACCTGTCGGGGTCATCGGTCTGCCACGAAGCGGCGTCAGACGGCCACGGCTCCCGAGGTTTGTGCAGCACCAGGACCCCCACGCCCTGCCGGCGGAAGTCCCGCGCGGATTGGATCGCGGCGAACGTCTTGCCGCTGGTGGTCATTCCGAGGAAAGCGCCGTGCGGCATTACTTCTCCCCCTTGCCCTTCGATGCGAAGGCGAAGGCCACGGCGATGATGACGACCGCGAGGCCGGTCCAGAACCACCAGGAGGCTGAAGCGATCAGGACGATGTCCGCGTCGGGCGGAGCGAGGATGATTTTGTTCGGGAGGTCTTGCATGGGAAACGATCACACGGGCGCGAGCGGCGGGACGGCGCGGCGGCCGTCGGGCGGCGCGGCGGAAGGTTGGGCGGGCGTCGCCGGCTGGGGCTTTGTCGGGGCTTCGACCGACGGCGTGGGCTCCTCGCGTCGGAACCAGGAGCGGACTTTCTCCCCCACCTTGGGCTTCTGGAGAATCTTCATCACCCAGGCCGTGAACATCAGGAACAGCCCGAGACCCGCAGCGGCCTGCCATCCCTTCGACCGGATGAACGCGGCCGTCGCCTTCACCATGTGATTGTGCTCGGCGGCCGTCGCGGTGCATTCCTCCGCGGCGTCGAAGACGATCCCCGCGGTCAACTGCACGCTGCGGCTCACGATCTCGCCCACGTCGGACGAGTGATCCACGATGGGAACGGCGACGCCGGTTTCGGCGCTGGCTGCCGGCGCCGGCAGCGACGCCTTTTCCGGCGACGCTGCCGGCGGAACGTCCTTCGGGATGAAGCTCGGCGCCGACGTGACCGGACCAGGCGACGCCGGGCTCGAGCCGTCACGTTTCGTCCGGCCGCCCTTCGGCATCCATCGGCCCGTGTGCGGATGCTTGCTGCGGTTGTGCTTCGCCGGGTCGAACGCCACGCCGGCCGAATCAACATCGGACGAGATGGGTGCAGGGGCCGGAGTCGAACCGGCGGGACCGGGGTTATGAGCCTCGGCTGGGACCGTCCCTCCCTGCGAAGGAGATTCGTTGACGCCAGGAGCGGCGGCGCTCGAGGCGGCCGGCGCGGTGGGCGTCGGCATGTCCTGCGGAGTGATCGCGCTGGCGGGTACTTCTGCGGATGTGTCTGGCATGGTCAGGAAATTTCCCGGTTGTGACGGCACCGGCCGAAGTCGATCCGGACCACGAGGTCCGCGACGCAGATGTCGAGGTGCTTGCACCCGCAGCGCTCAAACTGGAGGGACACCCCGAAAATCCACTTATCGACGGCGAAGAGGGAGAGGCGCGGGAAGCTCATGCGTCCTTTCCGACCGGGAACAGCGGCTTTTCCTCGATCCGGTGAACCTCCACGTCGCCGCCGGAGGCGCGCTCGAGTGACCCCTGGATCAGCTTCAACGTCCGCTCCATTGAGGCGGCGCGCTCGTCGGGATTGCGGCCGGCGAACCGCTCGCCGGGGATCGTGAACAGGGGATGCGGGTCGCCGGGGCAAAACAGCGCGATGGATTCGCGCGGGCGGTAGACGATTGCGAAGCGTGTGCTCATGGAAGAAATCAGTTGTCTGGGGCCTTCTCCATCTCGTCGCGCGTCCGCATGACCTTCGCCGCCGCGCTGAACAGCTCCAACGTGGTCTCGGCGATGCAGCGCGTCCCATCCGGCATCCGGATCACAACGGCGACGACCGAGCGCCCGCTGTGCGTTCCCCGCGGAAGTCTGCCGATCCGCTCGATCACGCCCATTCCGCTCGGGAATGCCCCCCGAAGATCAACCCACGGGGCTTGATCCAGGTCCGGGGTAATTTGTAGCTCGATCATTGCGCCTCTCCTTTCGACTCCACGCCGCCCCCAGCCACTTCGGCAGCGGCGGATTTTTCAGGCGACCTGGAGAATTGAGCGACCGGCAGCGCGACGAACCGCCGAGCAAACTCCTCGGCGGCTTTTTCCGGCGTGCTCGCGAGGTCCGCGAAGTCGACGACCTTCTCCACGTATCCGCATTGCACGAGCGAATGGAGGCGGATCACGGCCTTTTTGGATTGAGGCAGCGTGGTCACAACCTCGCACGGCCGGACCCAGATAGTCGGAAGCCTCGGGTGAAGCGCCGGCTGGAAGTAGAAGGCGGGGAACGGGGTTTTCATGCTTCGGAGAGGGCGGCTAGTCGCTCCTGGCGCCGGAAAATCTCCGCCGCAGGCATCCGCAGCGGCTTCGGCGGCGGAGACCCGGGGACAGTTGGTGTGCCAGTGTGAACCCTAATGGCGGCGAGGCGGACGCCCGCCGCCCATGCCTCGCGCGTGTGCTCGCGAATCTTCTGAACGAGCGGGTGCGCGAGCACACGCGCGGCGTCGCGCTTTTCCGCGGCGATGCGTCCTTCCTCAGTCGTGAACTTCCGCGCGCGCCGCATGACGATCACGCGCGGCTCCTTCACGCCGAGACTGGACGCGGCCGGCACGCAGCGCGCGACGACTACGCAAACGTCCGCAACGGACTCTTTTTCCAGCTTGGTCGCGGCGCGCCATGCTTCCTCGCTGGTCTCGCCGGAAATCAGTTCGCCGTTCCGCTCGACGCGGAACTTGAATTTATCCTTCGCCTTGGCGTCGAGCTTGCCGCGGACGTTCCAGTCCTCGACCTCGCGCCAGATATATCCGTCGTTGGTCTGCTCGCGAACGAGCGTCATTTCCGCGGCCTCGCGCGCCTTGATCGCGTCGGCCAGGGCGCCCATCGGGTGAATCAGCTTCGCGCGCCGCAGTTGTTCGTAGAGCGCGGCAGTTTCTTGCGGCGTGAGGTGCTGGATTTCGCTTGGCTTGGTCACGTACTTGACCGCCTCGCGCACGTTGCGGATCACGCCGCTGTCATCCATCCAGTCCTGCCAATAGGCGTGGACTCGTTCCAGGAACGCCGACCACTCCGCTTTTTCGAGGCGCCCTTTCTCCAGGTGAACCACGCAATGCAGGTGCGGGTGGAACCACAGTTGACCGTGCTCGTCGCGCTCGATCACGCCCGCGAGCCGGCCCTGGTCGTCCAGGAGGTCCATCCCCTTCCGCCGTTTCTCGACGGTCCCCAGCTCCAGCGACCGGAACACGATGCGGACGCCGGCCACCTTCATGAAGTCCTGGTTGTTGAGCTTGCTGGAGCGCCGCATCAGCCGGCGGATCGCGGGCCGGAGCTTTTTCAGCGGCACCCGCTCCCCGCCGGTGAGGGTCCAAAAGCGGTCGTTCAGGTGGCACTGGAGCCAGTATTCGAGTTCCCGGACGAACGGCTCCCGAATCTGGGCCGCGACGTAGGGAATGAACACGATCCGGCGGAAGCTCGGGATGTCCTCCCACTCGCCCGAATGGACCCCGTAGGCCGAAAGGAGCCATTCGTCCGAGCGGTAGGCGTGGACACCGGCCAGTTCTAGCTTCCGGGCGATGGCGTGGGATTGGGCACGGAGCACGGCCCGTTCCCGGCGTTTCTTCGCCAGGAGCTTCGGGTCCACGACAATCCCGCATTCGTCCGATACGACGGCCCTATATGCCGCCTCGGCGGCCTGGAGGCGCCGGGCCTTCCCGAACGAATCGACGGGGCCGAAACCCGGGGAATCGTCGGACTCGGCCAGCCGGTAGCGCCGGCCGTCCGCCGTCATGGCCGGCTCGCCCAATTCGACCGGAGCCGGGGACAATTGGCCGCCCGGCTTCGGCGTCCCGTCCATTCGCCAGGAGACCATTTCCAAGGCCCCATTGCCGAAGGCGTAGGAGGGAATCGCGTCGAAATGGTAGAGCCGGCCGAACGCCCGGCCCATTGCCTCGATTTCGTCCCGGAAATTCTCCAGCTCGGGCGTTTCGGGGGTCGGTGCAACCGGGTCGAGAACATCGCCCATTGCCTTCATCCAGGCGGCGGACCCGACCCGGCCGGAAGCGGCCGAAAGGGCATCGTGGGCGAGGTCGGGGCGCAGACTCATTCGGCCACGCCCCTTCCGGCACAACGCGGCACAACCGCGCGAAATCCCCGACCGGCTCCCGCTCTGAAACGGCCCTTTAACGCCTTACGGCCGGCCCCCCTCGGCAGTCTCGGCGGTTCGATTCCGCCCCGCACCTCCAAATCCAGCGGTCGTTGCAGCTCTGGGTTCGAAGCTTTCGGAGAGAACGCACACCAGATTTCTCCACCCGTTTTGGCGCGGCCGTCACCGGTTACCCACGATGAACGCAATGGCCGACCGGTGCTGAAGGTTGACGCATTGCCCCAGCTTCGGGCCGCGAACGGGGCCGGTGCACCTAGGGATTTTCCTGCCGCTCCACTCGGACGCTGACGATCTCGTAGGGACGGAACGGCAGCTTGCCATTTCGGAGCGGCCCGCCTTGCGGCGCGCCGTCAAGCCCGCAGCGCCGGGCCCGCCAGCCGGCCGCAAGCGCGAGCGAGGCGACGCCGCGCTGCCCGGAGACCTCGTGCAGCCGGAGAAGCCAGCTCCCCGCCTCGAGCGGCATCGCCCAGGCGGCCACCAAGGTCGGCGCGCCGGCCAAGCCGAGGAACCCCGCGTGCCGCGGCGGGCCGCGGAACACCAGCGGGGGCGTGAAGAGCGAATCGGCCAGCGCGGCCGGATGGAGTTCGGCCACCCCACAGGCGTCGTAGCCGCCGACCGCCAGCCGGATGAGGTGCCGGCCCTGATCCGAGAACGGAGAGGCCGGGCGGTGGCGGTTCAAACCGGGCGGCGCGGCGTAGCGGTGGTCGTCGCACCCTGTGATGCGCGCGCCGCGCAGCAGGGAGACGGTGAGCTCCCCGTCGCGCGCTGAGAACCCGTACTTCGCCTCGGTGATCACCGCCAGGCCCTCGCGCTCGCCGTCCGCCGCGACGACCGCCCACCGGCTGCCCGGCACTTCCCATTGGGCGTCGGCCGCGGCGCTCCCCGGCTGCTGCCCGCGCAGCGTGCTTCCGAACGGCGCGCCATAGCGCGCATGCAGACCGCGGTAAGCCGTGGGAAAATGCAGCTTCAGCAGCGTCTCCGGCTCGCGCCAATCGACCTCGGCCTCGATGCGCAGCACCGCCGCGCCGGCCTCGAGGATATAGCGCAGCGTCAGCCGGCTCCGGCGCCCGAGCGCGCGCGTGACCGCGATCGCCGCCCGGCGCGGACCCGCCGACTCCAGGATGACCCGCGCGCGGCTCCGCACGGGTTCGCCGAGCTGCAGCGTGTGGCGGTCGATGTCCCACGCGTCGTAGTTGGCCGGGCGGTCCGGGTAGAGGAACGCGCGGACCGGACCCGCCAGGGCCAGCTCGCGCCCGGCGACCGCCAGCCGCCGCAGCCAGCCATCGGGACCAAGCTCCGCCTCCAACCGCCCGTTGCGCAACACCGGCCCCCGCGCGGCCGCGGGCGGAGGCTCGGGCGCCGGGGCCGCCAGCTTCGCGCTCGCGAGCGGCGGCACCTCCATCCAGACGGCCGGGCGCCCGCCGGGCGGCCGCACCCAGCCCTGCCACCGCTGCGGCAGGGGATTGAAGGCGTGCCAGCCGCCGGCGCCCGACAAGTCGCGCCGCGCCGCCGCGACCTGCGCGCGCGCAAGCCGCCGCAGCTCCGGGACGCCCTCGGCGTACACGTCGTCGACGGAGCTGCCGGGGATGTAGTCGTGGAATTGCGCGAACACGAGGCGCCGCCATGCCGCAGTCAGGTCGGGAGCGCGCCCCGCCGCAACGGCCGCCGCCTCCCGCACCTGCAGCGCGCGCTCCAGCCCGCGGAAAGCCGCCTTGAGCTCCCCGTGCGTGGTGAAGGTGCCGCGGTGGTATTCGAGGTAGCATTCGCCTTGGTGGAGCGGAAGCGCGGCGCGACGCCGCGCGAGACGCGCGAAAAACGCCTCCGGCTGGTCCCAGGCCAGCGCCGGAGTGCCTCCGAGCGAACCCAGCCGGCGGGCCCGCTCGCACATCTCCTCCGTCGGCCCGCCGCCGCCGTCGCCGTATCCGGTCGGGTGCAGAAACTCGTCGTGGACGTCGGCCTGGACGTGCCCCCGGGCGTTTCCATCCAGCTCGGCCAAATCCAGCCGGTTGTTGTAGCCGGCGTTCTGCGTCACGTGCGCCAGCACCTCGCTGCCGTCGACCCCGCGCCAGACGAAGCTGCTGTGCGGAAACCGGTTGAGCGCGCTCCAGGTGAGCTTCGTCGTGAAGAACCAGTCCACGCCCGCCAGCCGCATCAGTTGCGGCAGGCAGCCGCTGTAGCCGAAGACATCGGGCAGCCACAACAGCCGCGACGGCGTCCCGCGCAGCCGGCGGAACTCCGCCTGGCCCAGCAGCAGGCTGCGCGCGAGGGCCTCGCCGCACGGCAGCAGCGTATCGCTCTCGACATCCATCGCGCCCGTCGCCTGCCACTGGCCCGAGCGGATCCGCCGCCCCACCGCGCGCGCGAGCGCCGGCGCCCGCCGCTCCACGGCCCGGTAGCTGGCCGGCTGGCTGTAGGCGAAGCGGAACTCGGGGTAGAGCGTCATCAGCCGGTTCACCGTCGCGAACGTGTGCACGGCCTTGGCCTCGCCCATGCGTTCGGGCCAGAGCCAGACCAGGTCGATGTGGGCGTGGCCGGTGAGCACCGCCCGGACGCGCGCCCGGCCGTCCCGCATCGCGCGCCGCGCGGCGCGCAGCCGCGGGCGGAGGCCGGCCAGGCCCGCCGTATCGAACGCGTCGACCGCCTCCGCGAGCCGCCGCAGCAGTTGGCGGTAGAGCGGCGTCGCCCCGTCCAGGCCGGGCTGCAGCCCGATGCGCGCAAGCTCGCGGGGCGGCGCCGGCGTCTGCTGGGCCCGCAGGTGCATCATCAGGTCGAACAGCGCCTGGAGGTCCTGAGCCGCGTCCCAGACGGCGTCGTCGCGCCGCCACGTGTACGCGCCGCCGAACATGCTGCCGCGCGACGAAAGGCCGGTCGCGTCGGCGTGCCAGATGGCCGACTGACAGCAATAGCCCTCCACCCACGCTTCGCGGACGCCGGCCGGCAGCGCGACGCGCCGGTGGGCGACGTCGAACCCGTAATAGGGCTCGGCGCCGATCCACAGCGTCGCCTCGCCCTGGTCGCGCCATTCCAGGTAGCGCGCCGCGCCCCGGTCCCGCGGCAGCTCCAGGTGGAACCAGCGCTGGTCGTACAGACGGCCCCACGCCGTCGCCGGGACGACGGACCGGCGCTTCCCGCGCGCGGCCTCCGCCAGACTCCGGTGAGCCGCGGTCGCGCCCGCGGCCGTCACCTTGACCGCAACCGGGTCCCGCCAGACCAGCTCCCGCAGCCGGCGGAGGGCGGTCGCCGTCCGGTTGGGCACGAGCTGCAGGAAAGGGTCGGGACCGGCGATCATGGGGCGCAGGCAAGAGACGACCACGCCGCCGCGGCGGCGCGCAACGTCCCCGCGCTCGCCTGCAACGTGTCGCACGGAATCGCGCCGAGCCCGGTCCCGACGCGCCCCAGCGCAGGCTTGGCTCACCGGTCCCGACAGCCAACAGTGGCCGCATGCAAGCCGTCACCCTGGCCGAGGTCGCCCGCGCCGCCGGGGTCCACAAAGCGACGGCCGCCCGTGCCCTGAACCGCGACCCCCGGATCACGGCGGAGACGCGGCAGCGCGTCGAGGCCGCGGCCGACCGGCTGGGATACAAGGTGAACCACCTGCTGTCCGCCTGGATGAGCACGCGGCGCCGGCGCGTGCCCGTCGCGAGCGCCGTCATCGCCTACGTCACCGGCCACGCCACGCGCTATGGGTGGCGCCCACCCGCCTCGGACCTGCCGGACTTTTTCCCGGGGGCCCTCGCCCGCGCCCAGCAGGCGGGCTTCAAGCTCGAGGACTTCTGGCTGAGGGAGAGGGGCATGACGCCCGAGCGCTTCACCGGCATCCTTCGCGCGCGGAACATCCAGGGGGTGCTCATCGGTCGCATGCCCGGATCCGAGACCACGCTGACCGAATACGACTGGAGCGGCTTTTCCGTCGCGGCGCTGGGGGTTTCGCTCGCCGCGCCGGTCTTCCACCGCGTGAGGGAGAATCACTTCCACACGGCGAGCCTGGCCGCGGCCCAGTGCCACCAGCGTGGCTACCGGCGCATCGGGCTCGCCTTCGATCGCGCGGACGATGTGGGCCGCATGAACGACATGTGGGTCGGCGGCTTCCTCAGCGAGCAGGTGAAGTGGCCGCGGGCCTCCCGCCGCGTGCCGCCGCTGCTCAGCCACGCGCCGTCGCGGGCGGAGTTCCTCCGGTGGTTCCGCCGGCATCGGCCCGACGTCGTCATCGTGAGCCAGGCGGACCCGATGCGGGAATGGCTGGCCTCGGCCAAGGTGCGCGTGCCCGACGACGTCGGACTGGTCGACCTCCGCTGCTACGACCCCCAGGCCGGCAACACCGGCGTGCACTACGATTTCTCCCAGACCGGCGCCGTGGGCGTCGAACTGCTGATCGGCCTGATGCACCGGCAGGAACGGGGCATCCCCGCGCGCCCCCAGGAAGTCCTGCTCGAGGGCAAGTGGATCGAAGGTTCGACCCTCGGGAACCCCTAGCCCGCCGCCGCCGCGTCGGCCGCCCGGCGGCCGAGGAAGTACCACGCCAGCAGGCCCGCCGCGACCGGGTGCAGGCACGCCCCGACGTAGAACGGAACGTCGTAGCCGAAGCGGTCGATGATCGAGCCCACCACGGCGTTGAACACGATCGAGGTGACGCCGCCGAGCGCGCTCATGATCCCGATGGCGGACGCCAGGGAATGCCGCGGGACGAGCGCGCCCATGAACACCGAGCTCATGTTCAGCCACGTCGCGCACATCACCCAGACCAGCGTCACCAGCCCGACCGCCGCCCACTCTCCGCGGACGAGCGGCAGGGCGAAGGCCGCCGGCGCGAGCCCCGTCGCCCCGAGGAGCAGCACGAGCCGGGCGCGCGGCGCCGCCCACCCGCGCGCCACCAGCCGGTCCGAGAACGCGCTGAAGGCGAGCGCCGCACCGACGTAGACGAGCGGCGGAATCCACGTGAGCTGCCCCACCCGCGCGAGGCTCAGGCCCACGCGTTCCTGCAGGAAAGGCGTCTGCCAATACTGGAAGAAGAACCAGAACGGGTCGGAGATCACCCGGGCCGCGATCAGCACGCGGACCGCCGGCATGGCCAGCAGCCCGCGGATCCGCCGCCACCACCCGGGCTCCGGGCCGGCCGGGGCGCCGGCGGCGGGCTCGGCCGGCGGGGGCGCCCCGGCGACACGGTTGACGTGCCACCACGCGGCCGCGACCAAAAAGCCCGACAGCCCGGGGATGAGGAACGCCCAGCGCCACCCGAGTGCGAGCGTCACGGAGGCGACGAACGGCGGGCAGAGGATGTACGCCGTCTGCTGCACCGTGTTGGCCAGGGAATATGCGAGCGCGCGGCGATCGGGCGCGAACCAGCTGAAGATCGCCAGCGTGATCGCGGGCACCACGCCCGCTTCGGCCAGGCCAAGCACGAAGCGCGCCGCCGCGAGCTGCCCGAGCCCGTGCGCCGTCCCGGCCAGCAGCGTGGCGGCCGACATCCCGACGACGCACAGCGCGAGCATCCGCTGAAACCCGAATCGGTCGGTCCAGCCCCCAACCACGAAGTACATGGCCGTGTACGGCAGCATGAACGCCGTCACGAGCATTGAGTAACCGCTGTTCGTGAGCCCCAGCTCCGTGCCGAGCGTGGTCTTGAGTATGCCCAGCACCGCCCGGTCTCCCGCGAACAGCGCGAAGACAAGGCCGAGGACGGCCAGCATCCACCAGGCGATCCGCGGAGTGCGTTGAGGGGAGGTCATCGAGACGCCGGTGAAGGAAAACGGGCACGTCACCCCGAGGCAACGTGCCCGTACCGGCGACAGCCGGTCCTGCGTTACCCAAGGGCTAGAACGTGACGGTCGTCGTCAGGCGGAAGTTCGTCGCCGGATACGGGCTCAGGGAAAAGCGGCCCGACGGCTGCCAGATGGTCTCCTCGTCGAACACGTTGTCGACGTTGAGGGCGAAGCGGTAGCGGCCGCGCGCGTAGGTGGCACCCGCGTTGTAGATCGTGCGCGCCGGCGCGTAGAAGCTGACCTGCGCGACGACGCCGAGCGGCGTGGCCGTGATCGCCGGATCCTCGCCGGCCTGGTCGCCGACGTGCGTCACTCCGCCGAAGACGCTCGCCCCCTTGAGGGCCCCCTCCCGGAATTCGTACTTGAGCAGCGCGTTGAAGGTGGTGTCGGGGATGTTGCGGCGGCGGCGGCCGAAGGCGTCGCGCAGCTTCATGTCGGTGTAGCTCGCGAGGATCGTCAGGTTCTTCGTCAGGCCGCCGACGATGTCGACCTCGACGCCCTGGTTCGTGAGGTCCGCCCGGAAGAACTGCGGGTTGTTGACCGGGTCGATGAAGAAGCTGGGGTTGGGCGTGACGATGTTGTTCTGGGAGATGTCGAAGTGCGAGGCGCCGATCGAGAGCCGCTGGTTGAAGAACTCGGCCTTCACGCCGAACTCGTCCTGCTCGCCCTCCTGGAAGAGCGCCTGGTTGTTGAAGAGCACGCCGTTCGCGTTGGTCGAGTGACTGTAGTACACCGAGAGCCCGGGCGTGACCTTGTAGAGCGCGCCCCATAGCGGGGTGTTCGTGGCGCCCTTGAGCCGGGTCTGCGTGTTGTTGAGCTTGTTCGTCACCGGCACGTCGAGCCACAGCCGCGAGACGCCGCCGCTGACGAGCAGCCGATCCCGGAAGAGCCCGAAGCGGGCAAATCCGTAGACCTGCTTCTTTTCATTCTCCGTGTGGCGGAGCGTGCCGATCGTATAGGCCGTCGGATGCACGGGGAGGTCGACCGGCGCGGCCAGGTTGAGATTGGGGATCTGCCCGGCGACGGCGTTGGCCGACTTCGCGTCGGTGACCGTCTTCTGGTAGGAGGCGCCGGCCACGGCCTGCAGCGTGATCGCGGCCAGGTCGAAGTTGCCGGCAAAGTCGGTCTGCACCTGCGTGTCATTGTTCCAGGCATGCTCGTAACCAGACGTCCGCGTGATGCTGGCCGGGTCGTACTGGGGGGACGCGGTCGGCACGTAGGTGCCGGTGGCGTCCTTGGCCCAGGTCTGCTCGGGCGTGTAGAGGCCGGTGTACGGGTTGTAGCGGCTGCCCTGGGTGGATTGCCCGGGTGTGGCGAGCCCGGTGAAGTCGGTCCAGAAGTGATCGTAATGGCGCATCGCCGCCATGCGCAGGCTCACGCGATCGCCAAGCGCGCGGGTGTATTCGAGCGAGGCGCGCTGGAGGCGGTCGGTGCGGGCCGACCAGGCCGCGGACGATCCGTTCGTCTCCCCATAGACGAAGCCGGGGGCGATCGTGGCGAGGGAGATCGTGGCGCCGTTGGCGAGCGCGGGGCTCGCGTGGAGCGTGATCGACGGGTTCTGGGCGGCTCCGAAGGTGCCCCATTGGACGAGGTTCGCCTTGAACGTGAGCTGCGAGGCGTCGTCGATCTTCCAGGTCAGTTGCGGGTTCACGCTCCAGCCGCGGATTTCGCCGTCGACGAACGAGTCGGCGCGCTGGTAGCCGGCGACGACGCGGTAGGCGAGGCCGTCGTAGCCGGCGAGCGGGCCGGTGCTGTCGAGCGTGAGCTTGTTGCCGAAGAACCGGCCCAGCTCCAGCGTGGCGGTCGTCAGCGGCGTGAACTGCGGGGACTTTGTGATGACGTTGATCGAGCCGCCCGGCGTGCCCGTGGGGGCGAGAATGGCGTTGGGGCCCTTGACGATCTCGACGCGCTCGTAGAGCAGCGGATCGAGGTTCGCCTGAAAGCTGGAGTTGAAGTTGTCGATCGTGCGCCCGTCGTTCTCGTAGCCGCGGATGGTCTGGCGGTCGAGGATGCCGCTGCCGCCCGCGAGCCGGCCGTTGCCGATGCCCGAGACGTACTGCGTGGCGTCGAACAGGGACGCGGCGCTGATGTCCTTCAGGAAATCGCCCGTGATCACGTTGACCGTCGCCGGCGTGTCGATGAGCGCGCCGCGGATGCGCGCGGCCGACATCGAGTCGGTCGCCCGGTAGGCGTTCGAGCGCTGCGACGAGACGGTGAAGCTCGGGAGCGTGATGGTCTCTTCGGCGGGCGGAGCCGCCGGCGTGTCGACGGCCTGTGCGGAACAGGCACCGGCGCCAAGGCCGGCCAGAAGCGCGCGGAGGGCGCGGGATAACGTGGTTTTCATCGTGGGGCGGGGAGCAAGCGGACGGCTGCCGCCGGCGGGGCATGCGAGGGGGGTGGCCGGCGGGACCACCTCGCCCGTTCGCACGGGGCTCCGCAATCGTCCACCCGTGCGCCTCGTCGCACGGCCAAGGCGGCCCGGCCGGCCAGCGGGAAGCCGGGCCGAAACGACGACCGGCCGGCGCCGATCCCGGCCGGTGTGCGTCCGGGATCCCGCGACCTCCGGCCGCCGCCGCGGTGACGCTCTGCGCCGAGGATGGGAGCGCCGGCGCCGCCAGTCACTGCATTCGTCGGAGGCAAAGCGGGCTCCCAACCCCGGCTTGCGTGCGTCCGGCGCATGGGGCTTAGTCGGACCGCCCATGTCCTGCACCGTTTTCACCATCGCCAACCAGAAGGGCGGCGTCGGCAAGACCACCACCGCCGTGAACCTGGCGGCGGCGCTCGCCGAGCGGAAGATCCACACGCTGCTCGTCGACCTCGACCCGCAGGCGAACGCGACGAGCGCCCTCGGCGTGGAGAAGATCGAGGGCAAGAGCCTGTACGGGCCCCTCCGCGGCGAGGGCACCGCGATGGCCCTCCTCACGCCGACGAGCACGCCGCACCTCGCGCTCATCCCGTCCGAGGTCGACCTCGCGGCGATCGAGATCGAGCTCGCGCAGCAGGAGAACTACCTGCTCAAGCTCCGCTCCGTCCTCGAGCCGGTCCGCGCGTCGAACGGCTACCGCGCCATCATCCTCGACTGCCCGCCCGCGCTGGGGCTGCTGTCGATGAACAGCCTCGCCGCCGCCGACTACCTGCTGATCGCGCTCCAGTGCGAGTACATGGCGCTCGAGGGCCTCGGCCAGATCCTGAAGGTGGTCGAGCGGCTCAAGGCCGCCGGGGTGAATCCGGCCCTCGACGTCGGCGGGATCGTCATGACCTTGTTCGACAGCCGCACCAACCTCGCGCGGCAGGTCGTCGAGGACGTCCGGTCGCACCTCCCCGAGAAGGTTTTCAAGAGCGTCATCCCGCGCACCGTCCGGCTCAGCGAGGCTCCGAGCTTCGGGAAGACCATCTTCGCGTACGACCCCTCGAGCCCCGGCGCCGAGGCGTATCGGCACCTCGGGAAGGAAGTGGCCGAGCGGTTCCACTTGAAGCCCTCGGGCGCCTGAGTTCCTTCCGCGACCGATGCTCGCGACCCTGGACAAATACCGCGCCGCCTTCCTGGTCGGACTGCAGAGCAACCTGATCTACCGCGTCAATTTCGGCGTCCGCGGCTTCTTCTCCTTCTTCCACCTCCTCGTGGTGTTCATCCTCTGGAGCGCCGCGTATTCGGGGAAGCCCCTGATCAACGGCTTCACGTTCGCGCAGACGTTCACCTATTTCCTGATGCTGATCGTCGTGCAGTTCTTCATCGCGGCGTTCAACGAGGACTACCAGATCAGCGAGGAGATCCGGAACGGCCTGATCAACCAGTTCCTCGTGAAGCCGGTGAACTACTTCGCCTACCGCTTCAGCATCTACCTGTCCGCGCGGCTGGTGAGCGGGCTGCTCATCCTCCTCCCCGTCCTCGTCACCTACCCGCTCCTGCGCGAGCACCTCGCGCTGCCGACCGAGGGCTGGCGCTTCGCCTACGCCATTCCCGCGCTGTTCCTGTCGGCGCTGATCCAGTTCGGCATCGCCTACTGCTTCGGGATGCTGAGCTTCTGGTTCCTCGAGATCCAGGGCTTCGTGATCCTCTCCATGGCGTTCGAGTCCGTGCTCGGGGGCCAGATCTTCCCCCTCGATCTCCTGCCCAACTGGTTCTTCAACGTCTCGGCCGGCCTGCCGTACTTCTACCAGATGTATTTCCCCGTCGCGCTGATGACCGGGCGGATCGACGACCCCGCGACGGCGGCGGCCATGCTGCAGATCCAGGTCTTCTGGGTCGCCGTCATCCTCCTCCTCGGGCAGATCCTGTGGCGCCGCGGGCTCCGCCTGCACACCGCGGTCGGCGGCTAGGCATGTTCACCCCGCTCCACTACCTGCGACTCTGGCTGACGTCCGCGCGCTACTCGGTCGTGCGCATGATGATGTTCCGCGGCGATTTCATCGTCTGGGCGCTCGTCGAGCTCTTCTGGATGACCGTGAACGTCCTCATGGTGTCGGTGATCTACGAGCACACCGACGCCGTCGCCGGCTGGACAAAATACCAGATGCTCCTGCTCGTCGGCACCTCGATGCTCATCCAGCGGTTCCTCATGGGCTTCTTCTGGAGCAGCATCTTCGAGATGGGCCGCAACATCCGCACCGGCCACTTCGACTTCTTCCTCGCGCAGCCGGGCAACGTCATGTTCCTGGCCACGACGCGCAAGCTCGACCCCGACAGCCTGCTCAACTCCGTGGTCGCCATCGCGATCGTGGCATATTCGGCGAGCCGGCTGGGGCTGCAGCCCGGCCTCGGCGACGTGCTGCTGTACGCCGCGATGGTCGCCTGCGGCGTGATCATCCACTACAGCATCCTCGTGCTCTGCGTGTCCTTCGCCTTCTGGGCCACCAGCGCCCAGGGCATCGAGGGCAGCTACTTCACCCTCGCGGAATTCTCCCGCCTCCCTCGGCCCGCGTTCCGCGGCGCGACCGAGGTGGCGTTCGTCTGGCTGCTGCCGGTGGTGGTGGTGACGAGCGTCCCGGCCGGGGCGCTCATGAACGACTTCGACCTGCTCGACCTGGCGTGGCTGGTCTCGGCCACGGTCGGTTGGTTCGGCCTCACCGTGCTCGTCTTCCACGCCGGCCTGCGCCGATATTCCAGCGCCTCCTCCTGACCATGCCCGCCCGCCTCGCCGCCCTGCAGAAGCGCATCGGCCACACCTTCCGCCACCCGGCGCTGCTGACGGAGGCGCTCACCCACGGTTCGTGGCTGCAGGACAACCCCGACGGCGGCGCGCACAACCAGCGGCTCGAGTTCCTGGGGGACGCCGTGCTCCATTTCGTGCTGACCGACGCCCTGTACCGGACCTTCCCGCTCGAGCGCGAGGGCGTGCTGAGCCGCCGCCGGGCCGCGCTCACCAAGGGCGGCTTCCTCAGCCAGCTGGCCCGGGACCTCGGGCTCGACCATTGCCTCCACCTCGGCCGCAGCGAGGAGGAGTCGGGCGGGCGGACGCGCGCGTCGATCCTCGAGGACGCGCTGGAGGCGCTCGCCGGCGCCATCTACCTCGACAGCGACCTCGCCACCGCCCAGCGCGTCGTGCTCGCGTGGTATGGCTCGCTCGACGCGCGCCTCGCGCTTCTGGAGGACGCCGAGAATCCCAAGGGCCGGCTCCAGGAACTCATCCAGCCGTCGCACGGCAACGACGCGCTGCGCTACGAGGTGATCTCCACCAGCGGCCCGCGCCACGCCCGCGTGTACGAGGTTGCGGTGCACCTGCACGCCAAGGAACTCGGCGCCGGACGCGGCTCCTCCAAAAAGACCGCGGAGGAAGCGGCGGCCCGGGTCGCCCTCGCGGCACTGCGCAAGGGCAGCGGCGGCGGCTTGAAGTAGCTCAGGGGTGGCACGCGCGGTCTCCGCGCGTTTGCGGCATCCCAACTGCGCGCCCGGAGGTCGCGCACCACCTCCGGACCCCGGTCGCCTGCGGGGTTGCGCACCGCGGCCCGGCGTGCACCTTGGTCGGCCCTCATGCCCGACTCGGCGGCCCGCAGCGTCCCGCGCACCCGCATCACCGGCGTCAGCCCGGCGGCCGTGCCGTGGGCGCTCGCCGAGCTGCAGCGGCGCCACCCGGCGCCGGCGTGGCTGGTGGTCGTGGAGGAGCCCGTCCGCGCCGAGCAGCTGGTGGAGGACGTCGGCCTCTTCGCCAACCTCGACCGCCGGGCGTCCGAGGTGACGACACTCTTCTTCCCCGAATCCCTCGCCGACAGCCGCGACATGCGGGAGGCCTTCACGGCCGCGAGCGACCGGCTCGCGGTGCTCAGCCGCCTGCGCGGCCGCCGGCAGGCGGCCGCCGCGCCCGATCCCTTGGTCGTCGTCACGACGCCCGCCGCGCTGCTCCAGCCCGTGCCGCCGCCGGCGGACCTCGCCACGCGCGAGACCGTGCTCCGCCGCGGCGCGGCCCAGCCCTTCCAGGGGCTGCTCGAGCTTCTGCGCCGGTACGACTACGACAGCGAGGCCGTGTGCGAGGGACCCGGGCAATACGCGGTGCGCGGCGGCATCGTGGACGTCTATCCCATCACCGCGCAGCATCCCGTGCGCCTCGATTTCTTTGGCGACACGCTCGAGGAGATCCGCGCGCTCGATCCCGTCACCCAGCGCTCGGGCGAAGCGGTCGAGTCCATCGTCCTGACCGCCGCGCCGCGCGTCCACGCCGCGGCCGCGCCCGCCACGCTGCTCAATTACCTCGGCGCCGCGGCGCACGTCGCCCTGGTCGAGCCGCGGGCCATCGAGGAACTTTTCCATGCGCTCACCCCCGACGGGGCGGAGCCGTTCGCCGCCCCCCTCGGCGCGACCGGCGCCCGGCTGTTCGGCGTCGGCGACCTGGATCTCGCGAGCGAGCTGTTCGACGGCGCCGCCGAGGAGGAGACGTGGGACACCGAGCCGCTCGCGGAGCATCGCGCGGTGCCGGAAACGAGCCTGCTCGCGCACGAGCGGCTCGAGGCCGAGGACGCCGCCCGGCGCAGCTTCCTCGCCAAGGTCCTGGCATGGCAGGAGGCCGGCGCGCGGGTCGATTTCGTCATCTCGAAGGAGGGCGAGGAACAGCGCACCCGCGAGCTGCTGGCGGAGGACGCCGAGCTGAAGCGGCTGAAGCCGCGGTTCATCCGCGGCACGCTGAACGAGGGCTTCCGCGCCACGCTCCAGGGAAGTGGCAAACCGGCGCGCGGGCTGGTGGTGGTGACCGAGACCGAGATCTTCGGCCGCAAGCGCGCGCGGCGGACGCTCGGCCGGCGCGCCACCGCGGCCGCCTCCGCCGTGGACCAGCTCCTCGACTTCGCCGAGCTGGCCGAAGGGGACTTCGTCGTGCACCTCCAGCACGGCGTGGCCGTGTACCGCGGCATCACGAAGATCGAAACGCGCGACGGCGTGCGGGAGGTCATCTCCCTCGAATTCGACGACAAGGTCACGCTGCACGTGCCGCTGCAGGAATCCCACCTGATCAGCCGCTACGTCGGCCTTTCCAGGGTGCGGCCGCAGCTCGGCCGCGTCGGCTCGGGGCGCTGGGAGAAGGCCCGGGC
Source organism: Opitutaceae bacterium (assembly GCA_035626915.1). Classification (GTDB taxonomy): domain Bacteria; phylum Verrucomicrobiota; class Verrucomicrobiia; order Opitutales; family Opitutaceae; genus Didemnitutus. Next base: position 92,501 of record DASPMS010000017.1, read on the forward strand.
CGCCGCGGAGCGCGCCACCCTCGACCTGGCCGCCGAGCTGCTCCGCATCCAGGCCCAGCGCGAGGCGCAGCCCGGCCACGCGTTCGGGCCGGATACGACGTGGCAGCAGGAGTTCGAAGCCGCTTTCCCCTTCACCGAGACGCCCGACCAGCTGAAGGCGATCGCTCAGGCCAAGGCCGACATGGAGCGCACGCGTCCGATGGACCGCCTGATCTGCGGCGACGTCGGTTTCGGCAAGACCGAGGTGGCCATCCGCGCGGCGTTCAAGGCCGTGATGGGCGGCAAGCAGGTCGCGGTGCTCGTGCCCACCACCGTCCTCGCGCAGCAGCACCTGAACACGTTCCGCGAGCGCATGGCGGGCTACCCGGTGGCGGTGGAGATGATCAGCCGCTTCCGCACGCGCAAGGACCAGCAGGCGATGCTCGCGGCGCTGGCCGAGGGACGGATCGACATCCTTATCGGCACCCACCGGCTCGTGCAGGCGGACGTCCAGTTCAAGGACCTTGGGCTGGTCGTCATCGACGAGGAGCAGCGCTTCGGCGTGAAGCACAAAGAGGTGTTCAAGCGGTGGCGCGCGCACGTCGACGTCCTCTCGATGAGCGCCACCCCGATCCCCCGCACGCTCTACCTCGCGCTCACCGGCGCGCGCGACCTCAGCACGATCGAGACGCCGCCGGTGAATCGGCTGCCGATCCAGACGGTCGTGAAAGGCTACGACGAAAAGCTCGTCACCGAGGCGGTGCGCCACGAGGTGCGCCGCGGGGGGCAGGTGTTCTACCTCCACAACCGCGTCATGAGCATCGACCTCGTCGCGGCCCGGCTGCGGGAGCTGCTGCCGGACCTCCGGATCGGGGTGGGCCATGGCAAGATGGAGGACGTCGAGCTCGAGCGGATCATGACCGAATTCGTCGCGGGGCGATACCACGTCCTGGTCTGCACGACGATCATCGAGAGCGGCCTCGATATCCCGAACTGCAACACGATCATCATCGAGGGCGCCGACCGCTTCGGGCTCTCCCAACTGTACCAGCTGCGCGGGCGCGTCGGCCGCTTCCGGCACCAGGCCTACGCCTACCTCCTGCTGCACCGGCATGCGCGGGTGATGGACCTCGCGCGGCAGCGTCTCGGCGCGATCCGGCAGCACAACCAGCTGGGCGCCGGGTTCCGGGTGGCGATGCGCGACCTGGAGCTCCGGGGCGCCGGCAACCTGCTCGGCGCCGAGCAGAGCGGCCACATCGTGGGCGTCGGCTTCGAGCTCTATTGCCAGCTCCTCCGCCAGAGCGTGGCGCGTCTGAAGGGCGACCGGCATGCGGCCGCGATCCGCGCGAGCGTGAAGCTGGACTTCGTCTTCACCGGCGAGGGTGCCGAGGCCGAGAAGGTGCGCGAGGCCGACAGCTCGTACACCGCGCTGCGCCAGGCGGAGCGGGCCGAGGGCGAGATCGGCAAGATCCAGGCGCGGCTTCCCGCCGGCTACCTGGGGGAAACGCGCCTGCGGATCGACTTCTACCGCCGGCTGGCGATGGCCGAAACGCCCAAGCAAGTGAAGGAGCTCGAGCAGGAGCTGCGGGACCGGTTCGGGCGGTTCGGCGAGGAGGTCCGGGCGCTCCTTCTGGTCACGGAGATCCGGGTCCGCGCGGAACAAAAAGGCCTTCTCTCCGTCGAAACCGAGGGCAATCGGCTGAAGTGCCTGCGCAACTCGGGACGCCACGACGACTTCATCCAGCTCAGCCACCGGTTTCCCCGCTTGACCGCCCCTACCCCCCTAGCAAGGTTGAAGGAAATACTCACGTTTTTACAAAATTTGCCCGCCACATGATGTTGTTCGGTCCGCGTTACCCCCGCTTCTTCGCCGCCGCCCTCGCCCTCGGATTCTGCCTCCTCGCCCGGGCGCAGGAGCCGGCCCCGGCAATGACGGAGCAACAGCTTGGCGAGAAGCTTAACCTCCAGTTTGCCAACGGGATCGCCGCCATCGCAGAGGAAAAGGTCATCACCGTCGACGACCTCCGACGGCAGATCATGCCGCTGATTCCCGAGCTCCAGCGACGGAGCCGCTCGCGCGAGGAATTCGAGTCCCAGCTCACCCAGCTGCAGGAGGAGGTCCTCCAGGAGTTGATCGACCGCGTCCTCATCGTGAAGGAATTCTACAAGGACGAGAAGCGTCGGGTCCCGCCCAGCATCGTCGACAACCAGATCGCCGAGACGATCATCAGCGAGTTCGACGGCGACCGCTCGAAGTACCTCGCCTACCTCCGGTCCCGCGGCATGTCGCAAAAGGAATTCCGCCGCGAGCAGGAGGAGGACATCATCTACAACTACATGCGCCAGCAGCAGCGCAAGTCGGCCAGCACGGTCAGCCCGGTGCAGATCGAGACGTTCTACAACGAGAACAAGGACCGGTTCTACCAGGAGGATTCCGTGTACCTCCGCCTCATCCAGATTGCCAAGACCCCCGAGGACACCGCCGAGTCGCTGCAGGCCAAGGCCGACGACGTGATGAAGCAGCTCAATGCCGGGGGCAGCTTCGCCGACATCGCGCGCCTCTACAGCACGGATTCCCGCCGGACGCGGGGCGGCGACTGGGGCTGGCAGCGCCGCTCGGACCTCCGCAAGGAATTCAGCGAACCGCTCTTCGCCCTCGAGAAGGGCCAGTACACGCAGCCCATCGTCATGGACGAGGGCGTGTTCATCCTTTACGTCGAGGACCGCAAGCGCGCGGGCATCCTCCCGCTCGACGAGGTCCGCGACCAGATCGAGCGCCAGCTCGTGCAGCAGAACGCCCGCCAGGCGCAGGAGCGCTGGCTCGAGCGCCTGCGACGCAACGGCTACGTGAAGCACTTCTAAGCCAGTCGAAGCTCGCGTTGGGCCGCGGGCGAGACCCCCGGCCCCATGAACGACGAATCGATCTATCCGAGCCTCCGGCTCAAGGATCTCGCGGTTTCCGACCGCCCGCAGGAACGCATGGCCCGCCACGGCGCGGGAGCCCTCAGCGACGCCGAGCTGCTCGCCATCGTCCTCCGCACCGGGCGGCGGGGCCTCAGCGTCCTGTCGATCGCCCAGCAGCTCCTCGCCGAGGCCGGCCATCTCGCGGCCCTCGCCCGGTGGACCGAGACCGATTTCCGCCGGCAGAAGGGCATCGGACCCGCCAAGGCGGCCCAGCTCTGCGTGCTCATGGAGCTGATCAAGCGAGTCCGCACGGCGGAGGCCTCCACCGCCGAGACCGTCTTCAACCGCCCCGCGCTCATCCACGCCCACTTCGTCCCGCTCGTCGCGGGACTGGCGGTCGAGAAATTCTGGGTGCTGTGCCTCAACCGGAAGAACCGCCTGCTCAAGCGCGTGGAAGTCAGCTCGGGCACCGCCACCAGCAGCCTCGCCCACCCCCGCGAGGTCTTCCGCGAGGCGATCCGCCACGGCGCGTCCGGCATCGTCTGCGTCCACAACCACCCGAGCGGCGACCCCTCGCCGAGCGCCGCCGACGTGCAGGTCACGCGCCAGCTGCGCGACGCCGCGCGCGCAGTCGACATTGAGTTCCTCGACCACCTGATCGTCGGCCGCACCGGCTCCGACCCCCGCGGGCTCGGCTACTACAGTTTCCGCGAGGCGGGCGTGATCTGAAGCCGGCTCACTTCGACGCGAAGCCGTAGGCCCGCTCGACCTTCGCGATCCGGACCTCGTAGCTCGAATACCATTCCGACCGTCCCTTCGCCTGCGCCGTGCGGTGCTCCATGTCCGCCTTCCAGCGACGGATCGACTCCTCGTCCTTCCAGTAGCTCACCGTGATGCCCACGCCGTCGGCGCCGCGCGCGGACTCGATTCCCAGAAAGCCGGGGTATGTCGACCCGAGCGCCACCATCCTGGCCGCCATTTCGCCGTAGCCGCCGTCGCCAGGCGCTCGCTGCGACGTGAAGATGACGGCGTAATACGGCGGCGGAGGTGTTTGGGCGAGGGCGGCGGGCGCGGAGCTCATGAGGACGACGCCGGCCAGCGTGCGAATCGGGCCCGCGAAGGCGAGCGCGCGGCTCCGGCAAGTCCTTCGAAAGTGCGGCAATACAGCCGCCCGCGCGCGCGGAAAAAACCTCTTGGCAAAGCCGGCAAACTCCCATTCTTTCGCCGTTCCCTTTGGTCTGGTGGAATAGCGAAGTGGCCAAACGCGACTGACTGTAAATCAGTTGGACTCCGTCCTTCGATGGTTCGAATCCATCTTCCACCACCATTTTTAAACGCCGCACCCTGAACGGGTAGCGGCGTTTTGGTTTTCCGGGCGATCCAATGCCGCGGGCGTGGCCATCCTCGCCCGTGCCGGCAGAATGGATCGCCGAAAATCTTCCTCGAGCCGTTCCGCGCGACGAAGGGCCCATCCCCGCCCTTTCACCAGCCGAGTCCCCGGAAAACGGCGCTTCCCGTTGCCAAGCAGGTCGGCGGCGGTCGGTGCCGCGCCGGTGGCGATCGCCCGCATCGCCGCGGAGTTGACCGGCAGCCTGCGCGCCCGCGCGGAGTCGACGGGCCGGTCCGGCGGCCGCATGATCTCCTCACGGCTGGCGGTCCGCCCTTCTGCCAGCTCGTTCATGGGGCCGACGAGACGACGGTCCGACTCGCGGAACCCCTCGCGTCGCTTGCCTCGCAGCCGCCCAATGGCCTTGCTGGCCGGCGTGGAGCCCCTCGATCAGGCCGTCGACGTCGTGCAGGAACACCCGTTCCTGCTCGGCCTGCTGCCCCACCTCCTGACCGTCTTCGGCTTCCTGCTCGCCCTCTTCGCCATCGCCCGGCTGCTGAGCGAGCGGAAGCAGCCGGGGAACACCTTCGCGTGGCTCCTCGCCATCGCGTTCGTGCCCTACGTCGGCGTGCCGCTTTACCTCCTGCTCGGCGGACGCAAGGTCCGCAAACTCGCCGCCCGCAAGGCGCGGCTGTGCGCGGTCGTCCCCGGACTGCCGCCCTCCCCGGCCGCGGACCTCCCGACCGCCCGGCTGCTTACGGGCAACGGCGTCTGTCCTCCGATCGGCGGCAACCGCGTGCATTTCCTCACGACCGGCGAGGAGGCCTTCGCGCACCTCGAGCGCGGCCTGCGCGAGGCCCGGCACACGATCCACCTGATGACCTTCATCCTCGGCCGCGACGCCGTGGGAAAACGCATCGTGAAACTCCTGGCGCAGCGCGCCCGCGAGGGCGTGAAGGTCCGCGTGCTGCTCGACGCCCTCGGCTGCTTTTACAGCAGCGGGGGCTTCTGCGACCCCATCCGGGAAGCGGGCGGAGAAGTGGTGCGGTTCATGCCGGTGCTGCCGCTGCAGACGCGCGGCTCCGCCAACCTTCGCAACCACCGCAAGATCGTCATCGTCGACCACCGGTTCGCCGGCATTGGCGGCCGCAACCTGGCGCTCGAGTACATGGGGCCGACGCCCTTGAAAAAACGGTGGCGCGATTTCGGGGCGATCGTCGAGGGGCCGGCTGTCTCGCTGCTCAACGAGGTGTTCCTCGCCGACTGGTCGTTCGCCAGCGGCCAGAAGCTCGAGGCGCTGCAGGCGCAGGTGCCCGCGGCGACCGCGATTCCCCTCGCCGGCCAAAGCGAGCTCCAGATCGTGGCCAGCGGGCCCGACGTCACGGGCGACCCCCTTTACGAGGGCATCCTCTCGCTGGTCGAGGCGGCGAACCGGAGCATCTGGATCGTCACGCCGTACTTCATTCCGGACGAAGTGCTTCTCCGGCTGCTGGTCCTGAAGGCCCGTTCCGGCGTCGATGTCCGGCTCGTCGTGCCCGCCCGCTCCAACCATCCGATCACCGACTGGGCCCGCCGCTACGCGCTGCGCGAGCTTCAGGCCGCCGGCGCGCGCGTCCTGCTCTACGGCCCGGGCATGAACCATGCGAAGGTGATCCTTGTCGACGAGGCGGTCGCGCTCTGGGGATCCGCGAACCTCGACCTCCGCAGCCTCTTCGTGAACTTCGAGATCGGCGCGGTCACCTACTCCGCGGGCGACGCCGCCGTCGTGGCTGCCTTCATGCGGGACATCTTCGTCCACAGCCGGCCGCTCGCCGCGCCCTCCCGGAACCGGAAGTTCTTTCCCGTCCTGGGCGAGGAGATCAGCCGGCTGCTGGCCCCGCTGCTCTAACCCGGCGGCCGCGGGCGCCGAGCCGGGCGTCAGGCCAGCCGGCCCATTCTCCCTGAGATCGGCCACACCGCGCGGCGCACCGTGGTTGGGTCGCCCCAGGCCCGCCCGAGCTCGTCCGCGAGCCGGGGCAGCGGGTCCGTGCCGCGCGCCTGCCGGTATCGGATGACCGCCGACCAGGTCCCGACATACGCGAGCAGCGCGCCGAGGTCCCAACCGAGACGCATTTCCGCGGCGGGAAACGGAAGCTCCGGAAAAGGAAACGGCATCTCGCGGTAGCCGGATTCGCAATGGCGTCGCTCCGGCGGCCAGTAGGGACCGACCTCGTACCGGTAGAACCGATCCACGATCGCATCGATCGCGGGCGCGATCCGGCACAGCTCGTAGGTCCAGATCGCGACCACCCCGCCGGGCCGGACGACCCGCCGGACCTCGCCATAATACCGGTCCAGGTCGAACCAGTGCGCCGCCTGCGCGGCGGTGGCGAGCGCGACGCTCGCCGGCGCCAGCATCGGCGCGGTTTCGGCGACGCAGTGGTACGCGACCTGCGGATGCGCCTTAGCCTCCCGCAATTGCGCTTCGCTCGGTTCCGTCGCGACCACCCGATCGAAGTGCGCCGCGAGACCGATGGCCGCCTGGCCGTTCCCGGAACCGGCATCCCAGGCGAGGGCGCGGTCCGGGGCGGCCTCCGCCAGCGCCGCGAACAATTCCGCCGGGTAGCCCGGCCGCGCCTGCGCGTAGGCGGACGCCGGGATCGAAAAGTGATCCTTGAAACTCATGCCCGCACCGCCGCGCGCGCGGGCTCCGCCGCGGCGAGCTGCTGCGCGACGCTGCGATTGGCCATCCGCATCCGCGTCACCCAAAACCACCAGGGCGCCTTCCACCAGTAGCCCGGCGTGGCGCGGATGTGTGCGCCCTGGATGCGCAGGCCGCGCTCGATGCGCTGCGCCAGGTCGGGATCCAGCGGCCCCGGCGTCACGCGCCCGCTCTCGAGCAGCAGGAGCACGCCCGCGAGGTGGCGGTCGTAGAGCTTCTCCAGCGAAGCCTTGGGAAAGCCCTGCAGGTGCGCGCCGGGGGGACGGGGATGGATGAAGCCATTCGCGTGCTGGCAGGTGCTCAGCGAGCATTCCTCGCTGAAGTCGGTGACGAGGTCGCAGACCAAGCCCTGCGCACCGCGCATAACCACCAGGTACGTTTCCGATTCCGCCTGGCCCGGAAAGCGGAAGATGGCGAAGGGGATGTCGCTGTATTGCAGGACGTCCGCCAGCACCAGCCCGTGCCGGGCGATAAACCCGCGCATCTCCTCCGGCAGGACCGCGAACTGCGCCGCGCCGTTCGGCCGCCGGCGAATCAGCCGGTCCGGCCCGGTCATCGTGCCCACCGATTTCAGCATGACGCCGATGGGCACCAGCACGGCCGAAGCGATGAGGATGAGGACGTAGACCATGGCCCCGCGACGACGCCATATCAGCGCCGGACGCGCGCCGGGGCAAGTTCCGTTCCGCCGGAAGTCAGGGTGGTCCGACCGGCTCCGGCGCGAACACCTCGACGTCCACCGGGTCGACCGTGCACACGTGGTCCGGAACGCGCCCGCGGGGTTCGAAGCCGGCGAGGCGGAGCACGACCGGATCGCTGACGATGGCCTCGGCCTGCCGCACCCGGTGGAAGGGGTGATGCACCCGGACGCTCCACAGCTGGCCGCCCGGCCCGGCGGTGAAGAGGCGGTAGCGCTCGAGGAGGAAGAACTCGAGCGACGACGCCTCGGCGTCGTGCGCCTCGGTGGCGGGCTTGTAGCGGAAGACATCCGAGGCGGGCTGCCCCGTGCGCCGCGAGGCCAGCTCGGCGTAACCGGCCGGGTCGACGTGCCCGCGCATCGCGGCGTGCTCATAGCGCAGGTGCAGCAGCCGCTGCGCGGCCTCGACGACCAGCGGCTGGTCGCAGTCGAGCGAATGGAAATAGACGCCGGGGCGGTTCTCGGCGTCGTACACGTACGTCCGCACGTTCAGCTCGAGGAAATCCGACATGAACGAAACCGGCGGCACGAACTTCGGCCGCACGTTGCGCATGAACAGCGGCGTCACCCCGACCCACGCGCCGCCGTGGTACGTGTCGACGGTCAGCCCGGCCGGCAGGGTGGCCTGCACCTGCACCGGATCCCAGCGCCAGTGGACGAACAGAAGGTTCTCCCAGCGCTGGTACATCACCACGGGAAGGTCCGGGCGTTCCCGCGCGGCGAGGCGCTGGGCCGGCAGCGGACCCGGCTTGGAGGTGTCGGCGATCTTCATCGGGTCGGCTCCGCTTCCGCGCTCTTGGCGCCCCGCCGCTGGCCTTCGTCGACGATCACGAAGGTGGTGCGACCGTCGCGCCAGACGCGGATCATGGTCTTGGGACCGGTCAGCTCCTGGCTCCGCTTTTCGGCCTCCTGGGCGTTGCGGATCGGCTGGCGCTCGATCTCCACGATCACGTCCCCCGGACGCAGACCCTGCCGCGCGACCGGGCTGCCGGGTTCGATGTCCGTGACGATCGCGCCCTGCACACTCTCGGGAATCTCGAGCTGCTGGCGGATCTCGCTCGTGAGGTCGCTCACCATCACGCCGTCGAGCACGCCCGCGTTCTTCCCCGGAGAAACGCCCCGTCCCCGGCCCGTCCGGCCGGCCGCGTCCGGCCGCCGCTCGAGCGTGACCTCGACCGTCTTCTTCTGCCCGTCGCGCTCGTAGTCCACGCGCACCTTCTCGCCCGGGGCGATCTGGCTGACGGCGAGCAGCAGCTGCCGCGGATCGCGGATCTCCGCGCCGTTGACCGCCGTGATGACGTCGCCCGGCTGCAGCCCGCCCTTCTCCGCCGCGCTGCCGGGCGTCACCTCGGCCACCAGGGCCCCCTGGGGCGCGCCGAAGCGCTCCGCCAGTTCGGGCGTGAGCGCCTGCGGCGCCACGCCGAGGAAGCCGCGCCGCACCTCGCCGGTCGCGACAATCTGCTCCGCCACGCCCCGCGCGAGGTTGACCGGGATCGCGAAACCGACGCCCGCGAACCCGCCGGTCCGCGTCAGGATGGCGGTGTTGATGCCGATCACGCGGCCGCGGCTGTCGATCAGCGCTCCGCCGGAGTTGCCCATGTTGATCGCCGCGTCGGTCTGGATGAAATCCTCGATCTGCTCGATGCCCAGGTTCCCCCGCCCGACCGCGCTCACGATCCCGGCGCTGACCGACAGCCCGACCCCGAACGGATTGCCGATCGCGAGCACGACGTCGCCCACCTTGAGCTGGTCGCTGTCCCCGAGCACGGCCGGCTTCAGGTCGTTGGCCTCGATCTTGAGCACGGCCAGATCGGCCAGCGCATCCCCGCCGACGACCGTCGCGTCGTAGCGCTTGGGCGAGTCGCCGATCGCGACCTTCACCTCGTCGGCGCCCTCGACCACGTGGTTGTTGGTCAGGATGTATCCCTCGGCGCTGACGATGACGCCGGAGCCCAGGCCCCGCTCGGTGCGCTCCGCCGACTCCCCGCCGCCGCCGCGGGGCACCCCGAAGAAGCGGCGCAGGATCGGGTCGTCGAGAAACGGCGCCAGCTGGGAGGCGCGGACCTGCCGGGTGGAATACACGAAGACGACGCTGCCGGCGGTCTTCTCCACGACTGGCGCATAGCTCACGCGGTCGGTCGCCTCGCGGTCGATCGCCGTGGTGTCCACCTTCGCGCCGAGCTCGCCGCGGGGCCGCTCGGGTGCCGGGGTCGGCACGGGTTGCGCGGGAAGCGGGCCCGCCAGGGCCGGCAGCAGGAGAAGGATTCGCAGGTTCATGGGACCGAAGGATCGCGTCGCGGCCGGGTTGATCCACGACCGGCGACCGGTCCAAGCTAGCCGCTTCGGCGACGAGCCGGGATGGAGCCCCGGCCCGATTTGTTCGTCGGGTCCCCTCCCATCCGCGCCCGGCCCGGGAACCCCATTCCGCCTTTGCCAATCCGGCGGTTTCCGCGCCCAATCCCGCCGTGCACCGCGTGACGATTCTCCTGATCCTGGCGGCGCCGGCCCTCGCGGCGGACGCCCCGGCGCCCTGCGCCTTCTGCGAGATCGCGGCCGGAACCCGGCCGGCCGTCGTCGTGCACCGCGACGACCGCGTCCTGGCCTTCATGGATCGCGCCCCCCGTAATCCCGGCCACGTCCTCGTCGTGCCGGTCGCCCATGCGGAGAATTACCTGGAGGTCCCGCCGGACACGCTCGCCGCCATGGCCGCGCTCGCGCAGGAGCTCGGCCGCGCGCTCCGGCGCACGGATCTCAAAGCGGACGGCATCAACGTCGCGATGAACACCGGCCCGGCCGCGGGTCAGTCGGTGTTCCACGCGCACCTGCACGTGATTCCGCGGTTCGCGCACGACGATCCCCCGTCGGCCGGGAGCCGGATCGTCCCGCCGGACCGGCTGGAGATCGCGGCCGCCAAGATCCGGGCGGCCCTCGCCGTCCGCCCCGCGGCGGTCCCGGCCGCCGTCGCCAAGCACGGGCCGCCGAGTCCCGAGGAATTCATGATCGGCTACGGCCGGCTGCTCGCCGCCCGCGACCGCGCCGCGATCGCCCGGCTCTATTCGGCGCGCGGCACCCTGGTCGTGGTCCGCGGGATGGACGAGTTCGTCTCGGCCGAGCAGACCCACGCGTACTATCGCGACGAATGGAAGGGCCCGGCGCAATTCGCCTGGCGCGACCTCGCCTACCGGCCGCTCGCGCCGGAGGTCGTCGTCGTCGAGGGGGGATTCGAATGGACGCGGCCGGAGGCCGCCGCCCCGGATGCTTTTTCGTACTTGGCGATCCTGGTGCTGGAAGACGGCGGCTGGCGGATTCGGAGCGAGACGGAGTTTCCCCTTTCAGCGGATGCCACACGCCCGCCCGCCGAATTCGCGCTGCCCGCCCTCGGCGAGGAAGTGCCGCTGCCGAAGATCCGCGAGATCTGCCAGCACTACGGGCTCCATGACCTGTGGCGGAAGATCGAGCGCGATCCCCCGCCCCGGCCGTTCCGCAGCGACGGATGCACGGGCTGGTTCGACGAATGGAAGGGCGTGAGCCTCTATCCCGCCGGCTTTCTGCACGACCTGAAGTACTGGGCAGGCTATCCGGGCGAGGACGTCGAGCGGCTGGTCGCCGACGCCGAGCTCATGCGCGACGTCGCCCGCCTCCTCGGATCAACGGAAATGGCCGAGACGATGTTCCGGGGCGTGCGCCTCGGCGGCACCGACCGTTTCAAGCTCTCGTTCTCCTGGGCCTTCGGGCGGCAGCCGGTCAAAGAGCCGAAGCCCGCCCGCTGAACGGCCGGACCGAGACATCCACGTCCGGTCCGTCCTGGATTGAAATCCCACGCGGACGACACGGAGGTCGTCCTCCACCGGCGGCCTGGAGGGACCGGCTCTGTCCGGTCCGGGATACGGTACGCACGCGCGGCCGGGTTCGCGCCCGCGCACCTATTTGGGCGGCGGACGTTGGCGCACGTATTCCGACCAGCGGACCAAGGACGACACGGAGGTCGTCCCTCAACCGGCAGCCTGGTGGGACCGGCTCCGTCCGGTCCATTCCTGTATGGGAATACCGGGCGCAGGCCGAACCACCCCGCGTGTCAGCGTGTCGATAAGGACAATGAAGACCGTCCGATTCACCCAGGTGGTCGAGCGCGCGGGCAAGCCGACGGTGCATGTCTCGTGGCTGCCGCCGGAAAAGGACCCCGCCCTGAAACGGGCGCTCGCCGATCACCGGGTCATGACGGTCCACCAGCAGCTGCGCGGAGGCAAAAAGGACCATGGCGTGGTCGGGCTCGAGCGCGGCGGCCCGGTCCAGGTGCTGGTCTTCCCGAAATCGCTCCGCCGCTTCCGTGACCGCAAGGTTGTCGGCATCGACTATCGGCTCCTGCCCGCGCCGTCCGACGCGCCAGAACTCTCGTCCGCCGCGCACCTCGAGCCCGTCAAGGGAGCCAAGCGGGCCGGCAAGGCGAGCGTGATCGCGTTTCCCTCGCCGCCTGCAGCGAAGAAGCCGGCCGCGGAACCGAAGCCTCGTCCGGCCGCAAAGCCGAAGCCCGCGCCCGCGACGAGGACCGCCTCCCGGAAGAAGCCCGGCCGCAGGGTCGCGGCGCCCCCCGAACCCGCGCCGCCTTCGCGCGACGACCTGCTCGTCGTCATCCGCCGCGCCGCCGCCGACCTCAAGGCCGGCCGCGCCGTGCCGGCGTACGAACGGCTGCGCACGGTGCTGGAAAGCGAGCCGCGCTAGGGCGGCCGCGACAAGGCAGATCGCCCTCGCGAAAAATTTCCCGCGGCCCGCGCATGCGCCGGATCAGCACCGGCCATTGAGTGAGTGGCCGGCCTCTCCGAGCTCCGGGGGGCCCGCCGTGGCCCGATCGATGGTCAGTCGCGCTCGCGCCGCTCGCGCTCGTCGCGCGGGCCCTGCAGGAGCGCGCGCACGCCGGCGATCACCGCCAGGACCACGAAGCCGAGCACCACGGCGAGGATCAGGTAGCGGACCATCGGGGCGCGCCCACGGGGTTCAGGTCGCCGCCGCCTGCGGCCGCGCGTTGCGGACCGAGTCGGCGACCGTCACCGGCATCGCTTCGGCCTCGCCCTTGTGCTGGTCGAACCGCATCGAGAGGGTCTTGGACACGCCCCGCTCCTGCATCGTCACGCCGTAGATGGCGTCGGCCGCGGCGATCGTGCTCTTGTTGTGCGTGATGATGATGAACTGGGAGTCCTTCACGAACTGCTTGAGGAGGTTCGTGAAGCGGTGGATGTTCGACTCGTCCAGCGGCGCATCGAGCTCGTCCAGGAGGCAGAACGGCGACGGCTTGACCATGTAGAGCGCGAACAGCAGCGCGACCGCCGTGAGCGTCTTCTGGCCGCCCGAGAGCAGCGTGATGCTCTTGAGCTTGGTCCCGGGAGGCTGCGCCACGATCTCGATGCCGCTCTCGAGGGGATCCTCGGCGGTGACGAGCTCGATGTCGGCCCGGCCGCCGCCGAAGAGCAGGTTGAACGTGTAGGCGAAGTTCTTCCGGATCTGCTCGAAGGTGATCTTGAACTGCTCCAGCGAGGTGTGGTTGATGTCGTCGATCGCCTTCAGGAGCTGGGCCTTCGCGGCCGTGAGGTCGTCGCTCTGGGCGCGGAGGAATTCGAAGCGCTGCTTCAGCTCCGAGTACTCCTCGATCGCCACCAGGTTGACGGCGCCCATCGAGCCGAGCCGCTGTCGCAGCGCCTCGACCTCGACCTTGACCTCGTCCCAGTTCGTCCGGTCGAGCGCGGCCAGATCCGCCTCGGTCGGCTCGCCCTTGTTTTCCTTCTTTTTCCGGCGACGGGCCGGCTTGGCCTCCTCCGCCGCGGCGCCCGCTTCGCCGCCGGCCGGGGCGGCCGCGGGCTCCTCCTCGTCGTCGAGGTCGAGGTCCTTGATGCCCTCCGGCTCGTCGTCGGCGTGCCAGAGCAGGCGGCGCCAGTCCACGCCCGCGACCTCGACCTGGAACTCGTGGGTGAGCTCCTCGGCCAGGAACTGCACGCGGGCGCGGGTCTCGGCGACCTTCACCTCGTTGCGCGAGAGCTCGGCCTGCGCCGAATCGGCCTCGGTGCGGATGGTGCTCATCCCGGACTCGACGGCGGCGATCTCCTCCTCGACCGCGGACAGGTCGCGCCGCGCGGCTTCGACGGTCTGCTGGGCGACCGCCAGGGTCTTCGCGAGCTCCGCCGCGCGGTCCTTCTGCTCGGAACTCTCGCGCTCGAGCTGCGCGACCTGCTCCGTCCAGGTGTCGATCTCGATCGAACGCTGGTCGTGGAGATCGGCGAGCTGGACGCGGCGGCGCTCCATCTCGGTGAGGCCCCGGTCGAGCACCTCGACCTTCTGGCGGCGCTCGGCCAGCTCGAGCCGCGCCTGGGCCAGGTGCTCCTTCTTCAGGTCGCGGTCCGAGCGCCTCTCCGCCAGCGCCGCCTCGGCCTGGGAAATCTTCTGCCTCTGCCCGGCGACATGCGCCTCGGCCTCCGTCAGCTGGGCCTGCGCCCGCGCGTGGCGCGCGAGGGCCTCGTCGTGCTCGCGCTTCAGGTTGCCCAGCTCGTTCTCCATCCGCGTGAGCCGGTTCCGGGCGTCGTCGTGCGCCTTCTGCGCGCTCTTCTCCTCGGTGTGGATCGAGGCGGCGACCTGCGAGACGGCGAGGACGTCCCTGCGCTTCTGCTCCAGGGCCTGCTCCGCGGCCGCGAGCGTGGCGTTCAGCTGGTCGATGTGCGCGCGCTGGTCGTCGTGGGCCTTCTGCTCCGCCACCACCGCGCGGCCGGTCTCGCGCAGGTCGACCTCGCGCTGGACGATGCTGCCCGTCGGCTTCTTGTGGTGGCCGCCGAAGACCAGGCCGCGGCGGTCGACCACGTCGCCCTTGGGCGTCGCGACCATCAGGAACGAAAAGGCCGGGTTCGCCCGCCAGAACTCGAGGAAGCCGTTCAGGTCCTCCGTCAGGTAGCACGACGCCAGCAGCCCGGCCGCCGGATGCGCCGCGTCGAGGTTGGCCACCGCGTCGGACGCCCGCTTGAGCCCCGCGGGGGCCTCCGCCCCGTCGCCGTTCCGGGCGCCGCACTCCGCGATCTGCAAATGGACGCTGCCGAGCTTGTCCGCCTCGAGCTGCCCGAGGATCCTCTGGGCCGTCGCCAGGTCGGAGACCGCGATCGCCTCCACCGACGCGCCGAGCAGCGCCTCGAAAGCCTTCGCGTACTCGGGCCGCACCTCGAGGCCCTGCATGATCGGCGTGAACTTCTGGCCGCCGGTGATCGCGTCGAGCCGGCCGGACAGCAGCGCCTTCGCGCCCTCGCCGAAGCCCTCCCATTTCTCCTGCAGCTGCTGGAGCAGCTTCAGGCGCGCGGTCTTCTGCGCCAGGCTGCGGTCGATCTCCTGGAGCTTGCGCTGCGCGTCGCGGAACTGGCGCGTGACCTCCTGGAGGGCGGCCTGCGCCGCCTGCACCTCGTTGTTGGCCCGGCTCTGGTCCGCCCGCGCCTGCTCCATCCGGCCGCGGGCCTGCGCCAGCGCCTCGGCGGCGGCCGCGACCGTGCGGCGGACCTCGTCGAGCTCGGCCGTGACCTGGTCGAACCGGGCCTGGCTCGTGCGCGCGTCGACCTCCAGGCTCGAGCTGTCGGTGCGCAGGCGCGCCACCGTGCTCTCGATCTGCAGGAGGTGGAACTTGTCCTGGTTGAGCTGCTGCTCCGCGCGGGTCAGCTCGCCCTCGACGACCGCGAGCTCGCGGTTGCGGTCCTGGAACACCGCGTCCGAGCTGCCAAGCAGAGAAAGCTGCATCTGCTTGTCCTGCGCGCCGGTGTCGACCTGCGACGCGAGCTCCTTGAGCTGCATCTCGAGCTCGCCCAGGTCGTCCCGGCCCGAGTCGATCCGCTCGGCCAGTCCGCCGCGCTTCACCTGCGCCATGTTCGCCGCGTTCTCCGCCTGCTCCTTCTGCGAGCGGAGGTCGAACACGGCCTGCTGGGCGTCCTGCACGCGCTGCGTGAGCGCGCTGCGCGCGGACTTGCGGGCGTCCAGCACGCGCGTGCGCTCGTCCAGCGCGGCCCGGCGGGTGTCGGCCTCGCCGCGGAGCGAGGCGACCCGGCCCTCGAGGTCCGTGAGCGCGCCGCTCAGCTGGCCCCACTGGTAGCCGCCCTGCGCGAGCGCGAGGTGGCGGAGCCGGAAGCTGAGCCGCTTGTAACGCATCGCCTTCGCCGCCTGGCGGCGCAGCGAGCCGATCTGCCGCCCGACCTCGTTGATCACGTCCGAGACGCGCGCGAGGTTCTGCTCCGTCAGCGCGAGCTTGTTCATCGCCTCGCGCCGCTGGCTCTTGTACTTGGTGATGCCCGCGGCCTCCTCGAACACCACGCGGCGCTCCTCGGGCTTGGACGACAGGATCTGGTCGATCTGGCCCTGCGCCATGATCGAGTAGCTCGTCCGGCCGACGCCGGTGTCCATGAACAGCTTGTGGATGTCCTTCAGCCGGCACGGCTGGCCGTTGAAATAATAGTCGCTCGAGCCGTCGCGCGCGACGCGGCGCATGATCTCGATCTCGTGGAACTCGCTGCCGAGCTGCGCCTCGCACTCGGTCAGGTGCAGCGCGACCTCGCAGAGCTGCGCCGGCTTCCGCGTGTCCGCGCCCTCGAAGATGACGTCCTGCATCTTGCCGCCGCGGAGCGCCTTCGCGCTCTGCTCGCCGAGGACCCAGCGGATCGCGTCGGCGATGTTGCTCTTGCCGCACCCGTTGGGACCGACGATGGCGGTGACGCCCGGTTCGAAGCTGAGAGTGGTCTGGTCCGCAAAACTTTTGAAGCCGTGTAGCTTGAGGGCCTTGAGGTGCATTTAGCTTTGAAAGGAAAAACTAGAGGCCCCGCGAAATGGCGGTGCAATGGAAAAAACCTCACACGCCGCGGCGAATAACTTTTCAAAAACGGGCTCGACTTCCCTCGGGGAAAACGGTGCGCGCGGCGCCGCCGCCACTCCCCGGCGACACCGGGCGCGGCGGTCCCGGCGCGGAGACTTAACCATATAAATTTCCGGCCGCTTTCGCCGCGCCGGGGCGTCGGGCACGGTGGGCCCATCCCCGCCCCCCCGCGAGTCTTGGCCTCACCCCGACCAACCTCCGTGCCGTCCCTGCTGGCGGCGTTCGGCCTGGCCGCCGCCCCGTTCCTGACGGCGGCGCCCGGCCCGGACGAGCCGCTCGACTTCGGCCGCGACGTCATGCCCGTCCTCTCGGCGAACTGCTTCGCCTGCCACGGCGCGGATGCGGGCAACCGCAAGG